>JAWKIE010000024.1:0-73263 GCA_041394485.1 Microthrixaceae bacterium
CGGGTTGTGGGCCGCGTCGAGGATGATCAGGGGTTGGCGGGCGATCACCTCAGCGCGTCCCCGCAGCCTGACGCCGACAAACGCCTCGTCGATCACCTCGTCGGCCAACGCACGGTCGAAGAAGGCCTCGGCCGCCGCAACCGCCAACAGCGCGCTCTCCGCCACCCAGGCGCCGTACGCCGGAACGAACACCTCGGGGTGGATCCCCCACTCGGTGCGCAGCTCGCCGTGATGCCCACCCACCGCCAGCCGATCGTCCTCGACGGCCAGGCCCTGACCGACCCGAACCACGCGGGTGGGCCCCTCGGCCTCGATCACCGCGGCGACCTCATCGCTCATCGACCCGAGCACCACCGTGGCGTCGGCGCGAACGATGCCCGCCTTGGCGGTTGCCACCTGTTGTTCCCAGTCCGGACCGCCGGGGGTGTGATCCCGTCCGACGTTGGTCACGACCGCCACGTCGGCGTCGGCCACGTTGGTGGCGTCGTCCCGGCCCAACATGCCCACCTCGACGACCATCACCTCGACGGCCGCATCGGCAAACGCACGGTAGGCGGCGGCGATCAGCGCCTCGAAGCGGGTGGGCGGCTCATCGAGGGCCTCGGAGGCCAACTGCACCGCATCGAGTGCCTCCCCCAACGCCTCGGCCTCGATCGGCTCATCGTCCAGCGCCACGCGATCGATCACCGAACCGAGGTCGGGTGAGGTCGTCGTACCGACGGTGAGCCCCGAGGCCATCAGCAGGCGGGTGAGCAGCGTGGCGACGGTGCCCTTGCCGTTGGTGCCGGTGATCAGGATGACGGGCGCCGCCTGCTGGGGGTCTCCCAGCAGGGCGCAAAGACGGCGCATCGGTTCCAGGTCGTCGCCCGACGCGTCCGACCCGGCCACCGTCGGACCGCCGGGGCGCATGCGGCCCTCGGCGATGCCGGGTGTCGACGTCTCGTGGTCGACCAGCCCGTCCAGCCAGCGGAACGGATCCCCGGCCGAGGCGGTGCCTGCGGTGCTCAGGAGGCGGCCCGGCGTGGCCGGGTGGTGCGCGCCATCTCCTTGCGAAGCACCAGCGTGGGGTTCACCTTGTCGAGCACGACGGCATCGTCGATGACCACCTTGCCGACGTCGCTGCGGCCGGGGAGGTCGTACATGACACCCAGCAGCACCTCCTCCATGAGCGCCCGCAGACCTCGGGCACCGGTGCCGCGCACCAGGGCCAGATCGGCGATCGCCCCCAGCGCGTCGTCGGTGAATTCCAACTCGACGTCGTCCAGCTCGAACATGCGTTGGAACTGCGACACCAGGGCGTTCTTCGGCTCGGTGAGGATCGACGTGAGCGCCGCCCGGTCGAGGTCGTCGACCACGCCGATCACCGGCAGGCGGCCGACGAATTCGGGGATCAGTCCGAACTTCAGCAGGTCCTCCGGCATCACCTGGCGGAACAGGGCGCCGGTGTCCTTCTCGTGCAGCGTGCGCACCTCGGCGCCGAAGCCCATCGACTTCTTGCCCACCCGGTTCTCGATGATGCCGTCCAACCCGGCGAAGGCGCCGGCGCAGATGAACAGCACGTTGGCCGTGTCGATCTGGATGAACTCCTGGTGGGATGCCCGCCCGCCTGAGGGCACCGACGCCACCGTGCCCTCCGGATCTTCAGCGCCTGCTGCACGCCTCGCCGGAGACGTCCCGGGTGATCGACGGTTCTCGGCCTGGCCTTGCGGGCCACCTTGTCGATCTCGTCGATGTAGATGATGCCGGTCTCGGCCTTCTTCACATCGAAGTCGGCGGCCTGCAACAGCTTCAGCGGGGATGTTCTCGACGTCCTCGCCGACGTACCCGGCCTCGGTCAGGCTGGTGGCGTCGGCCACGGCAAGGGGCACGTTCAGCATGCGGGCCGCGTCTGGGCCATCAGAGGTCTTGCCGCAGCCGGTGGGACCCAGCATCAGAATGTTGTAGCGGACAGCTCGACGTCGTCGCGACCGGTCTTCTGCTGGTGCTGCACCCGCTTGCTTAGTGGTTGTAGACCGCCACGCTGAAGATGCGCCTTCGCCGTTTGTCCTGCCCGATGATGTACTCGTCGAGGAAGGCGAGATCTCCTTGGGCTTCGGCAGGTGCTCGAGCGTGAAGTCGGAGCCCTCGGCCAGCTCCTCCTCGATGATCTCGTTGCACAACTCGATGCACTCGTCGCAGATGTACACGCCGGGTCCGGCGATCAGCTTCTTGACCTGCTTCTGCGACTTCCCGCAGAAGGAGCACTTGAGGAGTTCGCTGCCTCCATCAAACTTTGCCACGTCGTCGGCCTCTCCCTGGTTGCTCGCCCGGTGGGGTTCCCAGCGTAGGCGGCGCGCCGCCGAGCCTCGGGGACCTGTGCCTCGCTGGGCGTTCGGTGTAGGACACGCCCGAAGCGGGCGGTGCCCGAATTCCTGGCCGCCACCCCGCCCCTCGACGGGGCCGGGTGCTACTTCGGCGGAGCGATCGGCCCGTCGGTGCGCTCGCCGGTGCGGGCGTCGATCACGTCGTCGATCACGCCGTAGGCCTTGGCCTCCTCGGCGGTCATGATGAAGTCGCGCTCGGTGTCGGTGGCGATCTTCTCGATGTCCTGGCCGGTGTGATGGGCCAACACGCCCTCCAGGGCCACCTTCATGCGCTGAATCTCCTTGGCGGCGATCTCGATGTCGGAGGCCTGCGCATAGCCGGACTGGCCGTGCGGCTGATGGTTGGCTGCGCAGGCGTGGGGCAGAGGCGAGACACTTCCCGGGCGTCACGGCGGCTAGCCGCGCTGCTGGCGGGTACCTGACCAGCCGGTCGTGTTGATCTCGGGCGGATGTACTGCATCGTGTCGTGGTCGCAGACAGCGTTGATGTCGCCGCCGGGCGAGTTGATGTAGAGGTTGATGTCCTTGTCCGGGTCCTCACCCTCGAGGAATAGCAGCTGGGCGCAGACCAGGTTGGCCACCGTGTCGTCGATCGGCGTCGACAGGAAGATGATGTTCTCCCGAAGCAGCCGGGAGTAGAGGTCGCTGTAGCGCTCCCCTCGCGAGGTCTGCTCGATGACGTTGGGCACCATGTAGTTGGTGGCCACCAGGCCGGCCTGCCCGGCGGCGGGCTGTTCGATACTGGCGATGTGGGGTGGGTGGGTCATCTCAGGCCTCGGCTTCGGGGTCGTTCGTCTCCGCGTCGGACTGCGCAGAGTCGCCGTCGACGGTATCGGCGGACCCCGCAGTGTCCTCCGCCGCGCCGTCGCCTGCCTCGTCACCCGCTGCGTCGTGGCCGTCGTGCTCGTCGCTGTGGTCGTGCGGGTCGATCCTCAGCAGCTCCGGGTCCACCGGGGCGCCGGTGGCGTCGGTGATCGACGCCGTGTCGATCAGCCAGTCCATCGCCTTGCGCTTGGCGATGTCGGCACGCAGCGCCGGCATCTGGCCGTTGGCGGTCAGGTTGGTGCGGGCGGTCTCGAGATCGACCTCGGCGTGAAACGCCAGGTGCTCGAGTTCCTCGGTGACCTCGTCGTCGGAGGGCTCGAGGCCCTGGTCGGCGGCGACCGCACGGAGGGCCAGGTCCACCTTGGCCTGGCGTCCGCCCTCCTCGGTCAGCTGGGCGCGGAGGTCGTCCGGCTGCTGGCCGGTCATCTGCAGAAACTGGCTGATCTCGATGCCGGACTGGGCCAGCGAGCGAGCCATCGACTCGAGCTGCTCCTGGGCGGCCGCCTGCACCAGGGCCTCGGGCACCTCGTCGGTGACCAGGTCGGTCAGCGCCGCTGCCAGCTGATTGCGAACCTCGGCCTGGGCCCGCTCCCGGGCCTGTCCGCTCAGGTTCTCGACGATGTCGTCGCGAAGCTCGGCCACCGTCTCGAACTCGGTGGCGTCGGCCACCCACTCGTCGGTCAGCTCTGGCAGCTGGCGCTCCTGGAGCCCGACCACCTCGACGTTGAACGTGATCGGCGCCGCCTCGACGTCCTCGTCGGCCTCCTCCTCGTCGGGGTCCGGTGCCGGCGCCGACGGGTCGGCGGCCTCGAACGTGGTCGACTCCCCGACCTCCAGGCCCAACAGGTTGGTGTCGAGCTCGGGCACCACGCCGCCGGAACCCACCTGGTAGAGGTAGCTCTCGGCGGTCATCCCGGCGATCTCCTCGCCGTCGCGGGTGGCCACCAGGTTGAGCGTGGCGTAGTCGTCGGTGGCGATCGGCCGCTCGACGTCGGTCAGCTCGCCGAACTGCGTGCGCAGCTTGTCGATCTGGTCGGCCACCTCGTCGTCGCCCGGGTGCGGGTTGGCGATCGTCACCTCGAGGCTGCCGTAGCCCTCGATCGTCAGCTCGGGGCGGACCTCGACGGTGGCGGAGAACACGACCTGACCGGCCTCGGCGCCCTCGTCCAACTCGATGTCCGGCTGGTCGATCGCGTCAACCTCGTGGTCGCGCAGGGCCTCCTCGTAGGCGCGGGGCACCGCCGCCTGGATGGCCTCGCCGCGGGCGTAGCCCTCGTCGACCCGGCTCTTCACCACCTGCTTGGGCACCTTGCCCTTGCGGAAGCCGGGCAGGTTCGCCTCTTTGGCGATCTTCCCCCAGGCCTCATCGAGCGCGGCGTCGAACGCCTCATCGCTGAGTTCGACGCGAATCTTGACCTTGTTGCCCTCGAGGGGCTCTACAGCTGAGTTCATCGGTCGAGCATCCTAGGGGTCCGAGGGGCGGGGCTCCGAACGGGGCGGCGAGATGTCGCCGTTCTCGGCCGCCACGATCGCCGGTCGGACCCGCAGCAGGTAGTAGAGCGAGATCCCGACCCCGAGGATCGACAGGAAGGTCCCCACCAGGATCATCGCCATCCACATCGCCTGGGGTCGCTCGGCCAACGACCAGGCCCAGGCGGGCCGGCGGGCGGCGTCGAGCAGTGCGATCACCGACAGGGCCAACGGGGCGGCCGCCACGATCACCACCCCGAGGGTCACCAGCACGTCGCCCATGCCGCGAGTCTGGTCGACGGTCGGAATCGCTGCGGGGTCCCACGGCGACGCCCGATAGTCTCTCCCGGTCGACAACGTCGTCCACGGGACGTGGCGCAGCCTGGTAGCGCACCTGCTTTGGGAGCAGGGGGTCGGGAGTTCAAATCTCCCCGTCCCGACGAGATTGTTGCAACGACCATGTTTGGTCGCCGCCGGCGTGGGTACCACTGCAGTCCCCCACGAACGAGGAGGCCATCACATGGCAGACAGCAACGATTCCGCAGCCGAGAAGGGCGTCAAGGGCGTCGTCGAGGACGCCAAGGGCCGGGCCAAGGAGGCCGTCGGCTCGATCGTCGGCAACGACGACCTGAAGCAGGAGGGTGAGGCCCAGCAGGACAAGGCCGACGCCCAGCGCGAGGCCGCCGACGCCCAGGCCGAGGCCCGCAAGGCCGACGCCAAGGCCGAGGCCAGCGAGGCCCGCCAGGAGTCCAAGCAGGACTGAGTACCCCGGTCCTCGGACCGAACTCGATGGCCCACCGGGACGATTTCCGGTGGGCCATCGCCGCGTCCGGGCGACTACAATCGACGCATCCCGCGGGTGTAGCTCAATGGCAGAGTTCCAGTCTTCCAAACTGGCTATGCGAGTTCGATCCTCGTCACCCGCTCTCTCGACAACCGAACGCTGCACCGCAGCCGAGCACTGCGCCGCCCGGCTGCCACCGCCGCTCAGGTGGTGTAGTCGGCGTTGATCCGGACGTACCCGTCGGTCAGGTCACAGCCGTAGACCGTCCAGGCCCCGTCGGCGATACCGAGGTCGACGACGATGTGCACCTCGTCGCCGCGCATGTACTCCGACAGCGCCGCCAGACCCGCCTCGTCGGGGGACGCCGGATACACCTCGTCGTCGCCGAATCGCACCGTGACCGACTCCGGGTGGATGTCGGAGTCGCCCGACAGCTTCCCGATCGCCATCACCACCCGACCCCAGTTGGGATCGGCGCCGTGCACGGCGGTCTTCACCAGCGGTGAGTTGACCACCGCCTTCGCCGCCCGTCGGGCCTGGTCGTCGTCCCGGGCCCCCTCCACGCGCACGACCAGCAGCGTCTCGGCACCCTCGCCGTCGCTCGCCAGCTGCCGGGTGAGATCGAGGCACACCTGCTCCAGCCCCTCCTCGAACGCACCGGGGTCGACCGGGCCCGCCAGGCCCGAGGCCAGGATCGCCGCCGTGTCCGACGTGGAGGTGTCGGTGTCGACCGACAACGAATTGAAGGTGCGGTCGACGACCCCGCCGAAGATCCGGTTCAGCTCCGCCGCGGGCAGCTCGGCGTCGGTGAAGACGAAGGCCAGCATCGTGGCCATGTCCGGCTCGATCATGCCCACGCCCTTGGCCATGCCGACCACCCGGCACTCACCGACCTGCGCCTCGGCCACCTTCGGGTGGGTGTCGGTGGTCATCATCGCCTCGGCGACGACGACCGCGTCGCTCACCGGGAAGCGCTCGCCCCACCCGGGTTGGGCCGCCAGCCCGTCGAGGTACCGGCGAACCCTGTCCATCGGGTAGGGGCGCCCGATCACGCCGGTGGAGGTCACCAAAACGTCGGTTGGCGGCGCGTCGACCAGGTCGCCGACGCGGGCGGCCAGCTCCTCGGCGTTGGCCAGACCGGTTGCACCGGTGGCCACGTTGGCGTTCTTGGACACCACGACCACCGCGCGCAGCCGTTCGTCGGCCATCGAGCGTTGCGACACCTCCACCGACGGTCCGGCAAACCGGCTCCGGGTGAAGCGCGCCGCCGCGGTGGCCGCCCCCGAGCAGGCGACGACCGCGAAGTCCGTGCTGTCGTCGCGGATGCCGATGTGGCCGACGTGAGCGGCGAAGCCGGAGGGGAGTTCCATGTGCACCACATTAGGTTTGGGCCGGACCCGCCCGGCCTGCGCCGGGCGACCCGCTGATCTCCACCACCACCCGTCCCCGCCACTGGAGCGCCATGGAACGCACGCTGTTCGACGACGACCACGACCTGTTTCGCGCCAGCATCGCCGATTGGATCGCCGCCGAGGTGGCCCCCCGCTACCTCGAGTGGGAGGAGGCCGGCATCGCCCCTCGCAGCCTGTTCACCGATGCCGGGTCACACGGATTCCTCGGCATGGCGGTTCCGGAGGAGTACGGCGGCGGAGGGTCCGACGACTTCCGCTTCAACGTCGTGCTCGCCGAGGAGCTTGCCGCCGCCGGCATCGGAGGCGCCGGGTTGGGCCTGACCCTCCACAACGACATCACGACGCCGTACTTCCTGGCCTACTGCGACAACGACCAGCGCGCCCGCTGGCTGCCGGGCATCGCGTCCGGCGAGTTGATCACGGCGGTGGCGATGACCGAACCGGGCATCGGCTCCGACCTCGCCTCGATGTCCACCACGGCGATCCGCGACGGCGACCACTACGTGCTCTCCGGTTCCAAGACGTTCATCACCAACGGCATCAACGCCGACCTGATCATCGTGGCGGCGAAGACCGACCCGTCCGAGCGCCACCGGGGCATCTCGCTGCTGGTGGTCGAGGCGGGCATGGAGGGCTTCGACCGGGGCCGCAACCTCGAGAAGGTGGGGCAGCACTCCCAGGACACCGCCGAACTGTTCTTCTCCGAGGTGAAGGTGCCGGTGGCCAACCTGCTTGGCGAGGAGGGGGCCGGGTTCTCGTACCTGGTGTCCAACCTGGCGCAGGAACGCCTGAGCATCGCGGTCACCGGGGTTGCCACCGCACGGGCGGCCCTGGGGTGGACGCTCGAGTACGTCCAGGAGCGCGAGGCGTTCGGCCAGAACGTCGGCTCGTTTCAGAACAGCAGGTTCGTGCTCGCCGAGTGCCACACCGAGGTGGAGGTGGCGCAGGCGTTCGTCGACCAGGCCCTGCTGGCGCTTGATCGGGGCGCGCTCACCGTCGAGGAGGCGGCGATGGCGAAATGGTGGTGCACCGAGCTTCAGTGCAGGGTGACCGACCGGTGCGTCCAGCTGTTCGGTGGCTACGGCTACATGACCGAGTACCCGATCGCCCGGGCCTACGCCGACGCCAGGGTCACCACGATCTACGGGGGCACCACCGAGATCATGAAGGAGATTATCGGGCGATCCCTCGGCCTGTAGGCCGCCGGGCGGGACCACCCGGAAGCGGGGAGTCAAGGACGCGGTTTTCCGGCCCTCCGGACTCCCCACTTCGGCGCTGGTGCGCAAGTGGGGAGTTGGGGGCGCGGTTTTCCGGCCTTCCGGACTCCCCACTTCGGGTGTGGTCAGGCGTCGGGGCCGGACTCGCCGCCTGCGCAGGTCATGACGCTCGTGCATGAGCGGCGGGAACGGCCGAAGAGGCCGATCTCGTGCATGCCGTACCCGACGTCGCCGGTCGAGGTCTCGAACCGGGACAGCACCTCGGTCAGGGAGTACCAGGCCCACCCCTCCAGCTCGTCCATCTGCCGGGTCAGGCCCTGCACGACGAGTTCGCCCTGATACATGCCGTGCCGCCAGTCCTCCTCCACGCCGTAGCCGGTGCCGATGGCCACGTAGGCCCGCAGCAGCGGATTGACGCGGATCTCGAGGGGGCCGTCGGGGGCCTCGGGAAACGACAGCACCGAGACCCCTTCGGTCCGCCGGGTCCCGGGCGCCAGGGTGTGCGACCACTCGGGGCGACCCAGGTTGGTCTCCGCAGATCCGTCGTGGGGAACCAATACCGCCTCCTCCAGCGCACGATGGCCGTCGGGCTCCTCCTGAACGATGTAGTGGATCGAGTGGTCGTCGAACTGCATCGGGGCGTAGTTCCACAACCCCGCCATCTGACCGCCCTCGCCGCGGATGCCCGGCGGTTCCGCCTCGCCCACCGGCCGAACGCCCCACGACCGGTCCCGCATGCCCCACCAGGTGGTGTCGTCAACCTCGAAGCGCTCCCCCGCCACCGTGAGCGTGCCCGACCAGCGGCCGTTCTGACAGAACCGTGCGGTGTCGAAGAGCACCCGGCCGTGCTTGCGGATGAACTGCCTGGGCTCCTCGTGTGCCGGGTGGGTGCCGGTCCAGGTGAGGTCAAAGGCGATCTCGCCGTGCCCCTCCTCCAGGCGGAAGCGGAGCGACTGCAGCGGCTCGAGCACCTCGAGGTGGAACGGGCCGACATCGAGGTCGCTTCGGTCACCGATGGTGCGGCTGGCCCGCACGACGTGGTGCTGGTCGCCGCGGCGAACCACGGCGAACGCGTCCTGGGTGCCCAGGTTGGGGTACTGCCCCAGTCCCATCACCAGGAACAGCTCCCCGGTGATGGGAAAGCAGTTGAAGTAGTACCGGTCGTAGAAATTTCGGTCGCTCGTCGCCACGTGCCGGATGGGCTCGGAGCTCTGATGCACGGGATAGTCATCCCAGGCCGACAGTGTCATGCGTTCTCCCCAGGTTCGGCGGCGCCGGGCGCCGTCTTCGCACGCCACCGTAGGACATCGGCGGGCGGCCGCGGACACCTCCCGAAACCGCAGCGAGCGCCCTCAGGGCACGAACCAATCAAAACCTCGGTAGCGTTGCGGGCATGGCTGGTTCGGCTCAGGAACTCGGGGAACCCGCCGGCGATCCCGACCCCTCGACGACCGATGAGGAATCCGAGGCCGGCACCGACGCCCAGCCCCGTGCGGAGTGGATCCAACGGGTCCGCTCCACCCTTGGCGTCGCCGTGGTGGCGATCACCTGCGCCTTCATCGCCGTCTACGCCATGCCCGACTCCCCCATCAAGGACCAGGTGCCCACCTGGGTGTACGACACGGGCAACGCCATCACGCTCAACCAGAACTGGGCGCTGTTCGCCCCCGACCCGCCGACGACCGACGTCCGCCTCGATGTGGTGGTGACCGACGCCGACGGCACCGTGAGCGTCGAGTCGCTCCCGTCCGGGCCCGCTTGGCTGCCGACGGCCCGATCGGAGCGGTGGCGCAAGATCCGGGAGCGCGTGACCCCGACCTCCGCCTCGGAGCGGTGGCCCGAGTTGATCAACTGGTCGCTCCGACAACTGCAGGCGGACGGGCGCGACCCACAGCGCATCGAGTTGCGGCGTCGGTGGATTTCCCGGGAGGCCGACGACCCCACCGACGTCGGCACCGAGCAGAGCTTCACCTTCGCCCGGCTGGACGTCGCCACCAACGACTACGTGGTGCTCGACCCGGAGGCCCCCGGGGCGGTCAAGGAACAACCGGCCGACGACTCCCCGAGTGGTGAGGCCGAGGAGAGCGACCAGTGAGCGACGCGAAGCAGCCTCGGGTTGGCGTCCGCGAGCTGGTCGCCACCCCGGCACGACTCATCGGCGACGCGTTGCTCCGGCCCCAACGCCTGGACAACTGGGTACTGCTGCGCGGTGGCGTCGGCGCCCTCGTGGTGGTGTGGGCGATGACGCTCCTGCCCGACCTCGGCGACTTCTATGGCCCGGCCTCGATCGTGCCGTCGCAGGGCCCCCGCCCCACCCAGTTCTCGGTCTTCAAGTGGTGGAGCGGCGACATGGCCGTGGGCGTCGTGCTCGGCCTGGCGGTGCTCGGCGGACTCGCCCTCATCGTGGGCGTTGGCGTGCGTCTCGCCGCACCGGTCACCTACGTGGCGGTCACCAGCCTGATGTTCTCAGCGCCGCTCATCCTCAACGGCGGCGACGACGTGCTGCGACTGCTGTTGTTGTTTGTGGCCCTCTATGCGCTGATCGCCCCGGCGACCGGGCTCGACACCCCCGTCGGCGAGCTTGGCCGTGGACCGGCGCCCAGCGGACCACCCTGGGGCCTGGTCGTGATCCGCATCCAGATCGCCGCCATGTACGTGGTGACCGTGATGGACAAGATGGAGGGGAGCACCTGGCTGGGTGGCACCGCCACCGTTCGAGCATTGAACCTCGACACGATGCGGCGGTTCTGGGTGCCCGACGTCGTCGTCACCTCCGCCTTGGCCCACAACCTGATGACGTGGGGCACGCTGATCACCGAGATCGCACTTCCGGTGCTGCTCCTCAACCGGCGCACCCGCCGATGGGGCGTCGTCCTCGGCCTGTGCTTCCACGCCTCGCTCGGCTACGTCCTGAGATTGGGGCTGTTTCCCGCCACGGTGGGCGTTGCCTACCTGGCGTTTCTGACCCCCGAGGACGCAGCAGCCGTCGTCGGTTGGATTCGATCTTCGGCGACCAGGATGCTGCCGTCGCGTCGTCGGTCCACCCAGCCGACCGAACCTCACCCTGAGTGGCCGGTTGCCCACGAAGCCGCCGCCGCCACCTCCCCGCCTGCCCAGAACGACGACCACGTTGGGCGCGACGGCCTTCCTGAATAGGCCGTTTGAATCATTCCGCAAACACTCAGCGTTGCGCGGAACCCGCCAACTTCGTTGCAATATCACGGCGCGTCGCTTCGCGGAACGCTCCGGACACGGTGCGCGTTGACTCTGTGACCACTCGACATTTCACTCTCCGTGGGTATGCTTCGCTCGGGCTTACTCACAGGAGCGGGAACTCATGGGCACACGGACCACACTCTTTCGACGACCGACCACGTTGGTGGTCGCGATTGGCGTTCTGATTCTGGGGGCCATGGTGGCGGGCGTGGCCTTCATCGACCCGACACCCTCGGCGCGAGCTGTGGAGCCGGGCGACTCGGTGAGTGACACCGGTGGCGGAACCACCGGCGGCTCCGACGGCTCGGTGGCCGACACGACCGGCTCGACGGGGAGCACGGGTGGCACGACCGGCTCGACGGGGAGCACGGGTGGCACGACCGGCTCCACGGGTGGCACGACCGGCTCCACCGGGAGCACCGGCAGCACGACCGGCTCGGTGGCCGATACCGGCACGACGGGCACAACCGGCACGACGGGCACAACCGGCACGACGGGCACGACGGGCACAACCGGCACGACGGGCACCACCGGCACCACCGGCACCACCGGAACCACCGGAACCACCGGAACCACCGGCACGACCGGCACGACCGGCACGACCGGCACCACGGGCACGACGGGCACCACCGGCACCACCGGCACTACGGGAACAACTGGCACGACCGGCACGACCGGCACGACCGGCACGACCGGCACGACCGGCACGACAGGAACCACCGGCACGACAGGAACCACCGGCACGACAGGAACCACTGGCACCCGGGAACCACCGGCACGACCGGCACCACTGGCACCACCGGCACCACGGGAACCACGGGTACGACGGGCACCACGGGTACGACGGGCACCACGGGTACGACGGGCACGACGGGCACGACGGGCACCACCGGCACCACGGGCACCACCGGCACGACGGGCACCACCGGAACGACGGACTCGGTGGCCGACACCTCCACCACGGGCGACACCACGGCACGACCGGCGACACCACCGGGACGACCGGCACCACCGGCACCACCGGCGACACCACCGGGACGACCGGCACCACCGGAACCACCGGCGACACCACCGGGACGACCGGCACCACCGGCGACACCACCGGGACGACCGGCACCACCGGAACCACCGGCGACACCACCGGGACGACCGGCACCACCGGCACCACCGACTCGGTGGCCGACACCAGCACCACCGGCGACACCAGCACCACGGGCGACACCAGCACCACCGGCGACACCAGCACCACCGGCGACACCAGCACCACCGGCGACACCAGCACCACCGGCGACACCAGCACCACCGGCGACACCAGCACCACCGGCGACACCACCGGAACGACCTCGAGCACCACGGGCGACACCGGAACGACCTCAGGCACGACCGGTGCCACAACCACCGGATCGACCACGGGGTCGACCACCGGTTCCACGGGCGGCACCTCCGGTGGAACCACCGGTCGGGTTCAGGCGAGCACCTCCGGATCCACCACCGGCGCCAAGACCACCGGGGCCACGAGCGGCACGAGCCGGGTTGGCACCGTGGTCGCCGGAAAGGTGACCCCTCGGGGAACGGTCGGAACGTTGGCGGTCACCGGCGTGAACCTGGCGTTCCTCCTCACCCTGGCCGGAGCGTCGATCCTCGGCGGAGGGGCCCTCATCGCCTCGAAGCGCCGCCGCAACCAGGGCTGATTCCCGGCTCTCCGGGGCGCAGCTCCCAGTTTCGACAAGGTCGAGGGTGCCCCCGGGCACCCTCGACTTTGTGTGCGATCAGCCCAACGGGCCCGCCGGCCTCACCGATGAGGTGCCGAAGTGCGGTGGGTGAGCAGGGACCGCATCATCGGCCACCACAGCGTGCCCCCGGCAGGACTCGAACCTGCAACCGTCAGATTAGAAGTCTGGTGCTCTATCCAGTTGAGCTACAGGGGCCTCATGGAAGTGCGGCGGCGATGGTCCCATCGTCGCCGCACTCCATCAGTCTACGGGCTGACCCCACGAAGCCAGGAGATCGACGCCGCTACCCCCGGCGTCGCTTGGCGCCCCGCCTGAGCCCAACGCCCAGGAGCATCATGCTGAAGGCGAGCACGAGATACGGCGCCAGGGTGGCCCCGGTGTTGGACAGCCCGGTCGGCAGCCTGGCGGTGCCGGGTGTGTCGACCTGCGGCAACCGATCCGGAATCGTTGACGGATCGGCCGCTGCGGTTGACCCCGGCGGGTCGGTCCCGCCGGTGGCCGTCCGCTCCGCGTCCTCAGCCGGGTTGTCCGGGTCGGGGGTCTCGCCTGGATCGACCGGTGGCACGGCCTCGATCCCCGACACCCCGCTGGTGTCCCCATTGTCGGCGCTGTTGGATTCGACCCCGTTGGATTCGGCCGAGGCCACGTTCTCAACCGACTTCCCTGGGGCGCCGGACACCCGAACCACGAGCCGCAACTCGGTGGACGCTCCAGCGGCGAGCTCACCCTCGAGCGCGCAGGTCACGATCGGTCCGGGGCCGTCACATGACCAACCCTCTCCGGTGAACTCCCGATACTCGAGACCCTCCGGCAGCTCGTCGGTCAGCACCACCTGCGCGGCGGACGACGGGCCGTTGTTGGTGAGCGACAACAGGTAGGTGGCGCTCGCCCCCTCGACCAGCGAGTCGCTCTCCAGGCGCTTGATCAGCACCAGGTCGACCGCGGCCTCGACCTCAACCGAGTCGGTGGAGGAGTTGTTGTCGCCGTCCGGGTCGCCCGTCGTCGCCGCCACCGTTGCGGTGTTGGTCGCCGTTCCCTCCGCCCCCGCCTGGGGGACGACGTCGACGGTCACCGGTGTGGCGTCGCCGAGAGCCAGGTCGTCGGCCAACACGCAGGTCACGTCCTGCGCCTCGACCGTGCAGTTCCAGCCCTCACCGGCGGCGCCGGTCACCTCGAAGCCCGAGGGAACCGTGTCGCTCACGGTGATCGGGCCCCGGGAGACCGAGGGACCGTTGTTGACCAGCTGCAGCGTCCAGGTTCCCGCCCGACCGACGACGAAGTTGCCGCTGTGCGTCTTGGTCAGGGACAGGTCCGCCGACGGGACCACCACGACCTCGTCGATGGCGCCATCGTTGTCCTCGACGGGGTCCGGCGTCGGGCTGGACACGGTCACCGTGTTGGTGACGCCCCCCTCGGCCTCCGTGCCTACGCCGACCGTGATGGGGAACGAGGTGCTCTCGTCGACGCCCAGGCCGTCGGTGCGAACACAGGTCACCGTGCGACCGGTGGCCTCACAGGACCAGTCCTCGTTGCCGCCGGAGGCGAAAGTCAGCCCGGCAGGTAGCGTGTCGACCACGGTCAGCGGACCCGGATCCTCGGTGGACCCGAGGTTGGTCACGTCGACGGTGAAGGTGCCGTCGACGCCGACGGTGAAGTCGCCCTCGTGGGTCTTGGTCACCGCCAGGTCGGCCAGCGGGCCGACGGTGACCTGGTCGTCGTCGGAATTGTTGCCGGCGTCGGTGTCCGTGATCCCCTCGGGGGCGTCCACCTTGGCGGTGTTGGTCACCTCGGGATAGGCGGCAGGGCCGACGGTGACCGTCATGGTGATCGCCGGGAAGGAAGCGCCGGGCGCCACGGCGACCGACGAGGCGCAGGTCACGGTGCCGTCGGCTTCGGCGCACAACCATCCGTCCCCGACGGCGTCGATGTAGCCGATCCCGTCGGGCAGCGTGTCGGTGACCGTCGTGACGCCGGCCACCGTGGACGGGCCGTTGTTGCCAACGGTCAACAGCCAGGTGCCCGGCGTGCCCACCCGGAAGTCGCCTGCATGGCGCTTGTCGACCACCAGGTCGGCCTTCGGCTTCGTCGTCGTCCTTCCATCGCTGGAGTCGTTGTCCGGGTTGGGGTCGATCGTGGGGCTCGACACCCGGGCCGCATTCACGATCTCGACCTCGGCGGCGACGTCATGGGCGACGTCGAACTCGAGGGTCAGCGGTTTCAGGTCGCCGACGGGGTGCGGGCCGGAGGGCCGGTAGGTGCAGGTGACCTCCCGAAGGTCGGCGTCGTCGTCACACTCCCAGTCGTCGGTGGTCAGGTTGGCCGAGTAGGCAAGCTCGGTCGGATACGTGTCGACCACGGTGATCGGCCCGGGGTCGGCCGAGGGGCCGCCGTTGGTCACCTGCAGGTCGTAGCTGTCGGTCTCACCGGGGGTGAAGGGCCCGTTGGGCGACTTGGTGATCGACAGGTCTGCCGCCGGCAGCACGTCGGTTGGGTCCTCGTCGGTGTTGTTGTCGCCGATCGGGTCGACCGTGTCGCCCGGGGCCACAACACCGGTGTTGGTGACGCCGCCCTCGGCGGCCACCTCGACCGAGACGTCCAGGGAGATCACCGGGAGTGCCACGTCGTCGGCGAAGATGCCCACGATCGTGCAGGTGACGTCCTGGCCGTCGAGGTCACAGGTCCAGTCGGTTCCGGCCGCCGTCGTCGGCACCAGCCCTTCGGGCAGCGTGTCGGTGACCGTGATCGGTTTGGCTTCGGTTCCCACCGCGGCGGACGGGCCCTTGTTGGACACCTGCAACGTGTAGGTGCCCGTCGATCCAACCACGAAGGCATCGGTTGCGTGCGCCTTGTCGAGGCTCAGGTCGGCGGCCGGGGTCACGTCGACTTCGGCGTTGTCGGTGTTGTTGTCCAGGAGGTGATCCGCCGTGGCCGAGTCGACCGTTGCGGTGTTGTTGAGCGTGGAGGTCGCATCGCCGTCGACGGTGGCGGTCACCACGATCTCGGGGAGCGACCCGTCGACGGCCAGCGGGCCGGCCTGCGTGCAGGTCACGGTCTGTCCGGCGACGTCGCAGGCCCAGCCGTCACCCGCCGCAGCGATGTCGGAGAGGCCCACCGGGACCTGGTCGACCACCCTGATCGGGCCCACGGCCGGTGCGGGGCCGTTGTTGAGCACGTCGAGCCGGAAGGTGGCCTGCTCGCCCGACAGGCGGGCGGCCTCGTCGACCACCTTGGTGAGGGCCAGATCGGCCTGCAGCTGGTAACCGACGTCGACGTCCAGGCGGTTCTGCCCGGCGCCGAGCGTGGCGGTGGCCGTCGAGGGCGACGCCACGCCGTCGAGGTCGCCGGTCGGCAGGTAGCCGGCCGGAACGTCGGTCAGCGTGACGCCGTAGGTGCCGGGCGGCAGGTTCTCAAACAGGTAGGCGCCGTCGTCGCCGGTCGGCATCGAGCCGATCACGACGTCGTCGTCGGAGTCGTCGCCGCCGAGCTTGCCGTCGGGGCCGGCCCAGGTGAGGGTCACCGTGACGTCCTTCAGGCCCGGCTCACCGCCGTCCTGGATGCCGTCGCCGTTGAGGTCGTCCCACACGAAGTCACCCAGCGTGCCGGTGCCCACCAGGCCGGCATCCCAGGTGTTGTCGGTTTCGCCGGAGGTCAGCGAGGTTGCGGGCGTCGTGCCGAGGCTGGGGTTGTTCCCGTCGGGCTCGGCATCGGAGTCGGTGGCCGGGGTTCCGGCGCCGGTCGGCGAGAAGACAAACCCCGACGGGGCGGTGAATCGCACCGAGTAGTCGCCCGGCACGAGCGAGCCGAAGCTGTAGGCGCCGGACGCACCGGTCTGCACGGCGGGTTGCCCGATGACCGGTTGTCCGTTCTGGAGCAACTCGACGGTGATGCCGGCGGCGCCGGGTTCGTTGTCGTCCTGGATGCCGTCGCCGTCGAGGTCGTAGAACACGACGTCGCCGATGGCGGCGCCGGTGAACATGCCGGCATCGAGCGTGAGGTCGTCGACGTTGCTCACCAGCGTCACGGCCGCACGGCCGGTCTCCCGGTCCGGGTTGGAGTCGGCATCGCGATCGCCGCCGACGCCCACCGGGGAGACGGTCGAGCCGTCGGGCACGACGAACTCGACGACGTAGTCACCGGGCGGCAGGTCCTTGAACAGGTAGTCGCCGTCGTCGCCGGTTGGGCCGGTCCGAATCGGATCGGTGCCCCCCTCGACGTACAGGTTGACGATGATGCCCTTCAGGCCCGGCTCCCCGTCGTCCTGCACCCCGTCGCCGTTCAGGTCGTCCCACACGAAGTTGCCCAGGTCGACCAACCGGTAGAACCCGGCGTCCACCCTGACGTCCTGTTGTCCGGCGGCCAGGGTGATCACGGCCGTCCTGCCGGCGGCGCCGGCGTCCGAGTCCTTGGTGATGTCGCTCCCACGGAGCGATGCCGTCGGGGTGTAGGTGGCCGGGGTGGCGAAGCCCACCACGTAGCTGCCGGCGGCCAGCCGGTCGAAGCGGTACTCGCCGTCGTCACCGGTGGTGGTGGTGTCCAGCACGGTGGTGCCGTCGGAGGCGTACAACGTGACCGCCACGCCCTTGATGCCGGGCTCGCCGCCATCCTGCACGCCGTTGCCGTTCAGGTCCTCCCAGACGAGGTCGCCCAGCGCCGCACCGGTGAGGGCGGGCTCGTCGGTGTCGACATCGGTGTAGGGACCGTCGGCGTTGCGGTCGTTGCCATCGGCGTCGTCGCCGGTGACCGTCACCGAGTTGATCTGGTCGTCGTTGTCGCGGGCGTCGAGTCCGGGGGTGGCCCGGTAGGTCAGCACCAGCGACTTGCCGGGCGCCAGGTTGCCGAGGTCGGTCCAGGTGAGCACCGGCCCGTTCATCGACGGATTGGCCACGACGGTGCCCGGGGTGCCGTCGACCGAGATCGTGGCCGAACCGGTCTCGTAGGTCCAGTGATCGGGCAGGGTGTCCACCAGATCGACGTCGAACGCATCGGCGACCGACGAGGTGTTCCTCGCCGTCACCGTCCACGTGAACGGCGAATCGATGGTGGCCCCGCCGGTGGAGGTCTTCGCCAAGGTCAGTTCGGGGAACCTCGGCGTCACGGTGACCGCATCGTCGACCGGGCCGTACGTGCGGTAGGTGCGCTCGTCCTCGGAGGCCGGGGTGCCGTCATGATCGCCGCGCTCGGCCGCGGCGACGCCGAAGTACGACGACAGGGTGGCGGTGTTCACCAGCGTCGCGTCGCCGGCGATGCCGGCGGAGTCGCCGATGGCGGCCTGATAGGTGAACCCGACGCTGTCGCCGGGAGCGACCGGGCCGGGTACCGACCAGGTGATCGTCCGGGTGTCGGTGTCGTAGCCACCGCCTCCGGTGATCGAGTCGACGTCGACGTCGAGCCCGTCGGGCACCACGTCGGTGATCGTCAGGTCGTGCCCGGCGGAGACCGAGCTACCGGTGGCGTTGGTGGCGGTCACCGTGTAGGTCAGCGTCTCGTCGACGTCGGCGGTGCGTGCATCGGAATCGCCGCTCTGACCGCCGACGTCCTTGTCGATGTTCAGCTTCGGTTCGACCACCGACACCGTGTCGGTCGAGTTGGGCGTGTTGCGGTCGAACCCGCCCGGGGCCGGTGGCTCGGTCGGATCGGTCGTGATCTGGTCGTCGGCGTTCCAGTGCGCCGCCACCGAGTTGGTCAGTCGGTCACCGGCGGCGACCTTGGAGTCGTCGGCGTAGGCGTCGCCGACCACCACGGTGTAGCTCAGCGTGACCTTGCGATCGGCGGCTGCGGGAGCGAGGTCGTCGAAGAACCAGGCGATGCGGCTGTTGCCGGCCCCGGGGGTGTTCGCCCGGGGCCCGAGATCAATGACCGCCGCGCACATGCCGGCGTCGCCGGAACAGCCGTCGAAGCTCTCGAAGGCCATGCCGTCGGGGAGGTCGTCGATGATGGTGCCGTCGAAGTAGGTGGTGTTGGCCGGCACGGTGAAGCTCACCGACGCCTGGGAGGACCCGCCGATCGTGGCGACCTTCGGGTCGAAGGTCTTGACGAGGGGTGGCAGCACGGCCTCGACGTCGCTGGAGGAGGTGGCCGAGTAGGTGCGCTCCGTGCCCTGCGGGTCGGCGGCGGGCACCGAGGTGGCGTCCACCTTGACCTGGTTGGTGTAGGTCGACCCCGCGATCACGCCGTTGTCGACGGTCACCAGATAGGTGAGGTCCTGCGTCGCCCCGGGCGCCAGGCTCGGGAGGTTCCAGGTGATCGTCTGCGGAGGACCGGCCGCGTAGGTCCCCGAGTTGGAGATGGCGCTCGGGGCAACGGAGGTCAGCCCAGCAGGGAGGGTGTCGGTGACGACGAGATCGTTGGCGGTGGACACCCGGGAGGCGGACGAGTTGGTGACCGAGACCGTGTACTCCACGGTGGAGCCGCCCTGCACGGATTCGGTGGCGTTGTTGGACTTGGTCACGGTGACGACCGGTTCCACGATCGACACCGACGTTCCGTTGGAGTCCACCGGACCCACGGAGTCACCGAGGGCGTCGTCGGTGAAGAACCGACCGCTGTTGGGGATCGACGAGGAGGAACGGGAATTGGTTCCGGTGTTGTCGACGGTGACGTCGAAGCTCACCGTGAAGTCCTTGGCCACGCTCGGGTCGGTGTTCTGGTAGGCGGGGGGCAACCCGAACGAAACGTTGGGCCCGGGGCTGTACGTGTAGCCGTTGGGGAGCGCCGCGGCGCCGTCGGACTCCTTCCACGTGGTTCCGTCCGGGAACGTCACCACGCCCGAGTCCTTCACATAGCTGTGGCGGCCGTTCAGCGTGTCGCCGATCGACGCCGAGTACACACTGGTCTCGGCCGGAACCGAACCGACCAGCGTGTAGCGCACGGTCTCGCCGATCGTGGCCTGAGCGGAGGTCTCGGCGGCGTTGGTGGCGTCGTTGCCGGCCTGCTGGGTGAGGGTGGTGACCGACTTGGTCAGGGTGGGGGCGACGACGCTGATGCTGGAGGTGTCGTCGACGCGCTCGGCATTGGGGGTGACCGTCGGGTCGATGTTGTGGTCCGGCAGATAGGTGACCCGGTCGCCGGTGTTGGTGTCGGTTTCGTAGCTCCTGACCCCGGCGGTGTTGGTCAGCCGGTCGCCGGCGGCGACCCCGGTCGCCGCTGCGTCCGGCAGGGTCACCGTGTAGGTCACCGTCGAGTCGCCGAGCGGGCCGATCGAGGGCACCACCCACTTGAGGACGTCGGGCCCGTCGGCGACGGTCGTGCAGGTCGCCGGCGGGACGCCGGCGGTCACATCGACGCAGCCCACCTCGGGCGGGAGGCTGTCCCACACCTCCACATCGAGGGCCGCCTTGTTGCCGGTGTTGGACACCTTCACCGAATAGTCGACCGTGTCGCCCTGACGAAGCGCGGTGGTGGCGTCGTTGGTCTTGTCCAGCGCCATGATCGGCTCGGCGAACACGTAGGTGGAGGTGTCGCGTAGCGGGAAGGACTGGCCCCCGGTGTTGAGGCCGGTGAACTTCATCAGGTTGTCGACCAGGTCGAAGGCGTTCCCGGCGGTCGGGTCGTCCAGGACGATCGTGGAGAACGCCACGTCGAAGATCCCGCCGGGCCGCACGTAGCAGTCCTCGTCGGCCGGGGCGCAGGTATCGCCGGCCGCATCCTCGCCCAGCCGCCACGTCAGGGTGTCGCCGGCCTGCACCGGCTCGTCGTCGACGATCGCCGCGGTGTTGGCCGGGAGAACCACCACCGAGTTCGGCTCGTAGCTGGTGTTGGGGGGCAGGAAGTCGGTGATCGTCGGGTTCCGGGTGTCGATGCCCTCGTTGAAGTCGACCCGCAGCCGCCAACACACCCGATCGCCGGCACCGATCGGTGGCGGATCGTCCCCGTCGGCCAGCCAGGTGCTGATGCCGGTGCAGGCGGCGGGAGCGGCCTCGTCGACCGGCGAGGCGACGAACTTGGCGATCTTGTCGTACGCCGCCGCCATGGAGGAGGCCGACGAGTCGAGGTCGGGCTCCCCGTCCGGCTCGTCGCCGTCGATCTTGGATCCGCCCTCGGTGCAGGCGGTGTCGCCGGTGACGCAGATGCGGAAGTCGTCGCCGGTGATGTCGACGGTGTTGTCGAAGTCGTCGCGCCCCACCACGGGGGTCTCGTCGGCGCCGTCCTGCTGGTAGTTCTCGCGCACCAGCGTGGGGACGGTGATCGTGAGCGATCCCGAGCGATCGATGCGGCTCAGCTCGGGGGTCTCGGACCGGTCGAAGGTCAGCGTCCAGGAGCCGTCGGCGTTCTCCACGGGGGGTGCGGCCGAGCTGAAGGGCGTGCTGGGGTTCTGGGTGCCGGTGATCGCCGCGGCGTCGCACTCGTTGCGGCCGCCCGGCTCGCTCGTGTCGAAGTCGGTCCCCTCGGCCAAGGGGCACAGGCCGTCGGGCAGGGTGTCGGTGATCACGATGTCGTCGACGAAGCGGTACTCGGAGGTTTCGACGACCAGTTGCCACTCGATGATGCTGCCCTGCGCCACCTCGTCTCCGGGTCCGGTCTTGTGGATGGAGAGGTCCTCGGCCGAGACGACGAACTCGTCGGACGCCGTGGACGTCTGAGGGCCATCGCCAAAGACGGCGCCCTGATAGGTGCCCGTCGCCTCGGCGTGGTTGGTCAGTTCCTGCTCGTCGTAGGTCTCGCTTCCGGAGTTGTTGTCGAGGTTTGCGATCTGGGCGCCGTCGGTCGCCGGAACCGAGCCGGACTCAAACAGCGTGTTCTCGCGAATGGGAATGCCCGCCAGGTAGGTCAGCACCAAGCGGCCGTTGGGCCCGAGGTCCCCCAGGTTGTCCCACCGGACGTGGGTGTACACGCCGAACTCCAGCGGCCCGTCGACGTCCGGATCGATCTCCTCCGTCTCCACCAGAGCCGGCGCCAGGCACTCGCCGGGGTCGGCGAGGGTGTCGAGGGTGGCCGAGCCCGGGTATTCCGGGTCGGGCGTTGTCGAAGCGTTCGGGTTGGTCGGTGCGTCGGTGGTGTGGTCGACACCGCCGCAGCCGAGGAACTCCAGGCCGGCGGGCAGGTAGTCCTCCACACTGAAGCCGTGGGTGGCGTTCACCGTGTTGTTCGTGATCGTCAGCGTGTACGGCGTGGCGTGGTCGTGGACGCCTCGGAGCAGTTCACCTTCGCTGTTCTTCTCCTCCTTCTCGAGGATGAACGGAACGATCGTTGACGTCGCCGTGTCGGACGCGGTGCCGGTGTAGCTCGCCTCGCCCTCGATGGGCGTCCCGGTGGTGGCGTCGAAGTCGGGCACGTAGCGCGGGTTGCTGTTGACGAACGCCTGGGCGCTGTTGGTGTAGGTCTCCCCCACGCACAGGGTCGGCCCGGCACAGTTCACCCCGTCGTCCGACGAACCGGCGTGTGCCACGCGATAGGTCATCGTCACCGTGTTCTGCGGCGCCAGGTCGGACACGTTCTCCCACAACAGCGTGCTCTCGCCGGGCGAGGGCTGGTCGGTGAGGATCGTCGGCTCCCCGGCGTCGGCCGGGCTCACCGAATCGGGCACGTAGCTGACCCCGGGCGGCAACACGTCCCGGAACGAGAGGTTGTACCCCCACGCGCCGGTGTCGTTCGAGGCGGCCAGGCTGACCGGGGAGGTGTCGCCATAGAGCACCTCAGCCTCGGCGGACTTGCTGAGGCCGATCTCTCCGGACTGAGCCCCGGCGGTGGAGCCGAGCGCGACCGGGACCGTCGTGGCCAACAGTGCCAACAGGGCCAGAACCCTGAACCGGGCACGGGGGAAGACGTGGAGCATGGCGGGGACCCTCCGGGGGACGGGTGGTATCGAGCGGCCGATCGCCGCACTCGCTCCTATCGGCTCGTTGATGGGTTACATGACCCAAAAACCGAGCTGTCTTACGGTGCAGGCATCACCTCGGATCACGATATGCTCCGCCAAGTCGGCAGCCCTCGGCCGGAGTTGAATGGTCAATTCGGCCTATCCGAAACCGACCGATCCGATACCCTCCGCGGTGAGTCCACCACGCTCGCCACCAGTCCGACCGACCACTCAATGGAGTCCGAGAACCGATGCAACGATCGACCAACCGGACGTGCCGACGCAGCCGGACGATCGCGGTTGCGGTCGCACTGTTGGCCGCACTGTTTCCCGCACTGGGCCTGACCGCGCCCGTCGGCGCGCAGGGCGCCGACCCATGGGACGCCTTCAACCAGGTCTCCGGGGCCAACGGTGCGGAGTACATCGCCGACGGTTCCAACCGGGCGCTGCAGTTTCGTGGGGTCAACATCAAGACCACCGATCCCATCAACGGGGCAAGCGAGCAGGTGCTGGACGCCATCGAGGCCCGAGGCTTCAACCTGGTGCGGCTGTCCATCTTCTGGAACCTCTTCGAGCCGGTCGACGACGACTACGACCAGGACTACCTCGACGACGTCGACCAGGTGTTGACGTGGGCCGAGGATCGTGGCCTGTGGGTGATCGTCGACTTCCATCAGGACGTGTTCGGTCCGGCCTTCGGGGACTACGGCATCCCCGAATGGGCGACCGACGACGGCGGCCTGCCCTTCGAGGACACGGGCAGCTTCCTCACCAACTACCTGCAACCCGGAGTACAGGAGGCGTGGGAGAACCTCTACGAGGACCCGGAGATCCGGGCGGCGCAGGCGGAGGCCTGGACGCGTATCGCCACCGAGTATCGCGACCACCCCAACGTGCTCGGCTACGACCTGCTCAACGAACCGTTCGGGAAGATGCGGGAGGGCGAGGACCTCTTCACGGCCGCCGCCCGCGTCGAAAGGGTGCAGCTGACCGCCATGTACCAACGCCTCACCGACGCGATCCGTACGGTCGACGAACGGTCGTGGATGTTCATCGAGGCGCCCAACCTGGCATCTCTGGGCATCGCCACCTCGTTGGGCCGGGTGGACGACCCCCGCGTCGCCTTCTACCCGCACATGTACAACACCGACATCGAAACCGAGATCTACAACGGTTCGGGCGACCCCAGCGGCTACGACTCCAACTTCTTCGCCAACTGGGCGGCGGCGATCACCACCTACACCGACCGCTACCCCGTGCCCATGCTGGTCGGCGAGTGGGGGGTCCCCACCCCCTACGAGGGCCTTGACCGATACATCGCCGAGGCGCTGGTGACCCTGGAGGAGACCTCCTCGGGGTGGAACTGGTTCAACGGCTGCCTCGGTGGCGGGTATTGCACCTTCGGCCCGGACGGCGAGGACCGCGAGCAGGTCGACCAGATCGTGCAGCCCTATGCACGGGCGATCGCCGGACTCCCCGACGAGCACCACTACGACCCCGCCACGCGCACCCTTCGCCTGACCTATGCGGACGGCGAGGCCACGGGCGCCACCGAGCTGGTGGTGCCCAGCGCCAAGCACTACCCGGCCGGATGGAGCCTGATCGTGGACGGGGTTCCGGTGGGGTCCGGCGCGGCGGACGAACCGTCGACGGGAGTGTCGGGCGATCTCCGACGTGCCGTTGCGGACGACTCGGTCGTCGTCGAATCGCCGCTCGACGGCGTGGACGTCGTCAGCCTCGCGGTCCCCCAGGACGGCACCACCCACGCGGTGTGCATCACTCCGTTGGAGGCGGCCCAGCGCTGTGACGCCCCCCTGGCCGAGGAGCCGACCGCCGAGCCTCCCTCGACGGGTGAGACCGCTCCCTCGGACGCCGGAGCTCCATCCGACGCGGGTGCTCCGGAGTCCGGCGCCGCCCCCTCCGACGGGCGTTCGTCGCCCGGAGCGGGCGAGTCCCGACCGCTGTCGCCTCGATTCACCGGCTGAGCCCGGCGCCCGGCAATCGACTTCCCCACGGGCGGTGCCACGGCCTACCATCGTGGCCACTTGGTGGGCGTAGCTCAGTTGGTTAGAGCGCCAGGTTGTGATCCTGGAGGCCGGGGTTCGAGACCCCTCGCTCACCCCACCCGACGACCGCCCGGCCGCTTGGCCGGGCGGTCGTTCGCGCTCCGGTACAGCCGGGTGCGGCGACGCGAGCGCGAGGCCGAATCGTTGGTGGCGCGGGCGGTACAGCCTGTACACTCGTCCGCCTTGCGCCTCTAGCTCAATTGGTTAGAGCGTCGGACTCTTAATCCGTAGGTTCCGGGTTCGAGTCCCGGGGGGCGTACACGAACAGGACCCCAGGCAACCCGGTCTCCGGGAGGCCTGGGGTCTTGTCGCGTGTGGTGTGCCGGCGGACGCCGTCGTTGACCTCCGGCACGGACGGCACTCTTCAACCGAAGGGTTGCATAAGGCGCAGGACGTCGGTACTGTATTCAACCATGACGTTGATGACACTCGACATCGGAACGCCCACATGAGCGCCGAGGACGGCGCAGCGGCGCTCTCCAACGTCTTCGCCGCACTCGCCGACCCCACCCGGCGGGATCTGGTTGCCCGGCTGGCCGAGCGAGACGCAACCGTCGGCGAACTGGCCGAGCCCTACGAGGTGACGGTCCAGGCCATCTCCAAGCACCTCAAGGTGTTGGAGGACTCCGGTCTGATCACGAAGACCAAGGACGCCCAGCGCCGCACCGTGCACCTCGAAGCGGAGGTCTTCGACCTGATGACGAAATGGATCGAGCGCTACCGGCGACAGGCCGAACAGCGGTACCGCCGCCTCGACGCCGTGCTCGCCGAGATGAACCACCCCGAGACACAACCAGCCGACACCGACAACACCAAGGAGCAAGCATCATGACCACCACCGACACCGCCGTCGAAGCCACGATCGAAGCCGACGACCGCGTGCCCGTCATCCGCATCACAAGGGACTTCGCCGCCACCCCGGCGCAGTTGATGGCCGCCCACACCGACCCCGAGCTGTTCGCACGCTGGGTCGGCCCGGAGGGCATGGACACCAGGGTGGTCGTCTGGGACGCCCGCGACGGGGGCGAATGGCGTTACGTCGCCTCCCGGGACGGCGAGGAGTACGCCTTCCGCGGCTGCTTCCACCGCATCACCGACACCTCGATCGTGCAGACGTTCAACTTCGAACCGATGCCCGACGCGGTCTCCCTCGAGACGCTGACCTTCGAGGATCTCGGCGACGGCACCACCCGGCTGCACGCCCAGTCGCTCGTGGACAGCTTCGAGGGAAGGGACGCCTGGCTGGCGTCGGGCATGGAGTCGGGGGTCAACGAGGGCTACGCCAAGCTGGACGCGCTGCTGGCCGAGCGCTGAGGCTCATCACCCACGGGATCGCCGGCCGGATGGTCGCCCTCGACGCGGACGACCACCGCGCTCCTCCCTCGTTGCGCCACGTTGAGCTTCGAGGGGAGAACGCGATGGTCGTCGGTTCAACCTGGGTTGGCGGCCGGGTTAGTGGCTGCGCACGTCCGTCGCCGTCTTGGCCTTGGAGGCGGTCGCAGGACCGGGCAGGCCGTACGCCTCGGCGTTGGTGAGGTCGACCCCGTAGCCCAGATCGGCCATCGCCGCCACCGACAAGGCGCTCAGCGGCGTCACGTCGGACGGTCCGGACTCCGGCGTCATGATCTCGAGACCGAAGGTGTCCTCACTCCAGTGGCCGGGAATACCGGCCGAGGAGTTGTCCGCGTCCCGGATCGGGATCACGCCCACTCCGCCGAGCTCCTGGAAGATGCCGTTGGCCGCCTTCCCGTCGAAGGTCGGGGCGGCTCCCACGGTGACGTTGGTGTTCCAGTTCGGACCCACTCCCAATCCGAGGACGTGGCCCATCTCGTGGGTGATCACGTCGCCGAAGTAGGCGGGCGCGGCCAGGAACGTCGGCAGATCGTCCAAGTCGACCCGCATCGTGCCCAGGATCGTGGTGCCGTCGGTTCGGAATTCGCAACCGCCGCCGTTGGCGTCGGCCCCGCCCGGCCCGTCGATCGCCTGAACGTCGACGTCGATCACGACGTCGTCGATGGCGCCGGTGATGGCGGCGGTGCCGGGCCGGCAGTAACCCGCTGGGAACCCGCCCGGATCGTCGGGCAGGCCCGTCTTGATCATGCCCTCCCACCGGGTGGCCGCATCCTCAAGATCGTCGCCACTGCCGGTGGCACCGGGACATCGGTACGTCGATGTTGAATGCGTCAGGGTTCAGCGCCGCGACCGTCACCACGGTGGTGCGGGTGGTCGGCGCGTTGGTGCCGTCGGAGACCTCCAACTTCACCGTCGTCGCGCCGACCGCCGCAAACGTGGTGGTGCGCAGCGACTCGGAGGTGCAGCTGGTGACCGTCTTGTCGACCGTGCCGTCGTTGTCCAGGTCCAACCTGCAGGTCATCGAGTCGCCGTCGGGGTCGGAGATGGACCAGCCCAGCGCGGTGGTGAGTGGCGAGGACCCAGAGGGTGTCACCGCGGCGAACGCTGAAATCGTCGGTGCCCGGTTCGAGGGCGGTGCATGCACGCAGGACGACACCATCAAGGCGCCGACCGCTGTTGCGACCGGGAGCGTTTTCAACTTCATTCTGCTTCTCCTTCCGTGGGCAGAATTGCCCATCGAGAGGGAATGTCTCGCAGTCTCCCGTGCGCCCACATCCGCCACAATGGAGGATTCGACTTGCCTCACACTGCGTTTGGTGGCGCGTTGACACATAAGAGGACTCTTCGCCCGAGGTTGTTCAGCCGGGTGCGGCGGTCCGCCGGACCTGTGAGACTCACCGGGCAATCGACCTGTGACACCTCACGCGATGTTGGGAGCCCGCCCTTGACCGATCCACAGCTGCTCGACCGTCGGCGCTTCTACATCGGCGGGGCCTGGGTCGAACCCGACAGTCCCAACGACGCGCTGGTCCTCGACCCGTCGACCGAGGAGGCGGCCGCGGTGATCTCGCTGGGTTCGGAGGCCGACACCGACGCTGCGGTCGGCGCCGCCCGGGCGGCGTTTCCTGCGTGGAGCGAGACCGACCCGTCGGTTCGCGTCGGGCTGCTGGAACGCCTGCTCGAGGTGTACGAGGCCCGCTCGGAGGCGCTGGCGACGGCGCTCTCGCTGGAGATGGGGGCACCCATCGACCTGGCCCGCAACTCCCAGGTGACCGCCGGGTCCTGGCACCTCCGCAACACGATCGCCGCCCTCGCGTCGTTTGCCTTCGACCGCCCGCTCGACGAGGACTCCCCCGGTGATCGCATCCTGTACGAACCCGTGGGTGTGTGCGCGCTGATCACTCCCTGGAACTGGCCGATGAACCAGGTGACCCTGAAGGTGGGGCCGGCGCTCGGGGTCGGCTGCACGGTGGTGCTGAAGCCGTCGGAGATCGCTCCGCTGTCGTCGGCGCTGTTTGCCGAGTTGGTGCACGAGGCCGGGTTTCCTCCGGGGGTGTTCAACCTCGTCAACGGCGACGGCGCCGGCGTCGGGACCTGGCTCTCCGGTCACCGCGACGTGGACATGGTGTCCTTCACCGGGTCGACGCGTGCCGGAACCGCCGTCACGACGAACTCGGCCGACTCGATCAAGCGGGTGGCACTCGAGCTCGGCGGGAAGGGTGCCAACCTCGTGTTTGCGGACGCCGACGACGGTGCCGTCGAACGCGGCGTGCGCCACTGCTTCAACAACAGCGGCCAGTCGTGCAACGCGCCCACCCGCATGCTGGTCGAACGTCCGGCCTATGACGAGGCGGTCGCCACGGCCCGACGCATCGCCGAGGAGACCACCGTCGGCGCTCCCGACGCACCCGGTCGACACCTCGGCCCGGTGGTCTCGGAGGCGCAGTTCGACAAGATCCAGGCGCTGATCGACTCCGGTGTCCGAGAGGGGGCGAGCCTGGTGGCCGGCGGGCCCGGACGACCCGAGGACCACGAGGTCGGGTACTACGTCCGCCCGACGGTATTCGCCGACGTGACACCAACGATGACGATTGCCCGGGACGAGATTTTCGGCCCGGTGCTGTCGATCCTCCCCTTCGACACCGAAGAGGAGGCGGTTGCGATCGCCAATGACACGGTGTTCGGCCTGACCAACTACGTCCAGACGACCGACGCGGACAAGGCCCGACGGGTTGCGCGGCGCCTTCGGTCCGGCATGGTGGAGATGAACGGCAGACCGCGATCGGCCGGGTCGCCGTTCGGCGGGTACGGCCAGTCCGGCAATGGGCGAGAAGGTGGTGTGTGGGGCCTCGAGGAGTTCCTCGAGGTCAAGGCCGTCAGCGGGTGGACCTGACGATGCGGGCAGCGGTCTGCCGCGAGTTCGGCGCACCCCTGGTCATCGAAGAGCTGAGGATCGACCTGCCCGGCCCCGACGAGGTGCTCGTCGACATCCGCGCGGTGGCGATCTGCGCCAGCGATCTCCACGCCGGCGACGGCTCGTGGGGCGGCTCCCTACCGGCCGTGAACGGACACGAGGCGTCCGGAGTCGTTGCCGCCGTCGGACCCGGCGTCAAGACGGTGCAACCGGGCGACCGGGTGGTCGTGTCGCTGCTGCGGACCTGCGAGCACTGCTTCTTCTGCGATGCCGACCTGTCCCATCTCTGCGAAGGGCGGGCCGGCTTCGCGCTCGCTTCCGAGCATCGCCTCCACGACCCCATCGGCGGCGACGTCGCCCAGGGCGTGTACACCGGGGCGTTCGCCGAGCAGGCCGTGGTGCACCGCTCTCAGGTGGCACCCGTGCCCGACGCCGTCGGCTTCGAGGCGGCCTGCCTGCTGGCCTGCGGGGTGATCACCGGCTTCGGCGCGGTCGCCAACACCGTCGAGGTGCCGGTGGGGTCCAGCGTGGCGGTAATCGGCACCGGCGGCGTGGGCCTCAACTCAGTGCAGGGCGCGCTGCTCGCCGGCGCCTCACCGATCATCGCGCTCGACGTCACCGACCGGAAGCTGTCCGACGCGCTCCAGTTTGGTGCCACCGACACCATCCGCGCCGACCAGGGCGACCCGGTCGCCGCAGTGGCGGCGTTGACCGCCGGCCGGGGCGCCGACTTTGCCTTTGTCACCGTGGGTTCGGCCGCCGTCATCGAGCAGGCGATCGAGTTGACCCGTGTCGGGGGCACCGTCGTGGTCGCCGGCATGACCCGCACCGGCGACCATGCGACGATCGAGACCAGCGGTTTCGCCGGCGGCGGGAAGCACCTGATCGGATCGGCCATGGGCTCGGCCCGGTTGTCCAGGGACATTCCGAGGTTGACCGAGATGTACCTGGAAGGGCGCCTGCTGCTGGACGAGCTCATCACGGCCACCTATCGGCTGGACGAGATCAACGAGGCGATCGCCTCCACCCGTCGCGGCGAGGCTCGCCGAAACGTGGTCACCTTCGACGCCGACGATCGGGTCGCATCTTGAAACTCGACCGGATCGACACCTACGTGACCGCGCCTCCCACCGGCATCGGCGGGAGCCACTGGGTGCTGGTTCGGGTGACCACCGACGACGGCATCACCGGGGTGGGCGAGTGCTACGGGGTCCCGTTTGCGGGCGACGTGGTCGCTCGAATGGTCGAGGACACCTTCGATCGCTACATCGCGGGCGAGGACCCCCACGACGTCGAGACGATGTACCGCCGCGTCTACTCCGCCGGATTCACCCAGCGCCCCGACGTGAGCGTGATGGGCGTCTTCAGCGGTATCGAGATGGCGGTCTGGGACATTCTCGGCAAGGCGCACGACCAGCCCGTCTACAACCTGCTCGGTGGCGCGTTCCATCGGCGGCTCCGGACCTACACCTATCTCTATCCTCGTAGCGCCGACGACACCCGTCATCGACCGTCGGCCGACGTCGACATCGAGGGCGACGTCTACCACGACCCGACCGTGGCGGCCGAGCGCGCACTCGACTACGTCGAGGCCGGCTTCACCGCGATCAAGCAGGACCCCACTGGTCCCTACGCCGTTCAGGGCGGGCGGGAGCTGTCCATGGGCGAGCTGGCACGCAGCGAGGCCAACGCCCGCGCCATCCGCGAGGCCGTCGGCGATCGGGCCGACCTCCTGTTTGGGACGCACGGCCAGATGAGCACCGGCTCGGCGATCCGCCTGGCCCGTCGCTTGGAGCAGTTCGATCCGCTGTGGTTCGAGGAACCGTGTCCGCCCGACCAGGTCGAGGCGATCGGGCAGGTTGCCGGGGCGACGTCGATTCCCGTCGCCACGGGCGAGCGGCTGACCACCCGCCGCGAGTTTCACGACGCGTTGAAGGTCGGCGTGCGGATCCTGCAACCCAACATCGGGCGGGCGGGCGGGGTCTGGGAGACCAAGAAGATCGCCGGGGTGGCCGAGCTGTTCAACGCACAGGTCGCACCGCACATCTACTGCGGGCCCATCGCCCATGCCGCCGCGGCCCACGTCGGCTTCAGCAGCCCCAACTTCCTGATGCTGGAGACGATTCAGACCGCCTTCCACGACGACCTCGTGGCGGAGCCGCTTTCCTGGGAAGCGGGCTACCTCATCGCCCCCACGCGGCCCGGCCTCGGTCTTGAGTTGAACCTGGACGTCGTCGCCGCCCACCCGTACGAGCCCGGCGGCCCGCTTCACCTCGAGATGACCCAACATCCGGTGCCCTCGGACAACACGAGGCTGCCCGACGAGTTCTCCAGGCGCCGAGCGGGGGCGCCCGTCAGGCCCGGTCCGCGGAGCGCACCACCACCCGGTCACGGGGATGGACACGACCGGGGGTAAGCACGGACGCGTACCAACGCGCCCGTCCCGGGCTGACGTCGTGGCCCAACCGCCCTTGGTCGCCGTCGGCGAACCAGCGGCTGTTCTTCGCGCAGGGCACGGCGGGCGCCGTCAGCCTTGCCGTCATCGTTCCGATCTCGACGATCAAACCGGATCGCAGCCGCGGCCAGTCGACACCGCTGACGCTGAGGTTCTCCCCGGCCGCCCCCGGGAAGATCGGATGGCCCTCGGCGGCCCATGCGGCGACGACGTCGGCCGACCACAGGCAGAGGGCCTGCCACGGACGCCCGTGGTGTTTTCGGGCGCCCTGCCGATCTCCGGCCACACCCCCGGCATCGATCGCTCCGAATGGCACCGCCGGCTTGGGAACTCCCCCGTCACTTGCGTGCACGGACGCAACCTCGCCCGTCAACGGGCCCACGACGTCACCGAGTCGATGTCGGATCCGAGCGATCTCGGCCGACTGGTGCCTCAGCTCGTGACAGACGTGGCGAACCGCCCCGTCCAGCGGCAGGACGGTGTTCCCGACGTCGACCTGATGGCGCCACGCCGACTCCTCGAGGGATCGCAGGTGGGCGCCGAGGCGGGTCGCCTCCCGATCGAGCGACTCCAGACTTGACGCAGGATCCCGACCCGGCGAGGCCTCGGCAGTGGGCATTCCCGACGGGTCGCGCCGGTTGGCCAACGGCGAGTCGACGGCGGTCTCGGCGGCACGTCGGTGGGCCCCCATCAGGTCGGCGAGGTGTGCGACGTGGTCACCGATCGACCAACTCGACGGATCGGTCCGTTCGTCCCACATCGAACGCGGGAGCGACTCAACCGCCAGCACGGCGAAGCGATCGGCCAACTCCACGGTTCGGATCGCATCCTGGCGCGACCAGCGGGTCGAGTCGAAGCCGCATCGCTCACAGCGCTCCGGCGGCGCTCCCCTGGTCTGCGTCGTTGCTTCGATCTCGCCGATGCGCTCCAGTATTCCAGGCACGCGAGTGTCGGGCACCCGGGTGGCGGGCCACCTCGGCAGCGCCGTGATCGAAGATTCGGTTTTCGAGGGTTACGGCCGCGGACGATCGGGTAGCTTCCGACACATGAGCATCACACTTGACGAGATCCGTACCGATTGGCCCGAGGAGGACACGATCGTGGCCTCCACCGATGGTGACGCCGGCGACGGCGACGGCGACGCCGGAGACGTCGGCGACGGCGATGGTGACGCCGGCGACGGTGACGGCGACGCCGGAGGGGGCGACACCGACGGCGGAGACGCCTGAGCTGCTCGCTGAATCCGCCGCAGAACGCGGCGACCATCACCCGCCCATGCGGCGCGAGTTTCATCGAGAAGCTCCCCGTCTGGGCGATCTGAGCGACCTGGGAGGGGCCGGGCCCGGCGAACCGCTGGGCACGGCCCCTCGACATCTGCCGGCTCGGGTTGCCGAGGTTCACCGGACCGACCCGGAGGCGTGGTGGGACGACCTGCTCACCCGGTCCCCGCGCGCACCCGCCTACCGCATGGTGAAGGAGGGCGAGGTGCTGCCCCGAAGCCTCGTGTGCCGACGATCCGGGGTCGGCCACCAGCAGCTCGACGACCTCATCGAACCCAACCGGGTGTTGGAGTCATACGACGATGGTGCCTCCCTGGTGCTCCAGGGCCTCCAGCACACGGACCCCGCCATGGCGCGCCTGTCCAACAACCTGGCGTTGGAGCTCGACCAGCCCGTCCAGCTGAACGCCTACCTCAGCCCGGCGTCCGCGCGAGGGCTGGACCTGCACTTCGACTATCACGACGTGATCGTGGTGCAGCTGAGTGGAACCAAGGCGTGGCGGGTGTGGGCGCCCCTCGACCGGTCACGGCTGCCCCAGAAACGCGGGCCGGGTATCCCCAAGCCGACGTGGGACGAGGTCGGCGATCCGGTGATCGAGACCGTGGTGCACCCGGGCGACGTGTTGGTGATCCCGCGCGGCCACCCGCACGCCGCGGCCACGATCGACGACGAGTCGGCCCACCTCACGATCGGGATCATGTCGTTGACGTGGCAGGCCCTCATCGCCATGCGCCTCAGGGACACGGCCGGGGGCCCCGCCCTGGCGTCGACGTTTCACGACGCCGAGCCGGCCCGGAGCAACGCCCTGGCGGACCTGCGTGCGGAGCTCAGCCCGGACGCACTGGCGCGGGCCCATCGCCTGGAGGTGTGGCGGCGTCAGCCCCGCACCCGTCTCCGGCCCCGGCGCTGCACGTTCGACCCGGACGCCGACCTGGCGTTCACTCCAGGGCCGCTGTTGTGGCTGGACGACCCGTCGGGCGAGGCCCGCAGCGAGCCGAGCGACGACGGCCGAACCCACCCGCCGGTGTCGTTGCAGCTCGGTGACCGGGCGATCACCCTGCCCGCCGCCGCCACGCCCCTGCTGGAGATCCTGCTCGCCGCCGAGGGAGCGTTTGGCGTCGCCTCCCTGATGGCCGATCCCCGCCACGGACTGGACGGTCCCTCGGTCCGGGCCATACTGGCTGCCCTGCACCGAGAAGGAGTGGTGAGCCATGGCCCCCTATAGCTGCGCCCGGGCGGCGATCGAGCGTTCCGAGCCGATCTTCGCCACCGCCTCAGGAGTGCGCCGCTGGCTGTTGATCGAGGTGCTCGGGGCGTGGGGCCACACCGCCGCGATCGACTCCGACCTGGGCGACGTCGTCGACCGTGACTGGCTGGCCGCCAACAAGGAGCGGGGGATCCGCACGCTGACCGTGCGCCGAAACCTGTGCCGGGACAGCCAAATCGACCAGAACGACAGCGCCATCGAGGTGATCTACGTGGACCCGTCCGTGCCCGGCGGCCGCGCCGGACAGGCGTGGCACCGCACGGTGGAGGACCTCGCCGAGGTGCCGCAGGCGACGTCCGACCTGCCCGGCGCGGGCCGCCGGGGTGGACCAGAGGGCTGGAACACCTGGACCGATCCCTTGACGCTGGTGTGCACCAACGGCCGTCACGACAGCTGTTGTGCCACCTTCGGGCGACCGCTGATCCGGCATCTGCGCGACAGCCGGTGGGCCGGGACCGCCTGGGAGAGCTCGCACGTGGGCGGCGACCGCTTCGCCGCCAACCTGGTGCTGCTGCCCGACAGCCTGTACTTCGGACGGTGCGACCCGGAGTCCGCCGAGGCGGTGCTGGAGGCGCACGCCGACGGGCGTATCCATCTGCCCAACTATCGGGGCCGGTCCACGCTGGGGTTCACCCAACAGGCGGCCGAGTACTTCGTGCGCACCGAGCTGGGCCTCGACCGCCTCGACGACGTGGGCGCCGTGCGCCGTGTTGATCAGGACGGCAGCGGCACCCTGCGGTTCCAGGTGGAGACCACCACGTCCGCCGATCGCGGCGACGGTCGGCGACGGGGGCACGTGGTGACCCTGGAGCGCACCACCGTGCCCAGCCCCTCACCGTTGACCTGCAAGGGCCCGGAGGACGTGTCCTACCCGGTCTATCGGCTGATCCACCTCACCGACGCCGAGCCGATCGCCGAGTCGGATCCGCTCAGCCCCGAAGGCTCCACGGCACCAACGGGTTGAGGGTCAGCGTTCCGGGGAGCTTCGGAACGATCCGCCTGCTCCGACGCTGCCAGGCCAGGATTCTGGCCACCTCGTCCGGACGGGCGGCCGGCAGCTCCAAGGCCTCGCGCACCGGCGGGGGCAACAGATCGCAGGCGAGCACCGCCCCGAAGCGTTTGACCGGCCCGGGTACCCATCCCAGCGGAGGATCGAGGATCGATCGGGCCGACGCACGCGACCGGTCGTCGGGCTGGAGCGACCCTGCCCGCCCGGCGAACCACCGGCGGAACCCGGCCGCATCGGAGGGAAAGTCGTCGAGCCGGATCTCGAAGTAGGCGGCCAGACGGCGCGTCTCGGCGACAGATCGATCTCGGTCGGCCTCGCTCAGCCGCCCGACGAAGCGACGCTCCACCTCCCACAAACTGTCGACCAGGGTGCCCAGCACCCACGCCTGGGCGTCGGGGTCGGTGGCGTCGTACCCGACGCCGTCGCCGGTGCGGCCGACGATCGCACCATGAACCCGGTCGAGCGCCGCCGCCTGAGCCGCCGCTGCGGCCTCCGACCCGAACGACAGCACCAGCATCGCCCGCAGCGTCGACACCAGGCGGTGCAGGCTGCGGGCCTCCCAGTCGGAGTGTTCCTCGACCGCCGCCGCCACCTGCGGATGCGCCACCTGCAGCAACAGCGCCCGCTGGCCGCCGAGCACGGCCCACCACCTCGCCGCCGTGGCCCAGGCCACCGAACTTTGGTCCATCAACGCATCCGGCGCCGGGTGCCGGCTCATGAGGTGGCCTCCACCGGTACGAATCGCACCACCAGCGCCTCCGGCCACAGCTTGCCGGTGATCAGAAACTCGTCGTCGGGCAGCGCCGCGATGCCGTTGAGCACGTCGGCATCGGCCTGCTGGGCCTCCGACAGCAGGCCGGAGGCATCGACCGTGGCCTCCAGCTCGCCGCTCCCCGGATCGATGGCGACGATCGTGTCGCTCTGCCACACGTTGGCCCAGATGCGGCCGTCGACGCATTCCAGCTCGTTGAGTTGGTCGACCGCGGCCCCGGCGCCGTCGACGACGTCCACCGACCCGGTCACCTCGAACGTGACCGGATCACGAAACGTGAGGTCGGCCGAGCCGTCGCTCATCACCAGGCGTCCGCTCGGCTCGTCCATGCAGATGCCCCAGCCCTCGCCGTCGTAGGTGAACCGGTCGACCTCCTCGAACGAGTCGGCTTCGCGGACGATCGCAACGCCCGCCTTCCAGGTGAGCTGCACCAGCCGCCCGTCGGGCAACTCGGTGAGGCCCTCGGCGAAGAACTCCTCCGGCACCGACACCTCCTCGGACACCGTTCCCGACTCCAGGTCCCACCTTCGGACGGTCGACTCGCCGTACCGGCCGGTGGACTCGACGACGTCGCCATCGACCAGCTCCAACCCCTGGGTGAACGCGTCGCCGTCGTGTGGCAGGCGCCGCACGACCTCGACCCGCAGCTCGCCCTCGGCAACCGGGCCGGAGTCCCGCCCGCTCCACGCGATCGCCACCAACATCAGCCCGGCAGCAACAACAGCGGCCGCCATCACCAACGCCGTCCGGCCCCGTCCGAACCGGGCTGTCTCGCCCACATCGTGCTGCGCCGGAGGCGGCGGCTCCGGGTCGGCCGACGAGGGGGAGTCGTCCACATGGCAACGCTACCGGGTGCGCCGCGCGGCCGAGGGGCGGCTTGAAATCGAGTAACGTTCAGCACGATGGCAGACCAATTCGCTCTGGACTCACCACCCCGGTTCACGCTCCAGCCTCACGAGCGCCTGCTCTGGTCCGGCCGGCCTCGACCTCACCGATCGGCGGGTACTGGTTCGAGGCGCCCGAACGAAGACAGAGGTCACGACCATCCCCCTCACCTCCCTCGGTGACGTGTCGGTCCGGCCGGGCAAGAGGGGTCGGGGCACCATCTCGTTTGGCTCGAACCCGTCGTTCCCCTGGGCCCGCTGGACTCGCAGCAACGACCCCCGCATGGCATCTGCTCCTGCCTTTGTGGAGATCGAGGACGCCGCGTCGGTGTACGAACAGATCATTCAGGCTCAGCAGGCGATGCAGGTATCCGCCGCCCCACAGCCATTCGGGGCTCCGACCAGCCCGCAGCCGCTCTGGGACCCGCACAGCCAGAGCTGACCGTCTAGGCCAAACGACTCATTCTCATCACTTTGCGTGACCTCAGCCACGAGTGAAACTACGTTGCGTGTGGCGGCGATGGGCAGGTCGCCGCCACCAGGTTGCGGAGGCGGATGATGCAGCGAGCACGAAGGGTGCGATCCCTGGTGGTGTCCCTCATGGCGGCCACGATGGCGGTTGGGGTGGCAGGCGTGGTGGCGGCGACGGCACAGCCCGTGCCCTACTCCGATGCACCGGCCGGCACCTGGCGGGTCAACGGTCGGGTCTCGGCCACCGAGATCATCGGCGACACCGTCTACGTCGGCGGCTATTTCACCTCGGTCACCGGACCGTCGGGCACGGTTGCCCGGCGGCACTTGGCGGCGTTCGACGCCCGCACGGGCGAGCTTCGCACCGGCTTCGCCGCCGACACCGACCAGCCGGTGCGTGCGCTCGCCACCGACGGCGCCGCCCTGTTCGTCGGCGGCAGCTTCAACTCGATTCGAGGGACGACCCGTCACCGGCTGGCAAAGCTCGATCCCGGCAGCGGAGCGGTCAACGGGACCTTCACCGGCGGCACCAACAGCCACGTCTACGCGCTGACGGTATCCGGCGATCGGCTCTACGTCGGCGGCTCCTTTTCCCAACTGTCGGGCCAACCCATCTCCAGGGTGGGCGCAGTCGACCCCGCAAGCGGAGTGGCCATTCCAAGCTTCGCCCCCGGCGCCAACGCCTCGGTCACCGGATTGGACACCACGCCGGACGGTTCGGAGGTCTTCGTCGCCGGCCAGTTCACCACCATCGCGGGAACCGATCGCCGCTACGTCACCGGGCTGACGCGCGACGGTGTGGTGACCGGCCCCGACTACGTCGACGCCGTCGACTACGTCGTGTTCCAGGTGGATTACGACCCGCAGTCCGACCACGTGTTCGTCGCGGTGGCCGGGTATGGCAACCAGCTGGCGGCGCTCGATCATCAGACCGGTCAGAAGCTCTGGCGACACCGGGCCGACGGCGACGTCCAGGCGGTGCGGGTCGACGACGGCACGGTCTACTTCGGTTTCCACGAGGGCTTCGCCGGCGACGAGGCGGTGAGGATGCTGGCCGCCGACACGACCAGCGGCGAATTGGAGGCGGCGTGGCGGCTCAACGCCACCAGCTTCATGGGGGTGTTCTCCATCTCGGCCGACGGCACGACGCTGGTGGCGGGCGGCGAGCTCGATTGGATCCTGGGAACGAACGTGGGCGGTCTGGCCATCCTGCCGAGGAACACTCCCCCACCTCCCCCGACCACGACGACCACGACCACGTCGACGACCACCACGACGGCACCGCCCAGGCCACCTGGGGAGCCACTGGTCGAATCCGGGTCGTCGTGGCGATTCCAGGTGGGCACCGCCCCGACCGGGTGGGCCGAACCAGGCTTCGCCGACGGCGCCTGGGCCTCCGGGGTGGCCGAGCTTGGCTATGGCGACGGCGACGAGGCCACCACCTTCGGCCCCGCGGCCGCCACGACCTACTTCCGCCACAGCTTTCAGCTCGACGCCGTCCCGGCCGGACCGCTGACGATGTCGGTGCTGGCCGACGACGGAGCGCTGGTGCGCCTCAACGGCACCGAGGTGATGCGGGACAACCTCCCGCCGGGCGCCATCGGACCCACCACGGCCGCCTCCGGCTACCGCTGGGGAGCCGGCGAGACCACCTGGACCGACGTGGCCGTCGATCCATCGTTGCTGCGGGTGGGAACGAACACGGTGGCGGTCGAGGTGCACCAGGCGCCGGATTCCACCGACCTCAGCTTCGACGCCTCGCTGACCCCGAGCGGCGGTACCCCGTTCCCGCCGAGCCGCGTCGACCTGGTCACCCCGGGCGCGGACTGGCGGTATCGGATCGGTGACGCACCGGCCGACTGGATCCAGCCCGGCTTCGCCGACGGATCGTGGGCGCACGGGGTCGCCGAACTGGGCGCCGCCGACGGCGATGAGGCCACGGTGATCGGGCCGGTGGCCCCGACCACCTATTTCCGGCACAGTTTCCTGCTCGCCACGCTGCCCGATCGCCCTCTGGAGCTGTCGGTCCTGGCCGACGATGGAGCCGTCGTGTACCTCAACGGTGTCGAGGTGATGCGGGACAATCTCCCGCCGGGCGCGGTGGGGCCCGGGACCGCGGCCCCCGCCTACAAGTGGGGCGATGCCGAGCGCACCTGGGTGACCGTGACGCTCGACCCGGCGCAGCTTCAACCGGGAACCAACACGGTGGCGATCGAGGTGCATCAGGCCCACGACTCGGGCGACCTCAGCTTCGACGCCTCACTCGCCGTGCCCGCCTGAGTTTCCGGCCCGAACGGCCCGAGCGGAGCGGGGTGACGGCCTCCGTGGCCCAAACGGCCCGAGCGGAGCGGGGTGACGGCCTCCGTGGCCCGAACGGCCCGAGCGGAGCGGGACTACAGCGCGAAGACGCTGACCGACTCGGTGTGGTGGGTGTGCGGGAACATGTCGACCAGCGTCACCGATTCGAGCGTGTACCCGCGCCGCACCAGCAACCCGGCGTCGCGCCCGGCGGCGGCGGCGTCGCAGTTGATCAGCACCACCCGTCGGGCGCCCGTGGCCTCCACCTTGTCCACACCCGCCTTTCCCAGGCCGGCGCGGGGCGGGTCGGCGACGAGCACCTCGGCCTTGGACGGCCGCCACTTGCCCACCTGCGAGGCGATCACCCGGGCCTCCCCCGCCTCGGCGGCATCGGACAGGTTGACCTTGGCATCGGCAACCGACGACCTGGCCGACTCCACCGCCGTCACCTTCAGGCCGGGCGTGCGGTCGGCGAGCACCGCTCCGAACAGGCCGACCCCCGCGTACAGATCCACGAGGCGCTCGCCGGGCGACAGCGTGCCCAGGCCGTCGGCCACCAACGACACCAGCGCCTCGGCCCCGTCGCGCCGGGTCTGGAAGAACGAACGTGCCGAGACCCGAAACCGGCGGCCGGCGACCTCCTCGTGGATCCAGGCACGGTGCTCCTCCAACTCATCGGCCCCGATGATCCGCGCCTCGGTCTCGCCGTCCAGCGGGCCGGGGACGACGACGCCTTGGGAGTTCGGGGTGACCAGCACCAGCGCCTCGCCGGTTGCCTCGCCGATGCGCACCATCACCTCGGTGGCGTCGCCGAAGTCGCCTTCGGTCACGATGCGTTCCAGCCGGGGATGGGCCACAACACACACCGAGAGCGGCACCAGGTCGTTGGTGCCCACCTCGAAGAGTCCGGCCCGCCCGTCGGTCACGCCCAGGCGAAGCGTGGTGCGGAAGTTCTCGGTGGGCAGATCGGGCCCGGCCGTGATCTCGGGGGCGTCGATCTTGCCCAAGCGTCGCATCGCGTCGGCGAGCACCTCAGCCTTCATCGAGCGCAGCAGCGGGGGTTGGGCGTCGGCGTGGTCGCAGCCTCCGCAGCCGTCGGCCACGTGCGGGCAGTGTGGCACCTCGACCCGCTGCGGGTTGGCCTCCAGCACCTCGACGACCTCACCAAACGTGGTGCGCTGGTCTTCGACCAGGTCGACCACGACCCGCTCGCCGGGGAGGCCGCCGTCGACCAGCACCACCCGACCGTCCTCCCGTCGGGCCAGCCCCAGCCCGCCGGCCACCGGACGCTCTACCCGTAACTCGATCTGTTCCACCACCACTTCGTAGCATGGCGGAGTGTCCTCACCCGTTTCGTCCTCGCCCAACCCGTCCAGCGCTGCGGCGTCCGTGTCGGGCTCGATGCCCGGTACCGACCGCACGATCGAAATCGTGCCGTCGGTGCTGCCCGCCGACTTCTCCCGACTGGGCGAGGAGTGCGCCGCGCTGGCCGAGGCGGGCGTCGACCGCATCCAGTGGGATGTGATGGACGGTCGTTTCGTTCCCAACCTGACCTTCGGGCCCGACGTGATCGCCGCCTGCCGCGACACCACCGACGTGCCCTTCGAGGCGCACCTCATGGTGGAACAACCCGAGGAGCTCGCCCACCTGTACGTCGAGGCGGGCTGCCAGATGCTGATCGTGCACGCCGAGTCGACCAAGCACCTGCACCGAACCCTCGGCTCGATCCGTGACCTGGGCGCCCAGCCGGCGGTGGCCCTCAACCCGTCAACCCCACCCGAGGACGTGCGCTACGTGCTCGAGCTGTGCGACATGGTGCTGGTGATGACCGTCAACCCGGGATTCGGCGGGCAGGCCTACATTCCCGAGATGGAGCCCAAGGTGGCCACGCTGCGCCGGTGGATCACCGAGGCCGGGTTGGACTGCGACATCGAGACCGACGGCGGCATCGGCCCGGCCACCATTGCGGGGGCCGCCGCCGCCGGTACCAACGTGCTCGTCGCAGGGAGTGCGCTGTACAAGGACCCGGAGGGCCTCGCCCATGCGGTGACCAACCTGCGTGAGCTGGCCACCGAGGCCGCAACCACCGCCTGAACCCGGGCCTCAGCGGAGCGGAAGCCGGGCCTCAGGCGAGTTCGCCCTTGCCGATGATCACGTTGTCGATCAGGCCGTACTCCTTGGCCTCGTTGGCGGTGAACCAACGGTCGCGGTCGGAGTCGATGCTGATCTGCTCGGCGGTCTGGCCGGTGTGGTGGGCGATGCGCTCGGCCAGCATCTTCTTGACGTAGATCATCTGCTCGGCCTGAATGGCGATGTCGGCCGCCTGGCCCTGGATGCCGCCCAACGGCTGGTGCATCATGATGCGGCTGTGGGGCAGGGCGAACCGCTTGCCAGCGGTCCCCGCGCAGAGCAGGAACTGACCCATCGAGGCGGCCAGCCCCACGCACACCGTGCCGACGTCGGCGTTGACAAACTGCATCGTGTCGTAGATCGCCATGCCGGCGGTGACCGACCCACCCGGCGAGTTGACGTACAACATGATGTCCTTCTCCGAATCCTCGGCGTCGAGGTACAGCAGCTGGGCGGTCACGAAGTTGGCCAGCTCGTCGGAGACCTCTGCGCCAAGAAACACGATGCGATCCTTCAGCAGCAGCCGGTAGATGTCGGCTGACGGGTCCATGCCCGACAGTGGGCCCAAGCGGGGGGCCTGTTGGCTGGTGGGTGCGAACAACGCGTCGCTCATGAAACTCCTCGAGTACAGCTGACGTCAACGAATGATCCGACTCGTACCCGAAGGCACGAGCCGGTGCGTGAGGCTACCCGGTACGCCGACGATCGCCCCGCCGCAGCACCCGAACGAGCATCCTTCGGCGGAGCCCAATCCCGATTCCCGCGGCCAGACCGCTACGGGTAGCGTTGACACCGACAGCGAGTGGTTAGCCGCGGACGTGGCGGAATTGGTAGACGCGCCAGGTTTAGGACCTGGTACCCGAAAAGGTGTGTGGGTTCGATTCCCACCGTCCGCACCGGAGGATCGATGGACTCACTGGCCATCGCCCGGGATTCCGGGGTGCAGACGTTGGATCACCGGGTGCCCCCGCGCCCAGGCGGATTCACCCCGGTTGGGATCCTGTGGCACTACACCGCCACGGATCCACGCGGCCGCAACCTGCCGACCCTGCGCGTCGTGAAGGACGGCCGTGCCGACCTGCCCGGCCCCCTGTGTCAGTTCCTCATCGGCCGCGACGGCACGGTGGCCGTGATTTGCGACGGTCGGGCGAACCACGCGGGCCGGGGGTCGAGCGCCGTGCTGGCCGCATTGCGTGCCGGCCGGACCCCGCCACCGCCAAGCGACAACCGGACCGACGGCAACCGATGGTTCGTTGGGGTCGAACTCGAGGCCAACGCCACCAGCGGCTACACCGACTCACAACGACACGCCGCCCGTCGCCTGGGGGTGTCGATCTCCCGGGCGCTCGATCTTCCGGCGGCCGCACACCTGGGGCATGCCGAGTGGACCTCGCGAAAGATCGACCCCGGCGGCCGCTGGCCCATGGCGGAGTTTCGTCAACACATCACCACCGGGCTCCGCAATCGGAGCCTCAAGGAGGGACTGGACATGACCAAGGATGAACTTCGTGCGGTCGTGCGCGCCGAGCTGGACCGGGCACGCATACTCGACCTGCAGGGCGAGTACGGCGAGCTCGAGCAATCCGACGACGGCTACGGGGAGCGGGCCACCAAGGCGCGCAGCAACGACGTCATCGCCTTCCTTGCGAAGGTGATCGCCGACGAGGGCGCACAGACCCGCAAGGCGATCGACCGGTTGGCCGAGTCGGTCGACCGGTCGACGAAGGCCACCGAGCGTGCGACGGAACTGGCCGCCGAGGCCGCTCGGCAGGCGGCAACGGCAGCATCACGGGACAGCGCCGCCTAGCGGCTCCGTCGTCGGTCAGCCGATCAGCGCTCTCGCCTGGCCCACCCAGTCGTCGCGCCGCATCCGACCGCGTAGCGACTCGATCGCCTCCGGGAGCGAACCGTCGGGATCGAGGTGTGCCAGATCGGCAAACGTCGACACGCCGGCCTCCCGCAACTCCCTCGCCAGCTTCGGGCCGATGCCGACGATCCTGGTGAGGTCGTCCCGGCGCCCGTTGGCGGACTCCGGACCGACCCGGCCGGGGTCGGTCAGGCCGTCCGAGACCTCCGACGATCCTCGAGCCGGGTTCCCGTGCGCCGACGCACCGCCCCCGTGCTCGGCGAGCCGAGCACCCTCACCCAGCCTGGACCCGCCCGCAAGCGCCATGGCCCCCACGCCCTCGCGTGGTTGGTGGCGCATCGCCTCGCGGTCCTCTCGGCGTTGGCGCAGGTCGATCACCTGGACGTCGTCGGTGGCCGATCGCGGCGCCACCATGCGAACCGAGAGCCGCGCGCCGGGCGCGGCGTCGACCGTTGCGCCGTTGGCCAAGCCCGTCCCGTTGTCAGGCCCGGCGTCCGGCGCCGTTCCCTCCTCGTGGGCGGCCACCGGATTGCGCAGGTCGATCGTGGTCTCGCCGTCGCCGTCGCCATCGCCCCCGCTTGCCGTCGGTCCACGGTCGGCCGGGCGATCGGGCTGGATCCCGTCGTCGGGATCCGCATGGTCGGAGCCGCCGGTGGAGGGCCCAACCTCGGGCGACCCACCCCGCTGCCGACCGGCGGGAGGAGCCGGGTCGTCCAACGCTTCGGGCGTTGCAGGCGGATCGGTCTCCGGAGACCGATGCTCCTGCGGCTCCCCGGCACCGATCGGCAGGCCGGTGGCCGGGTCGATCACCGCTCGTCGACGGGCTCGGCCCGACGACGCCGTGACCGGCGCCGGCTCCTCTGGGACCACGGACTGCTCGGGTGCCGAGCCGAGGTCGATCGTCGGCGACTCGGCAGTGGGCGACCCGCCGCCGGTGTGGCCCAGCGCCGGGTGGTCGGACGTCGGCAGGTCGGCGCCGGCGCGTGCCGCGGGGTGCTCGTCACCGGAGGACGTGAGGTCCGCGGGCGCCGAGTCGGCGTTGTCGCCGGAGGTCGGCGCCTGCGGGGAGGGCCCGCCGGCACGAAGGTCCTCCAACTCCCGTTCGCGCAGCCGGAGTTGTTCCACCACCTTGCGGCCGGCCGCTGTCAGCTCCGCCTCGCGGGCGGCAAAAGCCTCGGATCGTTGTGCGTAGTCCGCCTCCAGCTGGGCCACCCTGCGCTCGAACGTGGCGGCCTCGGCGTCGGAGAGCCCCGCGAGCTCACCTCCGTCGGCGGTGCGCTCGTGCGCTGCGCCGTCACCAGTGTCGGAGCCCTGCCCGGCCGTCCCCCCGCCTGAGCGGGAAAAGAACCAACCCACCACAAAGCCGATGAGTGCCGCCGCCACCAATGGCACCACGATGCTTCCCAGAGTTTGCATGCAGTTCAGGTCCTCCAACCGGCTCCGCCGAGCCCTCGCACGACGACCAGCAAACCACGCAGCGTCGCCGGGGGCAAGGGTCGTGGGGACCAGACGCAACGAATGCCACGCACGGTCGGTGCAGCCCCACTTTCCGCACTATCTCAAGGAGTTTCGGCCCTTGGACGATCAGGCGGCGGCCGGGAGAAACGGCCGCCAGGACACCGGCACCGTGTCGACGTCCAGCATCGGCCACGGCTCACCGCTCGCGTCCTCGGCGTGGATCGCCCAGCCCATCTCGGCCGGGGTGCGGTCACCCTTGCGTTGGTTGCACGGCACGCAGGCGGCCACCAGGTTGCTCGGCTCGTCGCCGCCTCCACGGGACCGGGGCATGACGTGATCGACGGACGTCGCCCGCTCGACACACACGGGGCTGGAGGTTCGATAGGCACACAGGTGGCCGTCGCGCCGCAACACCGACCGGCGGGTGGCACCGACCGCTCGGGCGGGGGCGGCCGAGACGTACCGGCGCAGCCGGATCACCGCGGGGAACGGATACTCGGCCCGGGCGGACCGGATGCCCCGCCCGTCCTCGGTCGCCTCCACGGTGACCTTGTCGGCCAGCACCAGGCAGATGGCGCGGTGCCAGTGGATCAGCACCAGTGGTTCATAGGAGACGTTGAGCACCAGCACCTGTTGGTTGGCCACGTCGCTTCCCTTTCCGCTCGTCGGGTCCTCGCCGAGCGGGTGACACCCGACTCACTCAAGCATTGCCGACGGCGCCGGCCGCTGCGCCCGCTTTTCGCACGACCACGGTCCGGGGCCTTACTCGCGCGTGTCCGAGCCGCCCGGCCACCCGGTGGACTCCATCGCCTCCACGAGCGCCGCAAGCGCCCGGCCACGATGGGAGATGGCCGCCTTGGCGCTCCTGCTCATCTCGGCGAAGGTGGCGCCATCGCCATCGTCGGGCACAAACATGGGGTCGTAGCCGAATCCGAGGGTGCCTCGTCCGGCCGTGATCACCCGACCCTCAACCACGCCCTCCGACCGAAGCCGGACGTTGCCTGCGGGATCGGCCAGCGACAACGCACATCGGAAGCGGGCACGATCGACGTCGTTGGGACGCCGGCCCAGCATCACCGCCAGGGCACGCCGGTTGGCCTCATCCACCGGGTCCGGCCCGGCCGCGGTCGTCCTGGGCAAGGTGGTCGAGGCGGTCGAGGCCACCAGGTCGGCGTCGGTCAGGTCGCCGCTCGCGATCAGGTCGGCCGCAAACCGCGCCGACCTCACCCCCGGGACGCCATCGAGCGCGTCGGTCTCGAACCCGGAGTCGTCGGCCAACGCCCAGCACCCCACGGCCCGTGCGACCGCCACCGCCTTCAGGTCGGCGTTGGCGGCGAAGGTCGTTCCGGTCTCCTCCACCTCGGCGAGGTGATCGGGACGGCCGACCACGTCCACCGGCAGGCCCGCCAGCAGCTCGACGAGCTCGGCCACCTTGTTCGGGTTGGCCGTGGCCAACACCAGGGTCGTTGACGGTGCGGTCACGACGCCCTTGATCGGCGACGTCGGCTCGACACGGGTGGCGGGCGCCGCATCGCTCAGGCGGGCCGGCCAGCGGGACGCGGCGCCGGCGGGGTTGCGGTGTAGCGCTGCTGCGACTCGAACAGGTCGGACGCGCCGCCCTCGGCCAGCACCATCAACTCGTCGAGTTGGGCCCGGCTGAACGGCGCCCCCTCAGCGGTTCCCTGCACCTCGACGAATCGTCCGTCGCCCGCCACGACCACGTTCATGTCCACCTCGGCCCGTGAGTCCTCCTCGTAGGGCAGGTCCAGCCGGGCCTCACCGTCGATCAACCCCACCGAGACGGCGGCCAGCGGCTGGATGATCGGGTTGGCGGCCACCGACCCGGCCTGCACCAGGCGCTCGCAGGCGTCCCACAGCGCCAGCCAGGCACCGGTGATCGAGGTGGTTCGGGTTCCACCGTCGGCCTGAAGCACGTCGCAGTCGACCAGTAGCTGACGCTCGCCCAGCACGGCATGGTCGACGACCGCCCGCAGCGAGCGGCCGATCAGCCGCTGGATCTCCTGGGTGCGTCCTTTGGGGCCCTTGGTTTCGCGACGAATCCGTTCGGGTGACGATCCCGGCAGCATCGAGTACTCGGCGGTCACCCAGCCCTCGCCCCGGCCCCGCATCCAGCGCGGCACGTCCTCGTCCAGGCTCACCGTGCACAGCACCTTGGTGCGGCCGCAGGAGGCCATCACCGAGCCGAGCGCAAACTCGGTGGCGTCCCGCTCGAAACTCACCGGCCGAAGCTCGTCGTTGGCTCGGCCGTCGGATCGGTTGGAGGTCATCTCGGAGGTCACGCTCACAGTTCGAATCGAAGATGGGGGGCGGCGACGTGGACCTCGCCGCCAAAGGTGTCCGACGCGGTGCCCAGCACCGCGTCGCGGTCCTGTCCGGGCACGATGTGGGTCAGCGCCAGATAGGAGACGCCGGCATCCCGGCACATCGCGCCGGCCTGATCGCCGGACAGGTGCATGCCGCCGGTGTCCGCTGCCTCGACGTACGAGGCCTCGCACAACCCGAGGGTGATCGGCACGTTGAACTCCTTGAAGCTCCAGCCGGGACCGGTGTCGGCGGAGTAGCCGATGGACGTCGGTCCGGCCGCCAGGTGAAACGCCAGCGTGTCGCCGGGGTGGTCGGTGGCCGAGCAGCGCAGTTCCATCGGTCCGAGGTCGAACTCGTCCCCGTCCGCCGCCTCCTCGAGCACGAACGTGGGCCCGACCGGGGCCCCGAGCGCCGCCTCCACCCGATCGAGTGCGTCCCGGGGGCCGATGACGGGCAGGTCGTCACGCCCGAGGGCGTAGCGGAACGCGTTGCACAGCGTCGGCAGATCGGCCCAGTGATCGGGGTGGGCGTGCGAGAGCAGCACCGCATCGAGGCGCTCGAGCGGCACGTGGCGCTGCAGGTTGGACAGCGTGCCGGGCCCGGCGTCCATCAGCAGCCGAAAGCCGTCGTGCTCGATGAGATACCCGGAGCACGCGTCGTCCGGGCCGGCAAACGTGCCGGATGATCCAAGAACCGTGAGACGCATGGGGCTGGTTCCTCCCGCTGGGGCCGCTTCTCGACACCCAGCGTAGCTGTACCCGGCGCGCCGGCCGGCTCATCCCCCGGTCAACCCCGGGTGGCCGACGCGGCCGGGCGGCCCAGTTCCACGGCGACGGGTTGGGAGCTTCCGGCCGAACCGGAGGCGCCGTCGGTAACCCTGGCCAGGGCCTGAATCAGCACCTGGTTGGCGTCGGCGTCCGACACGGCGGCAAGGTTGGCGATGTCGTCGGGATGTGGCCGAAACGGACGCTCGTCGCTCCCCTGCAGGCCGACGCCGTAGTGCCGGGCATAGGACCCGCCCACAAACCGGTAGGCGGCCGCCATCACGGGGCTGCTCCGCCGGATCTGCGCCAGGGTTCGACGCCGTCGGGCCGTCTTGGAGTAGAAGGCGCCGTAGGCCCAGCGGGCGCCGGCGTCCAGCGTGGCGACCGACATGCGCGCCGGCTGGAAGAGCGTCCGGTAGGCGTTGTAGTGCGACCAGTCGTAGTCGAAGATGCGGCCGTCCTCGTGGAGCCGGGAGAAGGTGTTGGTGCCCGGCAGCGGGGTGAGGATGGTGAAGTGCGCCGTGTCCACCCCGATCTCGTCGGCAGCGCGCACGGTGTCGGCAAAGACGCCGGGGCCGTCGGAGTCGAAACCGAAGATGAACCCGCCCTCGACGGCGATGTGGGCATCGTGGAGCCGCTGCACCAGCGCGGCGAACTCGCCGGGGCGGTTCTTCTTGTTCGCCTCCTTCAACGCCTGTCGATCCACGCTCTCGAAGCCGATGAAGAACAGCGCCGCGCCGGCCGCCTCCGCCAGTTTCAGCAGCTCGGGATTTCGTGCCAGCCCGATCGAGGTCTGGGCGGCGAACCGCACCGGCAGGTTGGCCGAGGCGATCGCCTCGAACAACGACCCGCAGTAGTCCTGGTCGGCCGCCAGGTCGTCGTCGGTGAAGAACACCACGATCGGGGTCCCCGGTGGCCGGCCCGGCATGGCCACCCGCACCCGCAGCTCGTCGACCACCGTGGCGGGGTCCCGGTGGCGCTGTCCCCTGCCGTTGATGCGGATCACCGAGCAGAAGTCGCAGTTGAACCGGCAGCCGCGCGTGGTCTGGGTGGTGTGGGTCGGCAGGTAGCGACCCCGGGGGAAGCGCTCGTAGCGCGGCATCAACTCGTCGATCGTCGGGGCGAGCGACAGGTCCTCCCAGGAGCCTTCGTAGAAGCGCTGGAGCCGCCCCGCCGACGCATCGGCCAGCACCCGGCCCAGCGTCGCCTCGCACTCGCCGACGACCACGGCGTCGGCATGGCGTGCGGCCTCCCCGGGGAGCATCGACGGATGCACGCCCCCCACGATCACCGGGATGCCCTTGGCCCGGTAGTGGGCGGCGATCCGATAGGTGCGGGGCGCGTTCGCAGTCCAGGTGGTGAGCGCCACCAGGTCGGTGGGCGCTTCCAGGTCGAGATCCTCCGCGTCCTCGTCGACCAGTTCGGTGTCCCAGCCCTCCCGCCGCGCCAACGCCTCGATCGTCATGGCGGCCAGGGGCGGAAACCGGTGCAGGGACACGTGATGGAGCCCCACCGAGCCCCAGCGCGCCTTGATCACCGTGAGGTGTGGCCGATCGCCGGAACGCCCCGACCCGACCCGACTCGATGCCGCCATGAACGCTCCTTCGGCGAGGTGTGTCCGCCGTCCGCAGGAGCCCACGGTACTACCAAATCACGTTCAAGGCCAGGGTGGCGCCGGTCGGCCGGTCAGATCGACTGAAAGAACTCCAGCTCGGCCTGCATGGCGTCGACGATCGTGTCCCGCCGGCGCCACCCGTGGGCCTCGCCCTCGTAGCGCCGCTCCTCCACCCTTGTGCCCTGTCGCCTGAGCGCGGCGACGAGCGCATCGGCCTGGCTGGGCGGAACCACGGGGTCGTCCTGGCCCTGCAGCACCAACACCGGCACCGTGATTCCCTCCACGGCGAACAGCGGCGACCGGGACCGGTACAGCTCGGCCTCCTGGGGGTAGGGGCCGACCAGGCCGTCGAGGTAGCGGCTCTCGAACTTGTGGGTCTCGGCGGCCAGCAGCGCCAGATCGGCCACGCCGTAGCTGGAGGCCGCTGCGGCGAAGGTCTCGTGAAAGGCCACCGCCGACAGGGCGGTGAACCCGCCCGCCGAGCCACCCCGGATGAACAGCCGGTCCGGGTCGGCCAGGCCGCGTTCGGCCAGCCCGGCGGCGACGGTGACGCAGTCGATCACATCGACCTCGCCCCACCGGCCCTTGAGTGCGTCCCGGTACGGGCGGCCGTACCCGGTCGACCCCCGGTAATTCACGTCGGCGACCGCAAACCCCCGGGTGGTCCAGAACTGCACGTCGGCCCGGTAACGCCACTCCGCCGCCGAGGTGGGCCCGCCGTGGATTCGAACCACCAGCGGCGGGGCCTCGGTCGGCTCGCCGACCTCGGGGTTGCGCGGCGGGTAATACAGCGCATAGGTCGTCGAGACCGGCGTCCCGCCTCGGGTGGGGGTCTCCCGCTCGCCCGAAGCGTCGATGGGAAACCCGAGGTGTTGCGGGGACGACACCCAGCGGGGCGCCAGATCGATCGAGCCGTCCGGCGCACCGGGCCCAGTGGGCACCCGTCCCTCGATCGGGTCCCCAGGCGGGTCCGCCTGCGCCGCCTCGGAATCGACGGTCGGCAGCGACGCCAGCTGTTCGCAGGTCCACCATCGAACGTGGGGGGCCATGGTGGCACCGGCGACGATCGCCGCCACGACCCGAACCCCGCCGGGACCGTCGCCGACGGCGAAGGTCTCAACCTGGGCCAGCTGCGGTTCGATGTCGACGCCGCACGTCGCGACTCCGGCCGGGGCTGCGGCCATCACCTCCGGGGCGGTCGTCGAGCCGATCAGCTCGACCCGCACCGCACCACCCGGCTGCGGATCCGTCCGGTCGCCGGACGGGTCGACACTCGGGGCGCCCAACACGGTCAGGTGATCCCGGCCGTCGATCCGCCGGGCACACAACGCACCGCCGCCGGGCAGCGGGGCCAGCCGGGTTCGAGCGAACACCCAGTGGGGCTGGCTCAGTTCCCAGGGCCCGGGGTCCACCGGGCGGGCGCCGCCCGGATGGGCCTCGCCGGGGGCGCACACCATGGCGTTCCAAAATCCGTTGGCACCGTCGGAGGCGAACCACAACGACCCGTCCGGACCCCATGCGGCATCGGAGACCGACACCGGCACCCCGCCGGCCTCCGGTGCCAGTCGGCCGCCGGCGACCACCCTCGGGTCGGCGATGTCGACCAGCCCGTTGGCGGCGGTTCCCAGCTCGGCCACCCAGAGGGCGGCGGCGTCCCACGGCATGTCCGGATGGCTCCAGGCCAACCAGCACAGCATCGACCCGTCCCCGGAGATCCGCGGGTCGGCCACGAAGCTCGAGCCGGCCGCCAGGATGTTGATCGCGCCGTCGGACACCCGGATCGCCACCAGCTCCTGGAGGGCCTCGGCGCCGGGCACCGGTCGCTCGCGGACGCAGATCAGCGTGGTCGCGTCCGGGGTGAGTTGCAGGTCGGCGTAGCGGATCGTCGCTTCGGCCGGGCTCTCCGCGGTGACCGGACGGCGATCGCCCGACACGCCGTCGGGTCCCAACGGGATCGCCCAGATGCGACCGTCGGCGCGGAGCGAGGCGTAGAGCACCCCCGGCCCCGCCCGCCACGCGCCTCCGCCGTATTCGTTGACCCGGGTCCGGACGTCGACGTCGGCGGGCACGACGTCGTGATGGCCGTGCTCCTCGGTCCACCGGACGACGGCCACCCGGCCGCCCTCACCCGCCCGGCTCTCCGACCAGTACAGCGCCCCGTCGGCCACCTGAACCTCGCTTGGCCGCGACCCGGGGGCCGCCACCTGCTCGGCGCCCAGCGGGCTGGGCCAGTGGCCCGGCCGTGGCGTCACCACCGCGTCGAATATCGGGCGGGTCCGGACCAACACGGCCGGCCTCGCAGGGCTGCCTCGCTCATCCGGCGGCGACCAGGTTGGCGATGCGGGAGATGCCCTCCTCCATGTCGTCGTCGGCCAACGCAAAGGAGAACCGGGCGTACCCGGGCGAGCCGAAGGCCTCGCCGGGCACGAAGGCCACCTTCGCCTGTTCGAGCACGAGGTCGGCGAGTTCCAGCGTGGTTTCAGGCGTGGAGCCGGCCAGCGGTCGTCCCAGCAGCCCGGCGAAGCTGGGGAACGCGTAGAACGCGCCCTCGGGCTCCAGGCAGCTGACCCCGGGGATCTCGTTGAGCATGCGGTGGATGGTGAGGCGCCGCCGGTCGAAGGTCTCGCGCATGGCGGCGACCGCCTCCAGGTCGCCGCTCACCGCTGCCAGCGCGGCCCGCTGGGCGACGTTGCAGACGTTGGAGGTGGAGTGGCTCTGCAGGTTGGTGGACGCGCCGATCACGTCGGAGGGACCGATCATCCAGCCAACACGCCAACCGGTCATCGCGTAGGTCTTGGCAACGCCGTTGAGCACGACGCAGCGCTCGGCCAGCTCGGGAACCACCACCGGCATCGAGTGAAACTCGGTGTCGCCGTAGACGAGGTGCTCGTAGATCTCGTCGGTGACGACCCAGATGCCGTGCTCCAGGGCCCACCGGCCGATCGCCTCCACCTGGTCGCGCGGGTACACCGCCCCGGTCGGGTTGGACGGCGACACGAACACCAGCAGCTTGGTCCGCTCGGTGCGCGCCGCCTCGAGCTGGTCGACGGTGGCCCGAAACCCGGAGGTCTCATGGGTCTCCACGTAGACCGGCGTGGCCCCGGCGAGGCGCACGGGTTCGGGGTAGGTCGTCCAGTACGGGGCCGGGATGATCGCCTCGTCGCCGGGATCGAGCAGCGCCAACAACGTCTGGTACACCGCCTGCTTGCCGCCGTTGGTCACCAACACCTGGCCGGGCTCCACCTCGTAGCCGGAGTCCCGCGCCGTCTTCTGGGCGATCGCCTCCCGCAGGTCGGGGTGGCCCGCCACGGGCGAATAGCGGTGCCACTTGGGGTCGGCCGCCGCCTCGACGGCCGCCTCCACCACCGCCGGCGGGCTGGGGAAGTCGGGCTCGCCGGCGCCGAAGCCGATCACCGACTCACCGGCGGCGCGCAAGGCCTTCGCCTTGGCATCCACCGCCAGGGTGGCGGAGGGAGCGATGCCCCCGATCAGCGCGGACACTCGGGAGTTGGTCATCAGGGATCCTCATGTGGTCGATGGTTCCGGAACCCGCCGCCTGCGTTCGGCACCGGGTGCCCGAACGCCGAAGCTACCCGGCCGACCGGGCCGCTCCCGCAGCGGTTTCCAAGGAATCCAGCTTGGCATCGCCGAGGGCGCTCACCCACACTGAGACGGTGACCAACGCTGCTTCGAACGATCCCGCAACCCTCACGATCCCCGACCACCTCCTGCCGGCGGACGGGCGGTTCGGTGCCGGACCGTCCAAGGTTCGCCCCGAGGCGATCGACGCACTCGTGGCCGCCGGCTCCGACCTGCTGGGCACGAGCCACCGCCAGCTGCCGGTGAAGTTCCTGGTGGGCGAGCTTCGGAACGGGCTGGCCGAGCTGCTGTGCCTGCCCGATGGCTACGAGGTTCTGCTGGGCAACGGTGGCACCACGGCCTTCTGGGATGCGGCCACCTTCGGCCTGATCTCCGAGCGCAGCCACCACCTGAGCTTCGGCGAGTTCAGCTCGAAGTTCGCCACCGCCGCCCGCACGGCGCCGCACCTGGGCGAGCCCTCGGTGGCATCGGCCGAAGTCGGTTCGGCGCCCGCCGTCGAGGCGGTCGACGGCGTGGACCTCTACGCGCTCACCCACAACGAGACCTCCACCGGCGTGGCGATCGGCCTCGAGCGGCCCGAGGGCAGCGAAGGAGCGCTGGTGGCGGTGGACGCCACCTCGGCCGCCGGCGGCATCCGCTTCGACGTCGCCGCCACCGACGTCTACTACTTCGCCCCCCAGAAATGCCTCGCCGCCGACGGCGGCCTGTGGCTGGCCGCCTGCTCGCCGGCGGCGATCGAGCGCATCGAGACGCTGTCGGGTGACCGGTGGGCGCCTGAGTTCCTCAACCTCGGCACGGCCCTGGACAACTCCCGCAAGGACCAGACCTACAACACCCCGGCCCTGGCCACGCTGGTGATGGCCAACTCGCAGGTGCAGTGGATCCTGGAGAACGGCGGGCTGCCGTTTTCGGCCGGACGGTGCGCCGACTCGGCCTCGCGGCTCTACGGCTGGGCGGACGCACACGAACTGGCCACCCCGTTTGTCACCGATGCGGCCCTCCGGTCGCCGGTGGTCGGCACGATCGATTTCGCCGAGTCGGTCGACGCCGCGTTGGTCGCCTCGGTGTTGCGCGCCAACGGCGTCGTCGACACCGAGCCCTACCGCAAGCTGGGCCGCAACCAGCTGCGGGTGGCGATGTTCCCGGCGATCGACCCCGACGACGTCACCGCCCTGTGCGGAGCCATCGACTGGGTGCTCGAACAGCTGGGCTGAGCGCGGGCTCGACCTACTGGAGGGCGATGAAGGGCTGCTGCTCGATCCGGGTGATCGTGCCGCCGGCCACCGTGAAGAACAACACGCTCGAGTCGCCCACGTCGAAGCCGGTGTCCTTCTTGCCCATCGTGTTCCAGAGCTGACGTTGAGTGGCCGGCTGGAGGCCGCCGCCGCCGCTGGGCAGCAGCAGGATCTCGGTCGCCGAGTTGGTGGGCCGTTGCACGAGCCCGAGCGGGTCCTCGTCGGTGGCGACGGGCACGCCGTCGACGAGGTCCACCGTCACCAGGTTCAAGCCCAATGAGGCCTGCAGTGCGTCGACGGTGTTGATCGTCGCGGCGTAGGTGCCGTCGGGAAGCTCCTCGCCCACCGCGCTCTCGGGACCCAGCTCGGGCAGTTCGTAGGGGGGCGCCGTCGTCGTCGGGGCGGCCGTCGTCGGGGCGGGCTCGGCGCCGCCGCCGTCCGGCGCCGAGGTTGCCGCCTGCGTGGTGGCTGCCGAGTCGCCGCCGGAGTCCGACCCGCCGCAGGCCGGGAGGCCCAGCATCAAGGCGACGACACCGAGCGCACCCACGGTGCGGGCTCGCCGGGTCCCGGTCGTCGAGGGTCGGTTCCAGCTGATGTTCACCACCGCCGAACTCTACCGAGTCGTGCCCGGATCAACGGGCTGGATCCTCAGGCTGTTACGTCGGGCAGTCGCTTCGGGCAGTTGCCTCGGGCAGTCGCGTCGGGCGGTCGCGACGGGATTGGCGGCCACCCCGGGTCGTCGCCTCGAATGCAGGCGTTGCTCAGGCGACGTAGATCTGGGTGATCTCGGCGATGTTCCCCGAGGACGCCTGCAGCCGGAACGGCGGCGCCGGATCGAACAGGTCCTCGTTGGACCCGTCGAGGAACGTCTCGAAGGTGGCCTTGTCCACCGACGCCGGGTCGCAACAGGTGGACAGCTTGATCACCTTGAACACCGCGTCGGAGGCCAGCGGAAGCTCCTCCTCGGTGGCCTCGGTGTCGCGCACGTAGAACTCGCCGCCCTCCAGCTCCCGGCCGGTGTCCTCCTTGAAGGCGGTCAACGCCGCTTCGCCGGTGAACACCTCCACCCGATCGACGACCACCGTGTCGGCGGTGACCCTGCGAACCAGGGCGGTCATCTCCCCCGCGGGAACCGCCGGGGCGCCCTGACCCTCCGGCGCCTCCGTGGTGGCCGGCGCCTCGGTCGTCGGGGTCTCCGTGGTGGTCGGCGCCTCGGTGGTGGCGGGCGCCTCGGTCGTCGTGGTCGCCTCGGTGGTCGTGGGGGCGGCCGTCGTCGGGGCCGGGGTGGTGCTGGTGCGCGGGGCGCCCGTCGTGGTGGTGACCTTCTCGGTCGTCACGCTGAGTGTGCCCTCGTCGCCACCGCAAGCCCCGAGCACCACCATGGAGCCGGCCGCCAGGGCGACGATGGCCGACGTGCGGAGGCGAACAAACCGGTCGGGAGTCATGGGAAAACGCTACCGACGCAACCGGCCAAAACCACCTGCCCGCCCACCAGTCGCCCCACCTGTACTCCACCCCCGGCGCGGTCGGCCCTCGACCACTAGCGTTCGCCCGGTGAACCCACCCACCAGCCTGCGGGAGGCCTGGGAAGCCCGATCCGGCGACTGGCGCACCTGGGCGCCAGCCGGACTCGACAGCTACTGGACGTTTCATCGCGACCGGTTTCTGTCGATCGTGCCACCGCCCGGAGCATTGACGATCGACCTGGCCTGCGGGGAGGGTCGGGTGGGCCGCGACCTGGTCGCACTCGGACACCGGGTGGTGGCCACCGACTCGTCGGTGGGCATGTGTCGGGCCGCCGCGATTCATCCCGGCGCAGCCCAGGTGGTGGTCGGCGACGCCGGGGCGACGGCGTTCGCCGACGCATCGGCCGACCTGATCGTCGCCTTCATGGCCCTGCACGACTTCGACGACCTCGACGGCCCGCTGGCCGAGGCCCGACGGGTGCTGACCGACGACGGCCGCCTGGTGGCCGCCATGGTGCACCCGCTCAACTCCGGCGGCGGCTTTCCCTCGGGGCCGGGCGGACCCCGCGACGAGGCGTTTGTGCTGAGCGACGGCTACCTGGCCACCCGGCCGTACTCCAACGAGGTCCGGCGCGGGGATGCGCGTATGGAGTTCCACGGCATCCACCGGCCGCTGGGCACCACCCTGGCAGCGGCGTTCGGCGCCGGATTCGTCGTCGAGCAGCTCGTCGAGGTGGGCGTGCCCGATCCGGACAGCCGCTGGAGCAGATTCCCCCTGTTTCTCCACCTGGTGCTGCGGCCAGACTGAGACCCATGACACCGCAGCCCGACCAACCGCAGTCCGACGAGCAGGCCACCGATCGCCCGGCCTCCCCCGACGAGGTGATCGCCCAGGTCCGGGCCGAGCTCACGGGGCCGGGCGGACCGTTCGAGGTCACCACCGAAACCGTGCCGGGCATCGGCGGGTCCGACCCGATCGAGCTGTCGGTCTACGCGCAGCGCCTGCCCCACCTACGGGACGTGTTTGCCTTCGCCCAGGCCCACGGCGAGCGCACCTTCATCGTGTACGGCGACCGCCGCATCACGTTTGCGGAGTTCGCCGCCGACGCCAACCGGGTTGCCGCCGGGCTGGCCGGTCTTGGCGTCCAACCCGGCGACCGGGTGGCGGTGCTCAGCCAGAACAACCCCGAGTGGTGCCTGGCGTTCTGGGCGACGGTCAACCTGGGTGCCGTGCTCGTCGGGCTCAACGGCTGGTGGAACACCGACGAGATCCTCTTTGGCCTCGACGACAGCGGGGCCAAGGTGTTGATCGTCGACCCCAAGCGGCTCGAACGCGTGGCCGACTCGCTCGAGTCGGTCGCCGGCCTCGAGCACGTCGTCGTCATCGACCCCTCCGGCCCGCCCGACGTGGCGGGCGTGGACACCAGGCCGTTCGACGACCTGGTGGGCGGCGACGACCCGGGGGCACCGACGGCCGAGTTGGACGAGTCCGATCCGGCGGTCATCTTCTACACGTCCGGCACGACGGGGCGCCCCAAGGGCGCCATCTCCACCCACCGCGGCATGGTCGCCAACCTCCAGAACACGGTGTGTGCGCTGACCGCCAACGGCATCGTGCTCGACCGGTTGGGCGAATCGACCCCCTCGGGCCCGGGCGGCCAACCCTCCGCCCTGTTCACCTCCCCGCTGTTTCACGTGTCGGGATGCCACTCCACCCTGGTGGTGGGGCTGCTCGGCGGCCTCAAGCTGGTGATGGTGCCGGGCCGCTTCACCCCGGAGGTGGCGCTCGATCTCATCGAACGGGAATCCGTGAGCAACTGGTCGACGGTGCCCACGATGATCTGGCGCACGTGCGAGTTCCCCGGGCGCCACGACTACGACACCTCGTCGGTGACCTCGGTGGCCTTCGGCGGGTCGCCCTCGGCGGGCGAGCTGCAGCGAATGATCCGGGAAACGTTCCCCAACGTGCGGGCCACCTCCAACGCCTACGGGCTGACCGAATCGTCGTCGGTGGCCACCCTGCACCTGGCCGGTTCCAGGGTGGACCGGCCCGAGTCGGTCGGCCTGCCGATGCCGGTGGTCGACCTGGCGATCGCCGACGCCGACGGCCGTCACCTCGGTCCGAACCAGCAAGGCGAGGTGCTCATTCGGGGCCCGATCATCATGCCCGGCTACTGGAATCGCCCCGACGCCACCGCCGCGACCCTCCGTGACGGCTGGCTGCACACCGGTGACCTCGGCCACCTCGACGACGAGGGGTACCTGTACATCACCGACCGGGCCAAGGACATGATCATCCGGGGCGGCGAGAACGTCTACTGCGTCGAGATCGAACAGCGGCTGGTCGAGCACCCGTTGGTGGCCGACGCCGCGGTGGTGGGCGTGCCACACCCCGAGCTGGGCGAGGAGGTGAAGGCGGTGGTCGAGCTCGTCGACGGCGCCACCGTCGAAGACGCCGAACTGCAGGCGTGGGTCGGCGACGCCCTCGCCCGCTTCAAGGTGCCGTCGATCGTCGAGCGGTGGCCGGGGAAGCTGCCCCGCAACGCGTCCGGCAAGCTGCTGAAGAACGCGCTGCGGGGCTCGGGCGCGGTCAGCTTCGCGGAGACGATGTAGGTCCCGGAGCCACTTGCTAACTCTTGCAAGCATCGCCTGAAGTGACTACCGTGGGTGCCATGCGCCACACTCCTCGTGCTCTGCCCACCCGTCCCGTCAAAGCGATCATCGCCGCCACCTTGATGCTGGCGGCCACGGTCGCCACCGCCTGCCAGCCTGCGCCCACCCCGAGCCAGGACCCGGTGATCGTCGTTGCGGGCACCTTCTCGCCGGCGTTCGCCAACGAGGTGATCGCCAACCGGCTCCGCACCGACGGCTACAACACCACCATCTTCCAGCTGCCCACGCTGGGCACGCAGAACATCGGCACGACCGCCCAGGCGCTGTGCAACAAGATCGACGCGGTCAAGGCCTCCACCGGCGCCGCCAAGGTGGACCTCGTGGCCCACAGCCAGGGCGGCCTCGTCGCCAGGGACTGCGTGAAGAACCGCGGGGGTAAGAGCGACGTCGACACGCTGGTCATGCTGGGGACGCCCAACTACGGCACGGCGCTGGCCAACCTGGCGACCGCGGTCACCCTCGGCACCTGCATCAACATCACGGCCTGCCAACAGATGGCCGCCGGGTCGTCCTACCTCAACTCGCTGAACGCCGGGCCGGACGTCATCTCGCCGGTGAAGTACGTCAGCATCTACACGGCGTTCGATGAGGTCGTCTTCCCGTACGGCACCGCTGCGCTCAAGGACGGCGCCACCAACGTGAAGGTGCAGAGCCAGTGCCCGTTGCGCACGGTGGGCCACCTGGGGCTGATCGCCGACGGCACGGTCTACTCCGGCGTGGACGACGCCCTCGCCGGCCGCAGCATCACGCTGAGCTGCCTCGCCGTGTAGGCGAGCCGCCCTTCCCACCACCACCCGAACCGGGGAGTGGAGACGTGCCCGAGGGCGCCGTCTCCACTCCCCGGTTCGCGTGTTCCGGTAGGTTCCCGCCGGTGAGCACCACCGACGAGGACCGCACCCCCGACGCCCCGTTGGCCGACGGCCGCTACGACGTGTTCGTCGTCGACGCTCACGGCGACGAGGCCGACGCCGGCCGACTCATTGCCGAGGTGACCCTGCTCGAGGGTGAGGCCAAGGGTTTCGTGCTGGCCGTGGGGTGTTCGTCGTCCGAGCTGCTCGACGCCGGCGGCGACCCCATCGACCTCCTCGGCGAGACCGGTGTGCTCACGGTCGACCGGGGCGCGCCGCACCTTCGCCTCGACCGCTGACCCGGCGCAGGCGGACGGCACCGGGTCGTGGGCCCGGGCATCGGCGGCAACAGCGGCGGCAGCGGCGGCCACCGGGACCGCAACGGGCCGAGCAGACGCAGCCCACACGCGAACATGTCACCCAGCCTGTACCTGGGTGACATGTTGGTGACCCCTCGCGAAGATGTCACCCGGATCGAGCCCGGGTGACATCCTCGCGAGACGTCAGGAGGGAACCCGGGGCTCAGCCCTGGGCGGCGGCGAAGCCCACCTTCAGGTCGGCGATGATGTCCTCGATCGTCTCGAGGCCCACCGACAGCCGCACCAGGCCCGGCTCGACGCCGGCCGAGCGCTGCTCGTCGTCGCTGAGCTGGCTGTGCGTCGTGGACGACGGGTGCACGACCAGCGACCGGACGTCGCCGATGTTGGCCAGCTGGCTGTGCAGTTCGAGAGCGTTGGCGAACTTCTCGCCCGCCTCACGTCCGCCCTTGATCACGAAGCTGGGCACCGAACCGGCGCCACCGGGCACGTACTTCTGCGCCTGGGCGGCCCAGGGGGACGAGCCCAACCCGGCGTAGTTCACGCGCTCCACCTGGTCGTGTCCGTCGAGGAACTCGACGACGGCGGCGGCGTTGCTGATGTGACGCTCCATCCGCAGCGACAGCGTCTCCAGGCCCTGAAGCATGAGGAACGAGTTGAACGGCGAGATCGCCGCGCCCGTGTCGCGCAGCCACTGCAGGCGCGCCTTCAGGATGAACGAGCCGGGGCCCAACGACGGCCAGAACGTGAGGCCGTTGTAGCTGGGGTCGGGCTCGTTGAAGCCGGGGAACTTCTCCGCGTCGCCAAAGTCGAACGATCCGCCATCGACGATGAGGCCACCGATCGAGGTGCCGTGGCCGCCGATGAACTTGGTGGCCGAATGCACGACGATGTCGGCGCCGTGCTCCAGGGGACGGCACAGGAACGGCGTGGCGATCGTGTTGTCGACGATCAGCGGCACCCCCGCCTCGTGGGCGGCGGCGGCCACGGCCTCGATGTCGAGCACGTCGTTCTTCGGGTTGCCGATCGTCTCCCCGTAAAAGGCCTTGGTGTTGGGGCGGACCGCCGCCTTCCACGACTCGATGTCGCTGGGGTCCTCCACGAAGCTCACCTCGACGCCCATCTTGGGCAGGGTGTAGTGGAAGAGGTTGTAGGTGCCGCCGTAGAGCGAGGTGCCCGACACGATGTGGGACCCGGCCTCGGCCAGCGTCATGATCGCGTAGGTCTCCGCCGCCATGCCGCTGGCCGTGGCCAGGGCGCCCGGCAGGCCGACGGCGGTGGTGATGCCGCCCTCGAGCGCCGAGATTCGCGCCTCGAACACCCCCTGCGTGGGGTTCATGATGCGGGTGTAGATGTTGCCGATCTCCTGCAGCGAGAACAGCGCGGCGCCGTGGGCGGCGTCCCGGAAGTTGTAGGCCGTCGTCTGGTAGATCGGCGCCGCCCGTGCGCCCGTCGTCGGGTCGGGCTCCTGGCCTGCGTGGATCTGCAGGGTCTCGAAGCCCTGGGCTGCTGCCGTCTCGTCGCTCATCTGCTGTTCGCCTCTGTCTCGTGGGAAGGGATGGCTCGCTCGGGTCGCCGAGCCTACGAGGGCTGAAACCCGACTTACAAGGTCGGGTTTTCTGGCGGTCCGCCACCGGCCGGTGCGGTCCCGTACCCTCCTGCCCATGGGGAGACTGCGCCAGGTACCGCTCGACGAGGTGACCGACCCACGGGTCGCCGCCACCTATTCCTACATCTTCGGGGACAAGGACCCGGTGGCCGAGCCGGGCACCGCCACCGGGTCGCCTGGCGACTGGTGGACGACGTTCGCCGCATCGCCTGACGTGCTCGCCCACAACCTCTCCGGGTTCGCCCTGTACCGCGACCCGGGGCGCAAGCTCGACCCGATGCTGCGCGAGCTGGGCCAAACCCGCGCCGGATGGCTGCGGCAGAGCAACTTCGTCTACAGCCAGCACCGCAAGTCGTGCCGGGGCCTGGGCATGTCCGAGGCCAAGATCGACGCGATCTGCGCCTGGGAGCTGTCCGAGGAGTTCACTCCCGCCGAACGGGCGGTGCTGGCCTACACCGACGGCTTGGTCGGCGCCCACGGGCGGGTGCCCGACGCGGTCTTCGCCGAGCTTCAGCAGCATCTCGACGACGAGGAGATCGTCGAGCTCACCTACATCACCGCCTGGTATGCGATGCACGCCGACATCTCGAGGGCCCTCCGGCTGGAGTGGGACAACGTCGACGACCCGATCCGCGAGATTCACGAGGAGGGTTCCGAGGACGTCATCGAGCCGGGCGCCGGCGGCGGGCGGTTTCGTGGCTGACGCCCACGGCGACGCCAACCCGACCATCGGCGGCCGCTATCGGCCCGTCCTCGGCACCCTCGGGTTCGTCTGGGACCGTGAGGCCGACTCGGTGCTGTTGGTGCACCGGACCAACCGGGCCGATGGCAAACACAACGGGTTGGGCGGCAAGGTCGAGCCCGACGAGGACGTCGTCGCCAGCATCACCCGGGAGCTGTACGAGGAGGCCCTGATCGTGCCCACCGAGCTCCGCCTTCGGGGCACGATCTCATGGCCCGGGTTCGAGGGGCCCGGCGGTGACGACTGGTTCGGGTTTCTGTTTCTGATCACCGGCTGGACCGGCGAGGTTCCGCCGTCCAACGACGAGGGCGAGCTGTTGTGGGTGCCCCGCTCCCGGCTGATGGCCTGGTGCGACCCCGCCACACGGGCCGCCAGCGGGCTCGACTTCCACGAGGGCGACGCTCACTTTCTTCCGCTGATGTTCGACGACGACCCCCGTCAGTTTCACGGCCTGATGCCCTGGGAGCACGGCCGTCCCACCGGCTGGAGCCTCACCCGGCAATAGCTGTGCTTTCCGCTCCGCTCGGGGCGTTCCCAGCCACGCAGGCCCGTGCCACCCGCTCCGCTCGGGGCGTTCCCCGCGCTACAGCAGGCCGGTGAGCACCTGGCGGGTGGCGGCAGCGTCTTCGCCGCCCAGAAACTCGACGGCGGCGAAGTCGGTGACGCCGATGTCGGCCAACTCGCCGATGCGGTTGGTCACCTCGTCGGCCGAGCCGATGATGGCGACGTCGGCCGGGCCCTCGGCGCCCTCCCGGTCGAGCATCGCCCGATACGAGGGCAACACGCCGTACACCGCAAAGGCCTTGGCGGCGAACTCCTTGGCACCGGCCACGTCCTCGGTGACCCCCACCGGCAGCGCTGCGGCAACCCGCGCCGGTGGACGACCCAGGTCGTCCCTGGCCGCGTTCAGCGTGGGGATGGTGTGGTCGGCAAGCGCCTTCGGGCCGGTCATCCAGGTGATCGTGCCGTCGGCGTGCTCGGCCGCCAGCCGCAGCATCCTCGGGCCGAGCGCGGCGATCAGCAGCGGCACCGGGTCGGCGCCGATCTCGAGGGCCAGGTGGGCCGAGACCCGCTCGCCGGATGCGTCGGAGGCCTCCCCGCGCAACAGGGGCGTCAGCGCCTCCAGGTACTCGCTCATGTGATCGGCGGGCCGCTCGAAGCTCATGCCGAACATCGACTCGATCACCATTTGATGGCTGAGGCCGATGCCCAGGTTGAGGCGGCCACCAGAGGCCTTCTGGGCGGTCAACGCCTCAGCCGCCATCGTCGCCGGGTGCCGGGGGTAGGTGGGCACCACCGAAGTGCCCAGCTGGATGTCCGGCACCTCCCGGCCGACGATCGCCAACAGGGTCAGGGCCTCCATGCCGAAGATCTGCGGGAGCCAGTAGCTGTCGAACCCGTCGTCAGCGGCCGCCCGGGCCGTCGCCACGTAGTCGTCGATGGTGACGTTCGGCCCGGACTTGCCGTCGAAAATGCCCAGCTTCATGTGGTGCTCCCCTGCTCACGATGTGCGGAGGGGGCAGTCTGGCAGGTGGAACCCCGCCGACGGACTCAGTCGCCGCCGGAGATGTCCTCCACCTTGTCTTTGCCCTGGGAGATCCACGGCATCATCGAGCGCAGTTCGGCGCCGACCTGCTCCACCTGGTGCTCGGCACCGGCCTTGCGCAGCTCAGCGAACTTCGATCCGCCCGAGCGCACCTCCTCGATGAACTCGGAGGCGAACTCGCCGCTGCGGATCTCGTCGAGGATCTTGCGCATCTCCGCCCGCACGCCGTCGTTGATCACCCTCGGGCCACGGGTGAGGTCGCCGTACTCGGCGGTGGTGGAGATCGAGTAGCGCATGCCGGAGATGCCCTGCTCGTACATCAGGTCGATGATCAGCTTCAGCTCGTGGAGGCACTCGAAGTAGGCCGACTCGGGCTGATAGCCGGCGTCGACCAGCGTCTCGAAACCGGACTGGACCAGGGCGGTGAGGCCGCCGCACAGCACCACCTGCTCGCCGAACAGGTCGGTCTCGGTCTCCTCCTCGAAGGTGGTGTCCAACACCCCGGCGCGGCTGCCGCCGATGGCGTCGGCATAGGCGAGCGCCAGCTCGCGTGCCGACCCGGTGGCGTTCTGGGCCACGGCGATCAGGCACGGCACGCCGCCGCCTTCGGTGTAGGTGCGGCGCACGAGGTGACCCGGGCCCTTGGGCGCCACCATGGCCACGTCGACGCCCTCGGGCGCGGTCACGTAGCCGAAGCGCACGTTGAAGCCGTGGGCGAAGAAGATGGCGTCGCCATCCTGGAGGTTGGGGGCGACGTGCTCTTCATAGGCGGGGCCGATGTCGGTGTCGGGCAGCAGGATCATGATGAGATCCGCCTCCGCCGAGGCGGTGGACAGGTCGGTCACCTTCAGGCCGGCGGCCTCCGCCTTGGCCCGGGAGGCCGAACCCTCTCGAAGGCCGACCCGCACGTCGATGCCCGACTCGAGCAGGTTGAGGGCGTGGGCGTGACCCTGGGAGCCGTAGCCCAGGATGGCCACCTTGCGGTTGGCGATGAGGGATCGGTCGGCGTCGCGCTCGTAGGACACGGTGGCCATGTCGGGCTCCATTCGTGGTGGGAGGATCGGTCCAGAACCAACGGATCGTCGAGGCTGGAGAACGCACCATCGTAGGCGCCGGCAGTCCCCGGCCCGGAAGTGGGCCCCACCCCTCGGACGGGCGTCGGCGTCCGTCGGGGCCCGATCCGGTGCGAGTTCCCACGCACGACGTGGGGGACCTTCACGGCGGTCTTTTGGCGATCGTGGCGGAAAGTGGGGGCCGATGGCGATAACGTCACCTGCCGTGAGCCGATTTTCAAGCAACCGAGGTCCGCGCCGCCCCTCCACCAGCCCGCTGGTCAGCCTGTTGGGGATCGCCGTCCTCGTCGGCCTGACGGTGGGCTGTGGCACCAAGCTGGGCGAGGTCTCCAGCGCCACCACCGCCGCCCCCGACACGACGGCCGGCACCGCCACCACGTCGGCGGGCCCGGTCAGCACCGAGGTTGGTCAACCCACCACCTCCGATGCGGGCGGCCTGAGCGGCTCCAACATCGGCCTGGGCTCCAAGCTGGGCGACGAGGCGGTCTCGCTGCCCGGTCTGGACACCGGTTCGCCGGAGGACGCGTTCGGTCCGGAGGTCGAGAGCTGCCTCGATCGTGAGGCCTCCGGCCTGTCCGCCGCCGACGCCGACTCGGTCCAGAACGACGACGACTTCTCCGGGCTGTCGCCTGAGGGCACCCAAATCGTGACCGACGCGATGAACACGTGCATCCCCCCGGATGCGCTCAGCCAGGTGTTTGCCGACGAGTTCTTCAAGTCGCTGGGCAGCGAGCCCAACCCCGAGTTCACCAGCTGCCTCGACACCGAGCTGGACGGGCAGGTCGGCGACGTCATCATGCAGTCCTCCGAGGCCGCCGGCAGCGGCACCGACGACATCCCCCAGCCGGTGCTCGACCTGCTGGACGCTTGCGGTGACATCATCATCGGCGACCTGTTCGTCGACCAGTTCGAGCAGCAGGGGCTGCCGTCGGCGACCGCCCAGTGCATCGCCGACGGGCTCAGCGGCAAGCTGACGATGTCCGACCTGATCGAGCTGGGCCAGGGCGGCGACGTGCCGCCCAGCCTGGAGGCCGAGATCACCAACCTGGCCACCAGCTGCGCCGGCGCCGGCTGACGCCTGCGCATCGTTGGATACGGGCCTTCGCTCGCTATCCTCGCGTGGTGCCCCTGCGAACCGTCCGTGCACCGAGGCCCGCCGCGGCGGCGCTGTTGGCAGTGCTCATGCTGATGGCCGCAGCCTGCTCGCTCAGCGACGAGGAACTGGCCCGGCAGGCGCGCAACCCCGAGGTGGCGTCGGGTGCCGACGCCACGGGCGAAACGGCCTCGCCACCGGATGAGGTCGGGTCCGACACCACCGAGGTGCAGGTGATCGCCGGCCTCGGTGCCCCGATCGCCCAGCTGATCGACGGAGCCGGGGTACCCGGATTGGGGGACACGTCCACCGCCGGGGTCGAGGTGTCGGCCGACCAGCAGACCTGCCTCGAGCGCGAGGCGTCGATGCTCGATCCGGTGGACATCCGAACGTTGACGACCAACGGCCGGTTCGTCGACCTCACCCTGTCCGGCACCGGCATCGTCAGCGACGCGATCAGCAGCTGCATCCCACCCGACGTGCTCGGCGCCCGAATCGCCGAGGAGTACGTCACCCGTCTGGGTGCGGACGAGACCAAGGACGAAGTTCACCGAGTGCATCCAGGGGGCCTCGACGCCGAGACCGGCGATCTGGTCATCGAGCTGGCCCGGCGAACCGCCGACGGCGTCGGCCCGCTGCCCAAGCCGGTGACCGATGCGGTCGACCCCTGCGGCAACACGCACCTCGAGAAGCTGCTGATCAACCACTACGCCAACGAGGGCTACGACTTCGACGGGGCGGCCTGCATCACCTTCGGGTTCATGCCCCGCATCACGCTGTCCGACCTGATCGACCTGGGCGGGTTGGAGAACTTCGCCGAGCGCCTGTCGCCCACGCTCACGCTGGACCTCGAGGAGCTGCTGGAGAACTGCGGCCCCAAGAAGGACGCTGCGCCCTCCTGACCGCCGTCGGGCCTCGATCGACCGGTCCCGGCTACGAGGCCTGATCGGCGATCTTGGGTAGCGCCACACGACCGGTGCGCTGCAGCGACACCACGCCGTAGGGCACCAACAGCGCCTCGAAGGTGTCCAACCGGTCGGCCCGTGCGTCGAGCGCCACGGTGATCGCATGATGGCCGACGTCGAGGATCCGGCCGTTGAACACCTGCGTGAGTTCGATCACCTCGCGTCGACGATCGGGCTCCGCCCTGACGGTGACCAGCATCAGCTCGCGCTCGACCGACTCGCGCGGGTCCAGCTCGGTGATCTTCAGGACGTTCACCAGCTTGTTGAGCTGCTTGACCATCTGCTCGAGCGGCGCCTTGTCGACGTTCACGGTGATCGTGATGCGGCTGAGGCCGGGGTCGGAGGTGGGCGCCACGGCGAGCGACTCGATGTTGTACCCGCGTCGGGCGAAGAGCCCCGCCACCCGGGCGAGCACGCCGGACTTGTCCTCGACCAGCACCGACAACACGTGGTGGCGCACTTCGTCGATCATCGCTGGGTCTCCTCGTCGTTGGTGGCCGGGAGGCCGACCGGTGCGGCCTCCCCCTCGAACTGGGCGCCGGGCCGGTTCGCCGCCGGGTCCTGCGACACGACGATCTCGTCGTTGCCCTTGCCGGAGGGCACCATCGGAAACACCTTTTCCGAGGCGTCGGTGCGGAACTCGATGACCACCGGGCGGTCGTCGATCTCGTTGGCCTTGCGGATGGTGGGCGCCACGTCCTCGGGCGCCTCCACCCGGAACGCCACGCAGCCCATCGCCTCGGCCCACTTGACGTAGTCGGGCAGATCCGGGCTGAGGTACACCTCGGAGTAGCGCTCCTCGTAGAACATCTCCTGCCACTGGCGAACCATGCCGAGGTAGGCGTTGTTCAGGATGGCCACCTTGACCGGGATGCGTTCGGTGGCCGCGGTCACCAGCTCCTGGGCGGTCATCTGAAAACAGGCCGTCGCCGTCCACCGACACCGTGCGATGGGGCATGCCCACCTTGGCGCCAGTCGCCGCCGGCACCGGAGCCCCATCGTGCCGAGGCCGCCGGGTTGATCCACGTGTAGGGGTGGCGGAACGCCAGAACTGGCTGGTCCACATCTGGTGCTGGCCCACCCCGGAGGCCACGATCGTGTCCTCGGGCGACAGGTCGCGCAGCTGCTCGAGCACGTACTGGGGCTTGAGCAGCTCGCCGGCGCCCGACTGTTCGTAGGCCAGCGGGAAGGTCTCCTGCCATCCGGACACCGTGGAGCGCCAGGCGGTGATGTCGGTGGAGGCCTCGGCGCCGCCCAGATGATGCACCTCGGCGACCAGCGCCTCGATCACCCGCCGGGCGTCGCCCACGATGGGCACGTTGGCGTTGCGCACCTTGCCCAGCTCGGCCGGGTCGATGTCGACGTGCACCACCTTGGCCTCGGGGGCGAACTCGTCGAGCTTGCCGGTGACCCGGTCGTCGAACCGGCTGCCGAGCGCGATCAACAGGTCGCTGCGCTGCATGGCGGTGACCGCCGTGTAGTTGCCGTGCATGCCGGGCATGCCCAGACACAGCTCGTGGTCGTCGGGGAACGCCCCGCGGGCCATCAGGGTGGTCACCACCGGGATCTTCAACAGCTCGGCCAGCTCCGCAGCACCTCGGCGGCGCAGGCCTTGAGGATGCCGCCGCCCACGTAGAGCACCGGCCGCTCGGCGGCCATGATCATCTCGGCGGCCTCGCGGATCTTGCGGATGCCCGGCCGTGGTGGGCCGGTAGCCGGGCAGGAGTCGGCACCTCCTCGTCGGTGGGCCAGTGCCAGTCGAACCCGCCGCCGGGTTGTTGGGATCGACGATGTCCTTGGGGATGTCGAGCAGCACCGGCCAGGCCGCCCGGTGGTCGCCAGGTGGAACGCCTGGCGAACCTTCAGCGGGATGTCGGCCGCCGAGGTCACCAGCTCGTTGTGCTTGGTGACCGAGCAGATGCCCACCGTGTCGGCCTCCCTGGAAGGCGTCGGTGCCCAGCGACGCCGTGCCCACCCTGCCCGGTGATGCAGACCATGGGCACCGAGTCCCGTAGGCGTCACTGTGAGGTGACGATGTTGGTGGCCGCCGGGCCCGGGTCACCATGGCCACGCCGGGGCGCCCGGTGGCGTGGGCGTACCCCTCGGCCATGTGTCCGGCGCCCTGCTCGTGGCGCACCAGGATGTGGCGGATCGGGCTGTCGATGATCGGGTCGTACACCGGCAGGATGGCGCCGCCGGGCAGCCCGAAGATCGTGTCGGTGCCTTCCAGCTCGAGCGAGCGGATCAGCGCCTGGCCGCCGTTGATGCGCTCGGCGGTGTCATCTGAGGTCGTGGAGTCCATGCTGGCTTCCTGTGGGGGTTGGGCGGTGTGCTTCGATGGTGCGATGAGCGAGTGGCCGGACGCCGGCGCCGAAAACGCAGATGACCTCCCGCTGGGGGAGGTCATCACACACGCGAACGGCAGGTATCGGGTGTGCGCCTTAGCGCACTACGAGCAACATGTTGCTGGTCACTCCCCCAGTGTGGCCCGCGGGCGCCCCGGTTCACAACCGGGAACCGTTTCGACCCCCCGATCGAGGAGGATCCACCCATGCGCATCGGCCTGTTGATGTGTGGACGGGTGGCGCCGGCCGCCCAGGCCGCCGGCGGCGACTACCCCGAGCTGTTCGCCTCGTTCTTCGCCGACCACGACGTCGAGCTCGTTCAGGTCGACCTCGACCGGGGCGAGCTGCCCGCCGACCTCGACGTGGCCGACGGCTGGATGACCACCGGGTCGGCGCATTCGATGGTGGCCGACGACCTGCCGTGGCTCGACGATTCACTCGATCTGGTGCGCACCCTGGTCGCCGAGGACCGGCCCTTCGTCGGGGACTGCTTCGGCCATCAGCTGCTGGGCCGGGCGCTGGGCGGCACGGTGGAGCGAACCTCGCTGTTTCGGGTGGGGGTGCAGCCCTATCGGGTCACCGCCCACCAGCCGTGGATGACGCCGACGGCCGACACGTTCCGGTTGATCGCGTCCCACCAGGACCAGGTGGTGAGACCGCCCGAGGGCGTCACCGTGTTCGCCGAGGGCCCCGAGTGCCCGGTCGCCGGCATGGCGATCGGATCGGCGATGTCATTCCAGGGCCACCCGGAGTACACCCCCGAGCTGTCGCACCTGCTGACGCTGGACCGACGGGAGCGGATCGGCGAGGAGGAGACCCGGCAGGGCCTGGCCTCGCTGGACCGGGGCGTCACCCAGACGATGGTGGGTGACTGGATCGTCGCCTTCTTCGAGATGATGTTGGACCGGCGCAACCGGGCGTGATGGCCTCGGCCAGGCCGCGCCGCGGCGTCTATCCGGGCTCGTTCGATCCGCTCACCGTGGCCCACGTGGCCATCGCCGAGGCGGCGATCTCGCAACTCGGGCTGGACCGTCTGGATTTCGCCCTCAGCCGCTCGGGGTTCGACAAGGAGCACCTCGACGACTCACTCGAGCAACGGCGGGCCGCCCTGCGCCGCTACGCCGACCATCGGGGGATTGCGGCCCGGCCCGGCACCCGGCCCGGCGGCCGGCCCGACGTCCAATCCGGCGGCCGGCCCGACGACCCCGGTGCCGGCGTTACCGGCCTCGGCAGGGTCGAGGTGGTGGTCGTCGACGCCCGGCTGATCGCGGAGGTGGCCCGCGGCTACGACGCGGTGGTCATGGGCGCCGACAAGTGGCACCAGCTCCACGAGCTGAGGTTCTACGACCACGACCCCCGGGCGCGACCGGGCGTTGGCGTCGCTCCCCCGGGTGGCGGTTGCCCCCCGGGACGGGTGGACCGTGCCGGAGCAACACCGCCTACACCTCCCCGCCGAGTTCGGCGAGGTCTCGGCCACCGCTGTGCGCGAGGGGCGCCACGAGTGGCGGGCGGGCCCGCCGCCGACTGATGCGCGACCGGTTCCGACCAGAAGTGGGTTGAGGCTCGCTTACCGGGGGTGACGGCGGTGACACCCGGTCGACCCGGCCCCGCAGGATGTTGGTGGCGCTCCGCTCGGCCAGCGCCCCAGGCCGACGTCCAACGCCAGCGAACCGACCACCAGACCGACGACCAGCAGCGGACGGCCGGGGCCGAGGTAGCCGATGGCCAGCGCCGGGGGGATCGTCACCAGGCCCAGCAGCGCCAGGCTGATGCCGAGGAACACGCCGGAGAGGCACCCCTGCCCGGCGTCGGCGGACGCGAACGGATTGGACGACTCCGGTTGAGCCACCGGGGCGTTGACGCTGACGAACATCGCCACCCCAGGCGAGCACCGCCGACCCGGCGCCCAGCAGCAGCCCCACCGGCACCAGCGACCAGCCGCCGGTGAGGGCCGCCGCCATCAGGGGGCACCGCCACCTCGGGAGGCCCCGAGAACATGGCGGCGATCCGCTTGCCCCATCAGGTGGCGAAGGTCGCCGTTGGCCAGCAGGTCGCCGCCCAGCGCCCGGCCATCGGTGCCCAGTGCGTTCTGGTTGTCGAAGATCACCGAGAACTGGGCGGCCGTGCCAACAGCACCAGGGTGGGGCTGCGGGTTTCACCGGAGGACAGCACGACGGCCAGCGATCCGCCGATACCCAGCGCGAGCGCCGCTACGTATCCGGTGATCAGCCGGGGCATGCGCAGCTTCAGCCGCACCGAGCGCACCGCCACCGTCCAGGCCGGCGACTCGGGGATCCAGCGCGGGTAGGGCCGCCTCCCTCGGCACTACGACCGCCGCGAGGCGGGCCGGCGCCGGGGTGGCCACCAGGAACGCCCGGAAGGTGCGCCCGTGGAGCACGAACAGGATCGGGAGGACCGCCAGGCCCAACACCAGGTGCCCCAGCGCCGAGCCCGGTGAGGCACCGGCGTCGGTGATCGCCCGGGCCAGCTGGGCGGTGGGGGTCCACGCCAGGGTGGACGCCGCACGGTCCCACCATTCGCCGGGACGGGTGATCAGGTAGCTGACCGGTGGAGCGGCGGCGGCGAGCAACAGGCGGCGGAGGCGGTCAGGAGGTTGGCGGCGCCGTCCACGGCCTCCCGAGCATGCCGAGCACGTTGGTCATCAGCCGGGCCGAGGTGGCCACCAGCACCAACAGCCCGAGGGTGGCCACCTGCACGATCAGGGCGCCCGGCCCCATCGGGAGGTAGCCGGCGATCACGCCGACACACAACAGCGCGCCCGCCACCCCGGCCGGGCCCACCAGCGCCGAGGCCAGGACCCCGCCCGACAGCGCCGAGTTGGACAGCGGCAACACCGCCAGGCGGCGAGGATCGATCGTGCCCTCCGAGCCCACCATCGCGCCGAAGAGCATGGCGACCACCGGCAGGATCGTGGCGCCGACCACCAGCACGGGATCGATCCAGTCGGAGGTTCGAGCGGCCGCGGCGATGCCCAGCCCCATCCCGCCGGCGAAGATGCCGGCGGCGACCGTGCCGAGGCCCAGCCCGATCGCGTGCATCAGCGACGTGCGGGCCAGCGAGGTCAGCAGCGCCACCTTGAGCGCCAGAATCCGCCGGGTGGCACCGAGCGCGCCCAGCGGCACCGGGGCGGCGTGGGCCACCACCGGGGTGATCGGCGACGGCGCAGGCGCCAGGTCCAGGTCGGTCACGCGGGGGCGTCCATCCAGTCCAGCAGCGCCGCGTCGGTCGGGGCCTCCCCCACGATGGCGATGAAGGCGTCCTCCAGCGTGCTGTTGGCCGACAACTCCTCGATCGACCCCGAGGCCAGCACCTCGCCACGGCGGATGATGGCGACGTGGTCGCAGAACTTCTGGAGCACCTCCATGACGTGGCTGGACACGACCACGGTGCCACCGGCATCTCGATACCGGTCCAGCACGCGACGCACGGTCACCGCCGACACGGGGTCGACGCCCTCGAAGGGCTCGTCCAGCAGCAGCAGCGCCGGACGGTGCAGCATCGCGGCGGCCAGCGACAGCTTTTTGCGCATGCCGTGGCTGTAGTCGCCGATCGCCTCACCCGCCGCCTCGGTCAATCCCAACACCTCGAGCAGCCCGTTCGCCCGCTGTTCGGTCTCCGCCCGGCCAAGGTTGCGCAACAGGCCGGTGTGGACCAGCTGTTCGATCCCGCTCAGCCGCTCGAACAGCAGCAGCGGGTCGGGCACCACGCCGATGCGACGGCGGGCCTCCACCGGGTCGGCCCACACGTCGACGCCGTCCACCCACGCGGCGCCGCGGTCGGGCCGGAGCAGGCCGGCGCACATGCGCATCGTGGTGGTCTTGCCCGAGCCGTTGGGACCGATCAGCCCGAAGCAGCTGGCGCGCGGCACCTCGAGGTTGAGGCCCGCCACGGCGACGTTGGAACCGAAGGTCTTGGCCAGGTCCCGGGTGGAGAGCGCTGATTCCATCGGTCGAGCGTATCGACGCCCGGCGGCGTTTCCCGCTCGGA
>JAWKIE010000025.1:0-71793 GCA_041394485.1 Microthrixaceae bacterium
TGGTGGACGTGCTCAACGTCGACAAGCTGGCCTACCGGGTGGTGCAGGAGGCGGAGGGCAAGGCCCCCAGCGTGGCCGACTCCCAGGCTTGCAGGAGATTTGCCGACCGGGTGGTGCTCGACCGGGGCATCGTGGACGAGTTCACCGGCGAGTTCCTGATCAACGAGTGGGAACAGGTGGTGCTGGCCAACGACTGCCGCAGCCGGGCCGACTACTTCGCCGTCAGCCGGTCCGGGCGGGGGATCCCGCTGAGCCGCCGTAAGCGGGCCGAGGTGTGGAAGGCCATCGAGGACTTCGAGCGGGCGCTGAACGAGGCGGGTGCCCGCACCCACCCGCAACTCGCAGCCGCCGCTGCGGGTTACCTGGCCCTGCGAGACCTCAAGCCCTATCAGCACGTGGTGGTGGACGAGGCACAGGACCTGCACGAGACGCAGTGGCGGCTGCTGCGGGCGTTGGTGGCCGAGGGTCCCGACGACCTGTTCATCGTGGGGGACAGCCACCAGCGCATCTACGACCGGCGCTCGTCGTTGTCGAAGGTGGGCATCAAGGTGGTGGGGCGGTCATCCAAGCTGAAGCTGAACTACCGGACCACCCACGAGATCATGTCGTGGAGCCTGGCGATGCTGGGCGAGGCCGACACCTCATCAGATCAAAGCGGCCCGGTGTTCGACGATCTCGATGGTGGCAGCGATGCCCACACCTTTGCCGGGTACCACAGCCTCCGCTCGGGACCCGAGCCGGATCTGGCCGGGTTCACCACGGCGGCCGAGCACGACGAGGCGGTGGTCGCCCGGGTGCGGGCGTGGATCGACGAGGGGATCGACCCGATCGAGATCGGAATCGCGGCACGCACCAACAAGTCGCTCGACCGGGTCGGTGCTGCGCTGAAAGGGCAGGGTGTGACCGTCTGTCGACTGCCGCAGAAGGACCTGCCCAACCAGGAAGGGGTGCGGCTGGGCACGATGCACCGCATGAAGGGCCTGGAGTATCAGCGGGTGATCGTGGTGGACGCCGATGATGCCAAGGTGCCGCTGGCCTTCTCCATGACCGACCGTGACTCCGACCCGGTGCAGCACGCCGCGGACCTGGAGATGGAGAAATGCCTGCTGTACGTGGCGGCCACCCGCGCCCGCGACGGCCTCTACATCACCTGGACCGGAACCCCGAGCCGCTTCCTCGGCTGAACATCCCCAAGGGCGTTGCCGATCGAGCGTGCCGGAGTTACTTTTAGATCCATGGCAGAAGTAAAGAATCGGCGCAAGGGAACCACGAGGGTGAGTTCCCAGCGGCAGGTGACCATCCCCGCTGAGGCGTTCCGCATTGCGGGGTTCGAGGTGGGCGATCGACTCATAGCTCGATCTGATGGGCCCGGGCGGGTGACCTTCGAACGCGCCGATGATGTGCTGGCCGAGTTCGCTGGGGCGCTGACGGGTGTCTACGAACCCGACGAGCTCGACAAGCTGCGCGACGAATGGGACTGACCATTCTGGACGCCGGAGTCATCATCGGCTTCCTCGACTCGGCCGACGCTCACCATGAGTCGGCAACCAAGACACTTTGCGAGGCCATTGGAGCCAACCAATCGTTGGCGATGCCTGCCTCGGTGCTCGCAGAGATTCTGGTTGGTCCATCGAGAGAGGGCGCCGAGTTGGTTGACCTGGTGCGCAACATGGTTGCCACGTTGCCAATTGCCGTGGTTCCGATCGGCGACGAGATAGCGGTGAGCGCAGCTGCCATGCGAGCCCGCCACAAATCGCTCAAGCTGCCCGACGCGTTGGTGATCGCCACGGCAGAATCGGTGGACGCTGAAATGCTCCTGACTACCGATCGGCGTTGGCCGTCAGCCCGCCGTCTCGGCATCTCAACGAAGCTGCAGGTGCTGTAGTGCAGGCGAAGCGATCCGACCCGGTCGTCCAACCGCTCATCGAGGTGGGAGTGCTGGCAATCGTCGGGCTGTGGGCTGACTGGCCTGCCGTCGGTTGGATGGTGGCGGCGTACCTGCCGATCCGGTGGCTCTCGGTGGCCGCTCACGAGTTGGGCCACGCACTCGGGGCAATGCTCGGCGGGATGTATGTGTGGACGGTCTCGATCGGGGTAGGCGGGCAACTCGGTCTGAAGATTGGGAACGTTCACGTGAAGCTGGGGTGGTGGCCGAGCAGCGGCTTTGTGGCGGCACTGGCAACGCAGCTGCCCGGATACCGTCGTTCCAGGCTGCTTCACCTGGCCGGGGGTGCGACAGCCAATCTTCTGGTACTGCTCGGCGTGTTGATCGTGTGGCCGGGCCCCATTGGCTGGGCGATCGTGGCGGCGCAGATTTGGTTGCTGATCAGCGCGCTGGCCTTCGTGGAAGGCAACTCTCGGACCTCGCCGGGGAGTGGGTGACCGACGGTTTGGCCATGCTTCGCCTGCTGCTGTGGCCCGAGGACGCCCAGCCCGAGCGGGAACTGTGGCTTGGGGCGCTCATCCGGCCCGACGTCGAGCCGTCCGTGAAGCTGACCGCAGCCACCGAGCTGTTGAAGATCCCCGACCTTGACCCGTCTTCGAAGCAGTGGTTCATGGGAGCAGCCGCGTACTACGTCGCCGTGCTTGGGCTGGAGGATCGCTACGCCGAGGCCGATCGGCTGTCGGCTCAGGCCGTTGAACTCGACCCGAGCGATGCCAACGTGGACACCCGTGGCTGCGTGCTGGCGGCGATGGGTGCCGGGATGGAGGCCATCCCGATGCTGGAGCGCGGATTGATCGGGATCGAAGCACTGGGGCTGGGCGATGAGGAACGTGGGTGGTGCCACTCGTTCATGGCCAAGGCCTACCTCGATGCCGGAGCCGAAGCAGAGGCCCGGTCTCACGCCTCGACGGCCGCCGACTATGGCGCGTCGATTCCCGCCCTGCGGGAGGTGCAGAACCGTCTCGAAATCCCCCACAATGGCTGATTGCATGCGGCCCGCCCGGGCGTATCGTCCGGCGGCGCTTGAACGGCGCCTCACGGACCCAGGTTGGAGACCACCATGCAAACAAATCGAGCTGCCCTGTCGAAGAAGCTGAAAGTCGGTGCGGTGGCCCTTGCCGCCCTCGCTGTTCTGGCGGGTTGCGGCGACAGTGGCGATGACACCGACACGGCCGAGGGGACCGAGACAACGGCTGCAGCCGACACGACCGCCGCCTCCGACACGACCGCCGCCGACGACCCGGCTGCGGGCGACGACGTGGAGCCGCTCGAGGAGGTCTTCGGTTCGGACGATCTCGACGTCGTGGCCGACTACGTGGTCGAGGGTGACCAGCTCGTCGGCGATGCCCCCGCCGAGGAGCTGGAGCCGTTCGAGCGGTTCAACGAGCTCTTCCCGGCCGATATCCACCCCGAGATCACTCGATACGTGGCCATCCGCACGCCTCCCGAAGGTGGCCTCGACGGCATTCTCGACCGCAACAAGCTGTATCCCGAGCAGTTCGTCCTGGCGCTCGACATCTCGGGCGCCGACTCGCCGGAGGAGCTGGATCGCACGATGATCCACGAGTTCGCACACCTCGTGAGCCTTCGCCCGTCCCAGATCCCCGTCGAGCCCGAAACGGTTGAGGGCTGTGAGATCTTCGCCATCGAGGGCGCGGGGTGCCCCGCCGAAGGTTCCTACCTGTACGCCTTCGAAACGGAGTTCTGGCCGACCTACACGCTGGCCGAACGCGACGCCGAGGAAGCCGATGCGAACCTGGAGCGCTTCGACGAGGCCACCTACGTCACCGACTACGCGGCCACCAACCCCGTCGAGGACTTCGCAGAGTCGTTCGCCGACTGGGTGGTCAAGCAGGATCGGCCGCAGGGCGACGAGGTCGTCGACGAGAAGGTGAGCTTCTTCGAGGACTATCCCGAGCTGATCGAGCTGCGGGACAACGTCCGCGAGGCGCTGTAGCCGACCCCGGCCCATCGTCCGTCACCGGGCGATGGGCCGGCCGGGCGGTCGGAACCGGGCGCGGCGTCGGGCTGAGGACGCCGTCAACCGTCGAGGGCTGACGTGACGTCGGTCTGAGCGAAGTCGTTGCCAACGTAGAGCAACGGCTCGTCGCGTGAGATCGCCAGCGCGTACGAAAAACAATCTCCGAAGTTCAGCGCCGCCGGGTGGCGGCCCTTCCCAAAGCGGCGCCAACCATCGAGAGCACCACGAGCGATGTCCGGGCTGACGGGCTCGATGCCAACGTCGAAGGTTCTCAGGAGTTGTTCGACGATCAGCGCGCCCTCGGCCCCTGTCCGGCTCTCCGCCACCACCATCAGTTCGACGTAGTTGGCGGCTGAGATGGTCGTCCTCACCTCCCCGGCAAGGACGGAATCGATCTGTCCCGCCTGTGGCTCACCGAGGAGCAAGGCGGCGATGGCGGAGGTGTCGACGACCATCAGCCGGGAAGGCCGTCAGCGTCGTACCCAAGGATCTCGTCGGCGCTTCGGGGATCCAGCACCGGCAGCTGTTGGAATCGGTGTGCGAGGTCGAGCGCACTTCGGCGTGGCCTCCGCGCCCGACGCTCACGCTCAAGGCGCGCAGCGATGGCCTTGGTGACGGCCTCGGTGATCGACTCTCCAGTGAGATCGGCAAGTTCACGTGCCCGCTGGTCTGCCTCGTCGGACTTGATGCTCAACGCCATGGCGGAATTCTATACCACCATCCAACTTTCTACCTGGCCCCTCGACTGCCTGGATCCGAGCGGGTTTCGCTGACCAGATCCGACCTTCCGAAGCGCGTCGTCGGTTAGGACGCCTCGGGGGTCATGACCGAGAACATGGCGCCGGTGGGATCGCTCATCGCCGCCAACGTGCCGACACCCTCCATGGCGGTGGCCTCCATCATCACCTGGGCGCCGAGGCCCTTGGCGGTCTCGACGGTGGCGGCCGCATCGTCGACGTGGAAGTACACGCCCCAGAACGCCGGCATGCCCTCCATCGGCGGCTTCATGGCGCCGGCGATGCCGTTCTCGTTGCCGCCCTCGACGAAGAACACGGTGTAGTCGCCCGACGGCATCGGCATGGTCTGGGAGGTCCAGCCGAACACCTCGGCATAGAACGGGGCGACGGCGGCCGGGTCGGGGGTCATCAGCTCGTTCCAGGTGAGCGCGCCGTGTTCGTTGACGACCTCGGCGCCGATGTGCTCCTTGGGCTCCCACATGCAGATCACGGCGCCGGCCGGGTCGGCCAGGACGGCCATGCGACCGGCGTCCATCACCTCCATCGGCGGTTGCATCACCGTGCCGCCGGCGCCCTCCACCTTGGCTGCGGCGTCGTCGATGTTGGAGACGGTCACGTAGCTGCTCCACACGGGCGGCATGCCCGAGGCGGCCATCTCGTCGGAGAGGGTCATCATCCCGGCGGCGCTGTGCCCGTTCTTGGTGCACATGATGTAGCCGGTCTCGCCGGTCTCGTCCTCGTCGAAGGACCAGCCGAAGAGTTCACCGTAGAAGGCGCGTGCGGCAGCGGTGTCCGGCGTGGCCAGGTCGGTCCAACTGGGGACGCCGTTTGGATAGGAGGTAACGGTGGTCATGGCCGCCCTTTCGGTAAGCACTCCGACCCCTCGCCGAAGTACGTTGGACCGTAGTATTGGTTTTTCAACCACGCAACCGTTCCGGGGTTCCCGCCGTGACTCGACCTGGCGCACATCAGCGACGCTCCTACCAACAGGCCTGCCCGGTGGCCCATGCCCTCGATCTGGTGGGCGAGCGATGGACACTGCTGATCGTTCGCGACCTCGTCTTTGGGCCCCTGCGGTTCTCCGACCTTCGGGACGGGCTGCCGGGACTGGCCCCCAACCTGCTGTCGGATCGGCTGCGGTTTCTGGTGGACCAGGGAATCGCGGAGCGCCTGGAGGAGTCGAACCCAGGCGGGTCGTGTATGCCCTGACGCCACGAGGTCGGCAGCTCAGCCCGGTGGTGCATGAGCTGGCCCGATTTGGCGTGGACGACTGGACCGACCCCGACGTGGACCCTCCACCACCCCGGCTTCGGCAGGGCGCCCTGTTGGCCCTGATGAGCCCGGAACGACTGGGTTCGCTGAGCTGGACGGCGTTGTTTGACCTGCCGGACAGCCCCACGACGCTGTTTGTCGGCGAACCCGGACGGGGCTCGGCGTGGAACGTCTGCGGTTGAGCTCGGCGATGACGGAGGGTCTGCAGGATCTGCTGGTCACCACCACGCTGGGCGCTACCAGGTTGCGGCGACGAGCTGAGCCTCGTGGCCGCCCAGGGCGGGCGCGAGTGGCAGGCGCCGTGGCACCGAGGCGCGAACTGGCGCTTCCTTGGGCTGGCAGGTCGGCGACCGGCACTGACCCGCCGCCGCCGAGGGAGGCGCAGGCATCGGGGTGGGCGCACCGTGGCGGGCGATAGGTTCGTTGGGAGATGACCGAGCGCACACCGGGTCGTTCGCCACGGCTCGACGCCGCCGCTCCGATGGTCGCTGCGCTGCGAGGCGGGTTCAACCGGTCAGACCTGCGAGGCGACCTGCTGGCGAGCTCTGGTGGTGACGGCCTGATCCTCCACAGTCGTGGGATGCGGCTGGCCGGTGCGCCGGTGCAGGCCTGTACGCCTTGCCGTTGGCGCTCGGGGTCTACGCCCTGGTCGGATCGTCCCCGCAGCTGATCGTAGAGCCGGTCTCCACCGTCTCGGTGCTGACGGGATCGATCGTGGCAGCCGACGGACGAAGCGGAGGAGTCGCTGGCCTGGTGGCGGCGCTGGCACTGATCTCGGGGGCGATCCTGATCGTCCCCGGGCTGTCAGGCACAGGTTGGATCGCCGACTTCCTGTCGAAGCCGATCGTCACCGGGTTTGCCTTCGGCCTGTCGATTCTGATCGTCGTCGGTGAGCTCCCCACCCTGCTGGGGCTGCCGAGGGTGTCGGGCAACCTCGTCGGTCGCATTCGCGGAATCGTCGGGCACCTGGGCGAGATCCAACCAGCGACCGTTGCGCCCGGCGCAGCGGTCCTGTGGTGCTTTGTCGGGACGGCGAACCCGGTGGTGCCCTGGGGCCTGGTGGTCCTGGTTGGCGGGCTCGTGGCGGCCAGGCCGTGGATGCCCGCGGCCGGGATCGCCGAGCCGGCGGGTGCCCGCGGCCTGCCGGGACTCGGGTTGCCCGAGTTGTCGGCGGGCGAGTTCGGCGTTGCTGGCGAGCGGCGCCGCCGTGGCGATGGTCGGACTGGCCGAGACGCTGAGCGCAGCAGCTGTTCGCCTCGCAGAACGGCTACCACATCGACGCCGACCGGGAGCCGTCGGCACGGGGGCGGCCAATCTCGCGGCGGGCTTCTCCGGTGGGATCGGCGTCGGCGGCAGCCTGTCGAAGACGGCGGCGGCCGACGGGCAGGCCCGCAGCCCCCTGACCAGCCTGGCCACCATGGTCTTGGTCACGATCGTCGTGGTCTTCTTTGGCCCCTCTGGGCGGTCTTCCCGGGTGATCCTGTCGGCGGTGGTCGTCCACGCCGGTGTGGCCCCTGATGGACGTTCCGGCGATCGCCCGCTATCGGAGGATCCGCCGCAGGCGACTTCGTCAGGTCGCTGGCGGCGCTCTTCGGTGTGATGGTCCTGGGAACCATGTACGGCCTGCTGGCGGCCATCGCCCAATCGATGCTGGGCCTGATCTACCGAGCCGGGTGCACGTCGAGGTGCTGGGGAAGGTGCGAGGAAGAAGCCGCCTGAACGGTCGACCGCCACCCCAAGACACACGGCGGCATTCGTGCTGCGACTGAAGCCGCTGTTCTGGGTGAACGCCCGCGATCGCCCTGATCTGCGAGTCGAGGCCAGCCGGCACCCGATGCGGTGGTGAGACCTGGAGGCCACCAACCAGCTGACAGCGCCGACGCACTGGCCGAGCTGATCGAACACCTGCATCGGCATCGACGTCCATCTCGTCAGGGTATCGGGATGGCCCGGAAGTCTCGAGACCTCCGGGGTGACGACATCCTCGGCCCGACACCTGGCGCCCTCTCCCAGGGCGTCAAGGCGGCAGCAGGCCCAAAGCCCGGGTTGAAAGCCCCTGGGCGCGGGCGTGGTGGAGTCACCTGAGCGATCCCCGCGGGTCCGCGCCCCGGGGACCGGCACCCGAGCTTAACCCGACACCGCTCCCTACGGTGAACCCAACACCAACCAGGACGACAGCATGGCATTCGGGGATGAACCTGCGCAGATGCGCACGTTCGAGAAGCCTGGGCGCAGGGCCAAGCGGGTCCGGTCGGTCATGCCGACCTGGACGGGCGCGTGGCCAAGGTGGACTGGCGAGGCCCGGACGCCACCAGATTCAAGAGCACGACGTGGCCGTCGGCCCGCAGCCACCTGGAGAAGCTGGTGTCGGGCTGAGCGGAGCCAAGAGGTGGCCAAGACCCAGCCGTGCAACAGGAACGCACATCGGCCAGATGAACGTCGCCCGGCGACGGGCACGATGACGACGAGATCACTGAACAACGAGCATTCGACAGACATGGCGGATACAGAACTGGGTGGCGACCCCGTCCAGATGAACGACCTGGCCGGGGTGCTGGCCAAGAAGGGCGGCGGAGATCGACGGCAGCGTCGCCGAGATCCGGGCGAAGAGCAAGGCGGTGATGTGGGTGGGCAAGGACGCCGACAGCTATCGCAAGGCCCGATCGACGGGCCGTGCGCAAGTCGTCGGAGGCGCACAGCCACCCTCGCTCGGGCGAGAAGCTGCTGACCAGGGCCCGCGCCCAGGAGCAGGCATCGGCGAGTTAGGGCGATCCGGCCAAGAGCCGGCGAGGCGAACTGCTAGTCGGCCGGAGTAACGACAACGACGTCGCCGTTGGACACGGAGGCACCGGCCTCGACCTTCACCTCGGCGACGACCCCGTCGACTCCGGCGGCGACGTTGTTCTCCATCTTCATCGCCTCGAGGACGCACACCGTGTCGGCGGCGGCCACCTCCTGGCCGACCTCCACCAACAGCTTGACGATGGTGCCCTGCATCGGCACCGCCACGGCTCCCGTCCCGGCTTCGGCTGCGGCGCCTCCTCCCCTCCGGAGCGCGCGGACTTCGGTCGGGGCGCGGCCCCTCCGCCGGCGGGTGCGCCCACCTCGGACTCGGGAATGAACATCTTGACCGCGAAGCGCTTGCCGTTGACCTCAACGTCGACGTTGCGCTCCACCTTTTCCTCGGCGCCTTCGGCCTCGTCGCCGGGCGCCGGGGCGCCACCGGTGACGCCGGTGAGGTCGAGCACCTCCTCGACCCACTTGGTCGAGTGCTCGAGCGCAGCGAAGTCGGGGTGGCGGAGAATGGCCAGGTCGGCGGGGATCGTGGTGGCCACGCCTTCGACGATGGTCTCCTCAAGGGCCCGGATCATGCGGGCGATCGCCCGCTCCCGATCGCGGCCCCACACGCACAGCTTGCCGGTGAGGTTGTCGTAGAACTGGCTGATCTCGTCGCCGGTCTCGTACCCACCGTCCCAGCGGACCCCGATGCCGGAGGCCACGTCGAGCTTGGTGAGGGTGCCGGGGCTGGGCAGGAACGCCCCCTCGGCCGGGTCCTCGGCGTTGATGCGGCACTCGATGGCGTGGCCGTTGACCACGACGTCGTCCTGGGTGAGCGGCAGCTCCTCGCCGGCGGCCACGCGGATCTGCAGCTCGACCAGGTCGAGCCCGGTGATCAGCTCGGATACCGGGTGCTCCACCTGGAGCCGGGTGTTCATCTCCAGGTAGAAGAACTCGCCGTCCTGATAGAGGAACTCGACGGTGCCGGCGTTGGTGTAGTTGCAGCCCTTGGCCACGGCGACCGCAGCCTCGCCCATGGCGGCGATGATGTCGTCGGGGATCCCGGCGGCGGGCGCCTCCTCGATCAGCTTCTGGTGGCGACGCTGGGCGGAGCAGTCGCGGGTGGCGAGGTAGACGTGGTTGCCGTGCTGGTCGGAGATGGTCTGCACCTCGACGTGGCGGGGCTTGGTCAGGTACCGCTCCATGTAGGCCTCGTCGCGGCCGAAGTAGGCCAGCGCCTCGCGCTGGGCCGACTCGAGGGCCGCTGCGGCCTCGTCGGCGGAACCGACGACCTTCATGCCTCGTCCGCCGCCGCCATACGCGGCCTTGATGGCGATCGGGTAGCCGAACTCGTTGCCGAACGCGATGACGTCCTCGGGGCCCTTGATCAGTTCGGTGGTGCCGGGGACGCCGTTGACGCCCTCCTTCTCGGCGGCGTGACGGGCCGAGATCTTGTCGCCCATCACCTCGATCGCCTCGGGCGGCGGGCCGATGAAGGCGACGCCCAGCTCGGTGATCCGGCGGGCGAAGTCGGCGTTCTCCGAGAAGAACCCGTAGCCCGGGTGCACCGCCTCGGCCCCGGACTGCTCGATCACCTCGATCAGCTTGTCCGAGTTGATGTAGCTCTCCGCGGCCGTCTGCCCACCCAGGGCGTAGGCCTCGTCGGCCAGACGCACGTGGAGCGCATCCCGATCCAACTCGGAGTAGACGGCGACTGAGGTGATGCCGAGTTCGCGACAGGCACGGATGACCCGCACAGCGATCTCGCCACGGTTGGCGATCAAGACCTTGGAAAACACGTCGCCTATCGTTGCCGGGTGCCTGGGTGTCGTGCCACTTTGTCGAGGAATCATTTTTCGTGACCGACCCGACGGAAGTTGATTCGTCCGGATTTGGCGAACTTCGGTGGGTGGAATCGTGTGACTCCACCAATGATCTGGTGCGTTCGATGGTGGCCGGGTTGCCTGCAAAGGCGTCCCCCCGGGCGGTGGCCTGCGCCGACGAACAGCGCGCCGGGCGGGGCCGCCTGGATCGTCGCTGGGAGGCACGACCCGGCGCCGCGCTGATGCTGAGCGTTGCGCACGAGGCCCCGTCGTCGCCGGAACTGCTGGGCGCCCTGCCGTTGGCGATGGGCCTGGCGGCGTTGGAGGCGATCGCCGACGTGCTCGATGGGGCAGAGGTGGAGGCCCGGCTGAAGTGGCCCAACGATCTGATGGTGGCCGGGGGCGGAACGCCCGGGGCCGAGCGTGGCTGGCTGAAGGCGGGCGGCATCCTGGGTGAGTCCTTCGACGATCCCCGCCGGGGAGCGGCCACCGGCCGGGTGGCGGTGCTGGGCATCGGGATCAACACTGCGGCCGGGGCCGCGGGCGGACCTGCCGGAGGCGACCTCGCTGAACCTGCTTACCGGCAGGGAGGTGGACCGGCGGTTGCTCGCCGGCTCGCTGCTCGCCCGCTACCGACGCTGGTGGCGACGGCTGCTTGACGGCGACCGCGACGGGTTCCGGGCGACACTCGAGGCCCGGTCGGCCACGCTCGGCCGTCGGGTGCGCGTGGAACTGCCCGCTTCGGAGCTGGTGGGGGTCGCCGACTCGATCACCGCCGCCGGTGCGCTGGTGGTTCTCGACGATGCCGGGGATGGCCACGAGGTGACCGTGGGCGACGTGGTCCACCTGCGGGCCGGCTGAGGCTCCGGGCGCCGCAGGCGGTCGGCGTTACGGATCGGGGTTCGTCGCCTGGAGATCGGCGAGGAAGGCGTGGAGGCGTCGCCAGACCGGGCCGTCCCGGCCGGGCATGGGATGGCCGTCGACCGACGCCACCGGGATGACGCCCCGAACCGACGAGGTGAGGATCACCTCGTCGGCCTCGCAGGCGTGGTCGGGATCCAGGTGGTCGGTCTCGACGACCAGGCCCGCCTCCAGCAGCAGCCGGCGGGTGATGCCCGGCAGACAGCCGGTGCGCAGGTCGGGGGTGGCCACCTCGCCGTTGGTGACCACGACGAGATTGGTGGTGGTTCCCTCGCTCAACCCTCCGTCCGGGGTCGGGTAGAGGTACTCGGTGGCGCCGCGGCGCCTCGCCCAGGCGAGGACCGCCCGGGTGTTGCCCGCCCCGGCGATCGTCTTGTGGCCCGCGTCGAAGCGTTCGGGATCACGGGGGTGGCCGCCCGTGACCACGGCCATCGCCGGCGTGGGCGTCGAGCGATCCACCTCGGTGAGGGTGGCGAACACGGTGGGGCGGGTGACCGGATCGGCGGGAGCACCGGGGCCGGCGGTGACCGTGATCCGCAGCCGTCCGTCGGCCACGCCGAACTCACGGGGGAGACCGGCCAGGCGATCCCAGGGGACCTCGGCGGCGTCGAGCCCGAGGTGGGCGAGCGATTCACGCAGGCGACGCCGGTGGCGGGAGATGGCGAAGGGCACGCCGCCGAACACGCCCATCGTCGTGTAGACCCCGTCGCCGGACAACAGCCCGCGATCGTTCGCCGCCACCAGCGGGTCGCCCGGGTCGACCAACCCGCCGTCGACGAGCACCCACGAACGCACTCGGGGGGAGGGGTCGCCCACGGTCGCCATCAACGTTGTCTACCAACCTGGGAGCTGCCGGGCCGCTCACCAGGTCCGTGGTGCGGGGTCCTCGACACCGAGCGGGCCGCCGGTGGTGTCGAGGGGCGTTGCGGCGATCCGCAGGAGGCGGTCGGCCTTCAGCTCGGTCTCGGCCCATTCGTCGGCGGCGAGTGAGTCCCAGGTGATCGCCCCACCGGTGCCAAAGGTCCAACGCCAGTGAGGCGAGCCGTCGCCGGCCGCCCAGAACGTGCGGATGCTGACCGCCAGGTCGGCCCGTTGGGCGTCGGCGTCGACCCAGCCGAGCGCACCGCAGTAGGGGCCCCGTCCCAGGGGCTCCATCCGATCGATCACCTCGAGGGCCGCCCGCTTGGGTGCCCCGGTCACCGACCCGGGCGGGAACGTCGCCGCGAGGAGTTGGCCCCAGCCCACCTCGGGACGAAGGCGGCCCGCCACGGTGGTCACCAGGTGGACGAGCCCTGGATGGGGCTCCACCCGCAACAGGTCGGGCACCTCGATCGTGCCCGGGCGGCACACCCGGCCCAGGTCGTTGCGGACCAGGTCGCAGATCATGACGTTCTCGGCCCGATCCTTCGCCGTCAGGCCCGCCGCCGTCGGCGCGGTGCCCTTGATCGGCTCGGACACCACCAGCTCGCCGTCTCGCCGCAGAAACCGCTCGGGCGATGCGCCCACCACCCACACCCCGAGCTCGGGCAGGCACAGGCTGGCGGCGAAGGGCGCCCGTTGGGTGGTGGCCAGCGCCACCGTGAGCGCCATCGCCGACGCGCCCGGGTGATCGTTGCGGCGGGGCCCGGCCAGCCGCAGGGTGAGGTTGACCTGGTAGACGTCGCCGTCGGCGATGCGACCGCGGATGGCGGCGACCCGGTGGGTGTAGCCGACGAGCTCCAGCGAGGACTCCCAGACCGAACCCGGACCGTCGGCCGTGGGCGGGGAGGGGGGCGATGCCGACGGGGTCGCCGCCACCGAGTGCGGGAAGCGCGCCGCGATGAGTGACCCCTTCGCCGGGACGCACACGGTCCAGGTGCCGGAGCCGTCAAGCACGCCCGGATCGTCGGAGAGTTCGGGTTGCCCCCACCACCATCGACCACCTGCGAACGCCCACGGACCGTCGACGTCGAGACCCGTCGGCACACCCACCGCCGGGTGGCTGGAGTCCCCGACGCCGCCGGCGTTCGCCTGAGAGGACTCCATGGTTGGGATCGTAGGGGAGCGGCCACGCGAGGTGATTCGGCGGGTACTCCGTTATCGTTTCCGGGTGCCCCGAATGCCATGGAAGTCTCGCGAGCGACATCGAAGTTGGCCGCAGCTGGCACTGGTGGGGTTCAACGCCCTCTTGGCGGTGGCCTGCCTGGGCGCCGCCGCCGGCCTGTTCTACACCCGGGTGCTCGTGCAGCGGATCGACACCGTGTCGGTCAGCCAGGCCACCCGCAACGACACCCGCGACGCCAAGGATCCGATCAACTACCTGATCATCGGCACCGACAGCGCCGCCACGCTGGACGAGTCCGACCCGGTGAACAACGGGCGGGACAACTTCGGTGAGCTGGCCGACGTGATCATGGTGCTGCGGGTGGATCCGCGCAGCGGCGAGGCCTGGCTGCTGTCGATTCCCAGGGACTCGCTGGTGCCGATCTCCCCGTCGGGTCGCGACTCCAAGATCAACTCGGCGCTCGGTGGCCCCAACGGCGCCGCCGACCTGATCCAGACGATCAAGCGCAACTTCGGCGTCTCGGTCGACCACTACGTTCAGATCGACTTCCGTGCCTTCAAGCAGATCGTGCAGGTGCTGGGCGGCGTCCCGGCGTACTTCACCAACCCGGTGGTCGACGACAACACCGGCCTCAACGTCGAGGAGACCGGGTGCGTGGTGCTGGACCGCGACGAGGCGCTGGCCTACGCCCGGGCCCGCCACCTCCGCTACCAGCAGCCCGACGGCACCTGGGTGACCGACCCGCGCGGCGACCTGGGCCGGATTCCTCGGCAGCAGCAGTTCGCCAAGCTGCTCATCCACAAGGCGCTTGGCAACGGCATCCGCAACCCCGGCAAGGCGCTGGGCGTGGCCAACTCGGTGATCGGCGTCGTGAAGATCGACCAGCAGCTGACGGTGCAACAGCTGGTGGACGTCGGGGCGCAGTTCCGCACGTTCAGCTCGGATCAGCTGAAGACCTACCCGTTGCCGACCTACGACTACACGACCCCGAACGGTGCCTACCAGAAGGTGGACTGGGAGGAGGCCCGCACCTATCTGCGGGTGTTCCAGGGCCTGGAGTCGGGCGAGGCGACCGTGCCTCGTGACGTGATCGTCGACGTCGTCGGCGACACCTCCGAGAACACCGACCTGGTGTCGAGCGCCCTCGGTGGCCTCGAGTTCGATTCGTCGACGATCGTCGACAACACCAGCCGCGACGTGCCGCTGGTGACCTACGGACCCGAGGGCGCCACCGGAGCGCTGCTGATCGCCCGGGCGATCGACGGCCCCATCGAGCTGCGCTACAACGACCAGATCGAGGGCCAACGGGTGCAGGTGGAGCTGGGCGACCTGCGTCCCACGGTGGCCGCCGAGCTGCGGCCCGAGGGTGAGGTGGACCCCGAGGTGCTGGCCGAGCTGGTCGAGGCCGGGGCGACGACCGAGGGCGGGGACAATCCGCCGACCACGCTGGGTGACCCCGACGCGGTCGCCGCGGAGGACATCGCAACCGACGGCGGCGAGACCCCGACCGCCGGCACCGACGACACCGCCGCCGACGACGCAGCAACCGGGGACACCGCAACCGGGGACACCGGAACCGGGGACACCGCCGTCGACGGCGGCGCAACCGACGATGCGGCCGCCGCCGACCAGGGCGGGGACGAGCAGGCAACCGGCGACGATGCCACCGGGCAGGACGGGTCGAGCACCACCACCGCCCTGGCACCCGGCGAGACCCCGCCCGAACCCGGGCTGACCGGCTCGGAGCAGGGTGCGTTTGTGCCGATCGACTACCAGCGCTCGCTCGCCTGCCCCGGGTAGCCGCGAACCTGCCACAATGATCCCGTGTCGGCACGGGTAGCAGTAGTAGGAACCGGATACGTGGGCCTGACCACCGCAGCGGCGTTGGCCCACCTGGGTCACGACGTGGTGGGCATCGACATCGATGCGGCCAAGGTCGAGCGCCTCCAGCGCGGCGAGTTGCCCATCCTGGAGGCGGGGCTCGACGAGTTGGTGTCGGAGAGCGTCGCGGCGGGCCGTCTGCGCTTCACCACCGACGGGGTCGGCTCGGTGGGCGACCGACAGTTCGTGTTTCTGTGCGTCCCGACCCCGCAGGGCGCCGACGGGGCCGCCGATCTCAGCTACATCCAGGAGGCCGCCCGCACGCTGGGACCGCACCTGGCCGGCGACTCGGTGGTGGTCAACAAGTCCACGGTGCCGGTGGGATCGGCCCGGGTGGTGGCCGCCGAGCTGCGCCGCGACGACGTGTCGGTGGTGTCCAACCCCGAGTTCCTCCGCGAGGGGTCGGCGGTCGCCGACTTCCTCAAGCCCGACCGGGTGGTGATCGGCTCCGACGACCGCTCGGCCGCCATGGCGACCGCCGAGCTCTACGCCGACCTGAACGCACCGGTGATGATCACCGACCCGGCTTCGGCCGAGACGATCAAGTACGCCTCCAACGCCTTCCTGGCCACCAAGCTGAGCTTCATCAACGCCGTGGCGGCGGTGTGCGAGGCGGTCGGAGCCGACGTGGCCGACGTGGTCACCGGCATGGGCTACGACACCCGCATCGGTCGCGAGTTCCTGCGGCCCGGGCCCGGCTGGGGCGGCTCGTGCTTCCCCAAGGACACCCAGGCGATGGTGCGCATCGCCTCCGACGCCGGCTACGACTTCGGCCTGCTCAAGGGCGTGGTCGAGGTGAACGACCAGCAGTTCGACCGGGTGGTCGACAAGATCCGGCGGGGGGTGAACGGCCCGATCGAGGGTGCCACCGTGGCGATGTGGGGGCTGACCTTCAAGGCCCGCACCGACGACCTGCGCGACTCCCCGGCGCTGGAGGTGGCCGGACGGCTGGCCGCGATCGGCGCCAAGGTGCGCGCCTACGACCCCACGGTGGACGTCGACTCGCCGCCCTCGACGCTGGACTCGGTGCTCGTCGTCGCCGACCCGCTGGAGGCGGCCGAGGGCGCCGACGTGTTGGCGGTGATGACCGAGTGGGACCAGTTCCGGTGGGTGGACCTGGGGGCGGTCGCTACGGCGATGTCCGGCACCACCGTCATCGACGGTCGCAACCTGCTCAACCCCACCGACGTGCGGGCCGCCGGCCTGAGCTACGACGGAATCGGCCGAAGCTGAACATGGCTCGGCCAACAACCGACGGGCCCACCGAACCCGCGCCCTCCAACCGCCAACGCTGTGTCGTCGTCACCGGCGGGGCGGGGTTCGTCGGCTCCCACCTGGTGGACCGGCTGGTCGAGCGGGGCGACCGGGTGATCGTGGTCGACAACGTCGTCACCGGCAGCTGGGACAACGTGGCCCACCTGGGCGACCGCATCGAACGCATCGAGGCCGACGTGTCCCTGGGACTCGGCCTCGAGCGGCTGGAGGGTGGTCCGCCCGCCCGGATCCACGCCGTGGCGCACCTGGCGTCGCCGGCGTCGCCTCCCGCCTACCTGGAGCGACCGGTCGAGACCCTGATGGTGGGATCGGAGGGCACCCGACACTGCCTCGAGGTGGCCTCGGCCCACCACGCCCGGTTTCTGCTGGCCTCCACCAGCGAGATCTACGGCGACCCGGAGGTGCACCCCCAGCCGGAGAGCTACCTGGGCAACGTCAACTCGATCGGGCCGCGCAGCTGCTACGACGAGGCGAAGCGTTTTGCCGAGGCGATGACGATGGCCTACGCCCGGGCGGAGGGCGTGTCGGTGCGGATCGCCCGGCTGTTCAACACCTACGGGCCCAGGCTGCGCGGAGGACGGCCGGGTGGTGTCCAACCTGTTGACCCAGGCGCTCGAGGGCCGCCCGATGTCGGTCTACGGCGACGGCACCCAGACCCGGTCGTTCGGTTACGTCGACGACACCGTCGAGGGCTGGTGCGGCTGCTGGACAGCGACGTCGAGGCGCCGGTGAACCTGGGCACGCCCACCGAGTTCTCGGTGCTCGAGTTGGTGGAGGCGGTGCGTCGGGTCACCGGCACCGACGCCGAGGTGGTGCACCTGGAGCTGCCCACCGACGACCCCACCCAGCGCCAGCCCGACATCACCCGGGCCCGCGACCTGCTCGGTTGGGAACCGAAGGTCGACCTGATCGACGGGCTCACCCGCTACGCCGAGTGGCTTCGCGAGCAGGCCTGAGCCGCCCCGAGCTCCAACCGGGGGCTAGTTCGCCCGGGCCTCGGCCAGCTTGCGGTTGGCGAGGAACCACTCGATCGTGCGTTGCAGCCCGTCGCGAAACTCGGTGGTGGCGGCCCAGCCGAACAGCTTCTTGGCCCGGCCGGTGTCGACGCCCCGCCGGGGCTGGCCGTCGGGCTTGGAGGTGTCCCAGCGGATCTCGCCCGAGTAGCCCACCAACTCGGCCACCATCGGCACCAGCTCGGAGATGGGCAGCTCGTGATCGCTGCCCAGGTTCACCGGCTCGATGCCGTCGTAGCGTTCGGCGGCGGCGACGATGCCATCGGCGGCGTCGTCGACGTAGAGGAACTCCCGGGTGGCAGCGCCGGTGCCCCACACCTCGATGAAGGGCGCCTCGGACTCCTTGGCCTCGACCATGCGGCGGATCAGCGCGGGGATGACGTGGCTGACCTTGGGGTTGAACTTGTCGCCGGGGCCGTACAGGTTGGTCGGCAGCAGGTAGATCGCCTTCTGGCCGTACTGGTCGGCGTTGGCCTGGATCTGCGTCAGCATCGCCAGCTTGGCGACGCCGTACGGGGCGTTGGTCTCCTCCGGATAGCCGGTCCACAGGGACGACTCCTGGAACGGCACCGGGGTGATCTTGGGATACGAGCAGATCGTGCCCACCGCGACGGTCTTGTCCACCTCGTGGCGACGGGCGGCGTCGACGACGTGGGTGCCGATCAGCAGGTTGTCGAGGTAGAGGTCGCCGGGGCGTTCCCGGTTGGCCCCGATGCCGCCCACCCGGGCGGCCAGGTGGATCACCAGGTTCGGACCGGTCTCCGCGAACAGGGCGTCGGTGGCGGCGCGATCGCGCAGGTCGCACTCGGCCGAGGTGGGGGTGAACACCTCGGCTGGCTCCAGCGGGGTCAGCGCACGCTGCACCGCAGAGCCGAGAAAGCCGGTGCCACCGGTGATGAGCACACGGCGGGTGCTCCAGAAATCGGACATGGCTCCATCGTACCGGCGACGCCGTGCCACGCTGGAGCGGTGCAACGCCCGACGGTGGCCGTCCCCCTTCAGTTCTGCTGGCAGTCGACGCCCGGCGGGACCGGGCGCGCCGCCATCGAACTCACCGGGGCGCTCGCCCAGCACGACCTGGCGCGGATCGTGGGCGTCGTGCCACGGCGAGGCGACCCCACCGAGGGGTTCGAGCCGACCGTCGCCACGATGGCGGTGCCGAGGGCTCCATGGCCGCCGCTGCCGGCGCCGCTGCTCAACTCGGCGTGGCAGCGCCTGGGCCGGCCATCGATCGAGGCCGCGATGGCACATGCCGGGCATCCGGCCGACCTGGTGCACCTGATGGCGCCGATCGTGCCCCGGCGGGGTCGGGCGCCGCTGGTGGCGACGCTGCACGACGTCTTCCCGCTGCGGTTCCCGGAGGCCTTCAGTCGGCGCGGCGTGTCGGTGATGGGCCGGGGCCTGGCGCTGCTGTCGGAGCGGGCACGGTTGGTGGCGTGTTCCAGCGAGGCGACCGCCGCCGACGCCGCCGATGCGGGCTTCGACCCGTCACGCCTGCGGGTGATCCCGCTGGGGGTCGACGCCCCGCCGTTGCCCGACGGGGCCGTCGACGCCGTGCGCCGCCGCTACGACCTGCACCGCCCGTACGTGATCAGTATCGGCACCCTGGAGCCACGCAAGAACGTCGAGTCGTTGCTGCCGATGGGCCCCGAGCTGGCCCGCCGCGGGGTCGACCTGGTGCTGGTGGGCCCGTCGGGGTGGGCCGACGTTCACTCGTCGGTGCAGCGGGCGTCGTCGGTGAGGTGGCTGGGGTTCGTTCCGGCCGCCGATCGGGATGCACTGCTGGCCGGTGCCGAGGTGGCCGCGCAGCCGAGCATCGCCGAGGGCTTCGGCCTGCCGGTACTGGAGGCGATGGCCCGTGGCACCGCCGTGGTGACGTCGGCCACGACGTCGACGGCGGAGGTGGCGGGGGACACCGGCGTGCTGGTCGACCCCACCCGTGGCGACGAGGTGCGCGAGGCGGTGCTGAGCCTGCTCGACGACCCGGATCGGGCCGCCTCGCTGGGGAGGCCGGGCGTCGGCGGGCCGCCGGGTTCACCTGGGAGCGCTGCGCCCGCGCCACCGCCGCCATGCACCAGGAGGCGCTCCAGTGAGCGAGCGGGCGGCTGCCGGGCGAGCGGTTGGTGATGGAGCGCGCGACGGGGCCGGGGGCGGTGGGCCGCACGTGGGGGTCAACCTGCTATGGCTGCTGCCCGGCAGGGTCGGCGGAAGCGAACAGGCCACGATGCGCCAGCTGGACGCGCTGTCGGAGCTGCCCGACGCCGCCCGGTACCGCCTCTTTGGCACGCCGGAACTGGCCCGGGCCCACCCGGAGGTCGTCGGTGCGTTCGCGTTCACCGAGCTCGACGTGGCCGCCGACTCGCGCCTGCGTCGAATCCTCGCCGAGGCCACCACCCTGGAACGCGCCGCGAGGCGCGCCGGGGTCGAGCTGATGCACCATCCGGGCGGCACGCTGCCGCTGCGCACCGGCCTGCCCGGCGTGGTGACCATCCACGACCTTCAGCCGCTCGACCTGCCCCGGTACACCTCGGCGTTCAAGCGTCGGTACCTGGGCGTTGCGCTGCCCCGCACCGTGCGCTCGGCCCGCCGGATCGCCGTGCCGTCGGCCTTCGTGCGTCGCCGGGTGATCGACGCTGGGGGCCCCGCCGGAGCAGGTGAGGGTGATCCCCTGGGGCCCGCCCCGCGCGGTCGAGTTGGACGGTGAGGTCGCCCCCGAGGTCGGGCTTCCCGAGCACTACCTGCTGTATCCGGCGGTCACCTGGCCGCACAAGGGCCACCTGGCGCTGCTCGAGGTGATCGCGGCCCTGCCCGAGGACGTCCACTTGGTGTTGACCGGAGGCCGGGGCCCCGCCCACGACGACGTGATGGCCGCCGTCGAACGGCTCGGCCTGCGCCCCCGGGTGCGCCACCTGGGTCGGGTCGACCAGGTGCGCCTCGCGGGGCTGTACGCGGGAGCGCTGGCGGTGGTGATGCCGTCGGAGTACGAGGGGTTCGGCATGCCGGTGATCGAGGCGGAGGCGGCGGGTGTCCCGGTGATCGCCTCCGATCATCCCGGGCTCGACGAGGCGTGCGGCGATGCCGCCGTGCGAGTGGCGAACGACGATGTTGCGGGCTGGGTCGCCGCGGTCCAGAGTGTTCGCCACGACGCCCGGCGTCGTGCCCGCCTGGTGGCCGCCGGTCGCCGCGTGGCCGCCACCTTCGATTGGGCCGATTCGGCTCGGGCACTGGTTGCCCTGCACCGTGAGGCCTGGGAGCCCCCCTCCATGACCCTGGACGCCACATGAAGCTGCTCGTGATCGCCCCGCACTTCGCGCCCGACGTGGCCCCCACCGGCGAGGTGATCACGTCGATCGTGGGCGGGCTGGTTGACCGCGGTCACACCGTGCACGTGGTCACCGCGCTGCCCTGGTACCGCGAGCATCGGGTGGAGGAGGGGTGGGGCGGCCGGCTGGTGCGCACCGAGGCCACCGAGTGGGGGGCGATCAGCCGCCTGCATCCGTTCCCCACCGACAAGACCAACATCCCGGCCCGCGCCCTGGCGTTTGGGGGGTTCACCGCCCTGGCCACCCTGCGCAGCCTGGCGATCCGACAGCGACCCGACGCGGTCCTGGCGATGTCGCCGCCGCTGCCCCTGGGCTTTCCCGGGGCGTTGGTGGCGGCGGTGCGACGCATCCCGTTTGTGTTCAACATCCAGGACGTCTTCCCCGACGTGGCGGTGGAGGTGGGCGCCATCACCAACCCGACGGTGATCAAGGCGGCGTCGTGGGCGGAGCGGTTCCTGTATCGCCGGGCCGATGCGGTGACCGTGCTGTCCGAGGACCTGAAGCGCAACGTCGCCGCCAAGCTTGGGCGTACGGGCGGATCCGCCAACGGCGGCGACAACACGGCCGACCGACGTGGTGGTCCGACCTTGCCCGGATCCGCCAACGGCGGCGACAACACGGCCGACCGGCGTGGTGATCCGACCTTGCCCGGATCCGCCAACGGCGGCGACAGCAAGGTGAAGGTGATCCCGAACTTCGTCGACACCGAACGTGTCCAGCCGGGGGGCGGCGAGGCCTATCGCGCCGAGTTCGGCCTGGGCGACCGCACGGTGGTGACCTACGCCGGAAACGTCGGCCTGTCCCAGCCGGTGGAGTTGCTGGTGGAGGTGGCCCGACGCATGGCCGATCGCAGCGACGTCGTGTTTGTCGTCAACGGCGGGGGAACGTCGCTCGAGTCGGTCCGCCACGCCGCCGAGGGCCTCGACAACGTGGTCTTCGTTCCGATGCAGCCCCGCGAACGCCTCTCCGAGGTGTTGGCCGCCGGCGACATCCACACGATCCTGCTGAAGCACGGCCTGGCCCGGTCGTCGGTCCCCTCGAAGCTGTACTCGATCCTGGCCGCGGGGCGCCCGGTGGTGGCGTCGGTCGACGCCGACACCGAGGTCACCCGGGTGCTCGCCGACGCCGAGGCCGGGCTGGCAACGTCCCCCGGTTCGGTCGACGAACTCCACCGAGCGATCACGACGCTGATCGACGACCCGGAGCGTCGCCGGGGGATGGGCTCGTCGGGCCGTCGGTGGGTGGAGCGGTGGTTGTCGCCGGCCGCGGTCGCCGAGGCCTACGAGGGCCTGTTCGAATCGCTCCAGGGGGCGCGGCGCGGCACCTGAGGGTGCGGCCCGTTCACCCGGGGCGCGCTGGTGGTTGATGGGGTCCGGTGGAGTAGCGTGGTCGCCTCATGGATTCCCAGCGCTCCCTCCGAAAGATCCAGCGCGTCCAGCGGGCCGGCGTCACCCGTGCCGCCGGTCAGCGACGCCCCGTGGGTTTCACGCTACTGCTCGTGGCAATCGCCGTGGTGGGCATCACGCTCGTGTTCTTCGCCCGAGGTTCCTACCGGGCCGCCGCCGTGGCCAGCCCCCGGGTCAACCTGCCCGGCAGCGCCGGCGACCACTACCACAACGCCATCGGCATCTACCTGTGTGACAAGTTCATCGAGCCGCTGTCGGACGCCGGCCCCGACACGAGCGGCATCCACTCCCACGACGACGGCCTGATCCACATCCACCCCTACCTGCAGAGCGCGGCGGGCAACAACGCGGTGATGGGCAAGTTCTTCGAGATGGTGGGCCTGGAGGCGACCGGCGACGAGGTGGTGCTGCCGGAGAGCTCCGCCGAGGAGCAGAAGACCTGGACGTCCGGCAGCGACACCTGCACGGTGGACGAGGAGGACGTGTCCGGCCAGTGGGTGCTGTTGGAGTACCCGGCCCAGGCCGGCCCCGACACCGAGCCCGAGGTGCACACCGACGGCTTCGCCGACCTCCCGATCCGCACCGACGGACAGGCCTGGACGCTGGCGTTCCTGCCCGAGGACGAGGTGGACACCGTGGCCACCGAGCGCAAGGGCGAGCTGTTGCCGCCCAGCATGGACACGCTGAAGAACCCGGGCGACGTCCTAGAGCCCGACGGCAGTGGGATCCCCGGCTCCGAGGATCAGGGGATACCGGCCGAAACCGAGGAGGTCCCCACGACCGCCGAGGGTGACGCCACCGAGTCGTCGGACACCCCGACGACCGATGCCGCGACCGACGACGCAGCAACCGACGAAGCGCCGTCCACCTCGGCAGACGGCTGACCAGGGCCCCAATGCGAGCGATCGTGCTGGTCGGAGGCTTTGGCACACGCCTGCGCCCCCTCACCCTGACGCTGCCCAAGCAGATGCTGCCGGTGGTGCACACCACCATGTTGGAGCGCGTCGTCGGGCATCTCGGTGCCGCCGGTGTCACCGAGGTGGTCCTGTCGCTGGGTTATCGCCCCGACACGTTCGTGCAGGCCTATCCCTATGGATCCTGTGCCGGCGTCACACTGCACTATGCGGTTGAGCCCGAACCGCTGGACACCGCCGGGGCCATCCGCTTCGCCGCCGAGGAGGCGGGCCTGAACGAACGCTTCATCGTGGTCAACGGCGACGTGCTGTGCGACCTCGACGTCGGCGAGCTCTGGGCCCATCACGAGCGGTGCGGCGCCGAGGCCACGATCGCGCTGACGCCGGTCGACGATCCGTCGCGCTACGGCGTGGTGCCCACCCGGGACGATCACTCGGTGATCGACTTCGTCGAGAAGCCCGACCCCGGCACGGCGCCCACGAACTACATCAACGCCGGCACCTACGTGATGGAGCCGTCCGTGCTCGACCGCATCGAGCGCGGCCGTCGGGTGTCGGTCGAGCGGGAGGTGTTTCCGGCCCTCGCTCGGGATCGAAGCCTCTACGCCCTGGGGAGCGACGCCTACTGGCTGGATGCCGGTACGCCGGAGACCCTGTTGCAGGCCAACCTCGACGTCCTCGCCGGGCGGCGTCCCTTTGGCGGTGCCGGCGTGCACGCCTCGGCCGGTGTCGCCGCCGATGCGAAAGTGTCCGACTCGGTCGTCGGCGCCGAAACCACGATCGGCGCCGGTGCGAGGGTGGAACGCTCGGTGATCCTGGCCGGATCGACCGTGGCCCCCCACGCGGTGGTCACCGACTCGCTGGTCGGCGGCCGATCGACGATCGGCGAGGGCGCGGTGCTCTCCGACCACACCGTGATCGGATTCGGCGAGACCGTCGAGCCCGGCGCCGTGCTGTCCGGCGATGTTCGGCCGGCGAAGGACTCCTGGCCCGACTGACCCCGGCGGTCAGGGAACGACGATCGGGGTCGTCGCCGGAACGGGCGGCACCGGGAACCCGGCCTGGGCCAGCAGCCGTTCGGAGAGCGCCCACAGGTGTTCGCCGTGTTCGGTGGACTTCGCCCACCGGCTGAGCGTGCCCGGCCGCTTGCGCACCCAATAGGTGCCGCTGGACCGGCCGCACAGCACCGAGGTGGCGACAAAGACCGAGGTCTCGGCACCCTGCTCGGGGGTGAGCAGGACGCGCTGTTCGACCGGACGGATCCAGCGTTCGAGGCGCGACGACACGTCGCCGTCCATGCCGAATTCGGTGGCCACCCCGCCGGGATGCACCGAGTGCGCCACCACCCTGGCGGGGTCCAGCCGGTCGGCCAGCGATCGGGTGAACAGCACGTTGGCCAGCTTCGACTCGCCGTAGACCCCGAAGGTGTTCCAGAAGCGACCGGTGCGGCGGTCCAGCCGGTCGAATCGAATGCCGCGGAGCGCAGCGTGGTGGGCGCCCGAGGCCAGGTTGATGATGCGGCTGGGGATGGCACGCCGCTCCAGCGGGTCGGCGGGAGTCGGGTCCGCAACGCCTCGCAGCCCCGGGAGCAGCAGGCGGGTGAGGAGGAAGTGGCCCAGGTGGTTGACGCCGAAGGTGGTCTCGAATCCCTGAGCGGTCTCGGTGCGCCGGCCCTGGATGATGCCGGCGTTGTTGATCAACAGGTCGATCGGTTGCCCGTCGAGGGAATCGGCCAGCGCGGTCACCGTCGTCAGGTCGGCGAGGTCGAGCGGACGCATCTCCACCGAGTCGCTGCCGGACCGTTGGGCGATGAGCTCGAGGGCACGCTCGCCCTTGGCCCGATTGCGCACCGCGCCGATCACCCGAGCACCCCGGGCGGCCAGCGCCACCGCGGTCTCCAGCCCGACGCCCGAGTTGGCGCCGGTGATCACGGCGACCGAGCCGTCGAGGCGGTCGGGTGCAGGAGGCCGGGTGACGGGACTGTCGGCGTGCGAGGGCGGTCGGGTCGTTGCGGGCGGTTGGGGTTTTTCAGGCGGGGCCACGCCGGCAACGTTACCGTTGGCCATGGCCGATGAAGCTGCCCGCCCCGGAGCGGTGACCAACCGGTACCTCGAGGGCGCCTACGCGCCGGTGTCCGAGGAGGTGACGCTGACCGACCTGCGGGTCAGCGGAACTCTGCCGGTCGAACTCGACGGGCGCTACCTGCGCAACGGGCCCAATCCGCTGGGGCCGGTGGACCCCGCCACGTACCACTGGTTCACCGGCGATGCGATGGTGCACGGCCTGCGGCTGCGCGACGGACGGGCCGAGTGGTACCGCAACCGGTGGGTTCGTTCCACCGGCGTCAGCGAGGCGCTGGGGGAGGAGCCCAGGCCGGGGGAGCGCTTCGGGGGCATGGACACGGCCAACACCAACGTCGTCGGCGTCGGCGGCCGCACGCTGGCGATCGTCGAGGCCGGGGCCCGCCCGGTGGAGCTGAGCGACGAGCTCGACACGCGGTGCCACACCGATCTGGGCGGCACGCTGCCCCACGGCTACACCGCCCATCCCAAGGTGGACCCGGCCACCGGCCTGCTGCACGCCGTGGGCTACCACTGGGCCCGCCCCAACGTGCTCGAGTACACGGTGATCGACCCGGGTGCCTACGAGGTGATCCACCGCGTCGACGTGCCGGTGCCGGGCAACCCGATGTGTCACGACTGTTCGATCACCGAGGGCCACCTGGTGGTCTACGACCTGCCGGTCACCTTCAACCTCGACGTCGTCGCCTCGGGCACCTCGTCGTTTCCCTACGTCTGGGACGACGCCTACGGCGCACGCATCGGGCTGATGCCGCTGTGTGGAGCGCCGGAGGAGATCCGCTGGTTCGAGGTGGACCCCTGCTACGTGTTCCACCCGATGAACGCCGCAGAGCGGCGTCGCGACGACGGGTCGCTGGAGGTCACCCTCGACGTCGTGCGGCACGACTCGATGTTCCGCACCGACACCCGGGGTCCCAACGAGGGCCCGCCCAACCTGTGGCGGTGGCGGCTTCGGCTGGACCCGGACGGCGAGCCGCTCGGGCGGGTGACCGAGACACAGCTGGATGACCGCGCGGTCGAGTTTCCCCGAGTCGACGAGCGCCGTGTCGGCCGGGCGTCCTCCCTGGGGTGGGCCAACCTGCTGTCGGTCGGAGGCGACGGGCGCGACGAGGACCTGGCCTGGGGCGACTCCGGCCTGGTCCGCTATCGGTTCCCGGACGGCGATGGGGCCGACGGGAGCGACGCGGTGAGCGCCACCGAGATCCCGATGGGGAGGGACCGGGCGCCCGGCGAGGCCGTGTTCGTGCCCGCCACCGCCGACTCCGTCGAGGACGACGGCTGGTATCTGATGCTGGTGAGCGACCGGGTGGAGGGCACGACCACGCTGGACGTGCTGCCCGCCGCCGACCCCACGGCCGGCCCCGTGGCCCAGGTGCACCTGCCGGTGCGGGTGCCGCTGGGGTTCCACGGCAACTGGGTGGCGGCCGCGGAGCCGGCTACCTGAACAGGTCCTCGGCCGGGGAGCGAACGATGTTGGGCACGACGCCGTCGTCGTCGAGGTCGGTGGTGTCGAGCCACGCCGGGTCGACACCCCGCACGATGGCGGCGGCGATTCCGTCCGACTTGCCCATCACCAGATCGGCGGCCCCGGCGAGCTCGTCCACCAGGCCCACCTCGGTGACCGCCAGCTCGCGCCCCAGCGCGTCGTTGGTGCCACGCAGGTCGAGAATCGGGCGGATGCCCGCCGAGCCGAGCGCCACGTCGGTCACCCCGCGTCGCCACGGCCGACCGAAGGTGTCGGAGATGATCACCCCGCACGCCACGCCGTAGCGGTGGACAAACACGTCGCGAAGCCGTCGGGCCGAGCGGTCGGAGTCCTCGGGGAGCAGGGCGGCGGTGCCCGCCTCCACGTTGGACACGTCGATCCCGGCGTTGGCGCACACGAACCCGTGGTGGGTCTCGGAGATCACCAGGTCGCCGCGCCGCCGGAGGATGCGCCGCGACTGCCCGGCGACCAGCGCCCGGTGGGCGTGGGGGTCGTGGGGATCGATCGCGACGAGTGCGTTTTCGGCCTTCGAGACCACCTTCTGGGTGACGACGACGACGTCGCCGTCGTGAAGACCCACCGAGGCCTGCGCTGCGTCGGCGACGAGGGCACCAAGGTCGTCGCCGGGACGCACCTCGGGAATCCCGGGGACGGGCAACAGCTCCAGTCCCGTCATGGGGCGTGACTCCTCAGGCAGGTCCGGGCGAGCGCCGCCGCCCGCTCGGGGGTGTCCATGATCGACGGGGCCACGATCGGTTCCATGCCCGCCTCGGCGACCGCGTCGGCCAGGTGGGCGTCCACCGGGTCGATGACGAGCGCCCGGGCGAAGGAGGCGTAGCGACGGGCGACGCCGACCACCGAGGCCTCCTCGCCCAGGTCGGCCATCAGCCGGGCCGCGGGACCCTTCAGCGCCTCCCCGCCCACGATCGGCGACACGGCGATCACCGAGTCCCGCCGGTCGACCAACGCCCGCTCGATGCCGGGCACGGCCAGCACCGGGCCCACCGAGATCACCGGGTTGGACGGGGCGATGACGACGACCGCGGCCTGGCGAAGGGCGGCGACGACCTCGGCGGTCGGCCGGGCGTCCATGGCGCCGACGAAACGAACCGAAGCGACGTCGACGTCGTGGTGTTCGCGCACGAAGTACTCCTGGAAGCTCAACGTGGCGCCGTCGGGGGTGGTCACCTTGGTGCGAAGCGGATCGTCGGTGGCGGGCAGCAGGCGCAGGCCAAGCCCGAACGTGCGGGAGATCTCGGCGGTCACCTCGGTCAGTCGGGCGCCCTCCGCCAGGCGTTGGGTGCGCCACAGGTGGGTGCCGAGGTCGAGGTCGCCCAGCGAGAACCAGCCCACGTCGGGCCGGTCGTTCGCCGCGGCGTGCCGCCGCAGCGACTCGAGCGCCGCCCAGGTCTCGCCGGCGAGGCCCCACCCGGTGTCGGGGTTGACCGCCCCGGCCAGCGTGTAGGTGATCGTGTCCAGGTCGGGGCAGACCGTCAGGCCGTGAAACACGGTGTCGTCCCCGACGTTGACGATGGCGGCCACGTTGGACGGGTCGGTCACCTGGATGAGCCCCGACAGCAGCCGTGCCGCGCCGACGCCACCCGACACGACGGCGACCGATGCGGCGCTCAGCTCATGCGAGATGGTCGAGCTTCCCCGACAACAACGCCATGTCGGCGTCCACCATCATGTGCACCAGCTGCTCGAAGTCGGTCTTCGGCGACCAGTCGAGCACCTTGCGGGCCTTGGCGGGGTCGCCCACCAGCAGGTCCACCTCGGCGGGCCGGAAGAACTTCTCGTCGATCGTCACGTGGTCCTCCCAGTTGAGCCCCACCCGATCGAACGCGACCTGGCAGAACTCGCGCACCGAGTGGGTGTCGCCGGTGGACACGACGTAGTCGTCGGGGTCGTCCTGCTGCAGCATCAGGTACATCGCCTCGACGTAGTCGCCGGCGAAGCCCCAGTCGCGCTTGGCGTCGAGGTTGCCCAGCGCCAGCTCGGTGTCCATGCCCAGCTTGATGCGCGAGACCCCGTGGGTGATCTTGCGGGTCACGAACTCGAGGCCTCGCCGGGGCGTTCGTGGTTGAAGAGGATGCCCGAGCAGGCGAACAGGTCGTAGCTCTCCCGGTAGTTCAGGGTGATCCAGTGGCCGTAGACCTTGGCCACGCCGTAGGGCGAACGGGGGTGGAACGGCGTGGTCTCCAGCTGGGGCACCTCGTGCACCTTGCCGAACATCTCCGAACTCGACGCCTGGTAGAAGCGGATGTCGGGGTCGACCAGGCGGATGGCGTCCAACAGCCGGGTGACGCCCAGGCCGGTGACCTCGCCGGTCAGCACCGGCTGGGAGAACGACGTCTGCACGAAGCTCTGGGCCGCCAGGTTGTACACCTCGTGGGGGCGGTAGGTGCGCAGCAGCTCGATCAGGCTGGCCTGGTCCAGCAGATCGCCGTTGACGGTGGCAATTCGGTCCTGCAGGTGGGCGATGCGTTCGAAGGTCACCGTGGAGCTGCGGCGAACCATGCCGATCACCTCGTAGCCCTCGTCGAGCAGCAGTTCGGCCAGGTAGGAGCCGTCCTGGCCGGTGATTCCGGTGATCAATGCGCGCTTGGTCATCGTGTGGTTCTACTCGATTCCGCCGAAGGTGTCTGTCTACTGGGTTAACAGGGGCCGGGATCTAGGATGGGCCCGGTGAGCGAGCTCCCCGCCCCCAACGCCTCGAGCCTCGGGCAACGGATCGCGGGGCGCCGGGCCGAGCTGGGATGGACCCAGGCCGAGCTGGCCGAACGGGTGGCGATCTCTCGGGTGGCGCTGGCCAACCTGGAGTCCGGTCGGTCGGTCCCCTCCGAGCGCACCGTGGTGTTGCTCGCCGGCGTGTTCGGCCTCGAGCCCCACCAGCTGGTGGCCGCCACGAGCTATCCGCCCCAGAAGAGCGACCGGCTGCCGCTAGTGGCCGCCCGGCACACCGAGGTCGATCTCGAGCTGGCGCTGCTCGACCGCGACCTGCAGTGGTTGGCCCGCGTCGAGTCTCCCGAGCTCACGCGGCAGGTGCTCGACGAGTGGCGGACTCGGCTGGAGTCGCTCGCCGGAGCGGTGCTCGACCACCGGTGTCGCGCCCAGCTGGCCGAGGCGCGTGCCCGGCTCGCCCGCCTGTCCTGAACCGGGGAGTGGAGAGCGCGCTTTTGCGGGCCTGCGGGCTCCCCACTTCGGCACCGGGTTCGCTGTGCCACCGGGTTCGCTGGGGGTGGGGTGGGTCAGGTTGGGGTGACCCGGGAGCGCGCGGTGTCCATCAGGTCGGCCAGGGTGGTCGACAGCGGGATTTGCGGCTCCCAGCCGGTGGCGGCACGGATCTTGGAGCTGTCGCCCAGTAACACCGGGATGTCCACCGGCCGTTGCAGGTCCGGATCCGAGGTCAACCGCACGTCGACGGTGGCCATCTCGATGAAGGCGTCCACCAGCTCCTGCACGGCGACCGCCCGACCGGAGCAGATGTTGTAGGCCTCGCCGGGCTGCCCGTCGAGCACCAGGCGACGGTAGGCACACACCACGTCGCGCACGTCGGTGAAATCGCGCTTGGGGGTGAGGTTGCCAACCGGGATGTCGCCGCCGCCGTTCAGCTCGGCCTGCGCCACCCGTTGGGCCAGCGCCGGGGCGACGAAGCGGGGCGATTGGCCGGGTCCGAGGTGGTTGAACGGTCGGGTGCGGATGACCTCCAGCCCGAAGCCCAACCCGGCCTGCACCGCCAGGAAGTCCGCCGCCACCTTGGAGGCGGCGTAGGGGCTGACCGGGCGGAGGGGGCACTGCTCGGTGATCGGGAGATCGTCGGCGTGCACCCGCCCGTAGACGTCGGCCGAACCGACGACCAGCACCCGTTCCACCCCGGCGTCCCGGCAACCCAACAGCACGTTGAGCGTGCCTTCGGCGTTGGCCCGGAAGGTGTCCGCCGGGTGATCCCAGCTTCCGCCGACGTCGGCGTCACCGGCCAGGTGATAGACGACGGTGGGCCGCAGGTCGGCCATCGCCGCGGCGACGGCGGGCCCGTCGGTGATGTCGAGGCCCTCGAGTGTGCGGTCCCACGCGATCACCTCGTCGCCGGAGGACTGCAGGTGGGAGGTGAGGTGGCCGCCGACGAAACCGCCGGCTCCGGTGACGAGCGCCCTCACCGGGGCTGCGGCGTCGGGCCGGACGCTGATGGGGCGGGCGCTGGTTGGGGCACGCCGACAGCATAGAAGGGCCGGCGTTGGTGGTTGGCCTCGCGTCCGGGCGCTCAGCCCGGTTGGCGCAGGTCGTAGATCTCGGCCAGGAGCACCCCGCGCTCGCGAACCTCCGCAATCGGCGTGTGGGTTGCCCGAAACTCGGCGACTCGCCCGGAGAAGTCCAGCTGACGGTCGTTGATGTACACGATGCGGTAGTCGGCCTGGCGGGAGGTCGGCGTGGGGTGGCCGCACGGGATGGCCCGGTCGAAGAACGGGAACCCCATCGCCACCCGGAGGTCGGCGCAGTCGCCGTCCTCCCGCCGGGCGATCAGGTCGCCGGCGGCCTGATGCCCTCGCCCCAGCCGACGACCAGCCGCTGTTCGGCCGCGGTGGAGCCTCCCAGGAGGGGGTTGAAGTAGATCCCTCCCCACGGGGCGACGAGCACCGAGTGGCCGACGACACCAACCACCACCGCCGCCGACGCGAGGCGAAGGCCGCGCCGATGCCGCTCGACCAGGTGGCGGGCCCGGGTTCCGAGGCGCCCGCCCCGCAGGAGGTCGAGTGCCGAGGCGGCCCCGATGCCGACCAGGACCGCCAGCAGCGGGACGACCTCGACGATGTAGCGGTCGATCTTCTTCGGCGTCAGCGTCAGCACGACGACGACGCCGACGATGACGACCAGAAGCGACGCGACCTGACGACGACGGCCCCGGTCGGCGAGCGCCACCGGCACGAGGACCAGCGTGGCGATCAGGAACCAGGGGGTCATCCGGAACGGGGTGGTGAGGAAGTAGAACGCCGCCGGTGGGGCGAAGGTGAGCTCGCCCCGAAAGACCCCGAACTGGCCGGCGTCGGCGAGGTTGGCGGAGGTGCGAAGCACCCCCAGCTGGTCGCCGGGCGCCACGACCAGCGCCGGCCACAACACCGCGATGGTTGCGGCGCCGACGAGCACGATCATGGCCACCGGCTCAAGTACCGACGCCAGGCCCAGCCGCCGGCTCCCGCCGGTCCGTCGGGCGGCGACGATGCGGCGCCAGGCAACCCACCCGACCAGCAGCGCCACGCCGGGCACGAAGGCGGCCGACGACAGCTTGGTGAGCGCGGTCAGGCCGGCGAGCACACCGGCGGCCACCGCCATGGCGGTCGGTCTCGACGGCGGCGGGCCGCCGCGCCCCAACAGCCTGGCGAGCAGCACGACGGTGCAGGCGCCCAGCAGCCCGAGCAGCTCGTCGGTGTGCAGCACCGCCCCGTGGGCGACCATCAGCGGCTCGGTGGCGAGCAGCACCCCGGCGGTGAGCGCGGGGACGGCGCCCAGCCAGTGCCAGGTCAACCAGACGAGCAGCCCGATCAGCAGGCTGGTGGTGATCGCCATCATCAGCTGGGCGCTGTGCAGGCCCGACCAGGCCCGCGAGAACGGTTCGTCGCCGATCAGCCCGATCCGCCCGCCGATGCCGTACGCCAGGCGGGCGGCCGAGCCGACGATCATCGTGGGGACACCCGGCAGCGTGGCCACCTGATCGCCTCTCGCCGCCGTCATGCCCGCCAGATCGAGGGTGGTGAGTGCGTCGGAATACCGGACCGTCCGCTGCATCCAGACGATCTCGTCGTAGGTCAGGTGGTGGCCGGCGGTGAGCAGCCGCGGCACGAAGGCGACCAGCGCCACGGCCATCGACGGTCGGATTCCGGAGTTCGCCGGCCGGTCGGCGACGGCGAGCGGACTCTCCACCTGCTGCACGGGTGGAATGTAGTGCTCCCGGGCGGGTCGACGGTCGCCCCGGGCGGTGGGTGGGGCGGTCCTGGGACGGTCGTCGGGTGCATTAGTGTCGGTTCCTGCCGGGCGGTGCGATGACGTCGAGCCGCGCACGTGGAGGTCTGACTATCTCGACCCGGGCCAACAACCCCCAACACACCCCCAGAAGCGCTCCGGCGCCCCGTGCCGCCACCTCGGGCAAGGGCGCGCCGGCCGTCGTGGCCGTGCTGGTGACGCACGACCCCGACGAGAACTTTGAGACCACGTTGGTGTCGCTGCAACAGCAGGAGTACGCCAACCTGGCGGTGCTCGTGCTGGACAACCACAGCGCCGAGCCGGTCGAGGGCCGGGTCAAGGCGCTGATGCCCGAGGCCCACGTCGTCAGGTTGGCCGCCAACCGTGGTTACGGGGCCGCCGCCAACCGGGCGCCGGCGGTGGTCAACGGCGCCTCGTTCTATCTGTTCTGCCACGACGACGTGTACCTCGAGCCCGACGCGGTGTCGGGGTTGGTCACCGAGGCGTTCCGCTCCAATGCCGGCATCGTCGGCCCCAAGTTCGTCGATTGGGACGAGCCCGAGATGCTGCTCGACCTCGGCAAGGCGATCGACAAGTTCGCCTTCCCGGCACCGGTCGCCGAGCCGGGCGAGCTCGATCAGGCCCAGCACGACGCCGTGCGCGACACCTTCGCCGTCAACGGCGCCGCCATGCTGGTTCGCGCCGATCTGTTCGAGGCCGTCGACGGGTTTCCGTCCGACTTTTCGGCCTACGAAGAGGACACCGACCTGTGTTGGCGGGCCCACCTGGCGGGCGCCCGCGTGGTCGTCACCCCGACGGCGGTCGTGCGTCACCGCGAGGCCACCCTCCGAGCCGTCCCGCCCGAGGAGCGCCTGCGCAGCGAGTACGCCCACCGGGCGCGCATGGTGCTGACCAACTATTCCGGTGCCCACCTGCTGCGGGTGCTGCCGCAGGCGGTGCTGTTCTCGCTGGGCGATTTCATCCTCAACCTGCTGGCCTTCCGGCCGGCCAAGGCGGCCGACGTCGCGCTGGCCTGGACCTGGAACCTGGCGCACCTTCGGCGCTCGCTTGGCATCCGGTCGAAGGTCAAGGCGTTCCGCCGGGCACCCGACTCCGAGATTCGCAACTACCAGGTGGGCGGGTCGGCGCGGGTCACCGCGTTTGTCCGCGGCACGGTGGGGGAGAGCGCCGCCCGCATCAACTCCGGCGCCCGCCAGTCGCGCACCGTCGTGCAGCGGCTGCGCGAGGGCCCGTCACAGGTGGCCGCCCTGTCGGCGCTGCTGGTGGGTCTCGTGCTGCTGATCGGCAGCCGCGGCGTGATCCTGGGCGACATCCCGGTGGTGCGCGAGTTCTCCGACACCACGGCGTCGTGGTCGTCGATGCTGCGGGAGTACTGGGACGGTTGGCGAACCACCGGGCTGGGCGGCGGCGGCGCCACGCCCACGCTGGTCGGTGCGATGGGCGTGCTGTCCACCGCGTTGTTCGGCGGCGAGGGTCTGGTCCGCAACCTGCTGATCGTCGGCTGCTTGCCCGCCGGCGTGATCGGCGCCTGGTGGATGGCCCGGGGCGGTTCGAGCAGCAAGACGCGGGCGCTGATGATGGTGGCCTACGCGATCACGCCGGTGCCCTACAACGCCATCGCCGAGGGACGCTGGGGCGCGCTCGGGCTCTGGGCCGGGCTGCCGTGGATGGTCGGGCTGCTCGGCCGGGCGGCCGGCGCCATGCCCTTCGCCGGCTCCGAGTTCCGCACGCTGAGTGGACTGCGGGCGACCGTGGCACTCGGCATGGTGACCGCCGCCGTCACCACCGTGTTGCCCGTCGCCCCGATCGTCATCATCGTGCTGGCCCTGTTGATGGCGGCCGTGGGGCTGGTCGACCGGTCCGATCTGGCCCGCTGGGAGCGGGCGGTGCCCACCGCGGTCGGCGCGGCGGTGGTGGCCTTTGCGCTTCACCTTCCCTGGGCGATCGGCCTGCTGGTGCCGTGGCCGCACTGGTCGCAGATCATCGGTCCGCCGAGCACCGCCGGGGGTCCGGTGGCGCTTCGGGACCTGGTGTGGCTGGACACCGGCGTCAACAGTTTCGGCGTGGTCCTGGTGGGACTGCACCTGGCGGCGGCCTTCGCCGTGCTGGTCGGTCGGGAATGGCGCTTCCGGCTGGCGGTGCAGGGCTGGTCGATCGCGCTGGTCGGCTGGGTGCTCGCCTGGCTGGGTGAGGCCCGCCTGGGCCCGACGATGCCGCCCCCCGAGGTGTTGTTGATGCTTCCGGTGCTGGGGCTCTCGGTGGCGATCGGTGCCGGGCTGGCCGCCTTCGAACGCGACGTGGCCGGCAGCGATTTCGGCTTCCGCCAGGTGTTCTCGATGATGGCCGCCACCCTGATGGTGGTCGCCTCGGTGGCCTGGGTGGCCCGCTCGATCAACGGTCGCTGGGGTCTTCCCGACGAGGACAACCTGGCCGTCGTCGGCACGCTCGAGTCCCAGGCGCCGGAGGGCGGGTTCCGCACGCTGTGGCTGGGCGACCCCGACGTGTTGCCGCTTGGGTCGTGGCCGTTGTCCAACGGCACCAGCTACGCGACCACGCAGGGGCTGTTCCCCCGGGCGGGCGACTGGTTCGAGGGCCCCCGGTCCGCCGGCACCGCCGCCTTGGAGGCGGCCTTGGAGGACGCGGTGGCGGGCAAGACCACCCGCCTCGGCCGCCTCCTCGGCCCGATGGGCGTCAAGTTCGTCGTGGTGGCACGGTCGGGCGCCCCGCTGGCCTACGACACGGGTAAGGCCGTGGTCGAGCCGCCCGCCAGCACGGTCAACGCGTTGGACGAACAGCTCGATCTGGCCCGCTTGTCGGTGTCGGAGTCGCTGTTCATCTACGACAACTCGGCGTTCGCCCCCGAGGTGGCACAGCTGCCCGCCGGCACGCTGGACGATGCCGGCGACGACCTGGCCGCCATGTTGTCGGCCGACCTCGGCGCCGCCGAGGCCGTGCTGCCCGAAGGTCGCCGGTTCGCCGAAGGCGTGGGCGAGCTGGATCCGGACGCGGAGCTCTACGTCGCCCGAACCCGCGACGCCAACTGGACGCTGACCGTCGACGGCCGGGAGGTGGACCAGGAGGCCGCCTTCGGGTGGGCGACCCGGGCGGACACGGGGGACGGCGGAGCCGCCACGCTGGCGTACTCGCCCCCGCCGATCCGCAGCCTGGCGGTGATCCTGCAGTTCCTGGCGTTGCTGGCCTCGATCAACGTTGTGCGTCGACGCCGCGATCGAACGACCGAGTCCGTCGGGTTCCGGCGCTCGTTGGCCGAGCGCCGGAAGCGCGTGGCCGAGCGGCGGGAGCGCCGGGAGCAGTCGCCCGAGCTGTCCGGCCCGCTGCTGCCCACCTCCGAACTCCCCAAGCTCACCGTGGAGGGCGACGACGCCGGCTACGGGTTGGAGCCCGTCGGCTTCGACGACGACTGGGATCCCGACGATGAGGCACCGTCGACGTCCGGCGAGCCCGAGCCGCCCGAGCAGCAGCCCGAGCCGCCCGAGCAAGAGCCCGAGCAGGACGTCGGGCACACGGCGCCGGAACCGGCCGACCGGGCGGAGGCTGCGGACGCCGACGAGGATCGGCTGCTCGACGATCCCACCGATTGGGATCCGGGCGAGTTGGAGCCGGAGTGGTTGGCCGAGCCGCCGGCGATCAAGCGGCGTCGCCGACGCCGCAACGTGCTGTTGCCCGAGGACCACGAGGCGGCCGAAACCGGTGGAGCAGCGTCGCCCGAGACCCCGGATGCCGATCCGGCGATCGAACGGGACGACGCCGTCGACCTCCCCGGAGTGGCGTCGCCGACCGAACCGGCCGCCGAGGAACAGGGCGACCCGCCGGTGACCGGCGCCGCGTCCCCGGATCACCCTGCCGGCAGCGGTCGCCGTCGGCGCTCCCGGCCCAGGCTGCGCTTGGTACGAGGCCGCGACGACCAGGACGAGGATGCGGGACGTTCGACGGGCCGACGCCGAGTCACCGGTCGACAAGCCCGAAGACGGCTTCAGGTGGCCGACCGCCACCACCACAACCGCCGCCGACGACGAAGACGCCACCACCGACGTTTTACCACCACCACTTCGACGACGCCGCCGACGCCGCCGACGAGCCCGAGCAGCGGGCCAGCGCCCGGTGGTGCGCCGTCGGACACGACGGAACCAGCCGAGCCTGTTCGACGCCAAACCCGAGGAGGACCAACCGTGAAGTTCGTGCGCCTGGGGGTGATCACCGTGGTGCTGGCCACGTTGGCCGGACTGTCCGCCGTCAACCTGGGCGACCGACGCGACAACGCAGCGGGTGCCGACGCCGAGGCGCAGTTGAGCCTGCTCAAACGAGATGGTCACTGCGGATCCGCCTCGCACGCTGACTCCACCTGGTACTGCGCCGCCACCCGCGTGCGTGAGAGCGACGCCGGCACCCACGAGGTGTTCGTCTCCAACGGCTCCGACGAACCGGTGGAGGTGGAACTGCGGGGGTGCCCCTGAGTACCAAGGTGGAGGCCGAACCGCCGCAGCAACTCGAGTTGGCGGCGCACACCGTGCTGGTCGTCGACGTGGCGACGCTCGTGAAGGAGTCGTCCAGGCGGCGGTGATCGTCGACGTCCGCTCGGGCGAGGTCACCGTGTCGCATCGGCTGGTCAACGACACCGGAGCGTCGCAGGTGCCGTGCACCTCCCGCCCGTCCGCCTCCTGGGACTTCCCCTACGTCAGCACGTCGAAGGACGCCACCGCCCGGCTGTTTCTCTTCAACCCCTACCCGGTGGCGGTCAGCGTGGACGTCACCCTGTCGACCACCGAGTCGGTGCGGGTGCCCGCCGAACTCAGCGGCGAGAGCGTGCCGCCGGGTCGGGTGAAGGTGATCAACCTCAACGTGCAGGCGAAGCGCAACGATCGACTGTCGGTCAGCGTCCGCACACGGTCCGGTCTGGTGATCGCCGAGGTGGTGCAGACCTATTCCGAGGACAACCTGGAGTTCAACCTGCGAACCGGCGAGGGGGGCGACGGCACGATCGACGAGGAGATCGGCGAGCAGGCGGTTACCCGCTGTGGCGTGGCTATCATCGCCGCAGCCTCGAGGTGACCACCGAGGTGGGGTTTGTCGACGGCTTCTCGCAGGGCGGCGTGATCGAGCAGTACGTCGTGCTGAATCCCTCGAAGCAGAACGCCGATGTGCAACCGATCTGGGTCACGCCCTTCGGCCAACCGCGCGAGGACATCGAGCCGCTGGAGAAGGTGATCCTCCGGGTCGCGCCGAAACGATCCGGATCGACGACGATCAGCGGATTCCGCCCGAAGGGTTTCATCACGGTTGGTGGCCTCCGACGTCGGGGGTGGCGGCCTCTGCGGGTCCTGGTGACGACGGCCGAACGGGGCGACAGCGAGGACTCGGGCACCCAGGTGCGGCCCGCACCGGCCACCGGGGCGAGCATTTCGCCCGGGTTGCCGTTGGCAGCCGATCGCTGGTGGGCGGGAGGCATCCGGTTGTCCGGCGACGACGAGGGATGGTTGCTGCTGGACAACCCGTCGTCGTCGGAGACGGCATCGATCAAACTGCTCGTTCACGGCGACGGTGAGTGGCCGCCGCCGAGGGTCTGGACGACTTCCCGGTGGAGCCGGGGGCCCAGCTGGCGGTGAACCTCAAGGACCTGGCGCTGGCCGACCTGGCGATCGTCGAGGTTCGCTCCTCGGCCCCGGTCCAGGTCGAAACCAGGCTCGTCGACGCCGAGGCGGGGGACTACTCCTCCGGCCCGGCGGTGCCCGATGCGGCCACGGTGGTGGCCCTGGCCGACGTGGCCGACGTGGCGGGGTAGCGATGTTGGCGCAGTTGGCGGTGGTTGCGGTGGTGCTGATCACCGTGGCCGTGGCCCTCGCCTTCCCGCCGCCTCGGCGAGGCGCCTCAACCCACCCCCAGCGGATTCAATGGTTCCCGCCTCGGTGCACCGGAGCGACTTCGATCACCCCGAGCGCCCCTGGCTGGTCGCCGTGTTCACCTCACTTCACCTGGCGACGGATGCGCCGGGTCGAGTTGGCCACCCCGCTGTCCTCGGACGAAGTGGCGGTGGTCAACGTGGCGGTGCAGGACCACGCCGACGTCCATGCCCGCTATCGAATCGACAGGGTGCCCACCACCATCATCGCCGACGCCGACGGTGTGGTGGTGGGCAGCTTCCTGGGCCCGGTGCAGTCGCTCGAACTCTGGGATGCCGTCGCCGAGGCTCGAGCCGCTAGTCGTTGACCAGCGGCCCGCCCGCAGCGGTGGGAGGTGGCACCTGCTCCTGGGTGGGCCGGGCGTCTTCCAGGCCGGGAATGTCGACCCCGGTCGCCGGGTCGTATCGCCGGTGGTTGCGCCTGGGTCAACCGGAACGCCGGGCTTGTAGGTGGTGGTCGTCTCGTCGTAGTAGGTGGTGGTGGTGTCGTCGTAGTAGGTGGTGGTGGTGTCGTCGTAGTAGGTGGTGGTGGTGTCGTCGTAGTAGGTGGTGGTGGTGTCGTCGTAGTACGACGTCGTCGTGTCGTCGTATCGGGTGGTGGTGGTGACCCACTCGGGGCGTTTCACGCCGAGTTCGGGGGCTTTGAGGAGTGGGTTGCCGCACTTGCAGCGGGTGACGGGTTGGGGGCCGCCGAGTTTGCCGGATTCGTCCTTGTCGACGAGGACGGCGGTGCCGGCTTCGAGGTCGGAGGCGATCGGGTAGGCCTTGCCCTGGTCGTTGAGGCCGTGGTTGGTGACCTTCATGTTGGTGCCGAGGACCTGGGGTTCGAGGGTGTCGATGTAGCCGTTGACCTCTTCGGCCTGCATGCCGAGGACCTGGGCGTATTCGGCTTTGACCTCGGGGCGTTGGTCGAGTTCGGCTTTGAGCATTTCCTTGTCGCAGCCGCCGCCTTGGCGGGCGCCTTGGATGCCTTGGAAGGCGGGGCCGGTGTCGGGTGCGACGTCGACGGGTGGGGTGAAGGCTCCTGGCCGGGTTCGGAGGCGGGTTCGAGGACGAAGTCGCTTTCCTGGACGACGTCGGCGGCCTCGGCCTCTTCACCTCCGGTGTCGTTGCCGCAGCCGGCGGCCAGCAGCGAGAACGCCGCCAGACCCCCGACGATCACCCCGGTGATCGATGACTTCCCTCGTGCATGCATGATGTTCCTCCGCGTAGGCGTGATGAGTACGTCTGGTGACTCCCCACACAGACGTCGGATTTCGGGCGTGGTTACGTTGGTTCGATGTCGACGGCCGCCAGGACGCGGAGGGGCCCCGGGCCATGACTCGCCCGGGGCCCACGTCTGCTGGAGGGACCGTCGGTCGGACTAGAAGCCGACGGGGGCCTCGCCGACCGGCTTGGTGACCGGCGTCTTCGTCGGTGGCGGCGCCGTGCCCAGCGGGTTGGGGGTCACATTGGTCGGGGTGGTCTCCGGCGTCGCCACGATCGTGCCGTTCTGACCGCGACCCTCAAAGCCGGTGGTGGTCGTCTCGTCGTAGTAGGTGGTGGTGGTGTCGTCGTAGTAGGTGGTGGTGGTGTCGTCGTAGTACGTCGTGGTGGTGTCGTCGTAGTAGGTGGTGGTGGTGTCGTCGTAGTACGTCGTGGTCGTGTCGTCGTATCGGGTGGTGGTGGTGACTCCACCCGGGCGTTTCACGCCGAGTTCGGGGCTTTGAGGAGTGGGTTGCCGCACTTGCAGCGGGTGACGGGTTGGGGGCCGCCGAGTTTGCCGGATTCGTCCTTGTCGACGAGGACGGCGGTGCCGCTTCGAGGTCGGAGGCGATCGCGGGGCGCTGCCCTGGTCGTTGAGGCCGTGGTTGGTGACCTTCATGTTGGTGCCGAGGACCTGGGGTTCGAGGGTGTCGATGTAGCTGCTGGACCCTTCGGCCTGCATGCCGAGGACCTGGGCGTATTCGGCTTTGACCTCGGGGCGTTGGTCGAGTTCGGCTTTGGAGCATTTCTCTCTTTCTTGTCGCAGCCGCCGCCTTGGCGGGCGCCTGGATGCCTTGGAAGGGCGGGGCCGGTGTCGGGTGCGACGTCGACGGGTGGGGGTGAAGGCTCCTTGGCCGGGTTCGAGGCGGGTTCGAGGACGAAGTCGCTTTCCTGACGACGTCGGCGGCCTCGGCCTCTTCACCTCCGTGTGTCGCCGCAGCCGGCGGCCAGCAGCGAGAACGCCGCCAGACCCCCGACGACCACCCCCGGTGATCGATGACTTCCTCGTGCATGCATGATGTTCCTCCGCGCTGGCGTGAGCCCCTCGTGGTGCTCCCCCTCACCGGACGGACGCGGCGACGACGGGTTACGTAAATATCTGCAACGGCGGAATCCAACCTGCACGCCCGCCCAAACGAAGCGACGCCACGCAGAGCGTGGCGTCGCCCGTGTCGGCCCGGAAGGCCCGAAGTTGCGGGGGCCTTTAGCCTCCTCGCCGCCGCCCGTGTCGACCACGGCGCTGCCACCCCCGGTGTCGCCGCCGGTGTCGGCGTTCGGGTCGCCGGTGTCGGTGCCCGAGTCGGTGCCGCCCGTGTCGCCGCCGGTGGTTGCGCCTGGGTCAACCGGAACGCCGGGCTTGTAGGTGGTGGTCGTCTCGTCGTAGTAGGTGGTGGTGGTGTCGTCGTAGTACGTCGTGGTGGTGTCGTCGTAGTACGTGGTGGTGGTGTCGTCGTAGTAGGTGGTGGTGGTGTCGTCGTAGTACGACGTCGTCGTGTCGTCGTATCGGGTGGTGGTGGTGACCTGTTCTGGGCGTTTCACGCCGAGCTCGGGGGCTTTGAGGAGGCGGTTGCCGCACTTGCAGCGGGTGACGGGGTTGGGGCCGCCGAGTTTGCCGGATTCGTCCTTGTCGACGAGGACCGCGGTTCCGGCTTCGAGGTCGGAGGCGATCGGGTAGGCCTGCCCTGGTCGTTGAGGGCCGTGGTTGGTGACCTCTGGCGTTGGTGCCGAGGACCTGGGGCTCGAGGGTGTCGATGTAGCCGTTGACCCTTTCGGCCTGCATGCCGAGGACCTGGGCGAGTTCGGCTTTGACCTCGGGCGTTATCGAGTTCGGCTTTGAGCATCTCCTTGTCGCAGCCGCTGCCTTGGCGGGCGCCTTGGATGCCCTGGAACACCTGGCCGGTGTCGGGTGCGACGTCGACGGGTGCGGTGAAGGCTCCTGGCCGGGTTCGGAGGCGGGTTCGAGGACGAAGTCGCTTTCCTGGACGACGTCGGCGGCTTCGGCCTCTCCACCGCCGGTGTCGTTGCCGCAGCCGGCGGCCAGCAGCGAGAACGCCGCCAGACCACCCGCCACGATGCCGACGATCGATGATCTTCCTGGTGTGTTCATGATGATGTCCCTCGGTTGGAGGCGGGCTCCGTCGTACCCGCACCGTTCGGGGCGCATGACCCCGCAACCGGGGACCCTAGGTGATGGTGTCTCAGCGTGTTGCGAGGAACGCTCAGTGAACTTCGGCCGGGTCCTGAGTGGGGGACTCCTGGGTCGAGCCGTTGGTGGCCTCGCCCAACGCCACCGAAGGGGGCTTGGTGCCCGGATCGGGCGGATTGCCAGGCTCACCGGTGCGACCCACCTTGACCAGACGCAACACCTCGGCGCCGTCGATCGTCTCGTGCTCGAGGAGCTGGCGTGCCACCAGGTCGAGCCCGTTCTGCTCGGTCCGGAGCAGCTCTCGGCAACGGCTTTGCGCCCGACGCAGGATCTTCTCGGTCTCCTCGTCGATGACCCGGGCCATCTCGTCGGAGTAGCTCTTCGACTGCATCATGTCGTCGCCGAGGAAGATGGCGCCCCCCGAGCTCCAGGCCATGGGGCCGACCCGCTCGGACATGCCCCACTCCTTCACCATGGAATGGGCCAACTCGGTGGCCTTCACCAGGTCGTCCGAGGCGCCGGTGGAGGCCATCTCGAAGGTGATCTCCTCGGCGGTCCTCCCGCCCAGCATCATGACCAGGCGGTCCTCGATGAAGTTCTGGCGGTGGATGTGGCGCTCCTCGTCCGGCAGCGTCATCGTGACGCCGAGCGCCATGCCGGCGGGGATGATCGTCACCTTGTGGAGCGGGTCCATCTCGGGCAGGACGGCGGCGCACACCGCGTGGCCGGCCTCGTGGTAGGCGATCGCCTCCTTCTCGACGTCGCTGAGCACCATCGACTCGCGTCGCTGGCCCATCATGACGCGGTCACGGGCGTCCTCGAAGTGGCGACCGTGGATCTCGCTCTCGCCGTTGCGGACGGCGAACAGTGCCGCCTCGTTGACCAGGTTGGCCAGGTCGGCGCCCGACATGCCGGGGGTGCCGCGGGCGACCAGGTTGAGGTCGACGTCCGGCGAGAGCTTCTTGGCCTTGACGTGCACCTCCAGGATGCGGCGCCGGTCCTCCAACTCGGGCAACGGCACCACGACCTGGCGGTCGAAGCGGCCCGGGCGCAGCAGCGCCGGATCGAGGATGTCGGGCCGGTTGGTGGCCGCCATCATCACGATGCCCTCGGTCGCCTCGAAGCCGTCCATCTCGCTGAGCATCTGGTTGAGGGTCTGCTCACGCTCGTCGTGGCCGCCGCCCATCCCCGCGCCGCGCTTGCGGCCGATCGAATCGATCTCGTCGACGAAGATGATCGCCCGGCCCGCCTTGCGTGCCGACTCGAACAGGTCGCGCACCCGGGAGGCGCCGACACCGACGAACATCTCCATGAAGTCCGAGCCGGTCACCGACATGAACGGCACGCCGGCCTCGCCCGCGACCGCTCGGGCGATCAGGGTCTTGCCGGTGCCGGGAGGACCGACGAGCAGCACGCCCTTGGGGATGCGTGCGCCGATGGCGGCGAAGCGGTCCGGCTCCTTGAGGAAGTCGACCACCTCCTTGATCTCCATCTTCACGCCGTCGTACCCGGCCACGTCGGCAAACGTGGTGCCCGGGCGCTCGGCCGAATAGGTCTTGGCCTTGGAGCGGCCGATCGACATCACGCCGGACATCTGGCCGGACGCCCGACGCTGCATCCAGGCGAAGAAACCCAGGATCAGGGCGAAGGGCAGGATGATCGACAACAGCGACAACAGGCCGCTTTGCTGCGGGGTCTCAAAGGCGTACTCGACGTTGTTCTCTTTGAGCAGGGCCTCGAGATCCTGGGGGTTCTCCGCCGGACCGGTCGAGGTGAAGGTCTCCTCGCCCTCCCCGGCGTAGACACCCTCGATGTTGCCCGTGGTGTTGTCCCACGTGATCGACTTCACCTTGTCCTCGTTGATCTGGCTGACCAGCTCGTCGTAGCGAAGCTCGCTTGCGGGCTGCTCGGCGCTCGAGAACCACAGCACCGAGCCGATCACCACCGCGAGCAGCAGAAACATCGACCAACTGGGAAGCTTGCCGCCGAGAAATCCACCGGAGGGCTGGCCGCCGGAGTTCGGTCGCTGGCCCTGGCCTGGGGGTTGCGGAGGTCGGGTCTGCTCTGCCATCGCGGGCAGTCTACGGGGTGAACCCCAACTCGGCGACGCAACCACGACGCCGGCTGTGGAGGGTCCCAGGCCCAAGCTTGATGAGGCTCCGCGCCCGCGGTCACACCGGCCGGTACGGTGGGCGCCCATGAACCGCTCCAGCAGTAGCAGCGTGGGCAAGGCCACCGGGGGCACCGGCCGTTCGGTGTCGCCACGCTCCACTCAGCGGGTGTGCGCCCGCCCCTACTGTTCGAAGGCCGCCGCCGCCACCCTGTCGTACGCCTACGACACCGGTTCGGTGTGGCTGGACGATCTGACGGCGGACAGCCATCCGATGGTGCACGACCTGTGCGGCCTCCACGCCGACGCGGTGTCGGTGCCGAAGGGATGGCGCCTCGTCGACCGGCGCAGCGAGTCGGAAGCCACCGTGTCGCACCTCGCCGCCGGTTGACCGCGTCGATGAGGACGAGACGACGCCGATGAGTCGGCGACTCGACCGGGACGTGAGCGCGTCCTCGACCGACGCTGTCACCCGCCTGCTGCTGCTCGCAGGACTGTGGTTGGGGTCGCGCCTGGTCGCCGCGGTCGTGGCGGCGCCGTTCATCGACGTCGACGAGCCGCTCTCGTCCGGGACGCTGGTCGTCAGCCAACTGCCCTTCTGGGCGGCCACCGTCGGCGGCCTGTGGTGGATGGCCCGGCGGGAGGGTGAGGCGCCGGCCCGGTTCGTTCGCTGGGGGTTCGCCCCGGCCGACCTGGCGGTGGGAGCGGTGGCCGGCTTCGGCCTGCACTGGGGGGTGAACCTGCTGTACCGGGCGCTGGAGGACTTCGGCGTGTCCGGCGACCCGTCGGCCTCGGCCCGGTCGCTGGTCGACGCCTCGCCCGGAATCGCCGGCAAGGCCACCCTGCTTGTCATGGTCGCCGTGGGGGCCCCGATCGTCGAGGAGCTGTACTACCGGGGCGTCGCCCAGCGAACCGTCGTCGAGCTGGCCGGCGGCGACGAGGCCGACGGGGTCTCGATGGGCGCCGTCCTGGGGGTGGGTGCGGTGGCCGCCTTCTTTGCGCTGAGCCACGTGAGCACCGGGGACGATCTGATCCAGCTGCCGGGGCTGACGCTGGTGGGCGTGATCCTGGGCGTTCTGGTGTGGCGAACGGGACGATTGGGTCCGGCGATCGTCGCCCACGGGGTGTTCAACCTGTGCAGCCTGCTGGTGTTGTGGGGCGTCTCAAGTCCGCTGCTGGCGGGTTGAGTTCCGCCCGACCGATGAGGAGATGGCGGGGCGCCATGGCACGATGGAGCGATGACCGACGTGGTTGATCCCCCCGCGCCCGGACCGCCCGTCGCCTCCGGCACGCCGACCGAACGCGAGGCGCCGCCGACCTCCGCCCACCCCGGCGACGGGGGCCCGGCGGCCACCGGGCCGAGCGACGAGACCCCGGGCGCCGGATCGGGCCTGCTGTGGGGGATCGACCCCGTGGCGGCCGCCAACTTCGCCGTGCTGGCGGCGACGTCCGTGTTCATCTTCATGTCGCTCAACCGCACCGGTGGACTGCTGTCGACGAGCACGCCCACCGGTGGCGACATGGGCGCCCACATCTGGGGTCCCGACTACCTGAAGGACACGCTGCTCTCATCGTTCCGGCTGTCGGGATGGAGCCAGGACTGGTACGCCGGGTTCCCCGCCTACACCTTCTACATGGTGGTACCGGCGCTGGCGATCGTGGCACTGGACGCCGGGCTGCCCCCGCTGGTGGGCATTCCGATGCTCGGCCTTGCGGTCGGTGCGGCCGTCTACGGCTGGTCGATGTTCACCAGCCGGCTGGCGCGCCGCCATCCTGGTGGCGGCGATCGTGGTGGTTCCGCTGTGCATCGACGTCGACCCCAACGTCGCCTTCAAGCTGGTCAGCGTCTCGGGCCTCTTGGCCATGCCGTGGGCGACGTACTTTCTCGGCACCTCGCTGCGGCTGCGATTCCCGGGCCCGATGCTGATGGCGATGGCGTCGCTGGTCTTCGTGTGGGACTCGCACTTCACGATCTACGGCGGCAACGTCGCCTCGACGATGGCGGGGGAGTTCTCCTTCTCGATCGCGCTGGCCCTCACCCTGGTGTACCTCGGATTCGTCGCCCGGGGGCTGGCCACCGGCCGCCACCGAGCGATCGCGGCCACGCTGCTGGGCCTGGTGGCGCTCTGCCACGTCATCCCGCTGTTCTTCGCCGTCGGCGCCACCGCCATGTTGCTGCTGTTGCGGCCGGGATGGCGACAGGTGAAGTGGCTGGCCGTCGTCATGCCCACCGGCGGCCTGCTGTCGGCGTTCTGGATCGTGCCGTTCTACCTGCGCAGCGACTATCTCAACGACATGGGCTGGGAGAAGGTGGGTCCGGCCGCCAACGGTGCCGCCAGCACCTATTGGCAGTACCTGTTGCCCAACACGATGCCCTACCACGAGCTCATCTTCGGCCTGGCGGCGATCGGTGCGATCATCAGCATCGTCCGGGCCAACCGCGCGGGGCTGACCTTCACCCTGTGGGCGCTGTTTGGCATGGTCGCCTTCATCCTCATGCCCCAGGGGCGCTTCTGGAACGCCCGGGTGCTGCCCTTCTACATCCTCTCGCTCGACCTGCTGGCCGCCGTGGCGTTGACCCTGCTGATCGGGGCGCTGGTTCCGTTCCTGATCCAGCGGGAGCGGTGGCGGCCGGCCGCCACCGGCGTGTTGGCGGGCGTGTCGGTGATCACGGTGTTCCTGGCCGTCGGGCTGCCGATCGGCCTGATCCCGACCGCCAAGTCGACGCTGGTGAGCGCCCCCACGGTGGTCGAGGACCAGACGTCGGTTCCCCAGCTCAACGGCAACCAGTTCGGGCCGTTCCTCTCGACCCAGACCAACAAGGCCACCGGGTGGGCCAGCTGGAACTTCGGCGGCCTCGAGGTGAAGGACCGCTACCCCGAGTTCGACCAGCTGATGACCACGATGGGACGGCTGGGCGAGGAACGCGGGTGCGGCCGGGCGATGTGGGAGCACCACAAGAGATCGAGGATCACGGCACCCGGATGGCGCCCATGCTGTTGCTGCGGCTTCACCGACGGCTGCATCGGCTCGATGGAGGGCCTGTACTTCGAGGCCTCGATGACCACGCCCTTCCACTTCCTCAACCAGTCGCTGCTGTCGGAGGCGCCGTCGCGGCCCCAGCGCGACCTGCCCTATCAGGACCTCGACGTCGCCGAGGGGGTCAAGCGGCTGCAGCTCTACGGCGTCCGCTACTACATGAGCCGCAGCGAGGAGGCCACCTTACAAGGCAAGCTGACCGAGGGCCTGGACGCATCGCTGGAGGAGGTCGCCGAGGTGCCTCGCTGGACCGTGACGCTCGACCGCACCTGGCCCAACCCTGGGTGATCTTCGAGGTGGCCGACGCCGACCTGGTCACCGGGCTGGATCACGAACCGGTGGTGATGGAGGACGTCGGCGCCGATCACGCAAGCTGGCTCGACCCAAGCGTCTCCTGGTACGGCGACACCGCCAACTGGAGCACGTTCCTCGCCGCCGACGGTCCGGACGGGTGGACCTGGTGAACTGCGGCGAGCGGACCGACGAGGTCGGCCCGACCGCCCTACGGCTTCCCGTGCCAGGGCATTCGCGGCGGGAACCCCCGTCGACCCGGTGGAGGTCAGCGACATCGTCGTCGACCAACAGGCGATGTCGTTCTCGGTGGACGAGGTCGGCAAGCCGGTGCTGGTGAAGACCAGCTACTTCCCCAACTGGACCGCCGACGGGGCGGAGGGCCCCTACCGCGTGGCGCCCAACCTGATGGTGGTGGTGCCCACCCAGAACGACGTGACCCTCGGCTACGGCCGCAGCGTCGTCGAATGGCTGGGTCTGGCGCTCTCGCTGGCCGGCGTGGCGATCGTCGTCGCGCTGCTGGTGGTTCGTACCCCGCGCTTTCCGAGGCCGTGGCAGTTCGCCTACGACGCCGAGCCACATGACCGGGTCCCGACGGGCGGCGTCAAGGAGCGGTTGTCGCGGTTTCGGAAGGGCGCACCGGGTTCGGCGGGGACGCCGACCGACGTCGATTCGACCGCCGACCCCGACGAGACGCTGGAACCGTCGCCCGACTGGATGGTGGCGGCCCAGGAGCCCGCCGAGGTGGACGACGGCCCCGACGGCGGACCTGGGTCCTGACCCCGCCCAGCGCTAGGGTTTGCTCCCGTGGCAGACCTGGACGGCATCTTCAAGGCCTACGACGTGCGAGGCCTGGTTCCCGACCAACTGGACGAGCCGCTGGTGGAGCGAATCGGCGCCGCCTTTGCCCGGTTCCTGTTGGGCGGGCCCGACGGCCTCAGCCCCGGCGATCGCCAGGCGCCGCGACAGTCTGCGCGACGGTGGCTTGCTGCAGCCCGCACCGTTGAGGCGTTCGCGTGGGGGACGGACAGGGCCTGGACGTGGTGGACCTCGGGCTGTGTTCGACCGACGAGGTGTACTTCGCCAGCGGTTCGATGGATGCGCCGGCGGTGATCTTCACCGCCTCCCACAATCCGGCCGGCTACAACGGCATCAAGTTCTGCCGCTCGGGCGCCCGGCCGCTCGGCCTGGACACCGGGCTCGACCGGGTGCGCGACGACGCCCGCAACCGGTTGGACCCGGTGGCGACCCCGGGTGGCGTCACCAGCGCCGATGTGCTCGACGACTTCGTCGCCCACGTGCGCAGCTTCATCGACGTCGATGCGCTCGGGCCGCTGACGGTGGTGGCCGACGTGGCCAACGGCATGGGCGGCCTGGTCGTCCCGGCCACGTTCGACGGGCTCAAGCCCAACCTCGAGATCATGTACGGCGAGCTCGACGGCACCTTCCCCAACCATCCCGCCGACCCGCTCCAGGCCGAGAACCAGGCGGACCTTCGGGCCCGGGTGCTCGAGGTGGGCGCCGACGTGGGCCTGGCCTTCGACGGCGACGCCGACCGGGTGTTTCTGGTCGACGAGCAGGGCGAGGGGCTGTCGGGTTCCACGACCACCGCGATCATCGCCGCCGCCCTGTTGGCCGACCACCCCGGGGCCACGATCATCCACAACCTGATCGTGTCCAAGTCGGTTCCCTGAGGTGACGCCGAACACCGGCGGGCGCGGCGGCACCCGGGTGGGACACAGCTACATCAAGGCCAAGATGGCCGAGCACGAGGCGTTGTTCGGCGGGGAGCACTCGGCCCACTACTACTTCGCCGACAACTACCGGGCCGACTCCGGCCTGATCGCCGCCCTGGTCGTGCTGGCCGAGATGTCACGCAGCGGTCAGCCGCTCTCCGAGCTGCGCCGACCCTTCGAACGCTACGTCGCCTCGGGGGAGATCAACTCCGAGGTCGCCGACCCCACCGGCGCGATGGCCCGGGTGGAGGAGGCCTACATGAGCGCCAAGCGCGATCACCTCGACGGGCTCACCGTCGATCTGGGCGACTGGTGGTTCAACCTGCGGGCATCCAACACCGAGCCCCTGCTTCGGCTCAACCTGGAGGCCGCCGACGCCGAGGCGGTCGAGCGGCACTCGGCGGAGGTGCTGGCGCTGGTGCGCGGCGATGCGGCGTGAGGGTCGGGCCCCATAGGATGCCCCACCGGGCGATCCACCGCTGAGCGACCGCACGCCGCTCCGACCCCGCTCGTCCCCGCCCCCGACCATTCCGGTTTCGATCCAAGGAGTCAACAACATGGCGCTCTCACCCGTGCTCTTGGAGGTGCTGGCCTGTCCCGAGGACAAGGGCCCGCTGTACTACCTGGAGGACGAGAACGCGTTGTACAACCTCGCTTCTCACCCGCCGGTACCGCATCGAGGACGACATCCCGGTGATGCTGATCGAGGAGGCGGAGACCGTGGACGCCGACGAGGCCAAGCGGATCATGGCCAAGGTCGATACCGACGGCATCTCGCCCACGTTCGACGCGTCCGGCGACGGCACGGCCAAGTGAGTTCCGGCGGCACCGGCGTGCTCGACACGCTGGGCATGTTCGACGCCGCCTTCGCTCCCCGATCAGATGGCCGCCGCCGTCGAGATCGCCTCGGCCGCCGACGGTCTGCCCGACGTCTCGGGCGTCGGCTCGATCCTCATGGTGGGCATGGGCGGCTCGGGCATCTCCGGCGACGTGATGGCGCTGGTGGCCTCCGAGCACGGGCGGGTGCCGGTGGAGGTCTGCAAACACTACGAGCCGCCCGCCCACGTCGGGCCCAACACGCCGGTGATCGCGGTGTCGTTTTTCCGGCGGCATCGAGGAGACCCTGAGCGCCACCCGGGCCGCGCATTGCGCCGGTGCCGGTCGTCGCCGTGACCACCGGCGGCGAGCTCGCGAGCTGGTGTCGGCCGCGGGCGGCGCCGTGTGCGGCCTGCCCGCCGGGCATCCGCCGTCTGTGCCGCCCTGGGCGCCGTGGGGGCTGGCGCCGGTGGTGCTGGCCACCTGGCCTCGGTCTGCTCGGCGAATTCCTCCGCCGAGATCGACGGCGCCATCGCCGCGGTCACCGCCTGGGTGGCGGCCAACCGCGGCAGCGACGAACACACCGACAACGACGCCTGGCACTCGCCCGCCGCATCGAGCGCACGCAGCCGATCATCTACGGCGGTGGGCGCGTCGGTAGCCGAGCTGGCCGCCTACCGGTGGAAGGGTCAGGTCAACGAGAACGCCAAGGCGCCCGCCTACTCGGGCAGCGTGCCCGAGGTGTGCCACAACGAGATCTGTGCCTGGGGCCAACACGGCGACGTCACCCGGCAGGTCAACTCGATGATCCACCTGCGCCACGACGGCGAGCACCCCAACGTGGCCCGTCGATTCGATTTCCTGTCCCAGATCACCGCCGAGGTGGTGGCCGAGATTCGAGGTGACCGCCGAGGGCGACGGCCCGCTGGCCTCGCTTCTACGACCCGCCGGCTCGGCGACCTCGCGTCAGCCTCTGGATGGCCGCCGAGGCCGGGGTGGACCCGGGCCCGATCCCCGCCATCGACGATCTGAAGGCCTTCCTGGCCTGACCGACGGGCGGCACGCCGCCCGCACGCCGCCACCGCCGAGCACCTTCCCCATTCATTCCGCAAACCCAGACAAGGAACCACATGCTGACCCCCGACGACTACAAGGTTGCCGATTCGTCCCGCCGGTTACGGCCGCAAGGAGATCGAGCTTGCCGAGCACGAGGATGCCCGGCCTGATGGCCATCAGGGCCCTGTTCACCGATGAGGCCCCGCTGAAGGGTGCCCAGATCACCGGCTCACCCACATGACGATTCAGACCGCCGTGCTGATCGAGACCCTCACCGCTCGGTGCCGAGGTCCGCTGGGCCAGCTGCAACATCTTCTCCACCCAGGACCACGCCGCCGCGGCCATCGCCGTCGGCCCCACCGGCACCCCCGACGCGCCTGACGGCGTGCCGGTGTTCGCCTGGAAGGGCGAGACGCTGGAGGAGTACTGGTGGTGCACCGAGCAGGCGCTGCGCTGGCCCGGCACCGAGACCGGTGGCCTCAACCTGATCCTCGACGACGGCGGCGACGCCACGCTGTACGTGCACAACGGCACCAAGTACGAGGCGGCCGGTGAGGTCCCCGAGGCGGCCGAGGACGACCCCGACGAGTGGAAGGTGATCATCGACTCGCTCACCCGGTCGCTCGCCGAGGACGGCAACCGCTGGACCAAGATCGGCGCCGGCATCAAGGGCGTCACCGAGGAGACGACCACCGGCGTTCACCGGCTGTACCAGATGTTCGAGACCGGCGAGCCGTTCCTGGCGATCAACGTCAACGACTCGGTCACCAAGTCGAAGTTCGACAACTCCAGCCGGCTGCTGCCACAGCCTCGTCGACGGCATCAACCGCGCTCGTCGACGTGATGCTGGGCGGCAAGACCGCCGTCGTTCGCGGCTACGGCGACGTCGGCAAGGGCTGTGCCCAGTCGCTCAAGGGCCAGGGCGCCCGGGTGATCGTCACCGAGATCGATCCGATCTGTGCGCTTCCAGGCCGCCATGGAGGGCTTCCAGGTGGCCCGCCCGAGTGACGTGGTCGGCACCGCCGACATCTTCATCTCCTCGACCGGCAACAAGGACATCATCACCCTCGACCACAGGGCCGCCATGAAGCACCAGGCGATCGTGGGCAACATCGGCCACTTCGACAACGAGATCGACATGGCCGGGCTGCTGCGCAGCTCCGACGTGCAGCGGGTCACCGTCAAGCCGCAGGTGGACGAGTTCACCTGGCCCGACGGGCACTCGATCATCATGTTGTCCGAGGGCCGCCTGCTCAACCTGGGCAACGCCACCGGCCACCCCAGCTTCGTGATGAGCTGCTCGTTCTCCAACCAGGTGTTGGCCCAGATCGAGATGCATCAGCGCCTGGAGGACTACCCGCTGGGCGTGCACCGTCTGCCCAAGCAGCTCGACGAGGACGTGGCCCGCTACCACCTCGACGCGCTCGGGGTGCGCCTCACCGAACTGACCGACGAGCAGTCCGAGTACCTGGAGATCCCCAAGGAGGGGCCCTACAAGCCGGACCACTACAAGTACTAAATCCTCGCCTTCGGCGATTCTCAACCCGAGCGTGGCCTGGAGACTTCCGGGCCCGCTCGGGTTGTTCGCGTTGTGGAGCGCCTTCGGCGCGCCGACTTCTGTTCCGGGCCGGCTCGTCCTCGCTTCGCTGCGGCGCCGGCCCGGGTACGGGAACGATCGCTCGTTCCTCGCAATCGTTCCCGTTCGGGTGGTGGCGTGACTTGCTCGCTGCGCTCGCCGCCCATCGCCTGTCCCATGGTCTGGCGTGCTCGCTGCGCTCGCCGCCCATCGCTTGTACCTTGGTATCGGTCGGGCGCCCTCAGGTGTCGACACCGTCGATGAGGGAGCCGAATCGTGAGCGACGTGCAGGACTGGACCGGCCGGGTGGCCGTGGTGACCGGCGGGGGATCGGGCATCGGGGCGGCCCTGTGCCGACGCTTCGCCGAGGCCGGCATGTCGGTGGTGGTCGCCGACGTCGACGAGGGGTCGGCGGCCGAGGTGGCCACGCGGCTCGCCGACGACGCCGTGCTGCTCGGCGATGCCCGGGCGCTGCCGGTGCAGGTGGACGTGGCGTCGGCCGAGGCGGTCACCGCACTGGGCGAGGCCACGATGGACGCATTCGGCGCGGTCCACGTGATGTGCAACAACGCCGGGGTCTCGGCGGGCGGGCTGTCCTGGGAGCTGCCCATGTCCGACTGGCAGTGGGTGCTCGAGGTCAACCTGTGGGGCGTCATCCACGGCGTGCAGACGTTCGTGCCGCTGATCGCTCAGTCCGGCGGCGGACACATCGTCAACACCGCCTCGATGGCCGGACTGACCTCGCCGCCGTTCATGAGCCCGTATTCGGTGGCCAAGCACGGCGTCGTGGCGCTGTCCGAGGCGCTGTACCACGAGCTGTCGATGGCGCATCCCGAGATCGGTGCCTCGGTCTTGTGCCCCGGCTGGGTGCGCACCCGTATCCACGAGGCCGGACGCAACCGGCCCGAGCGCCACGGCGGCCCCACCCCGCTCGGTGCGGGGGAGGAGGGCGGACCGAGCGAGGTGATGGCCGGCCTGATCGAGTCGGGCATCGACCCCGCCGAGGTGGCCGAGATGGTGTTCTCCGCCATGGTGGAGCGCCGGTTCTGGGTGTTTACCGGCGACGAATGGACCGACCTGGCCGCCGAGCGGGCCCGTCGGGCCTTCTCCGGCGAGAATCCGCAGTTCCGCATCCCCGGGGTGGAGCTCCCCGGGTAGGCCTCAGCGCAGGCCCATCGTGTCGACGCCGGTGGGCAGCTTGGCCGGGTCCCAGCCCAACTTGGCCAGCGCCTCGGCGCAGGCGTAGCGGTCGGTCATGCCGCCCACCCAACGCACGGCGGCCCGCAGCGCCTCCGGCGACCCCGCAGCGGGCGCCGTGTCGCCACCCGTGCCGCGCACGTCGGCCGGCAGGGTGCCCGGACGGTCGCCGTAGTACTCGACCAGCGCCGACAGGATCGCCACCACCGAGTCGGCGGCCTCCACCGAGGCGGGACGCAGGTAGATGTGGTCGTAGTTGAACCGCCGGAACGCGGCGAGCGCGTCGGCGGCCTCGCCGGTCATGCCCACCACGCCGCGGGTACGCCCCACGTGGATGACGTCCGCAATGAACGCACGGAGCTGACCGGAGCGCACACCGCCGCCGTAGGCCGCCACCTCGGGAGGCAGTGAGGCGTGGTCGACGATGCCGGCGGTGATCGCATCCTCGAAGTCGTGGGCGGTGTAGGCGATGCGGTCGGCCCAGCTGACCACCAGCCCCTCCGGGGTGGCGGGCCGGGGCCGTGACCAGCTGTGGTTGCGCACCCCGTCGAGCGTCTCGGCGCACAGGTTGAGCGGAGCGAGCACCTCGTCGGCGCCCCACACCGCGTGGTCGTACCCCTCGCCGACGTACGGGCTGAGGGCGTCCTCGGAGGCGTGGCCGCCCGGGCCGTGACCGCAGTCGTGCCCCAGGGCGATCGCCTCGGCCAGCGCCACGTTGAGGCGCAGCGCCTTGGCCATGGCCACCGCCACCTGGGCCACCTCCAGTGCGTGGGTCAGCCGGGTGCGCTGGTGGTCGTCGGGGAAGATGAACACCTGGGTCTTGCCCGCCAGGCGGCGGAAGGCGGGGGAGTGGAGGATGCGGTCGCGGTCGCGCTCGAAGCAGGTGCGCTCGGGATCGGGTACCTCGGCTCGCGCACGGGTGCCCGCACCCGACGCCCGCGTGGCGCCCGGCACCATCCAGGCGTCCTCGGCCGCCTCGCGCGCCTGGCGATCGGCCGGCGCCGCGCCGTCGTTTGCGGCCGTCTCGCCACCGAGTGGCAATGTGCCGCCGGCGTGGGCCGTGCGAACGCCCAGCGGCGCGTCGGGTGCGGCGTCGCCATCGAGGCTGTGGCCACCCATGGTGGCCGCCCAGGCGCGGGTTCGTTCGCCGTCGGCGACCGACTGCTGCGGGTGCGGTGAGGGGGCGTGACTCATGGGGACAATCCTACGAAGCCCCTACGACAATCATTCCGCTCCGCTCGGGCCCCACCATCCGCTCCGCTCGGGCCGTTCGGGCCACGGAGGCCCTGCTGCCCGCTCCGCTCGGGCCGTTCAGGCCACGGAGGCCCGGCCTTCCGCTCCGCTCGGGCTCCGCATTCCGCTCCGCTCGGGCCATGCTGCCCGCTCCGCTCGGGCCGTTCAGGCCACGGAGGCCCCGCCCCCCCCTCCACTGGGGCATCGTTCAGTAGTCCAGTGCCACGCTGTCCTCGTCCAGCTTGAGCTCGCCGATGACCAGCACCCGGTTGTTGGGGTAACCCACCTCCGCTCGGGCCGTTCAGGCGCACGGCGCCGCCGGGCCGTCGGGGCAGCTGGCGATGCCCACCGCGTACTGGTCGCTGCTCCACGGGGCGCCGGAATAGAACATCCACAGGCGCCCCCGCTCGTCTCGATACATCGACGGGCCCTCGATGACGCCCCGCTCCCAGCTTCCGGGATCGCCGGTCAGCAGCAGCGTGGGGAACCCGGCAAAGCCGGTGCCCTGCGGGTTGAGCTGCTGACTCCACAGCGCGCCTGAGCGGCCGACGGGCGTGCCCTCGGACTTGTACAGCAGGTAGGGCGTGCCGTCGAGGTCGACAAACGGGCTGGGGTCGATGGTGCCGCCCTCGCCCTCCTGGCAGACGAGCGGCCCGGTCGAGGTGTCGACGAAGGGCCCCTGGGGGGCCGTCGCAACGGCCACCGACACGCACTGGATGCGCTGACCCTTCTTGCGAACCGAGTAATACAGCACGTAGGAGTCGTCCAGCTTGACCACCGACGGCGCCCAGGTGGCGTTCGGCTCCACCCACGCGGGCAGCTCCGGCAGGGCGTCCCCGACGAAGGCCCAGTTCTCCTGGTCGGTGCTGGCGGCCAACTGAACGTTGCCGCCGCCGGCGTTGGTGGCGTAGGCGTAGGAGGTGTCCCCGTCGACGAGGACGAACGGGTCGGGGAAGTCGTAGGGCATCTCCGAAGGCCCGATCGCCTCGGCGGCCGCACAGTCGTCCTGCACCGAGCCGAGCGTGTCGGCCCCTCCGGCGCTGTCGCCCACCGAGATCTGGTTGACCGCCCGGTTGAGGCCGTCGATGCACGTCTTCAGTCGACCGTTGGACAACACCTGAAGCCCCCGGTACCCGTCGGCCTCGACCAGCTGCTGTTGCAGCTCCTGACGCTGCTCCTCCAGGGCGTCGAGCGCCGCCCGCGCCTCCGCCGAGTCGGCCTGCGCCAGCTCGGAGGAGTTGCGGGCCTCCTCGGTGGCGGCGCGCAGCTCGGCGTCCGCCCGGCGGAGGTCGGCCAACTGCGCCTCGAGTTCGGTCACGGTGCCGTTGGCCTCGTCCAACCGGGCCTCCGCCAGACGTTGCGACGCAGCCCGGTCGTTGTAGCCCGTGCGGCGGCGACCGCTCCCACGATCAACACCAACGCTGCGAGAACCACCGGCAGGCGGCGCCGCCGTGACGAGTCGGGGCCGCCGCCTCCGCCCGTGCGTCCGCCCGAGCCGGCGCCCGGCTCGTCGCCGGGTGCGCTCAGCGGCCCATCGACGTCGACCTCGCCGGCGACGGGCCGCGTCAGTCCATCGGTTGGGAAGAGGGAAGTCGGCAACGTGGCCCGCCTGGAACGTGAAGGTGGTCAAGGAACGACGCTCCGTAACCCCGAGCGCCGTACAACAAGTGTATCGGGCTCCCACCCCATGCTGAACCACGGACAAAACGGGAGGTCTCCCGGCGGCGGTGGGGTCGCCCCGCAGGGGGCCTTCTACGCTGTCCCGGTGAGCGACTTCGTCGACGAGACAGGAGTATTCGTCAAGGCCGGCGACGGTGGTGCCGGCGCGGTTGCGTTTCGGCGGGAGGCCCACACCCCCCGCGGCGGCCCGGACGGCGGCGACGGCGGCAAGGGTGGCGACGTCGGTTCGTCGCCAACCGAAACGTGGCGTCGCTGCTGGCCTTCCGTGACCATCCACACCGAAAGGCCACCAGCGGTAAACACGGCGGCGGCAAGGGCATGCACGGCGCCTCCGGCGAGGATCTGATCGTCCCCGTACCCGAGGGCACGCTGGTGCGCGAGCGCGACGGTACCGTCCTGGCCGACCTGGTGAACCACGGCGACCGCTATCTGGCGGGGAGGGCGGCCGGGGCGGCCACGGCAACGCCCGTTTCCTCTCCAACCGGCGGCGCCCCGGACTTCGCCGAGCAGGGCGAGCACACCGAGGAGCGGTTCCTGGTGCTCGAACTGAAGCTGATGGCCGACGTGGCCCTGGTGGGCTATCCCAACGTGGGCAAGTCGACGCTGATCGCCAACATCTCCGCCGCCAAGCCGACGATCGCCAACTATCCGTTCACCACCCTGGTGCCCAACCTGGGCGTCGTGCGCACCGACGACGGATTCGAGATGGTCGTCGCCGACATCCCCGGGTTGATCGAGGGCGCCGCCGAGGGCCGCGGCCTGGGCCACGACTTCCTCCGCCACATCGAGCGGGCGAGGGTGCTGGTGATCATGGCCGACATCGCACCGCCGGAGGCCCGGATGTACGAGGCCGACCGCGACGAACAGGAGGCGGTGCTGTTGGGGGAGCTGCTCGACTACCGCAGCGAGCTGCTGGAACGGGCCAAGATCCGCGTGGCCGCCCGCGCCGACCTGGCGCCCGAGGCGGCGGCCGAGGCGGCCCGTGAGGGGTGGCTGCCCGTGTCCGGCGTGACCGGCGAGGGCACGAGCGAACTGATCGGTGCCATGCGGCGTGCGGTGGAGGAGGCACGCGAGGTCGGCGACGAGCACGAGGCCTACGTCGTTCATCGACCCGAGCCGGAGGGCATCCGGGTGGAACGCGAGGTGGACGGATCGTTGCGGGTCGTCGGGCGCGAGGCTCTCCGGGCGGTCGCGCTGTCCGACCTCACCAACCCGGGCGCCCTGGCCGAGGCGCAGCGCCGCCTGAAGAAGCTGGGCGTGAACAAGGCGCTCGGTCGGGCGGGAGCCAAGCCGGGCGACCTGGTGCACATCGGCGCCATGTCGTTCGAATACGGCGACGACGACATTCAATAGGGTTGTGCGGTGAGAGTGATCGCCAAGATCGGGACGTCGTCGGTGACCGACGACGCCGGACGCCTGCGTTCGGACGCCATCGAGGCGGTGGCCGCCGAGGTGGCGGCGGTGCGGGCGGACGGGCATCAGGTGGTGTTGGTCAGCTCGGGCGCCGTCGCGGCCGGGTTGCCAGCGTTGGGCCTGGGGGGCGGGGACCGCCCCCGCGATCCGCGCATGCTGCAGGCGGTGGCCTCGGTGGGCCAGGTGCACCTGATGGAACGCTACGGGTCGGTGTTCGGCAGCCGTCACGACACGGTGGTGGGCCAGTTGCTCGTCGTGCCAGCCGACTTCGGCGCCCGCGACAAGTACCTGCACGCCCGCGCCACCCTCGAGGCGATGCTGGAGCTGGGCGTGGTGCCGATCGTCAACGAGAACGACGCGCTGGCCGACGACGAGCTGCGCTTCGGCGACAACGACCGCATCGCCGCGTTGTTGTCGCAGGCGCTCGCCGCCGACGTGTTGGTGCTGTTGACCGATCAGGCGGGCCTGCTGACCGCGGATCCCCGGCTGGACGCGTCGGCGTCGCTGATCGAGGACATCGCCGAGGTCGACCGGGAGATGGAGGCGTTGGCGGGCGGGTCGGGGTCCAACCGGGGCACCGGCGGCATGGCGTCCAAGCTGGCGGCCGCCAAGATGGCCACCTGGTCGGGCGTGCGCACGGTGATCGCCGCCGCGGGCCGCCCCGGCGTGCTGGCCGACGCGGTCGCGGCAACGCCCGGCGTCGGCACCACGGTTCGAGCGAGACGGGGGCGTCTGCCGGCGCGCAAGGTGTGGATCGCGTTCGCGGTGCCATCCGCCGGCTCGATCACGGTGGACGACGGCGCCCGGGCGGCGCTGCTGCGCGACGGGTCGTCGCTGCTGCCGGCAGGTGTCGTGTCGGTCGACGGTGGTTTTGAGGCCGACGAGGCCGTCGAGGTGCTCGACACCGGTGGCACCCCGTTCGCCAAGGGCATCTGCCGGATTGCCGCCGAACAGCTGGGCGAGGTGGCGGGACGGCGCAGCTCGCAGCTGCCCGCCGACGTGTCGCCGGTGGCGATCCACCGCGACGACCTGGTGGTGTTGCCGGAGGGCTGACCCTCCGGAGGTCTCAGCCGGCGGAGGTCTGGGTCTGGCCCGGGTCCTCGTCGGCGCCGGCCGCCGGAGCGGACTCGGCCGGAGCGGCAGCCTGGTCGGCGCCGGTGTCGAGCCCGAGTTGGCTGCGGATCTTGGACAGTCGGGCCTGGGCCTCGACGTTGCGGGTGGCCTGTTCCACCTCGAGCATCTTGGACTCGACCGACTGACCCTGAAGCTCGGACATGCCCTGGGCCTTGGCGTAGCGCCCCTCGATCTTCTCCCGAACCTGGTCCAGGGTGGGCACCTCGTCGCCGACGGTGGTCGAGAGGCTGCTCATCGCCTCGTTCATGCGCTCCTGCATCTTCGACTGGTCGAGCTGGCTGAGCAGCCGCTGCTTCTCGGCCAGCTTCTTCTGGAGCTGCGAGCTGTTCTGCGACACGGCGGCCTTGGCCTGGTCGGCGGCCTGCGTGGCCTGCAGGTGCATGCCCTTCAGCTGCTCAACCTCGGATTCGAGGGCGATCAGCTGGTTGGCGAACGCCTCGGCGGCCGAGGTCATCTCGGTGGCCTTGTCGGTGTCGCCCGCCCGGGTGGCCTCGTCGGCCATCAGCACGGCCTGACGGGCGTTGGCCGACAGCTTCTCGAGATCGTCCATGCGGGCGTCGAGGCGCATCTCGGTCTGCTTCTGGTTGGCGATCACCGACGCGGCCTGCTCCACCAGCTGCTTGTGCTGCTGCTGGGACTCGGCGATCGCCTGCTCGAGCTGGACCTTGGGGTCGGCCTTCTCGTCGAAGCTCATGTTGAGCTTGGCGGTGAGGTACTTCCAGAAGCGCTTGATTGAGTTGAACACGAGGTCGAGCATAGAGGCTGGAAACCCCGATGCCCGACGCCTACTCGACGAGGGTGTCGTCGTTGCGGCCGGCCGACGCCTGCTCGTCGGAACCGCCCCGGGCGAGCAGCCGCTCGAGGCCGGCCGGAAGGAAGGGTCCCACCTTGCGGCGAAGCACGGCGACGTAGCGGTCGAGGCCGTCGATTCGCAGGTAGGCCACGGCGACGACGAAGGCCACCGCACCCAGCGCGACCCGCAGGATCAGCTGCACGGGCGCCCAGTCCAGCGCGGACAACGGCGGCAGGCCGGGCAGCAACGCGCCGAGCACCGTGGCACCGGCGGCAGCGGACGCCTTGGCCATCATCGTGAACAGGCTGCGGTCGACCAGCTCCCGCACCTGGTAGTTGAGCACGATGACCGCGATGATCGCGGCGATCAGGTAGGCGCCGCTGAACGCCAACGCCAGGCCGGAGGCGGTGCGCGTGGTGAGGAGGACGGCCAGCCCGATGTTGAGGCTGTTCTCCAGCGTGTTGATCCAGAACGGGGTACGGGTGTTCTGGCGGGCGTGGAACGCTCTCACGGCGTAGAGGTAGGTGGAGAACGCCGGAAGGCCGACGGCGAACGCGATCAGCGTGCGGGCGGTCTCGTCGGTGCCCGACGCGCTGAAGGCGCCCCGCTGGAACACCACCTGCACCACCGGCTGGGCGACGACGACGTAGCCCGCCGAGGCGGCGAGCACCACGGTGAACAGCACGTTGAGGCCCTCGCGGAAGTTGGCCCGGTAGGCGTCGAGGTTCTCATCGACGAACGCGGTGGCCAGCCGGGGGAGGACGGCCGTCATCAGGCTGACCGCAATGAGGCCGTGCGGCAGCTGGAAGAAGGCGAACGCGTACTGGTAGGTGGCGACCGTGCCCTCGGGCCCGGAGTTGGCCAGGTTGGTCACGACGTACAGCGACACCTGGTTGGCGACGACGTAGCCCATCGTCCAGCCCGACAGCCGGATCAGCCGCTTGACCACGGGATGGGTCACCGCCAGGTTCCAGCGCAGCCGGACGACGCCGTCGCGCATCGGGGCGATCAGTGGGAGCGCCTGGGCGATCACGCCCAGCGTGGTGCCGATGCCCAGCACCAGCAGCAGGGTGTCCATCGACGCCGTGCCGTTGTCCACCCGCTCCATCAAGGGGCGGGCGGCGATGAACATCGCGGTGACCACCAGGTTGTTGGCGATCGGTGTGTAGGCGGGGATCGAGAGCTTGTGCTGGGAGTGCAGGACGGCGGTGGCCAGGCTGACGATGCCGTACAAGAAGATCTGAGGCAAAAACAGGCGCATCAGGGGAACGGTCAGTTCCAGCTGGGCCGCCCTGGCGGCGGGCTCCAGGCCCAGCGTGTAGGCCCGGGCGATCCACGGGGCGGCCAGCACGCCGATGACCGACAGCACGATCAGCGCGATGGACGCCACCGTGATGATCGCCGAGGCGCCGTCGTCGGTCTCGCCCCGTTTGGTGCGGCGCCGGGTGTTGACGAACAGCGGCACCAGCGTGGAGGAGAGCACGCCGCCCACGACGAGTTCGTAGATGATGTTGGGCGTGTTGTTGGCGATGCCGTAGGCGTCGGCCAACCCGGTGCGGCCCAGGGCGTAGGCCATGGCGCCCCAACGCAGCACCCCGGTGAGTCGCGACAGGATCGTGCCCAGCGCCGGGTTGGCCGCGGCCCGCACCAGGTCCTTCTCCGCGGCGGCCGCCATCTCCGGGTCTTCCTCGACCGGCACCCCGATCGGCGCGATGCCGGCAGTCGGGAGGGGCGGCTCGTCGGGGGCCGGCTCAGGAGACGCCGACGTCGACGCCTCGGTCCCGTCGTCGCCCGATCGGCGGCGCCGCACCACCGTCGACGGCGGCCGAAGCTGCGGGTCGTCGGCGAGGACGACGTCGTTCATCGACGCGCCCTCGAGCCCGTCCTTGCCGGGTACCCCGACCGGCCCGAAGATCTCCACCTTGGGGGCGGGTATCGGCGCCGACACCACGGGCGTGCTGCCGGTCTTGGTCGAGGTGGCCGCCCGCTGCCGGTCGGCCCGCTCGCGGCCGGCGAAGCGCACGAGGCCGGAGGGCACCCAGTCCACCCCCTCGACGCGTGGAGGGGGCAGGAGGAAGCGGCGGCCCACCGGCGAGTCCTCGGCCCGCACCCAGGTGCGCAGCCGCCGCTGGGGTGACGACGGGGTCGCCGCCGCCTTCCCGTCCGTCTCGGTCCCCGTGGTCTCGGTGCTCGTCACCGACCGGCCCCGGTAGGTCCGGCCTCGCCCGCCTGCGGTGGCTGGGTCTGCGGTGGCTGGGTCTGTGGCGGCTGGGTGAGGTCGGGCAGCGCCTTGGGCACGGTGGCGTCCACCGAGCGCACCTCCACCATCGCCTGGCGCAGCGCCTCCATCTCGTCGACGATGCCGGCCACGTCGGCCCGCAGCGCACCCGCCGCCGTGGAGTCGGCCTGGGAGACCGACAGCTCGATCGCCCGGGTGACCGCCTCGTCCAGGCGTGCGTTCAGCAGCCTCAGGCGGCTCTCGGAGTCGGTGAGGGTGGCCTCCATGCGGTCGGCGGTGGCCAGCTGCATGAGCAACGCCTCCTCGGTGGCGCCGAGGCTGGCCGAGTCGGCGGAGGCCCGCAGGCGCCGGGTTTCGTCGAGCTCGGCCTCGACGGCCGGACGGTTGATCTGGGCACGGCCGGTGCCGACCGCGTTGCCGGCCTTGGCGATCTCCCACACCTCGACGACGCCCTCGTCGATGTGGCGGCGGATCTCGGAGAGCCGGTCGAGCAGCGGGCCCTTCGGGGTGTTGCGCAGCGCCCGCTCGAAGTTCTGTTCGGCCTGCTGGGCGTCGCGCACCAGGCGTTTCCACGGGTCGTTCAGCGCGAAGGCGTCGATCCTGGCGGTCGAGCCCTTGTTGGCCTTGGGCATGGCCAGGCGCACCCTGGTGGCCCAGCCGATCAGGCCGCCGACGACGGCACCGACGACCGCGCCGATGGGCCCCAGCGGAGTCGTCACCAACACGCCCGCCGCCGCGCCCGCGCCGCCCGACAGGATGCCCTTGGGGTCCATCATGGCCCCCGCCACCTGCGGCGTATAGAAGCGGTCACGAAAGCTCATGGCGGCGTCGAGGTGCCTTCTCCCAGCGCTCTGGGACGGTCGGGGTCAGAAGTTGGACACCACGGCGGTGAAGACCTGATCGATCGCATCGGGATCGCTCGAGTCGTACGCCGCCGCGTTGGATGCCTCGGCGATGGCCGACAGTTGACCGGTCGAGGCCCCCTCACCGTAGGCGATGGTGAACACCCGAACGGGCGTCGAGGCCTCACCCTCACTGCCGGCGCGCAGCTGGTCGGTCAGCGCCTTGAACTGGGCGTCGTCGTCGGACGGGTCGCCGTCCTCGTTGATTCCGTCGGTCAGCAGGATCACTGCGTTGATGCGCTCCGGGTCGTAGCCGCCCTCGATCTCCTCGAACGCCACCTGCGCCGCGCCGAACAGCGGGGTGCCGTTGCGGGGGATCAGGTCGCGCAGCGCGCTGCGGAGCCCCTCGGCGCTCGAGCCCAGCTGCTCGATCTCGACGAGGTCGTCGTAGACCGGTTCGCCGGTGTTTTCGTCGGTCGTGAACGTGCGCAGGCCCACCTCGTCGTCGGCCTTGAACTGCTCCAAGGCGGTGGTCGCGGCCTGCTTGGCCAGGTCCAACTTGGTGGGGCCGCCGGGATCCTCCGCCCGTGCCGGATCGCTCATCGATCCGGAGACGTCCAACATCATCAGCACCCGGGCACCCTTGCGTTGGGTGTCCCAGGCCTCGAGGATCGAGTTGAGCACCTCGGGGTCGGGCACCGGCAGGGTGGTGGTCGGCTGGTCGGGGTCGACGCCGTTGTCGGTGACGATCGGATTGCCGACCGGCACCTCGGGGTTGGCGGGACGGAACCCGAAGTCGAGCACCTTCTTCTGGTTGGCGGGCTCCTGGAGGAACTCGACGAACTGCTCGGCCGCGTCCTGCTGGGCGTCGGAGCCGCCGACGACGTAGAGCGGGTTGTCCGAGTACAGGGTGCCCTCGGTGGGGTAGATCGACACCAGCGGCACCCGCGGCTTGCGGGGCTGCTCGCCCGGTTCGAGGATCCCGTCGGGATTGCCGGAGTTGTAGTCGATCACCGACTTCTCCTCGACGGCGACGGCCGACGCGTAGGTCAGCGCCGTGTCGCGCTCATCCGCGCGGAACCAGTTGTTGAGGAAGGTCATCGTGATGTCGCCGTAGTGGACCACCGACGACTCGATGCCCTTGTTGAAGTCGACCACCTTCTTGGCCTTCAGCTGCTCGGCGGTCAGGTTGTCCTTGGCCCCGGCGGCCGCATAGTTCTGGGCGACGAGAGCGGACAGGCCCGAGGTGGAGTAGTTCGGATTGGTCTTGCCCAGCTTGAACTGGCCCCACTCGGGATGGCCCCGCTTCTCCCAGGCGTCCTCCTCGGTGGCCAGCGCCAGCAGGTCCGACCAGCCGACGGGCTCGTCGGGATAGCCGAGCGCCTCGGCCATCGGCTCGGGCATGGCGATCACCAACGGGGTCAGCATGAAGCTGGGTGGATCGGCCGGCACGGTCAGCTCGCCCCCGCCGTCGGCGCTGCGCTGGTTGAGGATGGCACCCCAGCTGCTGGCCGCAGGGGACCACAGCACCGGTTCGACGCCCATCTCGTCGGCGTCCCAACCGTCGGCCAGCGCCAACGCGGCCCGGCCGGAGGACACCGACTCGGGCGTCACGCGTACACAACCGGGCCCGTCCCAGGCGCTGTTGAAGTCGTCGGCCAGCTCGCCCATCAGCTCGATCTTCTCCGAGCTGACCGCCGCCGGCACCTGCGTGCAGTCGCTGCCGTCGTCCTCGGCGGAGTCGTCCCCGCCGAACCCGCACGCGGCGGCGATCAGGGCGATGCTCAGCAGCCCGGCCCCGGCGTGCAGGGTGCGCCAAACCGGGCGATGGTGGCCTCGTGCGGGGTGACTCATGTGGTCTCCAGCGATCGCATCGGGGTCAATGGCGCTTCAGGTGTTAAGGCGGCCAACAGGCCGGTCGGCGCCGTCGTCGGTCGGCGGCCCCAGCCGGCGAGCTGGCCAGCTGGCGCCGAGCCGCTCGGCGAGGTCCCCACGCCGTCGACGTCGGTCAACGGGGCGAGCTGGGCGGTCAGCGTGGCGGTGGGAGCCACCGGCAGGAGCGTGGCGTCCCGGGCACCGAGCTTCGGATCGAGCAGCGCCTCCGGACCGACGAACACCGACGCCTCGCCCGGCCGGGCGAGAAACTGGTCGGCGGCCCGGGCGGTGTCGCCGGTGAACTCGCCGCTGTCGATGCGGTCGAGCAGCCCGGCGAAGGCCTGCGACTCGACGTCGGTCCGGCTGGGTGCGCCGCCGTCGGGGATCGTGGCGACCAGCGCCTCGAGCGTGAACAGCCCCGTCGAGGTCGGCGGGACGACGTGGCCGAGGCGGAACGGTCCCAAACCCGCACCGCCCGTGAGTTGGTCGGCGTCCTGGTCGGCGACGTCGGCCAGGCATCCCCAGGAGACCTCGGCGCACTCGGCGGTCAGGCGCTCCAGGTTGGCGGCGTTGCCGGCGAGCACCAACGGGCTGGACGCGAGTGGGGTCGGGTCACCAAAGGTGGCGACCTCGCCGTTGGCCGAGGAGGTGGCGGTGGCCAGGATCGCCGGCCAGTCGCCGACGGTGACCCACGTCGACGGCGGCGGGGCGGCGGACTCGGCCCCGGGGTCGCTGAGCCGCGTGAACGCCTCACCGGGCTCGATCAGCTCCACCTCGGCGCCCTCGGCGGCGGCGTTGCATGCCTCGGCCAGCAGCGGGTCGCACCAGATCACGCCCGCCGGGGTGTCGCCGTCGCCGTCGTCGTCCTGCCCGAGCGCGCCACGCAGCACCACCGCACCGGCGACCAACCCAACTGCGGCCACCAGGGCCAGAATGCGTGCCATCACGAGGGCCTCAGGCTACCGGCTGGGGTCGACCAACGTGTTCGGCGATCCCCCGACGCCCGCAGCGCGTCCACGACGACCGCTCAGCGGTGGCCCGGAGGTTCGTCGGGGATGTCCTCGGCGGTCAGCACCGCCAGGTCGTCCCGGGACGGTTCGTCGAGGGCGACCACCCGGCCGGCATGGCGCACCATCGTCTCCTCGAGCAGGTTGCGGGCCAGGCGCCCGTTGCCAAACCCCTGCTCACGGGGCACCGCATCGAGCACCTCGGCCAGCCGGGTTCGGGCGTCGTCGCCCAGCTCGTAGCCGCTCTTGTCGGCGAGCAGCTCGAAGATGCCCACCAGGTCGTCGGTGGAGTAGTCGGGGAAGAACACGGTGCGGGGAAAGCGCGACCGCAGCCCGGGGTTGACGTCGAGGAACGCCGACATCTCGTCGGGGTAGCCGGCAACGACGACCACCACCCGGTCCCGACGGTCCTCGACCAGCTTGACCAGGGTGTCGACCGCCTCGCGGCCGAAGTCGCTCTCCGAGCCGCGCACCAGCGAGTAGGCCTCGTCGATGAACAGCATGCCCTCGTCGGCCTCGTCGAAGCGCTTGGTCACCAGCGGGGCGGTCTGGCCGACGAAACCCGCCACCAGCGCCGACCGGTCGACCTCGACCAGATGGCCGCGCTCGACGACGCCCAGCGTGCGGTAGATCTCGGCGAGCAGGCGGGCCACGGTGGTCTTGCCCGTGCCGGGATTGCCGGTGAACACCAGGTGGTTCGACCGGTCGGCCACCGGCAGGTCGTGTTCGGCGCGCAGTTGGCCCACCCGGATCAGGTCGGTCAGCCGGCGCACCTCGGCCTTCACCTCCGCCAGGCCGATCAGGCTGTCCAGCTCGGCCATCAGCTCCTCGAGCGGCCGGGGCGGGGGCAGTGGCTCGGCGGATCCCCCGGCGGCCCCCTCCTCGGACGCCGTGTCGGCGTCGCCGCCGGAACCGGCGGTGTCGGCCGCCGGTGAGTCGTCCCTCGGCGCGCCGGCGGGACCGATTCGGCCGAGCAGCGTGCTGCGGAAGCGCTCGATCGCCGCCAGCTCGCCCTCGGTGGTGATCACGTCGAGGGCCACGATCGTGTGGGCGATCTCCATCGCCCGTCGGTAGTAACCCAGCGCGTGCTCGGTGCCGTTGGCGTGGTCGGCTCCGACGAGGATGGCGAACAGGTCGCTGGGCCGGTCCAACCAACGGGCGGCGCCCCGCAGCAGATCGGTCTGCCGCACCTGGCCGGGGGTGGCGCCGGACAACTGCGTGTCGAAGCGGCCCCCGAAGGTGGTGATCAGCGGCCACAGCTCGTCGTCGGAGTGGCGACCGTCGCTGTCGATGAAGGCGCAGGCGATGCGATAGGCCTCGACGGTGACGTCGCCGGCCAGGTCCGCCGCGGAGGCGCCGAGTTCGCCGGATCGAACGCCGGTGACCTCGAGGAGGGAGGCGGTGACCTCGCTACAGAAGCGGTCGACCGCGTCGCCCAACAGCGCGGCCGCCGAGTCGGCCGTCACCCGAACCCCACCGGCTGCCGCTTCGAATCCACGGCGCCCAGTGTGGCATGGCCTTGGGCTACCTGAGCGAGGCGGCGACGGGCGCGGCGGCGGCCTCGAGCTTCGCCTGGGCCAGCGCCGTGGCCAACTTGGCCTCCCGCTGGGCGGTGTTGACCAGGCGCTCGGTGTCCTTGGCGGCCCGGCGGGCCCGCCAGCCGAGGCCGGGACGGCCCTCGGTGTCGGCGGAGGCCAACAACATCGCCCCCAGCAACGACGCGTTCTTCTCGAAGTGGATCCGCTGGGTGGCCCGGGCGTCGCTGCCGGGCTCCTCCTCCCAGAACCGGTGTCCGGCCAACGTGGTGGGCACCAGGGTGGCGGCCATCGCCAGCGCGGACAGGCGGGGCAGCCGGCCGAGGGCGAACATCAGCCCGGCGCCGGCCATGACCGCACCGTTGGCCTTCACCAGGTCGGCGTCCGACATCGTGAGCCCGGTGGCCTCCTTGACCGCCGACAGGATGGGCGCTGCGGCCTCCACCTTGGCGTCGGGATCGCGGGCGCCGGCGAGCCCCTCGTTGATGAACAGGCCGGCGATCATGGGTCGGGCAACGCGTCGCAACAACATCATGGGCGCCAGGTTCCCACGAGTTCCGGGCCTGAAACACCCCCGCACGAACCCGCCGCAAACGATTGGGGGCAGTCGAGGTGAGGATCGGTAGTCTTGCCGGCGATGACGACGGCCAGCGCGCGTACCGATGGACCACCCGAGACCGAGCCACGCTTCGAGGAGGTTGCCGACGTTCGGGCCCGCCTGGGCGAGGTCGAGTACCTCGCCGACGACGGCATCGGCGGCATCGTCTACCTGGCCGACCGCCTCGGAAAGCCGGTGCTCGTGGAGGGCCCGGCCGGCACGGGTAAGACCGAGCTGGCCAAGGCGGTCGCCAAGATCACCAACAGCCGCCTGATCCGCCTGCAGTGCTACGAGGGCCTCGACGAGGCCAAGGCACTCTACGAGTGGAACTACAAGAAGCAGCTGCTGCGGATCCAGGCCGCCGGCATCGAGGGCAGCAGCGACCAGGGCGCCGACTGGGTCGACCTGGAGGAGGACATCTTCTCCGAGGACTTCCTGTTGACCCGCCCGCTGCTCGAGGCGATCCGGGCCGAGGACCCGGTGGTGCTGCTGATCGACGAGGTCGACCGGGTGGAGGTGGAGACCGAGGCGCTGCTGTTGGAGCTGCTCAGCGACTACCAGGTGTCGATCCCCGAGCTGGGCACGATCACCGCCCGCCAGATCCCGCTGGTGTTCCTCACCTCCAACGCCACCCGTGAGCTGTCCGAGGCGCTCAAGCGGCGCTGTTTGTACTTGTACGTCGACTACCCGGACATGGACCGCGAGCGCGAAATCGTGCTGACCAAGGTGCCCGGCATCACCGAGGCGTTGGCCGACCAGGTGGCCCGCATCGTGCGCTCGATCCGACAACTCGAGCTGAAGAAAGCCCCGTCGGTGTCCGAGACGCTGGACTGGGCCCGCACGCTGATGCTGTTGGGCGTCGAAAAGGTGGACGAGCAGGTGGCCACCGACACGGCGAACATCCTGCTGAAGTACCACTCCGACATCGCCAAGGCGACCCGTGAGTTCGCCAAGGACGGCGGCCAGACGGCCGCCAAGTCGATGCTGGGCTGAGATGCCGCCCGACACGGCCCTGGCCGTCACCGGGGAGCCGTTCCTCGACCTGCTGGGCGGGTTCATCGTCTCCCTGCGCGAGGCCGGTTTGCCGGTGAGCCTGACCGAGAACCTCGACGCCATGGAGGCGGTGGGGCACATCCCGCTGGAGGATCGGGACGCCTTCAAGTACGCCCTGGCCGCCACGCTGGTGAAGAACCACAGCCACTGGCGGGTGTTCGAGACCGTGTTCGAGGTGTACTTCAGCCACCGGAGCTCGGCCCACGTCCTCGACGAGGACGCGGCGGCGGCGATGGCCGACCTCGAGGATCAGATGGACCTGCCCCCGGGCGAGGGCGGCACCGGTGCCGGCGGCGCCGGGGGCGAGGCGATGACCCCCGAGGAGCTGGCCGAGGCGCTGTACCAGTCGCTGCTCCAGGGCAACGAGGCCCAGATGCGGGCGGTCGCCCGGCAGTCGGTGCGCCGCTACGCCGGCATGGAACCCGGCCGCCCGGTCGGCGGCACCTACTACCTCTATCGCACGCTTCGGCAGCTCGACCTGGACGGGGTGCTGGCCAAGCTGCTCGAGGCAGCCCGCAACGCGGCGCCCGAGGATCAAAACAGCCTGGACGCCCGCCTGGAGGCCGACGAGTACGAGCATCGGATCGACCAGCTGAAGGCGGAGATCGAGGCCGAGATCCGGCGCGGCCTGGTGGCCGACCGTGGGGTCGAGGCGATGTCGCGCACGCTGCGCAAGCCGCTGCCCGAGGACATCGACTTCATGCACGCCAGCCGCGACGAGCTGAAGGTGCTGCGCCAGGCGATCCACCCGCTGACCCGCAAGCTGGCGGTGCGCCTGGCCCGCAAGCGGCGCCGCGGTCGCCGGGGTCCGCTCGACTTCCGCTCGACGGTCCGTCATTCGCTGAGCACCGGCGGCGTGCCCGCCGACCCGCAGTTTCGACCGCCGCGGCCGCACAAGCCCGAGATCTTCGTCATCGCCGACATCTCCGGGTCGGTCGCCGCGTTCGCCCGCTTCACGCTGCACCTCGTGTACGCGTTGTCCGGCCAGTTCAGCCGGGTGCGCAGTTTTGTGTTCATCGACGGCATCGACGAGGTGACCCACCTGTTCGAAGGCACCGACGACATCATGGAGGCGATCCACCGGGTGAACACCGAGGCCGACGTCGTCTGGGTGGACGGGCACAGCGACTACGGCCATGCATTCGAGGCGTTCTGGGAGCGGGCGGGTCGCGAGATCAGCCCGAAGAGCACCGTGATCATCCTGGGCGACGCCCGCAACAACTACCACGCCAGCCAGAGTTGGGTGGTGAAGGAGATGGCCCATCGGGCGCGGCACACCTACTGGTTGAACCCCGAGCCCAAGAGCTACTGGGACACCGGCGATTCCATCGTCTCCGACTACGCGGTGTACTGCGACGGGGCGTTCGAATGCCGAAACCTGCGTCAGCTCGAGACCTTCGTCGACAACCTCGCGTGACTTCCTCAACCCGGGACGTCACGGTTCTGGTGCCGACGCGCAACGAGGGCGACAACGTCACCCGGCTGCTCGCCCGCCTGGCCGATCATTTTGCCGAGACCGGCCGCAGCTACGAGGTGCTGTTCGTCGACGACTCCGACGACGCCACCCCCGAGGTGATTCGTGGCGCCGCCGCATCCGGCTCCCCGGTGCGCATGATCCACCGTCCGGCCGCCCGCCGCGACGGCGGCCTGGCCGGGGCGCTCACCCTGGGTATGCACGAGGCCCGCGGCCGGGCGGTCATCGTGATGGACGGCGACCTGCAGCATCCGCCCGAGGTGGCCGAACCGATGGTGGCGCCGTTGCTCGACGGCCCGGCGCAGGTCACGGTGGGCAGCCGCTACGCCGCCGGCGGGTCGGCCGAGGGTCTCGAGTACCGGTGGCGCCACTGGGCGTCGGTGGGCTCCCGCTGGTTGGTGCAGTTCATGTTTCGGGAGACCCGTCGGTCGTCCGATCCGGGCGGCGGGCTCTTTGCCATCCGGCCCGAGGTGCTCGACGGCGCCACGCTGGCGCCCGAGGGCTACAAGATGCTGGTCGAGATCCTGGTCCGGGGCGACTGGGACGTGCTCGTCGACGTGCCCTACCGCTTCGAGACCCGCACCGACGGGCAGACCAAGAGCACCCTGGTGGAGGGCTGGAACATGGTGAAACACCTGGTGGGCCTGTGGTGGAGCACCAGGGTGGGATGGGGCCCGTCGCCGCCCCAACCCCGCACCGAGGGTGTGGAGTTCTTCGAGCCCGGCCCGCCATGATCGGCTGGGTGCGATGACCGGTACCGACGACGGGCTGTCGGTGCTGTTGTTGGCGTCGCAGTTGCCCCCGGTGACCTCGGGGGTGGCGGGTTCGGTCGATCGCCTCCGGCGGGGCCTGATCGATCGTGGCCACCGGGTGGATGCCGTGTCGGCGCTGGCCGACCGCGGGCTGACCTTTGGCGAGTACCGGGTGCA
>JAWKIE010000026.1:0-71003 GCA_041394485.1 Microthrixaceae bacterium
GAGGAACTCGCCGAGCTGTTGCCGTTTCACGGATCCCCGGCTCCCACCGGCCGGCGAAACTCCAACCAGAGCAACGCGATCGCGCCGACGACGACAAACACGTCGGCGACGTTGAACACCGCGTACCAGGTGACCGCCACGAAATCGACGACCTTGCCCGAGAGCAACCCGTCGTTGGCCCGGAACAGGCGATCGAGCAGGTTGCCGAGCGCGCCGCCGAGCACGGCCGAATACAGCACGAGCGCAATCGTCCTCGTCTCCCGCCAGGCCCGGACCGCCACCAACACCGACACCGCCACTACCACCACCGCGATCAACCGCCCGCTGCCGCTCGCCGTGCCGAAGGAGAACCCGCTGTTGTAGGCAAGGCGCAGCTCGACGGTGGGCACCAGCTCCACGGTGCGCCCGCCGGCAAGACGGTCAAGCGCCACCGCCTTGGTGAGCTGATCCAGCGCCACGACCGTTGCGACCACCCCCACGATCAGCGCCAGTCGACGTCTTGGGCCCACCTCCGCACGGTAGCGGCCTGACCCTCGGGCCGGGGTGGCCCGGGTGCCGCGTCGCGGTGGATCCGCGAGGCGCCGACCAAGCCGCCCGCGGTCAGGGCCGAAGGGGGCTGTCGCCGTTAAGAGATCGAATCGGTGCCACCAGCGCGTCGAACTCGTCTCCCCACCCCCAGGCGATGTCGGCGTCGACGCCGAGCTCCGACCGCACCAGCTCGAGGTAGTGACGGGCGTGATCGATGGCCTTCGTCCGATTGCCCTCCGCCAGGTAGACCTCGACCAGCAACCGGTGGGTGGTCTCGCGGTACGGCTCGACGCGCAGCACCCGGAGGCACGCATCGATGGCCGTGCCGTACCGGCCGGCGCTCAACGCGTGGTGTGCCATCCGTTCCAGCGCATGCACCCGCAGGTTGCGGAAGATCTCCCGATCGGCCTCGATCCACTCCTCGTACCAGTCCGAGAGCAGGTCCCGGGCGAACAGCTCGGGTTCCTCGACGGGTGGGGTCGATTCGAAGTCGGGTGACAGGACCGCCCGGGCGTGGCTGGTGGCGGTCCGCAGGTCGATCTCGACCCCGGTCGCCAACCCAACCGAGTCGGTGCCGGACCGAATCGCGTCGGGAACGGCGTGCCTCAGCCGGCTCAGGGTGGACCGCAGCCGACGAAGCGAGGTCGACGTCGACACCTCGGGCCACACGGTGCCGGCGACCCATTCACGCGACACGTCGCCCGGTTGGAGGCACAGCAGCGCCAGGAGACGCGATTCGGAGTACGCCAGCGTGCGCGGCTCGCCACCCACCTCCAGCTGAAAATGCCCCAGCAGCCGGACGGTGATCGTGCGCGACACGGCTACCCGCGTGGCGGCGGTGAAAGACCGTGCGCAGGAGGCAGCGGCCGGGCGACCAGTCGGTTCATCGTCTCCTTCCCGAGTCCCGCCTGCGAACAATCCGCCGGGTTCAGCATGAGCGCGCGTTCGGGAGTTGTCCAGGAAGCGGCACCCGCGCGCTCACGGCACGCCGCAGCGACGCCGCGGGAGGACGCTGGGACGAACGGTTGGCAACGACGACGCGCAGGAGCTGGACCATGGCCCGGAAATCACTCGAATTCGAGCAATTGGACGCCGACCTGGAGGCGGCCGGCTCGCCATGGGAGCGAGCCGAGAACCCGATCACGGAACTCACCGAGGACCAACGGGTCCGCCGGCTCGGCGTCGCCCCGCCGCCCGGCGAGATGACGCTCGCCTCGGCGGTCAAGTCGTTCGAGGAGGGCTCGATGGCGGCGGTCCCGCTCGGGTCGGAGATCGGTGCGCCGGCCAAGATCGACCATCGCTCGCTCAACGGGTCCAACTACACCACCCCCGTGAAGAACCAGGGGTCGTGCGGCTCGTGCGTGGCCTTTGCGTCGGTCGCGGTGATGGAGACGACCCACAAGCGCAAGACCAACCAGCCGGGCCTCGTCTTCGATCTGTCCGAGGCGCACATGTTCTACTGCCACGCCCGGTCCGAGGGTCAGACGTGCTCCACCGGCTGGTGGCCGGAGAACGCCTTCAAGAAGGCCCGCGACATCGGCGTCACCTACGACGAGCACTATCCCTACACCGCCGGTGACCAGGACTGCTCCGGTCTCGACAACACCTGGAAGTCCGACCTGGCCACGGTGGTCGGCTACCAGAAGCTGACGTCGCCGGCGAGCATGAAGGCGTGGCTGGCCACCCACGGGTCGATCTCCGGCTGCTTTGTCGTCTACCAGGACTTCTTCAGCTACGCTCCGGGGTCTACCGGCACGTCAGCGGCGCCGCCGCCGGCGGTCATTGCGTCGAGATCATCGGCTACGACGACTCCCAGCAGTGTTGGATCTGCAAGAACTCCTGGGGGACGGGCTGGGGCGACTCGGGCTACTTCCGGATCGGGTACGGCCAGTGCTCGATCGAGACGTGGTCGGGTCCCTGGGGTCTGACCAACGTGACGTCCACGTCGTGGCGACGCAACGTCAAGGTCACCGGCCTCTACTCCTCGGCGAACGACCTGAACTCGTGGGCCTATCTGAGCGGCGTCGGTTGGCGCAAGGTGTGCGACGACACTCGCACCGTGTCCGAGACGATGCTCGGCCAGCTCACCTTCGCCAAGTCGGCCGGGACGCCAATCAGCGTGTTCGACGCCGCCAACGAAATCCGAGAGATCTACGCCTAGAGGAGGCACCGATATGACGACATCGAACGGAATGCCCACGATCACCGACACCCAGACCGACGAATTGCCCGAGGGAGGTCCCTCCGAGGGTTTCATCGCCGACGCCGAAGCGGTGTCGGTCGCCGACGCGCCGCCGGAGCTGATCCCTCCGGAGGAATCGGCGGCGGCCGGGGAGCGCGGCGTCACCGCGTGGCTGACCAACACCCGAATCATCGGCGTGTGGTCCAACTCGTCGAACAAGAACTCGTTCATCAACATCAAGGACGTGGGGTGGCGCCGCCTGAACCCCGCTGGTGAGAACGCCGTCGTCGCCATGACGATGCTGGCCTCCCACGCCCGCGCCGACGACCGCAACGTGACCGTGCGGGTCGAGAGCGACAACCTGGTCCACGAGCTCTACGTCTGGTGATCGACCACCTCGATGGCAAACGACGCCTGGTCGGCCATCGAGGAGGTGCCCTCCCACGGCTGCAGGTAGCGGAAGTCCAGCCGGGCGTTGCCCGCCGCCAGCGCACGAAACCGCCAGGCGCGCCCACCTGCCGCGCCCGGCGTTGGCTCCGGCGGCGCAATGAAGCGCTCCTCCACCAGCTCGAGGGCCGCCGGGAGTTCTTCGATCGACCACCGGAACCCGGTCGTCGCGTTCTCGCGCAGCTCGACGTCGAACTCATCGCCAGGCGTGAGCGTGACCGTTCGGTCCGTATCGTCGCCGGTCAAGGTCGGTCGCTTCGATTCGCCCATGTGACACCACTCCGTCCCGGAAGCCGCAACCCGATCTTGCACCCGGGGGAGGCTCTGGGCAAGGGGCACGATCCTGGCACTGGCGGGACCACGATCACCGCGGTCTGGTTCTCCCGCCCGACCGCGCCGACGATCGGGCGATGCGCGCTGCCACCCTCGGGCCCCCGACCTCCACCCCCGCGACACCGACCGGGCCGCTGCTCAGCGACCAGGCACGGCGGGCCGGCTCGTCGGCGATCCGAGACCTCCTGGCCCAGGCGTCCCGGCCGGGCATGATCTCGCTGGCCGGGGGCATCCCCGACGCCACCCGCTTCCCCACCGACGAGCTGGCGGACATCGCCCGGCGGGTGATCGCCACCGATGGGGTCGGCGCCCTGCAGTACGGGCGGACCGAGGGCACCGACGAATGTCGGGCGGTCCTGTCGACCCACCTGGGTTTCGACGACCCCGAATCGCTGTTGATCACCACCGGCGCCCAGCAGGGACTCACCCTGACCGTGCGGGCGCTGATCAACCCGGGCGACCGGGTGATCGTGTCCGAGGCCGAGTACGTCGGAATGCTGCAGGTGCTCCAGGCGCACGGGGCCGTCCCCGTCGCCATCCCGACCGACCACGACGGTCTCGACACCGAGCACCTGGCCGACCTGCTGGCGAGCGGAGCCCGCCCCAAGGCCTGCTACCTCGTGCCCAACTTCCACAATCCCACCGGCGCCACGATCAGCGCCGATCGGTGGGCGCACCTGGGCGAGCTGTCCGCTCGATACGGCTTCGTCGTGATCGAGGACGACCCCTACCGGGACCTGTACTTCGACGACGAGCCCCCGACCGTGGTCCACACCGACCCCGACCTCACCGTTCACCTGCGGTCCACCTCGAAGAGCCTGGCGCCGGGGCTTCGCGTCGGGGTCGTGCGCGCGCCGCACGACGTCCACCGGGCGATGGTGACCGCCAAGCAGTCGCTCGACCTCCACACCTCGACGCTCGGTCAGGCGATCGTCTGCGAGGCCGTCCGGGCGAGCTGGTATCCCGAACACCTGGCGCAACTTCGTGCCTCGTACTCCCGCAAGTGTGGCGTGCTGCGCACGGAGATCGACCGGGCCCTGGCCGATCGGATCGACACGATGAACGCGCCGGGCGGTGGCATGTTTCTCTGGGTCGGCTTCACCGAGCCGATCGAAACCGAGCAGTGGCTCGGACGCGCGCTCGACCAGGGCGTGTGCTTCGTCCCCGGCGGCGCCTTCTCGCCCACCGGCGGCCTCCCCTCCTCGGCCCGGTTCAGCTTCGCCACCGCCTCCGAGGGCGAACTCGTCGAGGCCGTCCGCCGCCTCGCCGCGTCGCTTCCGGCCGGGTCCGCCCGCCACGGTTCCGCCACGCTCAAGCCGGGTTGAGGACGACCTCGGTGGCTTTGACCGAGGCCCACACCGCGACGCCGGGTGCCAGCCCGAGTGCCTGGGTGGCCTCCGGGGTGACGTCGACGTTCACCGGCAGCGGGTCGTCGAGCGTGATCCGCACGATGTCGCCGAGCGGCTCGACGGTGACGACGGAGCTGGGCCACACGTTGCGCGGGCTGCCGTGCGGGCGCCGTGCGTGGAGGGCGATCGCATTGGGGTGAATCGTGACGAGCACCGGCCCGGTGGTGGCCCGATCGGCGCTGTGGAGCGTGTGGCGACGATCGGGTTCGAGCGAGACGGTGCCCCCCTCGTTGATACCCGGCAGCAGGTTGAGCCCGGCCAGCGCCGCCACGTACGGCGTCGCCGGGCGTCGCCGGACGTCCTCCACGGCGCCCTCCTGGGTGATCGAGCCCCCCTCCAGGATCAGGATCCGGTCGGCCAGCAGGAAGGCGTCGGCCGGGTCGTGCGTGATCAGCAGGCGGGGCCCTGCATAGTGGTCGAGGTGCGAGCCCAGCGTTCTGCGAAGCCGGGTTCGGGTGGCCACGTCGAGGGCGGCCAGCGGTTCGTCCATCAACAGCAGTCGGGGCTCGGTGGCCAACGCCCGTGCGAGGGCCACCCGTTGGGCCTGGCCTCCGGAGAGCTCGTCCGGACGCCGACCGGCCAGTTCCGACAGCTCCAGCGTGTCGATCCATCGCCGGGCTATCGCCTCCGCCCGGGTGTTCGAGCGCCCCTGGGCGCGGGGCCCGAACGCAACGTTGGCGGTGACGTCGAGATGATCGAACAGCAGACCCTGCTGAAAGACCACCCCGATCCGTCGCCGCTCGATCGGTACGAACACCCCCGCCCGCGGGTCGTCGAGCACCTCCCCGTCGAGTTCGATTCGGCCGTCGTCCAGCGGCAGGATCCCGGCGAGGGCCTCGACGGTGGTCGACTTTCCGGATCCGTTCGGGCCCAACAGCGCCACGGTGGCGCCGGCCGGGAGGGCGAGGTCGACGTCGACGGCGAACTCGTCGCTTCTCCGCACGACGATGCGGGCGACCAGACCGGCGTTGGCGTCGAGGGTCCGCTCGTCGCCCTGGTTGCTGGTCATGGCCGGGTCCACCAGCGGTCCCGCAGGGTCACCAACACCACCAGCGACACCGCGACCAACACCAGGCTCATCGCCACCGCCGCGTCCCGATCCGACTCGAGCGCGACGAACACCGCCAACGGCAGGGTCTGGGTGCGGCCCTGGAGGTTGCCGGCAAACGTGATCGTGGCCCCGAACTCGCCGAGCGCCCGGGCCCAGGCCAGCACCACGCCGGCGCGAAGCGACGGGGCGATCATCGGCACGGTCACCCGGCGGAACACCGTGAGCCGGGAGGCTCCCAGGCCAGCCGCCGCGTGCTCGTACCGGGTGTCCATGCCGGCCAACGCCCCCTCGACGGTGACGACCAGAAACGGCATGGCCACGAACACGTTTGCCGCGACGACGCCCCACATCGAAAACGGCATCAGGAAGCCGGTCGCCGATTCCAGCGGCCCGCCGACCAGCCCGCGACGACCGAACGCGAACAGCAGGGCGGCGCCACCGACGACTGGGGGCAACACCATCGGCAGGGTGACGATCGCCCGCACCAGCGGGCGGCCCGGAAACTCGACCCGTGCCAGCACCCAGGCCAGCGGCACGCCCAGCACCAACGAGATCAGGGCCGCCAGCGAGGAGGTGACCAGTGAGAGGCGCAGCGCGTCGAGCACCACGTCGGAGGTGACCAGTTCGGGCAGTCTGCGCCACGGGGTTCGACCGACCAGCCCGATCAGCGGAACGACGAACACCGTCGCCCCCAGCGCACCGAGGACGGCGAGGGGCCACGGGGGTGCCCGTCGGATGCGTCGAGGCGACCGTCGCTTCACGGGGCTCCGAACCCGTGGCCGTCCAGGATCCTCCGACCTTCGGCGGAGCGGACGAAGGCGATGAACGCCGCTGCCCCCGCAGGATTTGGTGCCGAGACCAGCTGGGCGATCGGGTAGGTCGCCAGGACGTTGTCGGCCGCGGGCAGGTCGATGCCCTCCACCCGGTCGCCCGCCGACCGAACGTCGGTCTCGTAGACGATGCCGACGTCCAGTTCGTCGGCACCCAGTTTGGTCAGCAACGCCCGCACGTCGGGCTCGTTCGTGTCGATCGAGGGGTCCACGCCGGCGTTGGCCAGCGCCTCACGACCGAGGTCCCCGCACGGGACACCCTCGGCGCAGAGGCCCACCAGCAGGTCCGCCCTGGCCAGGTCGCTCAGGCCGGTGACCTCCCCGGGGTTGCCGGAGGGCACCGGCGATCTGCAGGCGGTTGGTGGCAAAGGCCTCCGGGGCGCCCGGCGACCTCGCCCGCCTCGGAGACCTCCGCCATGGTCGCCTCGTTGGCGGAGGCGAACACGTCGGCCGGGGCACCCTGCAGGATCTGCTGCGCGCAGGGTCGAGCTTCCGGCGAACCCGAGCTGCACCTCGACGCCGGGGTGGGCCGTTTCGAACGCCGTCGTCATCTCGCCGAACGCGTCGGTCAGGAGGCCGCGGCGGGCACCAACACCTCGCCGCTCGGCTCCGACCCGGCCGACCCGGTGCGGCACCGTCGTCACCGCAACCCACCACGGCGGTGAGCGTCACGGCGACCAGCAACGCCACCCACGCTCGTTTCACCACGCCCTGCTCCGTTCGAGACGACCTCTCGCCGAGCGGAGGCTACCGGTCCAGCCCCGGGTCACCGCTCCGCGCCGCCCGGCCGAGGCCGGGCGTCCACGACCAGCACATCGACCAGTTCGTCGAGGTAGTCACTCCGCACCGCCGAGAGGGTCGGGTCGCCGGGGAGCGCGTTCGCCAGGGGGAAGTGCCCGAGATAGGCGGCGTAGGCGACGCGGGCACGGCGCGCCGCGCGCTCGGCATCGAGTCCGAGCTCGACGAAGATCGACTCGATGAAGTTGAGCCGTGCCATCGTGACCCGGGCGACGGTTGCGCCAACGGTGCGATCCTCCGACCGTCCGGCCATCGCCGCGTCGATCGGACCGTTCACCGAGTCGCTGAAGCTCACCTCGAGCAGGGTTCGAAGGCGACGGCGGGGATCTTCGATGGCCGACAGCTCCTCGATGACCTCGCCGGTGGCGCGCCGCTCCCACATCGAGGCCGCCGCCACGACCAGCGCACTCCGGTCGGCGAAGTGCCAGTAGAAGCTGCCCTTGGTGACGCCGAGCGATTTGGCCAGCGCCTCGATGGACAGACCTGCCACGCCGCGTTCGGCGATCACGGCCAGCGCTGCGGTGCACCAGTCGTCCGGCGTGAGTCGCTGTGCTGAACCCATGTCCATACGGTACCGTATGGACATGGGCATACGCACGAGTACGGAAACCCATCCCGGCGCCTGGACCGAGGGCACGGCGCCACGCACCGCCCGGAGGCGCCTCGTATTCCGGCGACACGCCGGGACCGTCGCCGGCATCGGCCTCGGCGCCGCAGGTGCCGTGCACCTGCTGTGGGCCACGGGCAGCAGTTGGCCGGCCAAAAGCCGGGACGAACTCGCCGACCTGGTGGTCGGGGTCCGGCCGTTTCCCTCCAATCCCATGACGATGGGCGTCGTCGCAGCGATCGGTGTTGCGACCGGCCTGGTCGTGGCCGAGTCCCGACGACACCCGGAGGAGGTCGGCGCAGACCCCTCACCGGCCGAGCGGGCCGTTCGGGTCGCCACCGTGGCGGTGCCCGCGGTGCTGGCGGCGCGTGGCGTCGGCGGCCTGGTGGCCTCGACGTTGGAGCTTGGCGACGCCACCGACGTGTTTCGGCACTGGGACCGCCGGCTGTACTCGCCGCTGTGCCTGGCGCTCGCCGCACTCTCCGCCGCGGCGACTGCACGCCTCGGCTGAATCCCGCCACCGAGTCGCCACCAACGAGCGTCGCATGGTCACCAGCGGCGGGGACCTCAGCGTTCAGATGACGACCATCGGCCTGCCCATCTGAGCGGGCCCGAATCGCCCCGCGTATGCTCCTCAACATCGGCCTCGCTATCGCCATGAGCTCGAGCACGGTCGTGCTCGCATGCCTCGCTGCGGCCGCATGCCTGGTTGCCATCGTTCTGTGGTTCAGGCTTGCTGCCGAGCGACGAGCGTTTGAAGCGCAGCGACGGGCGGCCGCAGTGTTACACCGAGGCGACGATGCGGTGCTGCTGCTCGACGGCGACGGCGTGATCACCTTCGCCAACCGGGCCGCCGGGGTGATGGCCGGGCGGGAGCGGTCGGCGCTGGAGGGCACGCCGATCACCGACTGGATCCTTGGCGAGGACGCACCGATGCTCGCCGCCCAACTTGGCGAGCTGCGGAGTGCGCCGCCGAACGCGACCGAGTCGATCCACGGGCGTCTGAACCACCCGACCCTCGGCGAACGAAACCTCGAGGCGACCGCCCGCAACCTGCTGGAGGACGACGAGGTCGGGGCGATCGTGTTGACCCTCCGCGACGTCACCGCCGGATGGGAATTGGAGGAGCAGCTGGGACGCCGGGCGTTTTGGGACCCGTTGACCGAGCTGCCCAACCGGGCCCTGTTCTTCGATCGGGTCGCGCACTCCTTGAGCCGGCCCGACCGCGACGATGGGCGGGGGATGATCGTGCTGATCGACATCGATGACATGCGCGGCATCAACGAGGGCACGGACATGAACGTGGGCAACCGGGTGCTCCAGGCCGTGGCCGACCGAATCCGCGTCTCGGTCCCGGAGGGTGATTCGGTGGCCAGGGTCGGCGGGGACACGTTGCGGTGCTCCTCGACTCCCCGGCATCCGAGGAGGACGGCGTCGAGCTGGCCCGCCGGCTGCTCCGGCTGATTCGCCTGCCGATCGGCACCCAACCCACGGGGACCCCACCCGGGGTGCCGTCATCGGGCCGCCGGTTGTCCGCCACCGCCTGCATCGGGATCGCACCCCTTGGCAGCGGAGGGACCGTGGCCACGGTGCTGGCCGACGCCGACGTGGCCCTCCACCGGGCCAAGCAGCAGGGTCCGGGAGGTGTTGCCGTGTTCAAGGAATCGCTACGAGACGGCGCCGCCCAAACCTTGCGGCTGCGTTCCGACCTCCCTCGGGCGCTGCTGGAGGGCGAGCTCCATGTGGAGTACCAGGCCATCTTCCCGACGGTGCCGGCCGCAGGCCGACCGACACCTCCGAACGGGTTCGAGGCGCTGATCCGTTGGACACACCCCGAGCTGGGGCCGATCCCTCCGGCCGGTTTCATCCCGGCCGCCGAAGCAGGAGGGCTGATCGGCGAACTCGGAGGCTGGGTGCTCACCGAGGCCTGCCACCGGGCGGCGCGCTGGCGGGCGGGCGATCGCGAGTTCACGATCAGCGTCAACGTGTCGGCGCTTCAGCTGGCCGAGGCGGGGTTCATCGACCACGTTTCGACCGCCCTCGATCGCTCCGGGCTTCCCGCTCGCCTGCTCGTCCTGGAGCTGACCGAGTCGGTACTCATCGACTCGGCCGAGATCCTCGGCGCGTTGACCACGCTGCGGGAGCTGGGCGTCGGCCTGGCCATCGACGATTTCGGCACCGGCTACTCGTCGCTGAGCTACCTCCAGAAGTTTCCGGTGACTCGGCTGAAGATCGACCGCTCCTTTGTGTCACGGATCGAGGAACCGTCGGGCAAGGGCATGGTGCAGAGCATCCTGCAGCTCGCCGGCGACCTCGGGCTGTCGACGGTGGCCGAAGGCGTGGAGACCGAGTCGCAGCTGGCGCTGCTTGGCGCCATGGGGTGTGATCAGGTGCAGGGCTTTCTGCTGGCCAGGCCGGTGCCCGCCGACCTGATCGAACAACAGCTCGGGGACGGTGGGGCGACCGGCCCCGACCCGACGGGCTGAGGCGCAACTCCGGGTGGGATCGGACTCGGATACCGAGCCGAACTCCACCCAGACCGGCGGGTCCCGGCGTCGGGTGACCGGCCGCTACATGCCGATCGGCGGCACGATCGCCTCGACCAGGTTGGGGCCGTCGTTGGCCAGCGCCCGCTCCAACGCCTCGGTGAACTCCTCGGCGGTCTCGGCCCGCTCGGCCGTCACCCCCATGCCCTGGGCGAGCTGCACGAAGTCCAGGTCCGGGCCGGAGAGGTCGAGCATGCCCAGCGCCTTGGGCCCCGGGTCCTCGGCGCCCACCCGATCGAGCTCCATCCGCAGCACCGCGTACGACAGGTTGTTGTAGATCACCGTCGCGACGTTGGCGCCCTCGCGCGCCTGGCTCCACCAGCCCTGAAGCGTGTACATCGCCGAGCCCTCGGCCTGAAGGTTGAGCACCGGGCGGTCCGGCGCGGCGATCGCTGCGCCGAGCGCCATCGGCACGCCGGTGCCGATGGCCCCGCCGGTGAGGGTCAGCCAGTCGTGGGGCGGGCAACCCTGGGTGGCGCCGGGGACGAACAGCCCCGAGGTGTTGGCCTCGTCGACGACGATGGCGTTCTCCGGCAGCAGTGCGCCGACGGCGGCGGCCACCGACTCGGCCGTCAAGGCGCCGGTGGGCCGGTCGGGGCGGGCCGCCTCGGCCAGCGGCACCTCGGCGGGGGCGTCCAGGGCGTCGGCGAGCGCCTCGAGCGCAGCGACCGGGTCGTCGGTGCGCCCGGCCAGCGTGGTGACCGCACACCCCTCGGGCACCAGCGAGCTGGGCTTGCCCGGATAAGCGAAGAACGACGCCGGTTCGGGCACGTCACCAGCACCATCGAAGACGGCCGCACCCATCTGGGCAAACTCGGCGAGGTAGGCCAGGCGGTCGACCACCGGCAGCCCGGCCCGCGCCGCTGGATGTTGGGGAAGGTCTCCCCCAAGAGGGTGGCGCCGGTGGCCCGGGCGATGCGCACCGCCGCCCGCTGGCCGCGCTCGTTGAAGGTGCGCCCTCCGATGAACAGCACCGAGTCGCCGTCGCTGCGCAGCGCCCGCGCCGCGGCCTGTACCGCCTCGTCGGGCGCGATGGCGGGGGCTCGACCGGCCGGGGCTCGCCGATCCGGTCGACGGCAGCCACGACGCATCGGCGGGAAGGATCAGCGTGGCCACGCCCCCAGGCGACCGCCTCGCCTCGGCCACGGCCCAGGCGCCGTCGCCGGGCACCGCCCCAGGCGTCATCGACCGATGCACCCAGGTGGAGGCGGCGCTAGCGACCGCGTCGATGTCGCTCTCCAGCGGAGCGTCGAAACGCTTGTGATGGAGTGTTCGCGTGGTCGCCGACGATGTTGACCATCGGGGTGTGCCCGCGGTTGGCGTTGTGCAGGTTGGCGAACCCGTTGCCCAGCCCCGGACCCAGGTGCAACAGGGTGCAGGCCGGTTTGCGGCCACCCAGGCGTAGCCGTCGGCCGCACACCGGTCACGACGCCTTCGAACAGGCCCAGCACCGCCCGCATGCCGGGCACGTCGTCCAAGGCCGCCACGGGTGCATCTCGGAGGTGCCCGGATTGGCAGAAACACACCTCCACGCCGGAATCGACCAGCGTACGGATCAGCGACTGGGCGCCGTTGGTGGTCTGGTTGCTCATGGGTGTCGGCGCCCCTTTCGATGATCGTGTGAACTGCGGCTGGAAACGCTGCGGGCTACAGGACTTTGCCGGGATTGAGGATGCCGTTGGGGTCGAAGGCCACCTTGATGCGCCGCATCAGCTCGATCTTCGCCGGATCCTCGGGCTCGAAATAGCCGCGCTTGGCCGTCCCCAGCCCGTGCTCGCCCGAGATCGCCCCGCCGAGGTCCATCCCGATGGCATAGAGGCGCTTCATCACGTCGGCTAGAACGTCCGGATCGCCCTGGAACACCGACATGTGCACGTTGCCGTCGCCGGCGTGGCCGCAACCGGCGATCCACGAGGCGGTCTCGGCGGCCAGCTCGCTGCTCACCCGGTTCATGAACTCGGGCATCGCCGATCGGGGCACCACCACGTCGATGATCTCGTTGGCGTTGTTGGCCTTGGCCACCCAGAACGCCTTCTCGCGTGCGTCGATCAGCTCGGTTGCCGCCTTCGGCGGCAGCACGTAGACATCCATGGCGCCCAGCTCGAAGTTGCTCGGCCACCCCTGGATGTCGGCCTCAACCGATCCTCGTGGGCCGACTCCAGCACGACTGTTCCAGGTACGCCAGGGCGGTGTCCTTGATCTCTTGTGGAATGCCCAGATCCAGCCCGAGGGTGGTGCCCATCGCCGACAGCGTGACCATGTCGACACTCGAGGATCATCGGGTCGGCTCCCGAGGCGACCACCTTGGGCACGGCCTTGGTCACCTCGTCCATCGTCGCAAACGGCGCCAGCACCGTCGCGGCGTGGGGCGAGCGGGCTAAGGCTTGAGGGTGGCCTGCGTCACCACCGCCAACGTGCCCTCCGACCCGAGGATCAGCTGGGTGAGGTCGTAGCCGGTCGTGGCCTTCACGAACTTGCCGCCGGTGGTGATGACCTCGCCGGAGGCCAGCACCGCCTCGACGCCCAGCACATGGTGCCGAGTGACGCCGTACTTCACCGCGCATGCCAGGCGTTGGTCGCCACGTTGCCGCCCAGGCTGGGAGGAGTACTCGCCGGGAACACCGGATGGAGCCAGCCCGTGCTCGGCGAGCGCCTCGTCCAGCTGATCGAGGCGCACGCCCGGGCCGGCTGACCGCCATCGAGTTGTCGGTGTCGATCTCGATGATCTCGGCCATGGCGTCGGTGTTCAACAGCAGGCCGTCGGCGCCGGGAACGGCGCCGCCCGACGGCCCGGTGCCCGGCCGCCGCGCACGGTCACCAGGGTTCCGTTCTCGTTGGCCCAGGCCAGTACGGCCGACACCTCGGCGGTGGACTGCGGCGTCACCATCGCGGCGGGCCGCACCCCGAAGATGCCGATGGCCTCGTCGTGCAGATGGTCCTCGCCGATGTCGGCCGCTGCGGTGACCCGGTCGGCCGGAACCACCTCGGCCAGCGCCTGGGCCATCCGGTCGGCTGTGTCCTGTGCTGCTTCGCTCACGCTCGCTCCCTCGTTTCGTGGCCGACCGTAGCCGCTCGGTCACCCGTTCTACGTCGCCGATGCCGCCGAGTCGCGGCAGCACCGAGCCCGCGGCATCACGTGCGGTTGCGGGGCGTCGCCGGACCAGCCTGCGACGCCAGTCCCACCACACCCCGGCGCTGCAGGCGACGTCATCGGCCACCGCCAACCCCGCCCCTGCCACCGCTGCACGCACCGCGATCCACCGGCCCCCTCGTTCGTCGCCGATGCCCCGGCCCGTGCGGTTCGGGCGCGACCACCGGTGGGCGACGCAGGCCAACAACCCGGCGACCGCCAGGCGCCGCGCCCGCCCGCTCCGCACTGCGAGCGCCGTCGTCACCGGCCACCAGGGCCGAATCATCCCCCGGGCCAGTTGCGGCCCGGCCAATGCGTGTCCCCGCCCGGCCAGGCGGAGGGCCTCGGCGCCCGGGTCGGCAACGTGGAGGCGTCGGGCCAGCGCCGCCGTCGAACCCGCCGCCAGCCCGGCGCCGAGAGAGGGATGGCCCAGTGCGGCCGCCCCCCAGGCGGCCAGCGACCACGGCGAGACGGCCACCGGGGCCAACGCCCCGGGGTGGCGCACCGCCAGGGGGGCCGCCGAGGTGCCGTAGCGAAACCGCTGCTCCGCCCACGCCATCACCGTCGGCCGGACGCGGTGGAGAACGACGCTGCGAGGCTCGAAGCGTGCGGTCCGTCCGGCCCCGGCGAGTCGCCAGAGCAGGTCGACGTCCTCGCCGTAGCGCAGCTCGTCGTCGAACCCGCCGACGGAGCGGATCGCATCGGCGCGTGCCACCCAGGCCGCCGACGGTGCGTAGGCCAGCCGGGTACCCGGAGCGATCGGTCCGCCGACAACTCCGAGGTCCAGCGGGGAGTGACGCTGCTCGTAGTCTCCGACGACGGCTGGTGGCGACCGATCGGCCCTGGTGTCGTGGGCGACCACACGCGGGGCGACCACCGCCGGACCCTCCCGGGTCAACGCTCCGGTCGGGCCGGCGAAGTGGGCGCCGACGGCCGCCAACCATCCGGGCGTCACCTCGACGTCGGCGTCGAGGAAGGCCACCAGCGGGGTGGTCACCGCCTGAAGGCCGGTCGTTCGCGCCGCCCCCGGCCCGCCGCTGTGCGCCCGACGGATCACGTCGGCGCCCCATCGCCGGGCCACCCCGGCGACCCGGGCCTCGTCGGCCGAGCCGTCGTCCACCACCAGACAGCGACCGGCGTTCGGGATCCGCTCCACCCCCAGCGCCTGTGCCGCCTCGGCCAGCGATTGCAGCAGCCGGGCCAACCCGTCGGGGTCGTCGCGCACCGGAACCACCACGGTCAGCTCCCCCAGCAGGTTGCGCACCGCCTCAGGGCCGAGCGGCGGCGGCGTGGCGATCAGCAGGCCGCGCTGCTCCAGGCGAGCGAGCAGCCCCGCCACACCCCAGTTCGCCGCGCCTCCGATTCCGATGGTGCGGCACCCGAGCGAGCGCACTCGAGGCGTCGGCGCCGGCTTTGCCGAGCCGAATCAGCGTGGTGGGTGAACCGCCGATCAGCACCCGTCCGGCCTCGAAGGCGCCGCACGCCCGGTGCCAACACCCACAATGGCCGCCGGTGGGCTCCGTCACACCGCGGTCATACCCCCGTCCACCGGAACCATCGCACCGGTGATGCCCGACGCCCCCGGTGAACACAGCCAGGCGACCGCACGGCCACCTCCTCGGGCTCGAGCAGGCGATCGATGGGCTGCTGCTCGGCGAACTCCTCGATACGGCGCAACCCATAGACCCCGGCGGATGCCTCGAGCATGGCGGTCCGGGTGGAGCCGGGGCCCACCGCGTTGGCGGTGACGTTCTCGGGGCCCAGCTCGGCGGCCAACGAGCGAACCAGACCGGCCACGCCCGCCTTCGAGGCGCTGTAGGCGGCCAGTTTGGGCATGCCCCGGACGCTGGCGGCCGACGCCAGGGCCACAAACCGCCCGCTGCGGGGCTGGGGCCGCTGCAACAGCGCCGGCACCGCCGAGTGGGCCAGCCTCCAGATGCCCCCGAGGTTGACGTCGATCATCGTGTTCCAGGCGGCGTCCGGCGTGCGCCAGAGCGGCTCGCCGCCCCAGATCACCCCGGCGGCACCGATCGCCGCGTCAAGCCCGCCGAATCGGCCCACCGCCAGGGAGGTGGCGGCGTCCATCTGCCCTGATCGCGCACGTCGGCGACGTACACCATCGTGTCGGGACCGCAGTCGGCGGCCACCGACTCCAGCCCTCCTGGGTCGGCAACGCGTAGGTCAGCACCTTCTCGTGGCCGAGCTGGTCGGTCAGCACCAACGACCACCCATCGGCCGCCAAGCGGCGGGCGATCGCGGCGCCAATCCCTCGGGCGGCGCCGGTGATCAGGGCGACGCGGGGGCTGTCGGAGGAACTCGGGGCGGTCTGCATCCCCCTCAGATTGGCATGAACACCGGCCGTCGGACACGTTCACCGACGAGTCGGGCCGCTATCGGTGGCGTGCGGCGGCCATGTCGTCGCGATCCGACCAGAAGGTCGCCCGGGACAGCGCCCGATGCATGCCGGGACGGTCCTCCAGGCGCCGGGCGAAACGTCCGGCCAGGTCCTGGGCGTCACGATCGGCAAAGGTCGCCGCCATCTGTTGGCCGTAAGTCGTCGATGATGCGCTCCAGCGCCGCCTGCTGTTCCGCGGTCGGTTCCGGGTCGGCAGGTCGGCGGGCAGCTCTTCGAGCTCCCCGCATCGAACCAGACGAACTGGCAGATCGTGCACACCTCCACCTCGATGCTGCCCAGGTTCTCCCCGTCGCCCTCCTCGCCCTCGTCGACCTCGTCGTCGTCGTAGGGCAGATCCACCGTGACCATCTTCGCCGCGCAGCCGGGGCATCCTCGGGTGCTGGGCCGGGGGTGACCGACGTCGGGTCGCTTGCCGGTGGCGAGCAGCCACAGCAGGCGCATCTCGTCCTCCTGAGCGGTCTCGTAGGCCTCCGACAGCGTCAGGGCCACGCCGTGGTTCTGTTCACACATCCAAAAGTCCATCCGGCCCTCGCTGTGGGACAGCAGTCGGGACTGGCAGATCGGGCAGCTGTTGGTCGGTGGTCGCATGAGGTCTCCTCGGCTTGGCGCGGCGCTCCCTTCCCTACGGCCGATGACCAACAATCTTGAGGCGCCGATCAGGAACGGGTGCCCGAGAGCAGCTCCGACAGCGCACCGTGGGCGTCCAGCACGAGGTGGGCGAAGAGCGCCGCGCCCTCGGCCGCCGAGGCTCGGGTGGGGTCGCCGAGCACGCCGTTGGGCGAGACGGCGGCCACGCCTCCCTCCCGGAGTTCGGCCATCAGCTCGCCGATCGGTTTGGTCGACCCGGCGGCCAGATCGTCGGTTCGAACGAGCTCCGGGAACAGGTGCAGGCCGAGCGAGGTTTCGGTGAAGCCGGCGTGTGCGTCCGAGCGTGGGAGGTGAGGTGCCCAGGCGGCCACCCGACGGCCCTCCCCCTGCAGGACGCGCACGGCGTTGGCCACCGGCGCCGCATTACCGCCGTGGCCGTTGACGATCAGCGTGGCCAGAAACGGCCCGCCTCCCGGTTCGGTGGCCGACCGCACCAGCTCGACGAGCACGAGCTCGGTTGCCGTGGCCCCGATCGACAGGGTGCCGGGGAACCCGCGGTGTTCGCCCGACGACCCCACGGGCAGGGCCGGGGCCACCAGCACCTGCCCTCGACGCAGCGGCGGGGCGGGGTCGGCGGCCACCGCCTGTGCGACGGCCGCGGCGATGCGGGTGTCGGTGTCGAGGGGCAGATGGGGGCCGTGCTGTTCGGTGGAGCCCAGCGGCACCAACAGGATGGCGTCGCCGGGCACCTCCGGGCTGACCAGGCGACCCAGGTTGACCGGCCGCCCAACCTCGCTCACCCGCCTGCGCCCGCCGCTCGGTGGCGCGCGATGCCGTGCCGCCTCATTCAGGGCTCATGACGACCCGCTCGCCGGGGCCGACCCGACGGCGCCCTCGGGCACGGCGCCGCCCGACGCTGCCCAGGCCTCCAGCAGGTGGCGGGCCGCCTCCTCGGGCGACACCGCCAGCGCCTGGGTCGGGGTCGAGGTCGCCTGGGTGCCGGTCAGCGCCTCCACCCGCGCCAGCGCGTCCTCGCCGGCGGGGGCCGGGATCCGTCGGGTTCGAGGGATCGCCGGGCCGGTCTCGCCCACCCCGGTCGGCTCGGCCACCTCCACGTCGGAGGGTGGCGTCAGGCGGAGCGGTTCGGCGGCAACCAGGGCGCCGCTGAGCGGCGCGCGACGCAACCGACCCACCGAGCCCTCCACCGACAGCACCGCCGGTGGGCGAACCAGCAGTTCCTCACGGCGGGCGCCGTCGAGGCGGCGCTGCACCCGGAGTGCGCCGTCGCCCCCGAGATCGACCACCACCAGGCCCAACGCCTGGGGCAGCCCGGTCAGCGCCGCCAGCGCGGCCGGCACCGAACCGCTCCCCCGGTCGGCGGAGTAGTCACCACAGACGATCACCGGGTCGTGCAGGTCGGCCGAGCGCAACCCCCAGGCCAGGGCCCGAGCGACGTTGAGCGACGACGGCTGCTCGTCGGACACCCCGACCAACACCGAACGGTCGGCTCCGACCGACACCGCACGGGCCAACCCCGCCGAAGCGCCGTCGGACCCGGCGGTGATCGCCACCACCTCACACGACCATCGGGCGCCCAGCCGGAGCGCCAGCTCGAGCGCTGCCTCGTCGGCCGCCGAAAAACCGCGCCCCTTGGGGTCGGCGGTCGCCTCACCGGTCAGCGGGTCGACGTCGACGAACAGGTCCGCCCACTTCAGCGCCGCCACGACCACCCCCGGGCCACCCGACCGAATCGCAGCCTCGCTCATGATCGGTGGAACACCACGCCGTGACCGCCCTCGGGATAGGTCCAGCTGATGGCGCCCTCCTCGTTGCAGACGATGTAGCACGAGCCACACTCGAAGCACTGCTCGTAGTTGAACAGGATCCCGCCGTCGGAGGTGGGCACAAACAGCTGTGCCGGACAGGCGATCAGGCATCCCCGAACCGAGCAGCCTCGGCAGATCTCGGAGTCGACCGTGATGTGGGCCCGGTCGGGATCGACGCGAAACTCGGTCTGCCCCATCAGCGTCTCGAAGTTGATCTCCCGGCTGACGATCGCCGTGCTGTTCATCGCCACCGCACTCCCCTGCCCTTCCGGGCCATCGATCATCGCGCTCATCCGAACGTCCGCAGCGCGGCGATGCCGTCGCGGGCCAGGTCGACCGCCCGGACGCCGCTGCGCCGAACCTCGTCGAGCACGATCTCGTGCACCCGCTGTTTCGGCTTCGGGTTATCCACGCGGAAGAGCCGTTCCACCGTGTTGCACACCAGTTGCGGGTAGGCCTGCTGCACCCGGTCGCCCATCACGAGGTGGGGTGCCTCCCGCAGTCGCCGGTGATCGGTCAGCACGAAGCTGCGCTCGAGTCGGTCGACGTAGCTGTCGAGACCCTCGGCGCTGGTGTCGCCGGCGTCGAGCGCGACGGCCGCCGCCCGCCCGGCCGCCGAGCCCGCCCCGATGGCGAAGTTGACCCCCTCCAGCCAGATCCCCGCCGCCAGGCACATGGCGGCCGCGTCGCCGCAGACGACCATGCCGTCGGTGACCAGGTCGGGCATCATGTCGTAGCCCGCCTCGGGAATCACGTGGGCGGAGAACTCCTTGACGTCGCCCCCATCGATCAGCGGCGCGATCGCCGGATGGGCCTTGAGCCCGGCCAGCAGCTCCTCGGGGCGCCTCCCGCCCGCGGCCAGCGCCGGCAGGGACAGCACCAGCCCGACCGCCACCGAATCGAGGTTGGTGTAGACGAAGCCGCCCCCCGGCACGTCGCCGGTGGCGCCGATGATCTCGATGTCGACGCCGTCGCGGCCGCGGACCCCGAAGCGATCCTCGATCACCGTTCTGGGCAGCGCCACTGCCTCCTTGACGCCGACGGTGAAGTTGGCCGGGTCGTCGTGGGGGTACATCCCGGCCTCCTTGGCCAGGAACGAGTTCACCCCGTCGGCGGCGATGACCACGTCGGCGTACAGGTCGCCGTCGGGGCGGTCGGTCCGCACCCCGATCACCCGGCGCTGCGGGCCGGTCTCGTCGAAGATCAGCCCAGTGGCGGTGGTCGAACACACCAGCCGGGCGCCGGCCGCCACCGCGTGGTCGGCCAGCCAGGCGTCGAAGTCGGCCCGGAACGCCGTGGCGCCGTTGTAGGGAGCCTTGCCCCAGGCCTCCGAGCGAAAGTCCACCGTCATCGCCTGGGTGTCGGTCAGCATCATCGTCTGGCGGCGGGTCACCCAGCGCTGGATGGGCATCTCCTCGGTCCAGTTCGGCACCAGGTCATCGAGGATGCGGCCGTAGATCACCCCGCCATACATGTTCTTCGAGCCGGGGAACGGACCACGCTCCAGCAGCACCACCGAGCGGCCGGCACGGGCCAACTGCAGCGCGGCGCTCGATCCCGCCGGGCCCGCACCCACCACCACGGCGTCGACCCGGTTGGCGGCACCGGCGCCGGCGGCAACCTCGGAGGTGGTGTTGTCGTCGAGCGTCGCCACGACGTGCAGGGTACCGCCCGTCGATCGGTGCGGTAACTTGCCGACTTCACCACTTGACCACCCGGTCAAGTGGTTGGCGGCCCACGAGGCGCCGTCACGCCGCAGCACCACGCACAGGGGGACCCATGTCCGAGTCGACGAACGCCACATCCGCCGGGCCGACCATCGAGGAGTTCCAGGCCGAGGTCACCGCCTTTCTCGACGCCAACTACCAGCCCAAGCCCACCGCCACCGAGTTCGTGTGGGGCGATGGCGACGACGACGTGGCGCTCTTCGAGGAGCTTGACGCCGAGACCGAGGCCCGGCAGCTGGTCGAGGCCAAGGCCCATCTCGCCGCCCGGGACGAGGCCGACCTGGCCTGGATCACCGGCCCCACCGAGCTGGGCGGCCGCGGGCTGTCCCGCAGCTACGACGTCGCCTACCGCAGCCTGGAGGCCCGCTACCAGGTGCCCAACATGTCGTTCTTCGGCATCGGCTTCGGCATGGTGGCGCCGACGATCCTGGCCCACGCCACCGACGCAGTGAAGGCCAGGGTGTTGCCGGCGATGTACCGGGGCGACCTGGTCGGCTGCCAGCTGTTCAGCGAGCCCGGCGCCGGGTCGGACCTGGCCGGGTTGCAGATGCGCGCCGAGCGCGACGGCGACGAGTGGCTGCTGAACGGCCAGAAGGTGTGGACCTCCGGCGCCCACTACAGCGACGTCGGCGAGGTGATCTGTCGCACCGACCCCGACCTGCCCAAGCACCGTGGGCTGACCGGCTTCGTCGTCGACATGCACGCGCCCGGGGTCGAGGTCCGTCCACTGCGCCAGATGACCGGCGGCACCGCCTTCAACGAGGTGTTCTTCGAGGACGTTCGGGTGCCCGACGAGAACCGTCTGGGCGACGTCAACCAGGGCTGGACCGTGGCGCTGACCACCCTGATGAACGAGCGGGCCTCGATCGGTGGCGGCGGAGGCGGGGGCGGCATGGGCCTGGCCTCCTCCAGCCGACTCATCCAGATGATGCAGCACTTCGGGGTCGAGGACGACGCCGTGCTGCGCGACGAGCTCGCCCGCCTCTACACCGGCTTCCAGGTGGCCAGGATGACCTCGCAGCGGGCGATGGCCAACATGCGCGCCGGTGGCCTGCCGGGCCCCGAGATGTCGATCGGCAAGCTGGCCCTGACCGCCAATCTCACCGCCACCGCCGAGTTCGTGGCGTCGGTGCTGGGCCCCCGCCTGATCGCCGATTCGGGCGAGTGGGGCACCTACGCCTGGTCGAAGTTCGTGTGCGGCACCCCGGGCATGCGCATCGCCGGCGGCAGCGACGAGACCCTCCGCAACATCGTCGGCGAGCGGGTGCTGGGACTGCCCAAGGAGCCCGGCATCGACACGACGAGTGCCTTCAAGGAGCTCCGCAAGAACTAGGCGCGTTCGACCACCCTGCGTCCACTGGCGAGCCCACTGGGACGGCGATCCCGGCGCCCTCGGTTGGGAGGCCCTGACCTGGCTGGGCCGGCATGCCAACGTGCTGAGCCCGAGCGGGTCGTCGATCTGCGGCTACAAGTCCCCTCGCTGCCTGAGGTCGTAGAGGGCGTGTGCCCCCTTGGCTCGCTCGAAGGAGCCCGGAGCATTGGGGCGTTCGTAGAGCGTCATCTTGCGCCCATTGGGGAAGACCACCCGAACACCTCGATGCCCGACCTCCGAGACCGAGAGATCACCCGGCCAGCAGCCCGCGACACGACGTCCAACGCGCCAGGGACGAAACGGGGCCCCGAGGACCGTTAGGTCGGGTCCTCGGCGACCTCGATGCCCAGCGCTCGTGCCAGGGCCCGCAAGGTGGCGGGCGCGTCGGCGGTGAGGGCCAGGTCGGCCATCGCCATCATCGGCGAGTGCGGGTCGGTGTTGACCGACACGATCAACTCGGGATTGCCCAGCCCGGCGGTGTGCTGGACCGCCCCGGAGATACCGAAGGCCAGATAGCGGTCGGGGTCGACGACCACCCCGGTGGTACCGATCTGGCGCTCGTGGCCCAGGGTGCCCTGGTCGGTGACCACCCGGGTGGCGCCCACCGACGCACCCATCGCCGCCGCCACCCGTGCGAGCAGCTCGAACTCGTCCCGTCCGCCAAGCCCGGCCCCGCCGCCGAGGATGCTCGTCGCCTCGGAAAGATCCATCGTCGAGGCGTCCGGCGGGTGGATCGCCACCAGCTCGGGCGGCGCGGGCGGACCCGCCTCGGCGCTCGTTGCGACCGGCAACGCCGGAACAGCAACCGGTCGAGCCTCCGTCGCAACGCCTCCGGGCGCCGGCACGGAGCGCACACCGGGGGTCAGGGTGGCCACCAGCGGTCCGGCCGGTGCGGTCGTCAGCTGGGAACGCCCCTCGTGGCGATGCTGCACCACCCGGGTGGGCCCCACCGAGATCGCTCCGGCAAACAACGGACGGCCCAGGGCGAGGGCCAGGTGCGGCGCCAGATCGCGACCGTCGGGCGTCGCCGGGGTGACCACCACGTCGACGCCGGCCAGGATCGCCGCCAAGCGGGCGGCCACCCCGGCGGGCGACCACGCCGACACCCAATCCAGCGTCCACACCTCGTCGGCGACGCCTGCAAGGGCTGCGGCAGCATCGGCCAGGCCGTCGCCGACCAACAGCGCAACCCCACCGGCCTCGGCGACGCACTCGTCGGCCCCGATCGGCAGCTCCCCGCCCCGAACCGCCAGCACCGCGACCGCGTCGGCGGCGAGCGCCGAACCGCTCACAACACGACCAACGCCAGGTCGTCCACCCCTGCCCGACGGAGCGCCTCGCCCACCTTCACCGTGTCATCGGCGCTCGACCCGACGGAACCTTTCCCCGGCAGGTCGCCGTCGTGGGCGGTGGTCAGCGCCTGCATCACGGCATCATCGCCGGTGGGCCCCAACCACGCAACCGCCACCGGCATGCGGTCGGGGTGGCGCCACTGGCGGGCCAGTGTGGTCACCTCGGCCGGCGCGCCCGGGCCGCCACCCGCCGGAATGGGCAGTCGGGCCTTGACCTGCACCCACGCGGGCCGCTCCTCCTCGCCCGGCAACACGAAACCCCCGCTTCCCAAGCGCACCACCGAGGTCGAACGGCGGCTGTGCAGGAAGATCACGGCACCGGGCCCCTCACCCGGCGCCCGGGTGGCGGCGCCAGGCGACCCGGCCACCAGCGCGGTCAACGCAGCGGTCACGGCATCCCCGAAGGCCCGGCCCTCGGGGCGCTCCGGCTCGGACTCCAGATCCCGCGTCAGGCTGCGCAACACCCGCAGGGCCTGATCGTGGGCGTCGTCGCTCCATCCCGGGGAGATCGCCCAACCGACCGCCGCCGGCTCACCGGCGGGGAGCCACCCCGCCGAACCCCCGTCGAGACCCTCGGGCCGAATCACCAGCGCCCTGGCGTGCTCCACGGTTCGGGCCTCGGCCGCCGCGCGGGCGGCCGCACCGCCGGCCAGCGCCGCACGGGCCGAGGTTCGCTCAGGCAGGGCCGCCGGGCGATTCCGGCGGCGTCGCGCCAGGAGGTAGGCGCCTCCGGCCGCCAACGCCGCCGCAGCCACCCCGCCGGTGATCGCGGCCGGCGCCCACTCGTTGCCCTCGAGGTCGCTGCGCACCTTCCCCTCGGGGAGGGGCGAGGCCTCGAAGCCGACCTCCCGGCGGGTCACCGGGGTCGTCTCGAAGGCCGAGGTGGTGGTGCCGTCGTCGTCGTTCTGGGCCGGTGGAAGCGTGGTGGCACCGTTGCCGGTCGTCGCTCCCCCCGTCGCTCCCCCGGGCCCGATCCGTTGTCGTTCGCCGGTGACCAGTCCCTGGAGCTCGCCGACCACCTCGGCCTGCGTGGCGTCGCCGGGACATCCCACCTCGGCGATGTCCCGATGGCCGGCGATCGTGCGCACGGCCACCTTCTGCCCGGCGGGGAACAGGTCGTTGCCCTCCGACAGAAAGTCGGTGGTGGCCCCCACCTCGGTGGGGACGTTGTCCCGGTTGGCCAACCACGCCAGCAGCGACACCATCGCCTCGGTGGCCAAGGGGGTCGGCGCCGCCAGCCCGAAGTTGCCCAGAAACGCACAGTGCTGGGTGTGGCCCGGGTCCCCACCCTCGATCTCGCAGGCGATGGCGGCGTCGATACTGCCCTGGCGCCCCTCCCAGATCGTGCCGAACTCGTCGACGATGAAGTTGAAACCGATGTCGGGCCAGCCGAGTGTTTCCGAGGTGTGAAAGGCGTGGATGCCCTCGATGAGGCCGGCGACCTCGGAGGGTTCGTAGGCGCCCTCCGGAGCCTCGGTGTGGTGGATCACCAACAACTTCGTGTCGACGGTTCGAAGCACACCGTCCCCGCCCGGCGGTGCCTCCGAACCCCAGTCCTCACGGGGTCTGATGGCCGGGCGACCGGCGGCCGCGTCCGTGGTCTCGGCCTCGGCGGCCGTGGTGGTCGTCGCATCGGTCCCGTCATCGGGCGGAGTTCCGGCGGGCGGCTCGTCGTCCTGACTCGGCGTACGGCCGTGGCCCGCCGCCCCAAGCGCCACCGGCGAGAATGCGATGGCGGTCAACAGGTTGCGGCGGGCCGCAAACCGGCCGTCCGGATCATGTTCGCCGCGACGCGCGGGGGGTCGCGTGGGTCCGGCCATGGGCGGCAACACTACCGAGCCCAGCGGGACGGGCGGCGGCACGCGGCCCGGTGCCCGCCGCACCCGGATCTAGCCGAACACCTCGACGGCGCCGTGCAGGTCGACGAGCGCACTGCGCCGCCCGGCGAGCGCCAACATCAACGCCGGCCCTGGTCCACGCACCTCCGGCCCCTCGGACGGTCCCACCTCGAAGCCCGCATCGTCGGCCACCAGCCGTGCCGATCTCACCCGCCTGGGGACGCCGTAGAACCACCAGTAGTCACGGAGGGTGTTCACCACCAACCGGGTGCGTTCGTCGCTGCTTCGCGTGGGGCCTTCGGTCACCCGGGTGATGTCGGCCCGATGGGTGAGCACCTCGACCAGCGCCGCCTGCGGCCCGGCGCCCGGCAGGAAGAATCCGCCCTCGGCGGCTGCGTCGAGGCGATCGAGCAACTCGTCGACGCCGGCCTCGCCGTGGCGACGGCCGATCCGCCGGATTGCCGACCCGGGGGGCCGACAGGTGAGCGCCACATCTCGATACGCTCGAGGCCGGGTCGACTCGGCCAGCCACACGAGGTGCCCCAACACGTCGCGGCATTTCCACCCCGCGCACAGGCTGGGCCGGTCCCAGGCTGCGTCGGCCACGATTCGAAGGTCCTTTGCGGCACGCCGCCGTTCCTCCGCGGTCCACGCACGGATGGTGTCGCCATCAACGACTTCTCCTGCCACGAGCGCTGAACGTACCAGCAGGTGGGTTCGGCGTCGGTCCGGCGGGTCCCGACACCCGCCGGACTACCCGACCGCGCCCGCACCCACCACACTGGGGCGATGCCCGCCGTCCCGCCGCCGCCCCGGGCGCCGCTCACCGACCTGCCGATCGAAGGTGTCGTCGACGAGGTTCGGCGGGCGCTCACCGAGGGGGGCACGGCCGTCCTGGAGGCCGAACCCGGAGCCGGCAAAACTACGGTGGTGCCGTTGCGGCTGTTGGACGAACCCTGGCTGGGAACCGGCCGGATCGTCGTCCTCGAGCCCCGCCGCCTGGCCGCCCGTGCCGCCGCGGCCCGCATGGCCCACCTGCTGGGCGACCGGGTGGGCGACGTCGTCGGCTACCGCACCCGCGACGACGCCAAGGTGGGGCGCGACACCCGGATCGAGGTGGTCACCGAGGGCATCCTCACCCGGCGGGTGCAGGCCGACCCGGGCCTGGAGGGAACGTCGCTGGTCATCTTCGACGAGTTCCACGAACGGTCGCTCACCGCCGACCTCGGGCTCGCGCTCACCCTCGAGGCCCGTGCACTGCTCAGGCCCGACCTCCGGGTGATGGTGATGTCGGCCACGCTCAACGTCGGCGACGTGGCCGAGCTGTTGGGCGGAAGCGACGGCGCCGGAAACGCGGCGGACGGGCCGGCGCCGGTGATCTCCGCGCCGGGACGGACCCACCCGGTGAGCGTGCGCTGGCGCCCGCGACGCAACCGGGACCGCTTGGAGGCGGCGACCACCTCGGCGATCGAGACGGCGCTCGGCGAGTCGTCGGGTGACGTCCTGGTGTTTCTGCCCGGCATGGGCGAGATCAAGCGGACCGCCCAGGCGCTCGAGCGGAGCGGCGCGCTCGGCGCCGCTGCGGTGGACGTCCACCTGCTGCACGGATCGCTGCCCGCCGATGCTCAGGACGCGGCGGTGGCGCCGGCGCCGGTGGGGCGCCGCAAGGTGGTGCTGTCGACCGACCTGGCCGAGACGTCGCTGACCGTCGAGGGGGTAACCGCCGTGGTCGACTCCGGGCTGGCGAGGGTCCCCCGCTTCGACGCCGGTGTCGGCATGACCCGCCTGGCAACCGTGTCGTCGTCGCGGGCCTCCGCCGAACAGCGGGCCGGACGGGCGGGTCGGGTGCAGCCGGGCATGGCCTATCGGCTGTGGTCGAAGTCCGAGCACAACGCCCGACCCCGCCACATCCAGCCGGAGATCACCCAGGTGGAGCTGGCCGGCCTGGCCCTGGAGCTGGCGGCGTGGGGGGCCGCCGACCCGGCCGCCCTCCCGCTGTTGGACCAGCCGCCGTCGCGCACCTGGGAGGAGGCCCGCACCCTGTTGGGCCTGCTCGGGGCCATCGACGGCGATGGGCGCATCACCGCCACCGGCAAGGCGATGGTGCGCCTGCCGCTGCATCCCCGGCTGGCCCGCATGGTGGTCGCCGCCGCCGACGGGCCGGACGGCGCCCTCGCCTGCACGGTGGCCGCGCTGCTCGAGGAGCGGGACGTCTTCGGCGGCCGCCCCGACGACCGCCCCACCTCGCTGGCCGAACGGGTGGGCCTGATCGCCGGCCGTGGCCGCCATCACCCGCAGGCCGACGGCAGGGCGATCGCCACGGTGCGCCGCCGCGCCGACGAGCTGATGCGACGGGCGGGGCTACGCGGGGCGTCGACCAACGACGTGCATCCCGATGCCCTCGACGCGCTGGGAACGCTGCTGCTGGTCGGCTATCCCGACCGGCTGGGCAGGTCACGCAACGCCACCACCGGCGGCGGCCGTTGGCGGCTCCGCTCGGGGTCGGGCGTCTCCACCACCGCCACCGACCCGCTCGCATCCGCCCGGTTCGTGGTGGTGGCCGACACCGATGGCAAACGCAAGGACGCCCGCATCCGGGTGGCGACGCCCATCGGGGTGGACGAGGTCACCGAGGCGCTCGGCGATCAGGTGATCCGCCGCACGTACCTTCGGTGGGACCGCCGACGCGACGACCTCACCGAACGAGTGGAGCGGGCGATCGACAGCCTGGAGCTGGACTTCACCGAGCGGCGCCCGTCACCGGGTCCCGCCACCGTCGACGCCCTGATCGGGCGCGTTCGGGAGGTGGGTCCACCCACCATCCTCGGCCGCTGGGAGCAGGCGGACGGGCTGCGGGCGCGCATGGCCTTCCTGCGCGACCGGGTGGGCGAGTCGTGGCCCGACTGGTCGGAACAGGCGTTGACCGAATCGCTGGAGACCTGGCTGGCACCGGTGTTGGGCGATGCCACCGGCCGTGGCGATCTGGATCGGGTCGACGTGGCCGGCGCACTCGCCCTCACCCTCGGCTGGGACGCGCAGATGGAGCTGGCGCGCCTGGCCCCCAAGGCGGTCACCGTGCCGTCGGGCCGGGAACTCACCGTCGACTATCACGCCGACCCGCCCGCCCTGGCCGTGCGCCTGGGCGAGATGTTTGGCTCGACGCACACCCCGTCCGTGCTCGACGGCCGCCTGCCGCTACGGCTGGAGCTGCTCAATCCCGCCGGACGGCCGGTGCAGGTGACCTCGGACCTTGCGGGCTTCTGGGCGGGTTCGTGGCGCGAGGTTCGCAGCGAGCTGCGTGGCCGCTATCCCAAGCACGACTGGCCCGAGGATCCTGCGAGCGCCAAGCCCCGACGGCGCTGAGCCGACCGCCGGCGGGACGCTGCCGACGGGACGCCTGGTCAGCAGTGTCGATCGAAGGCCTCGGCATAGGAGTCGGCCAACGCCCGACGGGCCTCGGCGTTGCGGGGATGCACCAGATCCGCCTCCAGCAGCTGCTGCTGGTCACGCGCCAGGTCGGCGTTGATCACCTTGGCCCACCCGTCGTCGGTGTGGGTGTTCGGCAACTCGTCGACGATGGCCTGCACCTCGTCGTTGTAGGTGGCCTCGTCCCGGTTGAACAGCTTGGGCAGCTTGAGCACGACGACGCAGGGGACTTCGGAGAACTCTTCGAGCACCGTCCTGGTGGCCTCCAGGTTCTGCTGATCCTTCAACACGTCGTTGTAGCCGAGAAGCACGCCGACCCGCTCGGGGGATTCGCCGTCGGCGCGCATCACGGTGAGCACGCCACGCACCTTCGGTGCCATCTGCGCCCAGGTGTAGCCGCTTTGGGCGTCCACCTTGGCTCCGATCTTGGCCTCGATCTCGTCCCGTGAGAGGTTGGTCACCGAGTCGCCCACCACCAGCGTTGCGGGCTTCGACCACGGCCCGATCTCGGCCACCACCATCGCGGCAAGCACCACCCCGACGAAGATGATCGCCCCGACCACTCCTACCGCACCTCGTCCTCGCACAGCGCCTCCTCCCGGCGAAGGTACCCCGAGCCCTCGGCGAACAAACCGCCGACCCGGGCCACCGGGCGGCTACGCGTCGGCGGCGTGGCGCTTCAGGTCGGCCAGGTCCACCCACTCGAGCGTTCGGGCGTGCGTGGCCTCCAACACCACCTGCGGGGCCGAATCGGCCTCGAGCGCCTCGGCCCAGCGCCCGGCGCACAGGCACCAGTGGTCGCCCGGCGACAGGCCGGCGAATCCGAACTCCGGGCGGGGCGTCGACAGGTCGTTGCCCGCGGCCGCCGAGAACGCCAGAAACTCGGCGGTCAGCACCGCACAGACCGTGTGAACCCCGTGATCGTCGCCGCCGGTGTCGCAGCAGCCGTTGCGGTAGAAGCCGGTGAGCGGGTCGGTGGAACAGGTCTGCAACTCGGTGCCGAGCACGTTGGTGGCCATGCCCCATCCCAACACACCGCAGCGCACATCACACCCCGCGGTGCACGACACCCGCAACCACGTTGCCCGTAGCGTGGCGAACATGTGCCGAAACATCCGCCGCCTTCACAACTTCGAGCCTCCGGCCACCCCGGACGAGATCGAGGCCGCTGCGCTTCAGTTCGTCCGCAAGGTGGGCGGATCGACCAAGCCGTCCAAGGCCAACGAGCGGGCCTACGCCGTTGCGGTCGCCGAGATCAGCGCCACCACCGGACGACTGCTCGAGGCGCTGACCACCTCCGCCCCTCCGCTCGATCGCGAGGAGTTCGCCGCCGCCGCCCGCGCCCGGGCGGCCAAGCGCTACGCCTGAGCCGCCGGGACGCCCTGCGTGGCACCACGGCCCTCGTCGTGTTGGACTGGGAGCAGCAGCGGCCCGGGTGACGGGCCGACACACAGCGGCCTTCGGGCCTTGAGGGGATCCAGTGACCATCACCGAACCGGCAACGAGCACCGACACGACCGAGACCTTCGAGGTGTACAGCCCGGCCACCGGTGACGTGGTCGGCACCTATCCCGTCGCGAGCCCCGATGACGTGCGCGACGCCGTCGCCCGTGCCCGACGAGCCGCCGCATGGTGGCGCGAGCAGGGCACCGATGGACGCACCCGGATCCTCAAGCGGTGGCGCTCCCACCTGGTGAACCACGCCGACGACCTGATCGAGGTCGTCCACACCGAGACCGGCAAGCCACGCGGCGACGCCCAGCTCGAGGTCGTGCTGGCGGTGGAGCATCTGGCCTGGGCCACCAAACACGCTCCCAGGGTCATGAAACGCCGCAACGTGTTTCCCGGGCTGCTGATGTCCAACATGGCCGCCACCCTGGAGTATCAGCCGCTGGGCGTGATCGGCGTGATCGGGCCCTGGAACTACCCGGTGTTCACGCCGATGGGTTCGATCGCCTATGCGATGGCCGCCGGCAACGCCGTGGTCTTCAAGCCGTCGGAGTACACCCCCGGCGTCGGTGCCTGGCTGGCGGACAGCTTCGCCGCCGTCTGCCCCCAGGCGGTGTTGCAGACCGTCACCGGCCTGGGTGCCACCGGAGCGGCACTGGTCGACGCTGACGTCGACAAGATCGCCTTCACCGGATCGACCGCCACGGGCAAGAAGATCATGGCGGCCGCAGCCGAACACCTCACCCCGGTGCTCATGGAATGCGGCGGCAAGGACGCTATGATCGTCGACGCCGACGCGGACCTCGATGCGGCGGCCGACGCCGCCACCTGGGGGGCGATGTCCAACGCCGGGCAGACCTGTGTGGGGGTCGAGCGGGTGTACGTGCACGGAGACGTGTACGACAGCTTCGTCGACAAGGTGGTCGCCAACGCCTCGAAGCTCACCGCCGGAAGCGGAGAGGACGATCAGATCGGGCCGATCACAATGCCGTCGCAGATCGGTGTCATCGCCGGGCACATCTCCGATGCGATCGACAAGGGCGGCCGGGCGTTGCTCGGTGGCACCGACGCCGTCGGCGACCGGGTGGTGGGCCCCACGGTGCTGGTCGACGTGCCGGAGGATTCGACCGCGATGACCGAGGAGACCTTCGGACCCACCGTCGTGATCACCCGCGTCGGGTCGATGGACGAGGCGGTCGAGCGCACCAACGACTCGGTGTTCGGCCTGGGGTCCACCGTGTTTTCCAAGGGTCGCGGCGCCGAGCTGGCCGCGCGAATCAACTCCGGCATGACCGCCGTGAACTCGGTGATCTCCTTCGCCGCCATCGCCGCCCTGCCCTTCGGCGGCGTGGGCGACTCGGGGTTCGGCCGCATCCACGGTGAGGACGGCATCCGCGAGTTCACCCGGGCCAAGTCGGTGGCCCGCCAGCGTTTCGCCGCCCCGCTTGCGCTCACCAGCTTCGAGCGGACGAAGAAGACCGACGAGCTCGTCGGCAAGGCGATCAAGCTGCTTCACGGCCGAAGCTGAGCCCGACGTCCGGCACCGAGGCGGGTGACATCTTGGAGGGACGCCCGCGAAGAGGTCACCCAACTCGTTGCCGGGTGACCTCGTGGTGGGCGGCGGCTCAGGCCTGCGGCGGGGCCCCGGGCGCCGGCGGCAGGAACTCGCTGTCGATCTGGGCGAGCAGCCCGTTGGCGTTCAACGCCGCGTGCACCGTCTCGGCGATCGACGCCATCTCCTTCTTGGCCTTGGACATGCCCAAGGCTCCGCCACCGATGCCGGACATGGCCGGGCGCGATCTGTGCCACCGAGCCGGCCGGCACGCCCTGGCTCACCTGGTAGTTCACGAGGTCGCACGAACCCACCGGCGAGCACCCGCCCCACCTTCGAGCCCACCTCGGCCTGACCGGACCAGCCGTCGGCGTTGGTTCACCGTAGCCCAGCGACTGGAGCAAGCGTTCCCAGCGTGTTGAGCACGGCTCCCGCATCGGAGGTGGTGGTCCAGCCTGCACGGTTCGATCGCCATGGGTGCTCCTCACGTGGATTCGGGCTGACCGGGCCAGCGTACCGGCAGCCCCGGCGGATCGGTCCACCGGTCGGGTCGGTCGCGACGGCGGGATCACCCATCGCTCCTAGGGTGGGGCCGATGTCGCCGGCCGAACGTTGGATCCCCTACCGCCGCGTCGACCTGGTCGACCTGCTGACGCACGAGGGCGCCCATCCGCAACGGTTCCGGGAGCTCGACCGGATCGTCTCCGCGGTCGTTCACCATCAACGTCAGGAGCGCTTGGAGCGGCTCAAGGACGCCTACGCCCCGTTCAACCGTGACGCCGACCACCGGGTGGTCCGCACCTGGAGCGACGACGAACGCGCCGAGGCCCAGGCGACCCTCGTCTCGGAGCTGGCCGACCTGGCCGACGCCGCCAACTTCGAGCGGGTCGACGAGGCGCAGCTGGGGCACGCCATGGAGGCGGAGTCGCTGCTCAAACTGCGCCTGCACGTCGACCTCGACGATTTCGAGGAGATGCTCTTCTTCCGGCGTGGGGTGTCCACCAAGACCGAGGACGTCAAGCGGTGGCACGGCCTGGGCACACGCCCGGTGACGTTCACCAACTGCGACCGGGTGCTCGTGGCCTTGAAGTACCGCGACGCCGCCTACTTTGAGGACGCCGGCCGCAACGACCTGGCGCTGGAGCCGGGGGCCATGATCATCAAGCTGTTCCAGAACGTGCCCCGGGCCGATCTCGAGATGTTGTTGCCCACCACCGAGGTGCGCATGCGGCCGATCGACAAGCTGATCATCGGCGTGCCCGCCGTGTTGGGCGGCGTGGTCATGTTCGTCACCAAGCTGGCCTCGTCGCTGGGGTTGACCGCGCTGCTCGTGGCGTTCTGGTTGGGCCTGCGCGACGACGAGGTGCGCATCGGCCAGCCCAGTTGGGTGGCGATCGCCGCAGCGGTGGGCACCCTGCTCGCCTTCCTCTGGCGGCAGTGGAACAAGTTCAAGAACTGTCGCATTCAGTTCATGAAGCAGCTCGGAAAGCCTGTACTTCCGGAACCTCGACAACGACGTCGGCGTGTTCCATCACCTGCTGGACGCGGCCGCCGAGGAGGAGATCAAGGAGATCCCGCTGGAGGTCCACTTCCTGCTCGACGCACCCGCGACCGAGCGTGGGTTGGATCACCGATCGAGGGCTGGTTCGCCGACCACCTCGACTGCACGTTGGACTTCGACGTCGCCGACGCGCTCGCCAAGCTGATCGAGCTCGACCTGGTGGAGCGACGGCGCGACGAGGCGGGCGGCGAGGATCGGTTTCACGTCGTCGACATCGACGAGGCGCGTCGCCGGCTCGACCACCGCTGGGACAACCTGTTCCACCCGGCGAGCCGGACTGACCGCCCGGTAGGGTCGATCGATGCGCCTGCGTCACGCCTTGTCCGTCGCACCGTTCGGACAACTGGCCCAACCGGACGCCATGATCGAGGTCGCCCGTGCCGCCGACGCCGCCGGGTGGGACGGGCTGTACCTGTGGGACCACGTCCATCGGGACCCCGCCGAGGTGGTCGAGATCGCCGACGTGTGGGTCATGCTCGCCGCGATCGCCGCAGCCACCGAGCGCCTCCGAATCGGCCCGATGGTGACCCCGCTGTCCCGTCGGCGCATGGCCACCCTGATCCGCCAACGGTGACCCTCGACCACCTCAGCCGGGTCGGCTGACGATGGGCATCGGGTTGGGGGTCGACCGCGCCGGCGAGCTCACCCGGTTCGGCGAGGTGACCGATCCGCGCGACCCGTGCCGCCATCCTCGACGAGTCGGCCGACCTGCTGGTCGAGGCCTGGTCCGGCGAGACGGTGACGCATCGCGGGTCCACCGGACGATTGACGGCGTCGCCTTCGACCGACACCCTGCAACAGCCGCGCATCCCCGTCTGTGCGCCGCCAGGGAGTCTGCGCTCCGCCCGGTGCGGCGGGCCGCTCGCTTCGACGGGCTCTTCATCATTGAGGTCGAGCCCTTCAATTGAGCGGGCGATCGCCGAGGTCGTCTCCGTTCGTAGGTCGCTCGATCGGCTTCGAGGTGGCCGTGGTCGCCCCGACCGCGGCGACCGAGAGCGGCGTCCTCGACGTGCCCGGCGTGACCTGGGCGGTCCACATGCATCCGCCGGCGGTGTCGGCGGCGACCGCCCTGGCGGCGGCGGGCGCCGGTCCGCCCGCCTGAGTCAGCGGGGCTGGCAGGTGGGACAGAAGTAGCAGTTGCGACCGGCGACGTCGGCGATCGCGATGTCGGTCCCGCAGCGGCGACACCGCTGCTGTTTGTAGACGTAGAGCCGATCGTCGGATCTCATCCGGCCCAACGAGCGGCCGATCTCGGCCGGTTCGGTGGTGATGATCGCCCCGTAGCGGACACCGATCCTCAGTAGATCGACCGTGTCGGCCCACAGCGAGTCGAAGTCGTCCTCCGACAACTCGTTGGCGGGTACCTCCGGGTGGATGCCGGCCCGAAAGAGCAGCTCGGCCCGGTAGACGTTGCCGATGCCGGCGATGATCCGCTGGTCCAACAGCGCCGCCGCGACGCCACGCCGGGTCGCCAGGAATCGGGTGCGGGCGGCGTTGACGTCCGGGCTGCGCCGCAGCGGATCGGCACCCAGCCTGGCGGTCACCTCGCGACGCTCCTTCGGGGTGATCAACCGACAGGTCATCGGTCCGGTCAGGTCCCACACGTCGGTGGCGCCCTCACTCGCCCCGCCTTCCAGCCGCAACCGGATCGTGTCGCGCGCCGGCGGTCCGGGGGCGGGCGAGGGCCGGAACTTGCCGATCAGCCCCAGGTGGACGTGGAGGATCTCGGAGCCCTCCCAGTGCACGAACAGGTCCTTGCCCCAGGCCTCGGTTCGGGCGATCCGCTGCCCGTCCAGGAGCGAGGCCGAGTCGGCGAAACGACCCTGCGGGGACGAGGCCGCCACCGGTGCGCCGCCCAGGCTGCGTTTGAGGTCGCGGGCCAGTCGATGGATGGTGTGACCCTCGGGCATCGGCCCAGTCTGGCCAAGCGGATGACGCCGCCCAACTCGGCTCAAGGTTGGGTGCCGTTCGGGCCTAGAGTCGAGTCCATGCCCATCTCCGACGACACCGTCCGGGCCGACCTGGCCCGCCGCATCTACGCCACCTCGCACCTCACCGGCGAGTTCACGCTTCGCTCCGGGCGGGTGTCGAAAGAGTACTTCGACAAGTACCGCTTCGAGTCCGACCCCGTGCTGCTCGCCGACATCGCGGAGGCGATGGCAACGCTGGTGCCCGACGACGTCGAGGTGCTGGCCGGGCTGGAGATGGGCGGCATCCCGGTGGTCACCGCACTCGCCCGGGTGACGGGTCTGCCCGCATGTTTCGTGCGCAAGGAGGCCAAGAAGTACGGCACGGCGAAGTTTGCCGAGGGCGCCGACGTCGAGGGTCGGCGGGTGCTGATCGTCGAGGACGTGATCACCTCCGGCGGTCAGGTGGTGCTCTCCACCGCTGACCTGCGGGGCGTCGGGGCGCACATCACCAACGTCGTGTGTGTCATCGACCGCTCGGAGGGCGGGATCGAGGCGCTGACCGCCGAGCGGCTGACGCTGGCCTCGGTGGTCGATCGGACCGACCTCGAGGCAGCGGGCTGAACCACCCCGACTGCACATCACCGCCTGACGAACCCCGAACCGGGGAGCCCAGCGACACGCAACCACGCGCTCTCGACTCCCCACTTGCCGAACCCTCCCGAACCGGGGAGCCCAGCGACACACAACCACGCGCTCTGCACTCCCCGCTTCCGGGGTTTGCCGGCTACGCGCCTGCCGGGGTTGGCCGGCTACGTGCCCTGCGGGTCGTTCGGCTACGTGCCGATGGCGGCGCCGATGCGTTCGCCGTCGACGACCGCCGCGTGCGCCCGACGCGGGGCCACGGCATCACCCACGCGGTACGCCTCGACGCCGGCCTCGACCAGCTCCAGGTACAGCTCCTCGGCGGGGGTCGCGGGTACGGCGAGCACCACGCAGTCGACCGTCCGTTCCTGCATGGTGCCGGTGGGGTGGTGCTGGAGGGACAGGATGCCGTCGTCCCAACCCATCGGCACCAGCTCGGTGGTCTGCGTGATGCCCTTCGACTCCGCCCGCATCCACCAGGTCTCCAGGTCCAGCGTGATCCCCAGGTCCTGTCCGACGACCATGCCCGGGGTGACCACCTCGACGTCGCAGCCGCGGTCGGCCAACAACTCGGCAACCGAGGTGGCGTGGTGGAAACCCAGCTCGTCGAGGACGAGCACGCGACCCTCGGGTGCCGCCGTTCCCTCGAGCACGTCGGTCACGTCGACGATGCGGGCTTCGTCTCCCGGCGCCCAGTACGGCCGGGCGGGGCGCGCCCCCGTGGCCACGACGACGACGTCGGCTGCGCGTCGCCTCACCTCCGCAGCGTCGAGCTCCACTCCGGTCTCGATCGTGACCCCCAATCGGGTGGCCTCGTGGAACTGGTTGCGCACCAGGTCGCCGAACTCGGCCCGGTTCGGCACCGAGGCGGCCAATCGCACCGCCCCTCCGGTGAGCTCGTGGCGTTCGCACAACGTGACCCGGTGACCGTTGCGAGCCGCGGCGATCGCTGCCTGGAGGCCGGCCGGACCGCCGCCCACCACCAGCACCGACCTGCCGATCGCGACCCGGGTGGGCTCGCCGACGCCCTCGGCCTCGCGTCCGGTGCGGGGGTTCTCGATGCAGCCCAGCCAGCGGTTGAGGCCCATGCGGCCAACGCACTCCTGGTTGCACGACAGGCACAGCCGAACCGACTCGACCTTGCCGGCGCGCGATTTGGCGGCGAAGTCGGCGTCGGCGATCTGGCCGCGCACCACACCCACCAGATCGCAGTGCCCCTCGGCGAGCGCGCGCTCGGCCTGCAAGGGGTCCTTGAAGCGCCCCACGCCCACCACCGGCAGGTCGACCTCCTCCCGCAGCGCGGACGGAATGAACGATGCGTAGCCCGGCGGGATGTGCATCGACGCCTCGATCATGAACAGCGACGCCGTGGCCACGCCGATCGAGGTGTTGAGATAGTCGACCGCACCGGTGGCCTCCACCATCCGCGCCACGGCGACGGCGTCGTCGATGGTGGTGCCGCCCTCGATCAGCTCGTCGCCGCACAACCGCACGCCCAGCGCCAGGTCGGGTCCGATGGCGGCGCGCACGGCCACCACCAACTCGAGCAGCAACCGGGCCCGGTTGGCGAGCGACCCCCCGTAGTCGTCGGTGCGACGGTTGGTGGCGGGCGACAGGAAGCCCCGCACGATCGAGCTGTGGCTGCACTGCAGCTCGATGCCGTCGAAGCCTCCCTCGGCGCAGTTTGCGGCCACCAGTGAGTACCCGGCGATGATCTCGGCGATCTCGGCGTGATCGATCGCCTTGGGCACCTCGCGGAACAACGGGTCGGCCACCGCCGAGGGCGCCCACACCGGCAGGCGGGTGTACATCGAGGAGGCCTGCCCGCCGTTGTGGTTGATCTGGGCGAAGATCGGGGTGCGGTGCTCGTGCACCGCCTCGGTGATCGCCCGGTAGCCGGGGATCACGTCTCGGTTGAACCCGTGGATCAGCTTCTCGTACGGCCAGTCGGTGGGATGGGTGGAGTGCTCCTCGGTGATGATCAGTCGGCGCCGCCCGCCGCCCGTTCGGCGTAGTAGGCGGCGTGCTGCGGGGAGGGTTTGCCGTCGACCGTGTAGTTGGTGAGGTGGGCCGAGAACACCACCCGGTTGCGCACGGTCACCGGGCCCAGACGGAGCGGGGACCACAGCAGACGTTCGGTCATCGTGCGCCCCCCGACGACCGGGAGCCCGCCGGCAGCGCCTGCGCCCAGCGGCGGCCCTCGAGCACCGCCTGGGCGATCGTTCGTGGGGCGACGCAGTCACCGGCACGGGCCACCGCACGGTCGATCGACTCGAAGGTGTCGTCGGGCAGGCGATGCCCGGCGTCGATCAGCGCCGCGACGGCGACGGCCTCTCGGGCGCCGGTGAACCGGTTCTCCACCTCGACGTCCCGCTTGCGCACCTTGCGCAGGATACGGCGCCGGTGCATGACCACTCCCGCCTGCGCCAGGCGGGCGTTGGCCGGGGCCAGGTCGCCGGTGCGAGACAACTCGTTACCCACGATCTGGTCGGCCGTGATCAGGTGGACCGATCGGCCGATCCCCGCCAACAGCTCGGCGACCGACACCGCGATCGGCCCGCCGATGGGATCCCAGATCGCCAGGGCACCGCCGGGGAGCCCCAGCGTGGTGTCGTCGGGCTCACGGCGTCGACGCGCCAGCAGGTCCGCCGCCTCGACCACGACGGCGGCCGAGGTGGTCTCCAGGAGCGCTCGCCCGCCCGCCCGCCGGTGGCGAGCAGCACGGGGCCGAGAGTGCGCAGCTCGTCGACCTCACCGGGGTCGACGGTGCGACCCAGCTCGAAGCCCACTTCCAGGCGGCGACACTCGGCGACCAACCACATCGGCCAGGTCGGCGAGCGACTCGCGCCCAGGCGCCGTCGCCGCATGCACGGTGCGGCACACTCCTCGGCGGCGTCGATCACGGCCACCTGGAAGCCCCGTAGGGCGGCCACTCGGGCGGCCTCCAGGCCCGCAGGCCCGGCACCGACCACCGTGACCGTCCCGGCCGACCGAGCGGAACCGGTCGGCTCATGTCGCCGGCGGGGTGGCTCGGGGTCGGACGCCTCGTATCCCGAGCGGGGCTCGCCGATGCACGACACGATCGGATTTCGGTTGTCCCGCACCCGGCACTGCTGGTTGCATCGAACACACGGGCGGATCCGCTCGGGGTGGCCGTCACGATGCTTGGCCACCAGGTCCGGGTCGGCGATCTGCGCCCGCGTCATCTCGGCGGCGTCGGCCGTGCCGTCGCTCACGACCGAGTCGGCCATGGCGACATCGACGATCGAGCCCTGGGCGATCACCGGTACCCGGTCGCCGTGCGCCTCACGGACCGCCTCGCGCACCCGCGCGCACAGGGGCAGGTTGAACCCGGCTTCGACGTGGGCGTCGGGGCGGGTGGCGCCCACCGAGAAGATCGATCCCGAGACGACCACCACATAGTCGACCAACCCGGCCAGTTCGGCCGCCAGCGCCGGGGCCGTGTCCGGGGTGATCCCCGCCCACGGTGCGTACTCGTCACAGCTGAGTCGCAGGCCGAGCACGCGCTCGTCGCCCAGGCCCTGCCGGGCGGCTCCGAGCACCTCGGCGACGAACCGGGTGCGGTCGGCCCAATCGTCGCCGCGATGGTTGGTGAGGCCGGACAGGAACTGGCGAACGAGCGAATGTTGCCCGGCGTTGACCTCGACCCCGTCGAGGCCCGCCCGTCGGGCGCCCGCGGCCGCCTCGCCGAACCCGGCCACCACGGCGGCGATGTCGCCGGCCTCCATCTGTTTGGGGACCTCGCGGGTGTCCACCTCGGGCACCCGGGACGGGGCCCACAGCTCTCGCTGGCTCCAGTGGGACGTGCCCTGACCTCCGGCGTGGCCGAGCGCCGCCAGCACCAGCGAGCCGTGCGGGTGGCACGCCTCGGCCACCGACGCCCAACCCGGAACACATTCCGACGCCAGCGGCGCCCGTTCGTAAGGCCAATCCGACGGGTGGACGGACGCCTCCTCGATCACGACGATGCCGGCACCGCCCTCCGCCCTCCGCCCGTAGTAGGCGGCGTGACGCTCCGAGATCGAACGCTTGCGGCCCAGGTTGGTCTCGTGGGGCCCGAACATCACCCGGTTGGGTGCGGTGCGGGCGCCGAGGTCGATCGGGTCGAGCAGCGTCACCGCTCCATGATCGCCGGTGGCGGGCAACCATGCGAACGGAGCGCCGCCATCGGGCGGTGGCCTACTCCACCTCGGCCCACCGAAGGAGCCGAACGCCGCCCTCGCCGGCGAGGACCAGGTGATCGAAGCCCGACCGGATCACCAGCCGGTAGGCGCCGCTGGCGATGTTCTCGCCCCGGTTGAGCACGGTGATCTCACCGAAGGTCGCCTGGATACGAATCGTCTGCACGCTGCCCGGCCAATCCCCGTCGACGATCCAGCGAAGCGACTCCCACGGGCCGACGTCGGGTTCATCCTCGCGCCCGAGGTCGGTGACCCGGGCCTGCCAGGCCTCGGTCCTGCCCGACACCAGCTTGCGGTGGGCCCGGCGTTGGCGCACCAGCGCCGCCGGCATGATCAGCACCGACGCAAGGACCCAGGGCATCACCCACCAACCGGGCACCGCCAGCCCGGTGACGGCGGCGACGGCGCCCAGCGCGGCCGCCAACCGCAGTGGCGGCAACATCCCACGGATCGACATCCGTTCCACCGACGATCGCAGCTGTTGGTCCAGCGGCAACGCGCCGCCCTGCGGCCAGGTGGGAAGTTGGCTGTCGAGCACCTCGTCCCGGGGGGAGGGGTCGCTCGCCCCGGTGCCGGAGGTGTTGTCCGGGCCGTCGGAAGCGTCCGGTGCGGAGTCGGCGGCGGCATCGTCGGCGATATCCGGCGAATCGTCCGGCGTGGGTCGGTACTCGGCGATTTCACCAAGGTCGAGATCGGAGGGCAGTTCAAGCTGAGGCACGCCCCCCCTTCGGCGCGATCGCGGGGCCGCCTGAGTCCCTGACGCACGTTCGGCTCGGTCGGCACACGCGTTCGGGCCATTGTGCCCGAGCCGTCTGGGTCCGGATGCCGGGCGGCGCAGCCGCGCTGGTACGAACGGTCCAGGACCCCAGCGGGGAGTCCGTGCGCGGGGCCTAGCGCTTACGGGCGAGCAGCAGACCGTCGCCGACGTTGACGATGGTGACGTCGACGCGTGGGTCGGCGGCGGCGTGGTCGTTGTAGGCCCGAATCGCCACGGTGTTGGAATCACCGGCGCCGGCGTCGTCGGCGGCAGCATCGACCACCCGTCCGGACCACAGCACGTTGTCGACCACCAGAAGTCCTCCCGGGCGCAGCCTGGGAACCACCTCCTCGTGGTACCCGATGTAGCCGCCCTTGTCGGCGTCGAGGAAGGCGAGGTCGATCGGCTCGTCGGGGAGCTCACGCAACGTCTCGGAGGCCGGGCCGATCCGCAGTTCAACCCGATCCTCGAGTCCGGCTCGCCGCCACCCCTCACGGGCGATCGCAGTCCACTCCTCGCTTCGGTCGTGGCAGATCACCCGCCCTCCCGGCGCCAGCCCCTGCGCCAGGCACAGCGCCGACAGGCCGGTGAAGGTCCCGACCTCCACGATCAACCGGGAGTCCACGAGTTGGGCGAACATCGTGAGCAACGGTCCCTGCTCCGGCGCGATCTGCATGCCGGCCACGTCGGCGAGCGCCTCGTGGGTCCGCTCGATCAGCCAGGCGCGGGCCTGCGCCTCCTCGGTGGTCTCGCCCCGGTTGGCCGAATGGGCCATGACGTAGCCGCGCAGCTCGTCGGTGAACTCGAATCCCTTGCCGGCCATCGCGCCTCCCTGATTCACACTCTGGCTTGGAACACCGTGTCAGCCGGGACGTTGCCCGATGCTCACCGGCACAGTGGCACCCGGGCGGCTGTGGTCCTGGCCGGGCCTCGGCAACGCCCCGACACCGACCAGCTCACCGGCGGCCCGTTTCCGCTCCAGCTCGGCCTCCCCGTGGCCCAGGACACACTCGGGGTCGGGGTCGTCCAGCTCGAGGCCGACAAAGAACTTGGAGGCCATGCATCCACCCTGGCAGGCGTCGTAGGCACCACAGCTGGCGCAGGCACCCGCGGAGGTGGGCTCACGCAGCGAGCGGAACAGCTCGGAGCCCTTCCACACGCCACTGAAGCCGCCCTCGTCGCGCACGTTCCCTGCAAGAAACTCGTCGTGAATCACGAACGGGCAGGCGTAGACGTCGCCGATGGGGTCGATCAGGCACACCACCCGCCCGGCCCCACAGAGGTTCAGCCCCGAGAGCTGCTCGGACCCGAGTGCGTTGAGGTGAAAGAACGAGTCGCCGGTGAGGACGTCGGGGCGGTCGAGCAGCCAGTGGTAGAGGTCGCGCTGTTGCTGCTGCGTCGGGTGCAGTTCGTCCCAGGTGTCCGCGCCCCGCCCCGAGGGTCGCAGCCGGGTAATGCGCAGCTGCGCTCCGTAGTCGGCGGCGATGGCTCGAAACTCGTCGAGCTGGTCGGCGTTCTGGCGGGTGACGACCACGGAGATCTTGAAGGCCCCGAACTCCGCGGCGGCCAGGTGGTCCATCGCCGCCCGGGCGGTGGCGAAGCTCCCCTCGCCGCGCACGTCGTCGTTGACCGCCGCGGTGGCACCGTCGATCGACAGCTGAATGTCGAGGTAGTCCATCGAGGCCAGCCGGCGGGCCGCTGGGGCGTCGATGTAGGTGCCGTTCGTCGAGAACTTCACACCGACGTCGTGGGCGGTCGAGTACTCGACGATGTCGAAGAAGTCGCGACGCAGCATCGGTTCGCCGCCGCCGAGGTTGACGTAGAACACGCCGAGCCGTTGCAGCTCGTCGACGACGCCGAAGCACTCCTCGGTGGTCAGCTCGGCCGGATCGCGGCGCCCCGAGGACGACAGGCAGTGCCGGCAGGCCAGGTTGCAGGCGTAGGTGAGCTCCCACGTCAGGCAGATGGGGGCCTCGAGACCCAGCTTGAAGTCGTCGGTCAGGCTGCGGGTGGCCGCCGGAGGCTGGGCGGCCGCCGACGGCACGCTGCGGCCGATCGCCACGGGGATGGTCGTTTCGCTCACGGGACACTCCGTTTCGGGGGCGATGCTGACTCGGTTGGGTCGAGGTCCGACGGGGCGTCGGTGGTGGTCTCTCGCCGGACGACCATGTCGGACGCCGCCAGAGTGTCGAGGGCCCGCCGGAACGCCGGCCAGCGCGCCGGGTCGACGTCGGCGGCCCGCAAGGCGTCGGCCACCGTGTCGGCGGCGGCGAGACCCTCGGCCACCTTCACCAGATCGGGGTGACGGAGAAACGACAGGCGACGGTTGCCGAAGTGGTAGGCGAGCGCACCGAATCGTTCGGGTCTGATCGACACCCTCGGATTGAGCGCCCAGGCCGCGTCGAGCTCGACCCGGGCCCCGGTTGCCTCGGTTGCTTCGGCGGACCCGGCGATCAGTAGACCCCGCACATCCCGTCGATGGAGACCTCTTCGACCAGCAGCTCGTCCTCGATCAGGGCCACACCGCCGTCATCGACCTCGGGGGCGGAGACCGCCTCGTCCTGAGACGACACGTCCGTCGTCCCTGCCGCTGGGGTGGTTGCCGTTGGTGCCACGGTGATCTCCTCGGGTGATCTCGGAACGGGCGGCCCGTACGCCACACGCGCCTCCTCAGCATACCGCCACCCGATCGTCGGCCTCGTCGACCTCGCTCGGAGGGGCAGCCGAACCACGTGGGTTGAACTACCATCTCCGTCCGGTCCTAATGACCTATCGACGAACCGGGCCGCGGGACCCAGGCTGTGGACCTGTCGGAACCCTGGCAACGCCGTCCATACCGTTCCCGCCAACCGTCCCTGCCAGCCGAGTGGAGGATCCGTGAGCCGACCCGCATCATCGGTAGTGAGCCCTATTCCATCTTCAACGCTGCGCCAGAACGCGAGCTTGGAGGCCGGGGTGATTCGCTTGGATGGCATCCCCGACCTCGCACCCCACATCCACCGTCAGCGGTTGGTGATCGAGGGCCTCACCGAACTCCCGATGACGTCCGCGATGCTCACGGCCTACTTGTCGCGGCTGGCCGTCGAGCTCGACATGGTTGCACTCTCCGAGCCGGTCCTTCACCGGTCCGACACCTACGGCTGGGCCGGATGGATGCATTGGGAGACCTCGGGGTGCCACGTCTACGCGTGGGACGCGGAGGGCTTCTTCTCCGTGGACATCTACACCTGTAAGCCCTTCGTCAACGAAAGTGCCGTCGAGTTCACCAGGACGGCCTTTCATGCCGACACGATCGTGCACCGGGCCTTCTGACCGACGTGTCCCGCGACCTGGAGTCCGACTCCATCCCTTCGGAGCAGGACGTCGTCGACGTCCGAGACCCCTGGAGGGTGACCGTGGCGGCACCGGGGTCGGACCTTCACCTGCGCTGCACCGAACTGGAATCGAAGGTGTTTGGCCAGCAGTTCGGCAACTCCGCCGACGACCTGGCAACGACCTACGCCCCGTTCGAGGGGCAACAAGAGATCATCGCCATCACGACCCCCGATGGGTCCCTCGCCGGCATGTCCCGTCAGGGCTGGTCCCAACCCGGGCGGCCCAGCCTGTCGTTTCTCGACATGCAGCGAGCACCTTTTCACCTCGACGCCGAAGCCCTGGTGGCACCGCGTGGGGGCTACGAGCGATTCCTCGACATCCTCACGATCGCCGCCGCCCGAGACCAACCGCGGCGAGCTCTCGATGATCGGCGTGTGCATCGTCGGGGCGATCGTTCGCAACTGTCGGCGCCACCACTGCCCGAATTTCGTAGCCATCATGGACGACATCGTCCTCGACTACTTCCGGGACGTTTTCGGAGCGCCCCTGACTCGGATCCAGGACTCGAGCTCGTTCTCCTACATGGGTTCTCCGGCGTCGGTGCCTTGTGAGTGCAGTATCGATGAGGCGATCCGTGTGATCGAGGGTCCGGCCCACGAGGTGATGGTGGGCGATCCGGCGAAAGTCAATGTCAGCCTTGGTGAGGAGCTCACCACTCCATGGATCGACCTTCGGGACCGGGAACGGACCCAGGGAGCCGCCCACTAGGCGCCGTCCGCTCATTCGCCGTTGAACTTGGCCGATAGGGGCGGGTGACCGTTCGGGGACCTCAGCTGGCGATTGGCATGGGCGTACTCGCCACGTTGCTGCTCATGGTGGACAGTCAGCTGGCGACCGTGGTGCTGGTCGCCCTTGCGCTCCTGACGTGTGTGGGCTGCTGGATCGCTGGTCGGGCCACCAGGCGTCCGGCGTCACTTGCCTGGTACGGCTTCTCGATCGGCTCGTTCCTCTTCCTGGCGGCGCGCGTCGTCACGGTGCTTTCCGAGATGGGCGGTGGCTCCCAGGGCCCGGCCGGCGACCTGCTCTTCATCGGCGGCTACTTCTCGCTCATCCTGTCGGCGGTCCAACTCATCCGGGTTCGAGGACGCCGACGGCGTTGGAGTGACGCCATCGACGCCATGATCGTCGTGGTCAGCCTCGGCGTCACGATCTGGTTGGTGGCGTTGGGGCCCCTGGTCGTCGGCTCCGATCTTCCACCGTCCGGGCGCATCCTGAACATCTGCTACTTCCTGCTCGCGCTGCTGCTTTTCGGTCTCACGACACGCCTCGCCGTCGGCCCAGGGGCCACGAGTCCCTCCTACTACTTCCTGGCCGCATCGTTCTCGCTCGTGTTTCTGGTGGAGATCGCCCACATTCTCGACGTGTCGGGAGTGGTCCCCAACGACCTCGCTGCCGCAGGCGCAGCCGCCATCTGGGCGATGGCGGGGGCGGGAAGCATGCATTCCAGCCGGGAGCGACTCTGCGAACCGGCGCCGGACGAGGGCCCCGCCGTGTTGACCAAGCCCCGCCTGGCACTCCTCGGGGCATCGTTGCTCATCGCCCCCGGGGTCCTTCTGGTCGCCAAAACCTCGGGTCTGGTGGTCGATCTGTGGGTTCTGGCGGTTGGATGGGTGCTCCTCGCCATACTCGTCGTGCTGCGATTCGCACTGCTGGCGAAGACCCAGGAACGCGCCGTCGACGTTCAGCGAATCCAAGGCGACGCCAACGCCGCGCTGGCAACCGCCACCAATCGTGAGGCGATGTTCAAGGCCGGTCTCGTCGCCGTTCACGCGATCGTCGACGACCCGGAGGCGCGCGTCTCGATCGCTTCGTTCACCGATGGATCGCTTCGGGTCAACTGGTCTCAGGGGGTCGACTGGGAGCAGGCGATCGCAACGCCGGTGCCGCTGACCCGAATGCCCGGACGAGTGGTCGACAGCCTCGACAGCCTTCAGTCGGTCGTCTCCGACGACGGCCGCGCCATCGACCTGCGCGAGACGGACCGGGAGGGTGTTGGTCCCTCCAGCGTGCTCATTGCTCCTCTGGTGTGCCAGGGGCACCTCGATGCGATGCTGATCCTCACCACTCGCCGCCCGCTTCCCAACGAACTGCGTCGAATCGTCGAAACGATGTGTTCCACGGTCTCGCTTGCACTCGAGAGCGCGGCCCTGACCGAGAACCTGCTTCGCCAACAGACCGAGCGGCGGTTCCGGGTGCTGGTAGAAAATTCGTCGGACCTGGTGTTGGTCATCACCGACGACCGGCGGATCACCTACGCCAGCTCCGCCGCCGGCCACCTGCTCGGCTACGGCGACGACGACCTGATCGGCAGCGACCCGCAGCGCTGGGTCCACTCCCGCGACTGGGAGCTGCTCGCGCCGCTGTTCGACCGCGTCGCCGACGGCGAGCCCGAGGGGGGTCGGAGCCATGAGGCTCCCCCACCCGTACGCCTTCGTCGAAGCGACGGCACCTACGGCTGGTACGAGGTGTCCACCCGGGATCTGCGCCACGACCCGGAGATCCAGGGCATCGTGGCGACCGCGAGGGAGATCTCGGACCGCAAGGCGGCCGAGGACCGCCTGGCCGCCAGCGAGGCCCGCTTCCGGGCGTTGGTGCAACACTCGAGCGACGTCGTCGCCGTCATCGACGACGACCTGATCTTCAGCTACGTCAGCCCGGCCATCGAGCCCCTGCTCGGCCTCGATCCCGATCGACTGATCGGCTGCTCCGCGCTCGAGGTGCTGGGCGCCGAGGGGGCCGTCCAATTCCTACAGAACAGCACGGTCGTCCACGAGGGTCGGCTCCCGGAGCTGTCGGTGCAGTCACATCGATTCGAGGTGGACGCCGTGCACCGATCCGGCGCGCAGGTCACCCTGGAGGTGGCCCTGACCGACCTGCGCGACGACCCGGCGGTCGGCGGCGTCGTGCTGAACGCACGCGACGTTTCGATGCGCAAGACCCTCGAGGCCGACCTGCGCCATCAGGCCTTCCACGACGGCCTGACCGGGCTGGCCAATCGCACGATGTTCGCCGACCGCATCACCGCGGCACTCGATGCGGCCGATCTGGACACGACGACCATTGCGGCGTTGTTCATCGACATCGACGACTTCAAGATCGTCAACGACAGCCTGGGGCACGCCGTCGGCGACCACCTGTTGTCGGAGGTGGCCCATCGGCTCGTCGGCCACCTCGGAACCTCCGGCACGGCGGCCCGACTGGGTGGCGACGAGTTCGCCGTGCTCGTCGTGACCGACGAGGGGGAGGCCGCCGTCGCGGAGATGGCCGAGCGCATCCTTTCGGTCGTGGCCGAGCCCTTCACGATCGAGGGCCGAGAGATTCGGGTCACGTGCTCGATCGGCATTGCACTGGCGATGCGCGACGACGCCGGAACGACCACCGACACCAAGGTGCTGCTACGAAGCGCCGACGTCGCGATGTACCTGGCCAAGGACCGGGGACGCAACCGGGCGGCGATGTTCGAGGAACACCTGCACACGACGGTCTTCGAGCGGATGGAATTGAAGGCCGACCTGGAGCGGGCGCTCAACTCGGACCAGCTTCGTTGCCACTACCAACCCATCGTGTCGCTGCGGTCGGGTCGGATCACCGGGCTGGAGGCGCTGGTGCGGTGGAAGCACCCGACCCGCGGGTTCATGTCCCCCGACTCCTTCATTCCGCTGGCCGAGGACACCGGGCTGATCATCGGCCTCGGGGGAAAGGTGTTGCGCGAGGCGTGTGCCCAGCTCCGAACGTGGCAGTTGGAGGTCCCGGGCCGCTCGACCCTGACGATGAGCGTCAACCTGTCGGTCCGCCAGCTGATGCACGAGGGGATCATCGCCGAGGTCCGGGAGGTCTTCGACGAAACCGGCGTCGACCCGGCCACCGTCACGTTGGAGATCACCGAGACCTCGCTGATGCACGACACCGAGCTGACCCGCCATCGCCTGGACCAGCTGAGGTCGCTCGGCTGTCGACTGGCCGTGGACGACTTCGGCACCGGGTACTCGTCGCTCAAGTACGTCCAGCGCTTCCCGATCGACCTCATCAAGATCGACCGAGCCTTCGTCTCCGGCCTGGGAAGCGGGCCCGACGGTGGTGCGGTCGTCGCCTCGATGGTCGACCTCGCCCGGCGCATCGGGGTCGCCACCGTCGCCGAGGGCATCGAGGAATCGTCCGAGTTGGAGGCGCTCCAGGCCCTGGGCGCCGACTACGGCCAGGGCTATCTCTTCTCCCGTCCACTCCCCGTCGACCAAATCGACGGACTGCTGGCGGAGCCCTCCCCGACCTCAGCATCCTCCATCCTGGTCTGAGGTTCTGCGCATTCGAGGTGGAACCTGTCACTTGTGCCACGACGTGGTCCGACGTGGACTAGAAAGACCTGTCGCGGCCGTCGCGCGGGCGGCCATTGAGACGACAACCCAAGGGGGAACCATGAAGACTCGTGCAGCGGTGCTGTGGGGCGTTGGCGAAGAGTGGAAGATCGAGGAGCTCACCCTGGACGAGCCCCGAGGACGCGAGGTCCTCGTCAAGACCAAGGCCGCCGGCATGTGTCACTCGGACGAGCACGCGGTCACCGGCGACCTGCCGCTGCCCCACTTCCCCACCATCGGAGGCCACGAGGGCTCGGGCATCGTCGAGGCGGTCGGCCCCGACGTCACCACCGTGGCGGTCGGCGACCACGTGTCGATGTCGTTCATTCCGTCGTGCGGCCGCTGCCCGTCCTGCGTTCGGGGCCAGAGCAACCTCTGTGACGAGGGCGCCAAGCTGTTCAACCTGGGCATGATGGGCGACGACCGGGTCGCCCACCACATCGGCGATCAGCCGGCGGCCCGCTTCGCCCAGTTGGGCACCTTCGCCGAGCACATGTTGTTGTCGGAGGACTCGGTGGTCAAGGTGGCCGAGGACCTGCCGTTTCCCCAGGTGGCATTGGTGAGTTGCGGCGTGTCCACCGGCTACAACTCCGTGGTCGAACGCGCCGAGGTCAAGGCCGGCGACACCGTGGTGGTCATCGGCGTGGGCGGCGTCGGCATGAACTCGGTGCAGGGCGCCTCGATCGCCGGTGCCAAGCGGGTGGTGGCGATCGACCCCGAAGAGTTCAAGCGTGAGCAGGCGATGGAGTTCGGCGCCACCCACACCTACGCCTCGGTCGAGGAGGCAACCGCCGCCCTCAGCGAGATGACCTGGGGCACGATGGCCAACGCCACGATCATCACGGTGGGCTCGGTCACCGGCGACATGATCGAACCGGCGATGAACCTCACCGGCAAGGGCGGCACGGTCGTGCTCACCTCCCTCGGCTCGATGTTCGACGAGGACGTCACGCTGAACATGTTCATGCTGGCCATGATGAACAAGCAGATCAAGGGCACGGTGTTCGGGTCGGCCAACCCCCGCGACCAGATCCCCAACCTGCTGGGCATGTACCAGGCGGGCCGGTTGAAGCTGGACGAGCTGATCACCAACACCTACACGCTCGACCAGATCAACGAGGGCTACGCCGACATGCGGAACGGCAAGAACATCCGCGGTGTCATCGTCTTCGACTGAGGGCGGCCCATGACCGACTTCCCGCCGCTTCGGCCGATCCCGGGCGGCGCCCAGCACTCCGCTCGCGCGTTCGACGCCGCGCTGCTCGACCGCCTGGATGATCGGGTGGTCGGTCGCCGACGCGAGCTGGAGGTGGTCGTCGCCTGCCTGGCCGGCGCCCGCCACCTGCTGCTGGAGGGACCCCCGGGTACCGGCAAGTCGACCCTGCTGCGGGCGGTGGCCGACGAGGCCGGGCTGGGATTCGAGTTCTCGGAGGGCAACGCCGAACTGACGCCCGCCCGCCTGATCGGCACGTTCGATCCGGCGCGCGTGCTCGACGCCGGCTACACCCCGGAGGTGTTCCTCGACGGTCCGCTGGCCCGGGCGCTGCAGGACGGATCACTGCTGTACATCGAGGAGATCAACCGGCTGCCCGAGGAGACCCTGAACGTCCTGATCACCGTCATGAGCGAAGGCGAGCTGCACGTGCCCCGGCTGGGCATGATTCCGGCCGCCGACGGATTCCGTCTGGTGGCGGCGATGAACCCCCACGACACCGTGGGTACGGCCCGGATCTCCTCGGCGGTCTACGACCGCTGCGCCCGGGTGGCGATCGGCTACCAGGAGGCCGACGTCGAGGCCCGGATCGTCGCCCGTGAGGCGGCGGGGGTTGCTCCCGATATGGCCGAACTCGCCCAGGCGGACAACCCGCTGGTGGCGGCCGCCGTCGCCATCGTCAGGGACACCCGTGACCATCCCGAACTTCGCAGCGGCTCGTCGGTGCGTGGAGCGATCGACCTGCTGATCGTCGCCGGCGAGTTGGCGGCGCTGCGTCGGCGCCCGGCGTCGAGCGCCGACGTCACCCTGGATGCCACGCTGTCGGCCCTCTCCGGGCGCATCCGCCTGCGCGAGGGGGCCACGGTGACCCCCGAGGCGCTGCTGCACGAGCTGTGGGAGCGGCACCTAGCCCCACTCGAAGCCGACGGCTCCGGCGGTGACCACGATGGCGGGCCGGACCTGTCGTCGCCACCCCCGCCGGGCGGTGACTCGCCAAAACCCCGGGCCCCGGAGGGGCCGACGAGGAGCTGATCCGGGAGGGCGCGGAGGCGGCCGAGGCGGTCGCCGAGGCCGCCCGCCGAACCACCGGTCGGGCCGAGTTGGCCCTGCATCAGGGATTCGCCCAGGTCAGCCCGGAGGTCGGGGTCCTCGACGACGCCGCATTCGGGCAGTTGATGGACGACGATCCCGAGTCGGCGCTCGGCCTGCTGGCCGACCTGGTCGGGGCCACCGACCCGGTGCTCCGCAGGCTGGCGGCGCGCCTGGCCGGACGGATCACGACCGACCTGGCACGAAGCGGTCCGGCCCCCGGCCCGGCCGCGGGTGGGTCGCCTGGTGCGTCGCAACGCCGGCAAGGCCGAGGGCGACGTCGACCTCGACGGCCGCTCGACGCGATCGTGCACGCCCGAGGGGTGGGGGTCGGGGTCGACACCGACGAGCTGGTGGTCACCGCCTGGGAGCGGCCGGGCACGGCGCTGGCATTGGTCGTGGACCGCTCGGGTTCGATGCTGGGGCCACGTCTCGCCACCGCCGCGGTGGTCGCCGCCGCCGTCGTGTTGAGCCGGCCCGACGACGCCTCGGTGCTCGCCGTCGCCAAGGAGGCGCTGGTGCTCCGGGCCCAGGGCGCCGAGCGGCCTGCGGAGCAGGTGATCGACGACCTGATGGTGTTGCGGGGCCACGGGGTCACCGACCTGTCCCTGGCCCTTGAGGCCGCCGCCCGGCAGCTGGCGCGCTCGGACGCCCGCCGCAAGGTCTGTCTTCTGATGTCGGACTGTCGGTTCACCGCCGGCGAGGACCCCACCGCAGCCGCCCGACAACTCGAGGAGCTCGCCATTCTGGCGCCCGCCGACGACCGGCTGGACGCCGAGGCGCTGAGTGGATCGAGCGGCGCCCGGCTGGTGTTCCTCGAGGGTCCGCTCGATGCTCCCGCCGCCATCCAGCAGGCGCTGGGCTAGCCGGCGGAACCCGGATCGGTGGCCCGGGTGAGCTCGAGGACCTGATCGGCGTCAACGCCGGTCACCACCTGGGGTTCGGGCTCGCCGGGCCACCACACCTCGACGGTGAGCCCCGCCGAGTCGGCGCCCAGCCCGGTGTGCAGGTCGTAGGGGTCACCGCTCTGAAAGCTCCCTCCGGCTCGAACGTCGAGCACCTGCGCCCTCCCGGACGGACCTGTCACCCGCACCCTCGCACCGACCGCCCGCGAATTCGCTCCACCCTGGCGCAGCCGAATCGCCAGCCAATGACGCTCGGTCACGTCGAGGTCGTTCCGGTACAGGAGGGGCGGATCCTCGTTGTTGGCGATCAGCAGGTCCAGGTCGCCGTCGCCTTCGAGGTCGAACGGCACGAGGGCCTTTCCGTTCGCTCGATCGGTGAGCCCGATCGCCTCGCTGACCTCCGGCCACGGACCGGGTCCGCCGCCCAGCCAGAACCGATTCGGGTCGCCGTCCATCCGCCGATACAGCGCTTCGTTGGGCTCGCCGGCAGCGACGTCGCTCGGGCTGCTCCGGTAGCCGTTGACCATCATGAGATCGCGCTCGCCATCGAGGTCGAAGTCCTCGGCGGCCGCCCCCCAGCCCCAGAATCCATCCCTGACACCAAAGCGGTCGGTGGCATCGACGAACGCTCCGGCCCCGTCGCCCAGGTACAGCCGATTTCCCGAACACCCGACGGTTGGAGCCGGGATCGGGCAACCACCCTCGGCGGTCGGGTAGGCGATCGAGGTGACGAACCAGTCCAGGTTGCCGTCCCCGTCCAGGTCCTCGACCACCGAGCCCATCCCGTTCTCGTCGGTTCCCACTCCCGCCGAGTCGGTCACGTCCTCAAATCCGGCGCCCTCCCGATTCAACAGCAGTCGGGAGGTGCAGAAGTCGCCGGCGATCAGCAGGTCCTCCCAACCGTCACCGTCGACGTCGGCGAAGGTCGGGGTGAATCCGGCGACCTGGTTCAGGTCGGTGCCGACGAGCTCGGTGGCGTCGGAGAAGCGGCCGCCGCCGTCGTTGTTGAAAAGCCTCGAGCGCGAGCCGTCGGCAACCGACCCCGATGCCCGAACCGCCGCCGCCTGCTCGCACAACGAGGCGCGATCGTCGTTGGTCGCTGCGCCGTCGGTGTCCCCGGGGGGCACCCAGTCCAAATACCAATGCAGCACGAAGAGGTCGAGGTCGCCGTCGCGATCCCAGTCGGAGAACGCCGCGCTGTAGGTGTTGGCGGGAACCTCGGGTTCGGCCGGCAACCTCAGCCCGCGTTCGGCACCCTGCTCGCTGAAGGCCCCCCGACCGTCGTTGACGTACAGGTCCAAGCCCGCCTGCCCGCTTCCGATGACCAACAGATCGAGCCATCCATCGCCGTCGACGTCCGCAAAGAGTGCGCCGGCGGCCCCGTCCTCGGGCCGGTCCCCGGCGACGCCGAGCGCCTCGGCAACCTCGTCGAATCCACCGGCACCGTCGTTGCGATACAGCAGGTTGGGCGCCCCGACCCTGGTGAGGAAGATGTCGTCGTCACCATCGTCGTCGAAGTCGGCGACGGCGGCGCCCCCGGTCTGAATCTCCGAGCCGACCAGGTGCCGTTCGGCCTGGGGCGCACCCAAACCCACCTCGGTGGTGATGTCGCTGAACGCGAACCCCGCAACCCGAGCCGGCGGAACCGCTTGGGGCGGCTCCGTCGCGGGCGGCGGGGCGGTTGCCCGACCGCCACCCGACGGTTCGGGAGCGGGGCCACCGGACCCGCCTCCGCCGGGTTTCAGCGCCACCGCCAGCCCAAGGGCCAGGACGCCGACCACCCCTGCGGTTACCCGAACGGCGCTAGTGCTTGGCATCGACGCTCCGTGACGAGCCCGGCCGGGGCGGAGGTCCGGTCCCGCCAGGCCGGACGGCGCACCGGGGGCGAGCCCGCCGGACGACTACCCCTCGAGGTTGCGGCGCCGGCGGCCGACCAGCGTCACCGCCAGCCCGGACAACACCATGGCCAGGGCGGCGATCCACAGCAGGCCCGCCGACGAGCCGGTTTGGGCCAGCGGCAGCGCCGCACCGGGTGAGGCTTGGGACGTGCCGCCCACCTGGGGCGTTGCATCGGTGCCGCTGGTGGGCGCCGGGGTCGCCGTCGTCGTCGATGCCGGCGTTTCGGGTGCCGTCGTCGCCGGGGTCTCCGACGTGGGCGTCACGGCGGGCTCGGTGGTGGTCGTGTTCTCGATCGTGGTGTCCAGCACCGAGAACTCCAGCGTCTGGGTGCGGGGTTCGCCGTCGGGCCCGATGCCCATCGTGAACACGAGGTGCGTCCCCGGCTCCAGGTCGGACGGAAGCGTTCCCCCCACCTGGACGGCACCATCGCCACCTGCGCTTGCGTCACCAAACTTCACCGGCGTGGAGCAGACGTAGACCCCAACCGGCGAGTCGGCGAGGTACCCGGATCCGCCCACCACGATCTCGACGCCCGGCTCGAGTTCACCCGACAGGAGGGAGAGCCCGCCGGACCGCTCGGGGCAGTCCGCAGGAGGCTCCGGCGCCACACAGCCCTCGGCCGTGGCATCGGGCAGGCAGGCGTTGGTGTCGTCGGTCTCGGCCGGATCGTTCACACACAACCCGTCACCATCAACATCGGTGGCATCCGGGACACACGCATCGTTGTCATCGGTGTCCTCCGGGACACACACCCCATCACCATCAGCATCCACCGCCACCGGCACACACGCATCGTTGTCATCGCCGTCCTGCGGCGGACACACACCATCACCATCGGCATCGGTCCCCGACGGCACACACGCATCGTTGTCATCGGTCTCAGCCGGATCGTTCACACACAACCCGTCACCATCAACATCGGTGGCATCCGGAACACACGCATCGTTGTCATCGGTGTCCTCCGGGACACACACCCCATCACCATCAGCATCCACCGCCACCGGCACACACGCATCGTTGTCATCGCCGTCCTGCGGCGGACACACACCATCACCATCGGCATCGGTCCCCGACGGCACACACGCATCGTTGTCATCGGTCTCGGCCGGATCGTTCACACACAACCCGTCACCATCAACATCGGTGGCATCCGGAACACACGCATCGTTGTCATCGGTGTCCTCCGGGACACACACCCCATCACCATCAGCATCCACCGCCACCGGCACACACGCATCGTTGTCATCGCCGTCCTGCGGCGGACACACACCATCACCATCGGCATCGGTCCCCGACGGCACACACGCATCGTTGTCATCGGTCTCGGCCGGATCGTTCACACACAACCCGTCACCATCAACATCGGTGGCATCCGGGACACACGCATCGTTGTCATCGGTGTCCTCCGGGACACACCCCATCACCATCAGCATCCACCGCCACCGGCACACACGCATCGTTGTCATCGCCGTCCTGCGGCGGACACACACCATCACCATCGGCATCGGTCCCCGACGGCACACACGCATCGTTGTCATCGGTCTCGGCCGGATCGTTCACACACAACCGTCACCATCAACATCGGTGGCATCCGGGACACACGCATCGTTGTCATCGGTGTCCTCCGGGACACACACCCCATCACCATCAGCATCCACCGCCACCGGCACACACGCATCGTTGTCATCGCCGTCCTGCGGCGGACACACCATCACCATCGGCATCGGTCCCCGACGGCACACACGCATCGTTGTCATCGGTCTCGGCCGGATCGTTCACACACAACCCGTCACCATCAACATCGGTGGCATCCGGAACACACGCATCGTTGTCATCGGTGTCCTCCGGGACACACACCCCATCACCATCAGCATCCACCGCCACCGGCACACACGCATCGTTGTCATCGCCGTCCTGCGGCGGACACACCTCACCATCGGCATCGGTCCCCGACGGCACACACGCATCGTTGTCATCGGTCTCGGCCGGATCGTTCACACACAACCCGTCACCATCAACATCGGTGGCATCCGGGACACACGCATCGTTGTCATCGCCGTCCTGCGGCGGACACACACCATCACCATCCACATCCACCGCAGTCGGCACACACGCATCGTTGTCATCGGTGTCCTCCGGGACACACACCCCATCACCATCCGCGTCCACGGCCACCGGCACACAGGCGTCGTTGTCGTCGGGATCGTCGGTGCCGCAGAATCCATCGCCGTCACCGTCGAGGTTGGGTGCGGTTCCGCACGGGGACGGGTCGGCGAAGGTGACCGTCACCGAGCCGGCACTGCTGGAGTTGGTGGAGAAGGCGACCGCGGTTGCGGCGTTCAGCACCCAGGACGAGCCGCCGCCACCACCGCCGGCGCCCTTGCAGCCGGTCGCCGAGTTGCCGCCCCGGGTACCGCCCTTATAGCCGGCGCCGCCACCGCCACCGGCGACGTTGACCGCAGCTCCACCCGAGCTGTTCGTTCCCGTCTCGCCGTTGGGGCTCAAGGCGGCATTCGAGTTCGCCCCGCCGGTGCCTGCGGACCCACCCCCCGAGGACGAGCCGGTGTTGCCGCCGCCCTGGCCGTTGTTGCCGCTTGGCCCGGATCCACCACCGGCGCCGGTGATGCCCGCGGCACCACCGAGGCCACCGTTGCCGCCGGGAGTGCCCGCGCAGTTGGAGACGCCGCCACCGCCACCACCACCGGCGACTACCAGCGCGCTGGCCGGCGAGGCACCGCTACAGGCGGCCCCGAGGCAGACCGCCGACGAACCGCCGCCGGGCCCGCCCTGGGCCCCGTCGGTGAATACGGTCTGTTGGCCCTTTCCGGCACCACCACCGGTGCTCCAGCCGGCCGCCCCGGCGATGCCGCTGCCGGAGGAGTTGGCACCATTGGCGGCCGCGCAACCCACGCGGGCCGAGATTGTCTGGCCGGGGGTAACGGCGATGGTGGCGGTCGCCTGCCCGCCGTTGGAGCCGTTGCCCGACGAGCCGGAGGACTGGCTTCCCGCGTTGCCGCCCTTGCCTCCCGCGACGGTGACGGTCATCGAGCCGACGTTGGCGGGAACGACGGTGGAGTCGAGCTGGCCGCAGGGGGCCGAGGGGGTCCAGTTGGTCACGGCACCCGCCGGCGAGGCCGCCGACATGGCCAGTGCGGTCAGTACCCCGCCCAGCAGGGCCAGCACTCCACCCAGCCCGGCGGCCCGCTGCTTCAGCAGCGTTCTGTCGGACACCTTCGGCACACGCATGCGACCTGAGACCATGATTTGAACTCCCTCCAACGCAGTGAGCACCACTCACCATCTCGGGGGACGGTAGCCGGTGCGCAGGTGACGAGCAACACATTGCGTGGCGGGCGCCGCACCATGGGTGGAGGGTTGTGGTAGTGCGGAGGGCTCAGCCGGTGGCGGCCAGCACCTGATCGGCGTCCTCGCCTTCGCCGACCGGAGCGACCGAGTCCTCCGTGGCCTCCAGGAAGCGCAGCACGGTCGCATCGAGAAACTTCTCCACCCAATCCAGGGTTCGCCGGGTACGCGGCGACATGAAGATCTCGAAGGCGTGCTGGGCACCCTCCAACTCGGTGTAGAGCACGGGTTGGCCGGAGACCGCTCGCAGCTCCTGAGCGAAGCGCCGGGCACCCTCGGCCGGTACGAGCACGTCGAGCGAACCCTGCACGATCAGGAACGGCGGCGCGTCGGAATGCACCCGCTCCACCGGCGAGTAGTCCCGATGGAGTTCGGGGTCCTTCGCCACCGGACTGGGAAACACCAGCGGATCCATCAACTCCAACATGTCGGCGGCCCGCTCGGTGAGGTCGTAGACGCCGTAGAACGGGATCGCCGCCTGGACCGAGCAGTCGGCCTCCTCGAATCCCGGCTGATAGGCCGGGTCGTCGCTGGTGAGCGCCGCCAGGGCGGCCAGATGCCCACCGGCCGATCCGCCGCTGATCGCGATGAAGTCGGGATCCGCCCCGTAGTCCTCGGCGTGCTCGCGAACCCAGGCGATGGCCCGCTTCACATCGATGACATGGTCGGGCGCCTTCACCTTGGGACTCAGCCGGTAGTTGACGTTGAACCCGACGTAGCCGTTGGCGGCCAGGTGATTGAGCATCGGCACGCCCTGCTCACGCTTGTCACCGACCAGCCAGGCCCCGCCATGCACGTAGATCACGCAGGGTCGGGTGACGCCGGCGGGCGGCGGCTCGAGCGGCTCGTACACGTCGAGCTTGAGCTCGTGGCCGTCCACCTCGGCGAAGGTCACGTCCTTGCGTCGCCGGCGTTTCTTCGAACCGGCGAAGAACGGCAGGAAGTCCCCCTTGGGATCGGCAACCGCCGGCTCCGGCAGACCGTCCAGGTCGGCGTAGTCGCCAAAGCCCTGCGCAAACGCATCGCCGACACTGGCCGCCTGACGCCATTGCTGCATCGCAAAGCCGGAGGCCACCGCCCGAGCGACCAGACCGGCTCGGCCCGAGTTGGTGCGCAGCGCGCCGCGGCGGATGGCGTTGGCCGATTCCACCGCGTCGGCCAGCAACAACGGAGCGCTGAGCTCGCTGGTGAACCACGCGGCGAAGAACGACGGGACGGTGAGCACCTTGCTGTTGGCGCGAGGCGCCGCCGCATTGGCGCCCAGCGCCGCCCTGATGAGTGATCGAGTGAGAAAGCTCATTGCAGGTCAGCCTAAGCATCCTCGTGCACCGATCAGCTGGGCCTCGCGGCCCGTGTTCAAACCTGCGCCCTTCGTAGTGTCGCGTTGGCGCACCCTGACCCATTTCGGGCCTTCTTACCCGGTCGGTCGACGAGGTCCACCCCGGCGATCCCCGATCCCACCGGCCGTGCCGGCGTGGCGTCCCTGCCACAAGCGACACCGCCGTGAACCCAGGTTTGCCGAGCCGGTCGCTTCCCACGTCGCCTGGGACGACGTGACAGACTCCGGCGTTGACCGCCTCTCGGCCGAGGCGGGACCCAAGGGGGCCACTCACCATGGAACGACTTTCCGGCATCGACGCGGCATTCACTTATTTGGAGACGCCGAACGCGCACATGCACGTGGCCATGACGGCCATCTTCGACACCGACACGATGCCCGAGGGCTACTCCTTCGAGGCGATCAAGCGGTTGATCCGCGAACGCATGCACCTCGTGGCACCGTTTCGTCGGCGGTTGGTGACGGTCCCGTTCAACCTCAACCATCCGATCTGGATCGAGGATCCCGATTTCGACCTCGATTTCCACATTCACCGGGTGACCGCCCCGGAACCCGGCGGCCGTCGCGAACTGGCCGATCTCGCCGCCCGCATCGCCTCGGTGCCGCTCGACCGCAACAAGCCGCTGTGGGAGATCTGGGTGATCGAGGGCCTCAAGCAGAACCGGGTCGGAGTCGTGACCAAGGTGCACCACTCGGCCATCGATGGGGCGAGCGGCGCGGAGATCATGACGACGCTCTACGACCTGGCCCCCGAGGGCACCGACATCCCCCCGCCCGAGCCGCACGAGCCCGAGCACATCCCGAACGAATGGGAACTGATCGGCTACGCCATGTCGTCGCGTGTGAAGCGGCTGATCGACATGCCGGCGCTGCTCGGCCGCACCGTTGGCAACCTGAGCAACGTGGTCAGCAACCGCATGTCGGACGACTCGGGCCCGAGGGGTGCACTGCCGTTGACCGCCCCGCCCACCCCGTTCAACTCTGCGATCACCCCGCACCGTCGGGTGGGGTTCGCCCGGGTGCCGCTCTCGGGGGCCAAGGAGATCAAGGAGGCGTTCGGGGTCAAGGTGAACGATGTGGTGCTCGCCATCATGTCCGGCACGCTGCGCAAGTATCTCGACGACCGGGGAGATCTGCCCGATGAGTCGCTCGTCGCCTGCATCCCCGTGTCGGTGCGCACCGACGACGAGAAGGGTGCGGCCAACAACCGGGTGTCCGCGATGTTTGCGCATCTGTCCACCCACGTGGAGGATCCGACCGAGCGGCTGCGGCTGATCGCCGACTCCACCAAGGGCGCCAAGGAGGAGCACAATGCGCTCGGCGCCCGGATGATGACCGACTGGGGCGAGTATGCGGCCCCCCGTACCTTCCAGCTGGCGTCGCGCCTCTACAGCCAGATCGGCATGGCCAACATGCACCGGCCGATTCACAACCTGGTGATCTCCAACGTGCCCGGCCCGCCGTTTCCGCTGTACTTCGCCGGCGCCAAGCTGGTGGCCGCCTATCCGATGGGCCCGATCATGGAGGGGGCCGGCATGAACGTGACCGTGTTGTCCTACGAGGACAACATCGACGTCGGCTTTATGGTGGACCGCGATCTCACCCCCGACGTGTGGGACCTGGCCAACGCGGTCGAGGCGGCCTACGAGGAGTTGCTGGACGCTGCCCGCGCCGTCACCACCGGCGGAGCGCCGTCGACCACGGCGGCCGCACAACAGGCGCCGGCCAAGCAGGCGGCCACGAAGAAGGCTCCCGCAAAGAAGGCACCGGCCAAAAAGGCGGCCCCGAAGCAGGCTCCTGCAAAGAAGGCCGCCACGAAGAAGGCTCCCGCAAAGAAGGCTCCCGCAAAGAAGGCAGCGGCAAAGAAGGCGGCCGCTAAGAAGGCTCCGGCGAAACGCAAGGCGCCCGCCAAGAAAGCCGCCTCAACGAAGGCACCGGCCAAGCAGGCACCGGCGAAACGCAAGGCACCCGCCAAGAAAGCCGCCGCAACGAAGGCTCCGGCAAAGAGGGCGCCGGCCACACGCACGGCACCGACGGATGCCCGGGTCACCGAGCGTGGCGCCACCGTTCGGACCGCTCGAAAGAAGCCCTCGGCGGGCTGACCGGGTCCCGGAGGCCGACGCGTCAGGCCTGTGGAGGATCCGGCATGGTCATCATGCCGATTTCTCACCGGGGTCGGCGGTCGCAGCGGCCGTCTCCGCTCGCTGCAGCTCGGACATCCGGCGACCCATGCTCATGATGCGCTTCGCCGTCGAGGGAATGCCCTTGAGTGCGCCGACCAGATCCCGGGACGTCGAAACCGCATAGTTGCTGGGTCGCGGGCCACGGCGTGGCGGCGACCAGCACGAGTGGAGCATCAGGTTGGGGTTGAACGTCGGCGACGATGCACGTGCAACCGGCCCGGCGGCGATGTTGTCGGCCTCGAAGACGTGCAGCTCTTTGGGCCCGTCCTGGTGAACGACGCACACGATGTAGCCGTCGTCGGGTTCGGCCGAGCCGGACCGTGGCACGAACGTGGGCGGCGAGGGAAACGAGCCGGCCGGGTACTCCCACGATTCGGCGATGGCCATCCGGTCCAGGTCGAATCGTGCCAGGGTCCCGGGCACCGGCTCGTCGGGGAAGTCGCTTGGTGCCACCAGGCCGTCCGTCGCCGTGTGGTAGAGCCGCCACCAGTCCTCGGGCACCAGATCGGGGTCGAACCCAACCCCTGCGTACCACAGCTGGCTGAGATGGCCCCGAGCCGAGGGGCGGGAAACGTCGGTGGTCGCAAGGATGCCGCCCCAGAGCCGCTCGGGGTCGGCCAGGGTGTCGGACTCCTTGACCACTCCGGTGGCCGGATCGATCAGCACGCAGGTGATCGCCGACGGCTGCACCGCCTGGGCGATCCAGCCCTCGTAGGCGGGATCGAGCTCGGCGCCCTGCCGATGGTTCCGGGCGCCGGGCGTCACGCTGATCATCAGGTCCGCCAGCGGAATCTGCTGTAGGACGATCCTCAGCCGGCCGTCGACCTCGTCGGAGTCGACCCACAGGTGGCCGGTGGGCATCGGGACACGAACCTCGGTCGCCGGGACCGACCCACCCTCCGGCGTGGACTCCAGATCGGCCTTCGCCACGATCCACAGCTTGGTGTGGTCCTGGTTGCGGAGTTGCCGTGGTTCCCCCCGCATGGCGCCGGGTTCGATCTGGAAGGGCAGGTCCGAGATCACGACGTGGTTCTCGGAGACCTTGACGTCGTGGATCGAATCGAACGGCGACATGCCCTCGATCCGCCAGCGACGAATCGGACCGTGAAGGTCCCAACGCGCCAGGTGGGTCTCGGTCACCTCACCCGGGATCGACACCTGCGAATAGTTCACGAAGTACAACGCCGAGCCATCGACGTCGACGGCCGGATGTGCCGCCACGGCGATCAACGGCTCGAGCAGGCCGGGAACGTCCTGGAGCCACTCGTCGTTGGCCCCGATCGGTGAGACGAATTCGAGCGTTTCGGAGTCGACCTCGACTGGACGACCGGCGTCGTAGCCCAGCACCAGGCGATCCTCGATGCTGACCACGCCGGTGTTGGCCAGGTTGGTGATCCCGAACGGCGAGGCCTCGGCGAACGCCACCCCGCGGAAGAGCCAGGGCAGACGGTTGCGCACTCGGTTGATCGTGGAGTTGACCCGCTTGTGCTCCACCGTGATCTCACCGTCGTGGCTCGGCACCAGGTGTATCCGCTGGAGGAGACCGTGTGCACCGAACCAGTGTCCACCCGGCGAGCGCTTGTCCGGCCCGACCACCACCACCGAACCATCCATGTCGGTCGGCCACGAGCCGTCGATCACCCGAAGCCGATGGCTCCGTTCACCCTGGCCGTAAAACAGGTTGGTTGTCAGCGTTGCCATGTCCGTGCTCCCCTGCGTAGCGGCGGACGCTAGAGGCGGCCCCACGACCGGCCAAGGCGAGATCTCACCAATGCGAATGGGGCTGTCCACCGATCGTGGAGCGATATTTTTCGGTTCACACGTAGCCGCGCAGGTGCGCCGCCTCGGCCACCCGCTCGATGCCGAGCGCAAAGGCCGCCTCCCGCATCGTGACTCCGTCGCTCTCGGTCTTCGCCAGCGTCGCTGCCGTGGCGGCGTTCAGCTTCGCGGCCAACTCCCTGGTGAACCGCTCCTCGGACCAGGTGAACTGCTGGATGTTCTGGGTCCACTCGAAGTAGCTGCCGGTGACCCCTCCGGCGTTGGCCAGGATGTCTGGAATCACCGGGATGCCCCGGTCGTTCAACACCGAATCAGCCTCGGGCGTGACCGGGAAGTTGGCGGCCTCGACCACCAGCTTGGCGGACACCCGTTCCACGTTCTTCTCGGTCACCGCCTCGCCGAGCGCTGCGGGAATCACCACATCGCATTCGAGGCCCAGCAGTTCGTTGTTGGTGATCAGCTCGCCGACGTCGGCCTCGGTCACCGAGGCGCCATCGGCCACGTCCCGGCGGAGCGCCGCCACGTTGAGGCCGTCGCCGTGGTGGATCCCCCCGTACACGTCGGACACCGCCACCACGGTCGCTCCGAGGCGCTGCAGCTTCTCGGCGGCCCACGAACCGACGTTGCCGAACCCCTGGATGGCCACCCGTTTCCCGGCCAGTTCGTCGTCGTGGTGCTCGTAGTAGGCGCCGAGCACGTCGATCACGCCCCAACCGGTGGCCTGCTCGCGCCCCGGCGCACCACCCAGGCTGAGCGGCTTCCCGGTGACCGCGGCCGGCGAGTAGCCGTTGATGTCGGAGTACGCGTCCATGAACCACGCCATCGTCTGCGCGTTGGTGTTGACGTCCGGCGCCGGGATGTCGCGATAGGGCCCCAGGATGTGGTGGATCCGCAGGGCGAACTTGCGGGTCACCTCCTGAAGGTCGCGCTCGGTCAGCTGATCGGGGTCGACGGACACGCCGCCCTTCGCTCCGCCAAAGGGAACGTCGACCAGCGCGGTCTTCCAGGTCATCAGCGATGCGAGCGCCCGCACCTCGGAGATGTCGACCGACGGGTGATAGCGGATTCCGCCCTTGTAGGGGCCGCGTGCCCCGTTGTGCTGGACGCGGTAGCCGCGACACACCAGGAGGTTGCCCGATTCGCAGCGGACGGGAATCTGAACGTCGAGTTCGCGGTAGGACGTGGTCAGCACCTCCAACACCCCGTCGGTGATACCGGCCACCTCCGCTCCCCGATTGACGTATTCGTTGACGGCTGCGTCGGTTTTCATTGGGCTCCCATCGGTGCGGCCACCGTACCGGCGAGCCGATCGGAGGCGGCCATCCGTCGCGGTGAGGCCGGGGCGACTCGGCCCGGCGGGTCCCAACGACCCGCCCGGGACGGGTTCGGCGGGCGTGTCGCGTAGGTTGAACGGTCGCCCGCGCCCGCCCGGGGTGGCGTCGAAACGTCGACCCGTCACCCGCGCCACCGGTCCCGACCAATCCACCCCACCGCCTCATCGAGGAGACCCCCGTGTCCGACTCCGCCTATCGCCTTCCCCGAACCGTCACCCCCGGCCACTACGCGCTGGAGATCTCCACCGATCTGGAGGCCGGCGAGTTCTCCGGCACGGTGCGCATCGAGGTCGAACTCTCCGAACCGACCGCCGAGATCACACTGCACGCGCTCGACCTCGACGTCACCGGCGCCGAGGCGGGCCAGGGCGACCGGCGAACCCGGGCGTCGGTCGTCGCCGACGCCGGCACCGAGACGGTGACGCTGCGACTGGGCGAGCCCCTCGAGGCCGGGACGGCCTGGCTCGCACTCGAGTGGACCGGCACGATCTCCGACGGGCTGGTCGGCTTCTACCGATCCACCTACACCGCGGCCGACGGCACGACCGCCACCCTGGCCGCCACCCAGTTCGAGGCCCCCCACGCCAGGCGGGCGTTTCCGTGTTTCGACGAGCCCGACATGAAGGCCACCTTCGGTGTGTCGCTCGTGGTGGATCCGGCGCACACCGCCATCTCCAACAGCGCCGAGACCGGACGGGAGGAGACCGGCGACGGTCGGCTTCGGGTGAGCTTCGCCGACACGATGAAGATGAGCACCTACCTGGTGGCGTGGGTGGTCGGGCCGCTGGAGGCCACACCACCCATCATGGTCGGCGACACCCCCGTGCGGGTGGTGCACCAGCCGGGTCAGGGTCATCTCACCGCGTTCGCCCTGGAGGCCGCCGAGCACGCGCTCACCTACTTCGAGGACTACTACGGCATCGCCTACCCGGGCGACAAGCTGGACCTGGTGGCCCTGCCCGACTTCGCCTTCGGCGCGATGGAGAACCTGGGCTGCGTCACCTTTCGCGAGGTGTTGCTGTTGATCGACCCGGCGCGCGCCACCCGGGCCGAGCAGCGGCGGTTGGCGGCGGTGATCAACCACGAGCTGGCCCACATGTGGTTCGGCGATCTGGTGACGATGGCCTGGTGGGAGGGCCTCTGGCTCAACGAGGCGTTCGCCACGTTCATGGAGATGCGCTGCACCGACGACTTCCGACCCGAATGGGAGGTGTGGGCCGAGTTCGGGCTGGAACGGTCCGCCGCCTTCACGGTGGACGCGCTCAGCTCCACGCGTCCGATCGAGTTCGAGGTGCACACCCCCGCCGACGCCGAGGGAATGTTCGACGTGCTCACCTACGAGAAGGGCTGCTCGGTGCTGCGCATGCTGGAGCAGTACCTCGGCGAGGAGACGTTCCGAAACGGCATTCGCCGCTACCTGGCCGACCATGCCTACGCCAACACGGTCACCCACGACCTGTGGAACGCGCTGGAGGCGGCCTCCGACGCCCCGGTGGGTCGAATCATGGACGCCTGGATCCTGCGTGGCGGCCATCCGGTGCTCAACCTCGACCGCAGCGACGACACGCTGACGCTGACGCAGCAGCGGGCCACCCCCCAGGGTGCCGGAGACACCGAGGCGCGCAGCTGGCCGATCCCCGCTCGGGTGGCGGTCGGCGTCGATGGCGGCCGGCGCGTGCTCGAGACCCTGGTCGAACCGGAGGTCGGCGACCCCGCGACGCTGACGCTGCCCGACGGGGCCACCTGGGTGATGGGCAACGCGTCGGGCAACGGGTTCTGGCGCAGTCATCACGGCGGCCCGTTGATGGACGAGCTGCTCCGTGCCGTCGAGGCGCTGGAGCCGATCGAGCGCTACCTGGTGATCGACGACGCGTGGGCGGACCTCCTCGGCGGTCGCATCGAGGTCGAGCGGGTGCTCGAGGTATGCGAGTCGATGGCCGCCGACGACCACCCCAGCGTGTGGCGCCGCCTCGGGGGTGTGTTCTCCGGCCTCCGCCGGATCGTCGACCCGGCACGGCTCGAGGAGCTTCAGGCCTGGGTCCGGTCGGTCTCCGCCGGTGCCCTCGCTGCGGCGGCGGACCGAGCGGAGGGCGGCGACGCAGCGGCCCAGGACCTGTATGCGGTGCTTTTCGGCATCGCCGGCGTCACCGGCGCGGACCCGGCCACGCTGCAGGCGGCGCGTGAGCTGCTGGCCGCCGACCCCGACGATGTCGACGCCAACCTGCTGGCTGCGGCCACCGGGGTCGTCGCGGCGGCGGCCACCGGCGAGGAGCACCGCGACCTGCTGGCCCGCTGGCGCTCGGCGACGACCCCCCAGGAGGAGGTGCGGTTCCTCTACGCATTGATCGACACCCCTCGCTGGGACGACTTCGAGGCGACCCTCAACCTGGTGCTCGGCGAGGTGCGCACCCAGAACGCCCCGTATGTCCTCATGCGGGCGATGAGCCATCCCACCCTGGGGGCCACCGCCTGGGCCTACGTCGCGGAACACTGGGACGAGGTGACCGATCGCTTCCCCACCAACTCGCTCCCCCGGATGCTCGAGGGGATCCGCTGGCTGACCGACGACGACGTGGCCGACCCCGAATCACCGAACGGCGCACCACGGTCCCTCGCTGCCCACCCGCTGGAGTCCGGCGGCCGGTTGGTGGACCAGAGCCTGGAGCTTCAGGCCGTGCACCGGGCGGTGATCGGGCGGGCCCGGCGGCCGCTCGGCGGGCTGATCACCGGGCGCGCCCTCGACGGGTGACCGGCACCCACCCGGCGACGCCGACCGGGCGGGCGTCGTGACCGCCCGGTCGACCACCGAGTTCCCGCCGGGCACCCGTCGCTGGGGCCCGCCCGACTGTCGAGCGGTCCATCGGTGTTTGCGGTGGAGTGCACGACCGCCCAGTTGTGTTGGCAGTCGCTGGGCGAGGCCGGCCGGACGCAGCCGCGAGCGGGTTCCGACGCGTGGGCGCCGGTCACCGCGACCGACGCCGCCACCGGCCGGGTGGTCGGCACGGGCTCGACCGACGGCGGTCCGGGCACGATCGAGCTGCAGGGGCTCGTTCCCGGGGCGCCTCAGGCGGTTCGGCTCGACGTGGCGGGCCGTCCCGCCGGAGGGGTGACGCTGACCACGATGGAACCGCTGGGGCGCGAGCTGTCGCGGTTCGCCACCCTGTCGGATATCCACCTGGGACTGGACGTGTTCGGCTTTCGCGGCACGATGGTGGAGGCGGTGACTCCGGAGTGGCGTCGGGAACGCGAGACGACCCGGGTGGACCTTCCGATCAGCGTCCGCGCCGCTCGTGGCGCCATCGACGAGCTCACCGGGTGGGGCGCCCAGCACCTGTTCATCAAGGGCGACCTGGTGGATCGCTCCACGCCGGCAACCTGGGCGATGGCCGGACGGCTGCTCGCCCGGACGCGGCTGCCCACCACCGTGATGACGGGCAACCACGAGCACAACCGGTGCGGGATCGTGCCGCCCCACGAGGGTGCGGCGGCCGTCGGGATCGACGCCGTCCGCGGCGTTCGGCGTGTCGACCTCCCGGGGCTCAGCGTGCTGTGCATCGACACGATCCGACCCGGTGCCCACGGCGGAACGGTGCGTGCCGAGGTCACCGAGGCGGCGCTGGCGGCACTCGAGGGCGTGGCCAACCCCGTCGTCGTGTTGACCCACCACCCCATCGAGCGGTTCAACCAGGCGTGGAGCCACCCCCCGGGGATCCCCCACCGTGAGGGTCGGGATCTCGTGGCGACGTTGTCGAGGCACTGCGAGCTGCTCCTGGTGAGTTCCGGGCACACCCACGCCCACCGGCGTCGGACCGTCGCCGGGGTGACGACCACCGAGGTGGGTTCGCCGAAGGACTTCCCCGGCGTGTGGGGCGGGTACATCGTGTACGAACAGGGCGTGTGTCAGGTGGTCAGGCGCGTCGCCTCGCCCCAGGTTCGTGACTGGCTGAGCTTCACCCGCAGGGCGGCCGGCGGGGTGTGGGGCCGATGGTCGCCGGGTCGGCTCGGCAACCGAAGCCTCCAGGTGCGGCGCGGCTGAGCACCGCCGATCGCTCTACGTGGCCAGCAGCGCCAGCACCAGACCGAGCTGGCCGAGGTGATAGGTGACCATCACCAGCACCCGGCTGTTCGGAAAGTCCCGCACGAAACGCGTCCAGCCGATGACCGAGTCCGACAGTCCGAACAGGAGCGCCGACGATGCCGACGGCGATGCCGGTGCCGAACGAGGTGGCGATCATCACGCCGATGACCCCGATGTAGGCCGGGACCGGGATCGCCAGCCGGGGGTCGTGGAAACGTGCGCCCGAGACGATGCGGACGCCGACGGTGGACACGATCACCGCAACGAGACCGCCGACGACCAGCACGGGGCGCCCACCCCCAGCGCCACCATGCCCACGATGTAGAAGACGTGCGCAACCAGAAACGACGCCCAGGCCGCCAACGAAGGACAGCTCCTCGTCCATCGCCGAGGCCGGCAGCATGAGAAACACGTCGCCCGCCAACGAACAGGCGATGGCCGCCAGGTGCCACCAGCGAACCTCGTCGCCGGGCAGGTCGAGCGCCAGCAACAAGGCGCCGAGCGCCACCATCGTCGCCGGTTTCAGCACGTACTCCGCCGGGCGGACGTCGCGTGCGACCGCCAACCAGTCGGCGACGGCGACGACCAGCGTCAACGCACGAGCAGCCCCCAGGCCAGGCGTTCATGTGGCTCGGTCCCCGGGTTCCATCAGCCGTGCACCGCTTCGCCGAGCGGCAGGCCGTCGGGGCGGTCCATCATCATGCGCATCCGCATCACCTTGGGGTTTCGGTTGTAGCCGATCACCGATCGGACGGCGGTGCCGTCGTGGGTGACCCCCACCCACGCACCGTCTTCCGGGGTTCCGTCGATCCAGGCCAGTCGATCGTCGGCGCGGACCTGGCCTGCCAGCTGGAACTTGCCGCCGAACTGGTTGGACCACAGCCACGGAACCGGCACGTACGGCTCCACCTCGGCGTCGCCGGCCACCCCTGCGAGCAGGCGGCCATACGTAGCGCCCCATCTCCATTGCGTTGTCCCAGTGCTCCACCCGGGCGAAGGCCTCCCATCGTCGATGCCACCAGCGGGCCGCGTCGCCCACCACCGCGATGCCGGGAGCCGCCAGGCAGGTCGCGTCGGTGACCACGCCGTCGTTCACGTCGATGCCGGGGGTGTCGGCCAGCCAGCCGACCGACGGCGCCGCGCCGACGGCCACCAACACGAGGTCCGCCTCGATCACCGTGCCGTCGGCCAGTCGGGCGGCGGCGACGGGGGCATCGTCGGCGCCGTCACCGTCGGGCCCGTACCCGGTGCCGAGCAACGCCTCCACGGCCACCTCGCAGCGGAGGTCGACCCCGGCGGCGATCGCCGCCTTGGCCAGACCGGCGCCCACCTCGGCCGGGGAGGATGCGCCCGGCGGGAGTCGCAAAGGCCTCCACCACCGTGACGGCCAGCTCCAGCTCCCGGGCCGAGGAGGCCACCTCCAGGCCGATGAACCCGGCCCCGACGATCAGCACGCGCGTCGGCGATGCGGCGAGCCCGGCGCAGGGCCGCAGCGTCGGCGCCGTTTCGCAGGGTGTGAACCCCGGCCGGTCGATGACGGGGATGGGCGGCCGCTTCGCCGCCGACCCGCAGGCGAGCACGACCGCGTCGGCGGCCACGGTCGTGGCGTCGTCCAGCGTCAGGGTGCGCGTCGGCACGTCCAGGTGTATCGCCCGCCGACCGAGGCGCAGATCCAACGCCAGGTCGTCGACGCTGGAGGCCTCCGGTTGTCGGGCCCGTTCAAGCGGCCACTCGCCGGTGATCACCTGCTTCGACAGCGGCGGGCGGTCGTTGGGGAGTTGCGCCTCCGCCTCGACGACGACCACCTCGCCGTCGAAGCCCTTGTCGCGCAGCGCAGCCGCCGTCGCGAGGCCGCCGAGGGAGGCGCCGACGATGGCGACGCGGCGCATCGATCCGCCCGGGACGGCCGGGCGGATCGGGTTGGGTTCGGTCACCGGTGCGGCTCAGCCCTCGAGGCTGATCGCCTGCTTCGGGCAGCGCTTGACCGCCTCCTCGAGCTTGGGGCGCAGCTCCTCGGAGGGGTTCTCGTCGAGGACGTAGAGGAAGTCGTCGTCACGCACCTCGAACACCTCGGGGGCGATTGCCATACACACCGCATTCGACTCGCACAGGTCGTAGTCCACAACCACCTTCATGCAACGCTCCTCTCGATCGGGTCCAGCGGCGACTCGCTCGACCGAACAGCGATGGTACCCAACGCCCCGGCGGCCGCTCATTCCCGGAGGTCGACCTCGACCCAGCCGCCTCCGGGGGCACGGCGAAAGAGACGCTCGACGCTGGTCACGCGGCGTTCGCTGATCACCCGCACCGGCCCGTAGGAGCGGCCGTCGTCGGAGGCGCTTCGCTGCTCGACCGTGATCGACAGCTCACCCTCGCCGACCATCCGCTCGAGGGTGGCTGCGGCCCGGTGGGGCGCGACGACACCCCGGTTGAACTCGTTGAGCGCCGCACGGGTGGCGGGGTCGTCCGCCGGAAGTCGAGCCTCGAAGCGCACCCGCCCGGCGTCGCCGAGATCCACGCCAGGACCGCCGGTGGCCAACCCGACCATCGCCCCCAAGCCGGCGGCACCGCCACCGGTCGCCTCCACCACCCACGTTCCGCCGGTGACGCCCTCGGGCCCGATCGTCGTGCTGATCGAGGTCTCGAGGCCCAGGTCGGCCTTGACGTCGCCCAAGACCGGGGCCACCGCTGCGGCGCCGAGCGTGGTGGTGGTGCTCCAGGTTCCGTCGGCCGGGTGATAGGTCGCGCCCCGGGCGACGTCGGCGTCGAGGTTGAACCGGTCGAGCGCCGCCGACCCCCACACGTCGGCGGAGGCCCCGACCGATCCGTCCACCCCGGTCGGGGCGTTGGCCACCAGCACCCCGGCCGCCTCCCGGCCGACCTCGTCGAGGATCGACCGGCCCCCGCCCAGCACCAACGCCGGAACGCCCAACCCGAGACCCAACACCAACGGGCCGGGCGCAGCGAGACCGGCCGGCAGTTCCAGGTTTGGTGTGAGCGCCTCGGTCATCTGCTCGACGAACCGCCGGGCGCCGGCCTCGTCGGCGAACGACAGCGCCAGCTCCCTCGAGCCGGTCAGCCCAACCCCCGCCCCGCCCGACGCCTGTCCGAGCAGGGCCCCGAGGCGCTGGTCGGCGCCAACGGACACCTGCGCCGTCCCGTCCTCGGCCACCGACAGCGTCAGCGTGGCCGTGGCCCTGGCGTCCGCCGGAGACGCTCCCGCCTCCACGCCGACGACCCGGGTCTCGGTCACCACGTTCACCGGCATCGGTGGGGCGGGCGCTTCGGGCGCGACCCCGTCGCCCGGCCCGACGGCCGTGGTGCGCACCTCGCCGATCCGGCCCCCGGGGCCGGCCGCCACCTGGCCCGAGGCCTGGCGCTGCTCCCGCGCCTGCGCCTCGAGCCGGTCGGCCGTGGCGCGCAACTCCGCCGTGGCCAGGCGGCCGCCGGCGCGTGCCGCCACGTCGAAGGCCCGACGAAGCTCGACGGCGTCGTCGCCGACCCAGGACACCGCCTTCAGTCGTCCCCGGAGGCGCGTGTCGGCGCCCTCGACGGTTCCGCCGGCGGCGCGCACAGCGGCCGCCAGCCGCTCGAGTTCGTCCGGGTCCATGCCCA
>JAWKIE010000027.1:0-64125 GCA_041394485.1 Microthrixaceae bacterium
GTGGGACGGGCGCTCCGGGACCTGTTGCCGTGAACGGTCCGCCGGGGTCCGGCTCACGTCAGGTGGCGCCAACCGGGCCGCGCCCGGAAGCGACCCCCGACACCTCGGCCCGGTCGTTGTCGACCACCCGCAGCGCCCGCGCCTCCCAGCGCCGCCGCAGCACCGACGAGTTCTCGGTGTGGTCCCAGCGGGCGCGCCGCTACCTGGCCGTCGGCTGGCCGGTGGCGATCTGGTCGCTGGGCATGCCGGTGCTGTGGGTGCTCGGGCTGTACCCGTACGTGTGGGTGCTCCCGGCGCTCACGTTCGGCCTGGTGATCCTCGCCCGGCCCAGCAACTACCGCATGCCGACGGGCGCCGTCGCCCTCGGGGGGTTCATCATCCTGGTGGGGGTGTCGGGCATCAACATCGGCGACGCCCAGGGACTGGTGCTGTTCGGCTACCGCTGGACGATCATGGTGTCGCTGTGGACCTGCCTGGTGTGGTTCGCCAACATGCCCAGGCAGCGCCTGCCCACCGAGGTGGTGCAGTACTGGCTCGGCCTGATCTTCGTCGGCTGTGTCGCCTTCGGCTACCTGGCGCTGGTCGCCGGCACGTTTGTCGCCCCCAGCGCGCTGCAGCTGGTCCTCCCGGCGGGCATCGCACAGACCGGGTTCATCGACTCGGTCAGCAGCCTGCGCCTGGCCGAGGTCACCAACTACCTGGGCTACACGCTGGCCCGACCCTCGGCCCCGATGGCCTTTGCCAACGGGTGGGGATCCACGATGGGGCTCACCCTGCCGTTCTTCTTCGGCGCGTTCGTGCGGTCGCCGATCGTGCGTCGGCGGCGCTTCGGCCAGGTCGTGTTGGCGATGTCGGCGGTCCCGGCCGCGTTCTCGTTCAACCGGGGTCTGTGGATGTCGATCGCCATCCTGTTCGTCTACTGGGCGGTCCGTCGCGCGATGAGCGGCGACTGGACCGGGGTGAAGGTGGCCGGCGTGCTCGCCGTCGTCGTCGCCCTGTTGCTCGCCTTCTCCCCCTTGGGCGACCTGGTGTTCACCAAGATCGACACCGCATCGGACAGCAACGAGTCCCGCAGCACGCTGTACGTCGACGCCTGGGGCGGGGCGCTGGAATCGCCGCTGATCGGCTGGGGCGCGCCGACCCCGCAGGAGGGCACGCCGCCGGTCGGCACCCACGGACTGCTCTGGTGGATCATGTACAACCACGGCTTTGTGGCGCTCGTGTTGTTCCTCTCCTGGATGCTGAGGACCACGTGGGCGGCGCTTCGCACCCGACGCGACGTCGAGGTGTGGTCCGCGGTCGTCCTCGTCATCTTCGTCGCCCAGTTCGGGTTCTACGGTCTGTTGCCCCAGCTGCCGATCGTCGGTGTGGCCGCGGGGCTGGTGCAGCGGGATCGCTGGGAGCGCATCGCCGGCCGTCGGCGGGCGAGGGCGGACCTGGCCGCCGAACGAAACCGACCGGTTGCCCGGCGCCCACAGGAGGCACGGGTGTGAACACGATGAGGTATCGATGACCACAGCGACCACCACTCCCGCCGGGGTGCGGCCCGGCATCCGTTCGCTCCGAGAGCGGCTGCGGGGCAACGCGCTCGGCGAGCGAGGCGCCGCCGCGGCCAAGGCGGTCATGCGCCGGTACGGAATCGCCACGGCCTCGCACCGTCCTCCACCCGAGCTGTTGATCGTCGGCGCCAAACGCGGCGGCACCACCTCGCTGTGGCAGTACCTCGCCGAGCATCCGGGCATGCTGGCCCAGTTCCCGACGCCCAACTCCAAGGGCACCTACTTCCTGTCGGAGGAGTGGCACCGGGGCGAGGCGTGGTGGCGGTCGCATTTCGCCTCCCGGCGGGTGCGGGCCCGGGCCCGGGCACGCCTCGGGTACGCGCCGGTCACCGGCGAGTCGTCCCCCTACGACCTCTACCACCCGTTGGCGCCCGCTCGGGCCGCCGAGGTGGCACCCGACGCGCTGATCGTCGCCGTGCTGCGCAATCCGGTCGACCGTGCCTTCTCGCACTACAAGGAGCGGCGCCGCCACACCGAGACCCTGAGCTTCGCCGACGCCATCGAGGCCGAGCCGGCGCGCACCGAGGGCGAGACCGAACGGATCCTCGCCGATCCCGCCTACCTCTCCTTCGCCCACCGGCACCAGAGCTACGTCGACCAGGGCCGCTATGCGCCCATGTTGCAGCGCTGGTTCGACGCCTTCGGACGCGACCGGGTGCTCGTGGTGACCGCCGAGGAGTTCTACGCCGACCCGCAATCGTTCGTCGATCGGGTCACCGACCGGCTGGGGCTCCCCCGGCACCCGGTGTCGGACACCTCGCCCCGCAACGACGCCCCGTCCGATCCGATGGATGCCGACGTTCGGGCCAAGCTTCGGGTGGACCTCGCCGCCGACATCGCGGCCGTCGAGGAACTGCTGGGGGTCTCGACCGGCTGGAGCTGACGCCTCGACGGCTCGGTTCAGCCCAGCATGGGCCCCATGTCGATCCAGGCGTAGGTGGGCATCGTCGGTGGTGAGGCGACCTCGACGTCCTCGCAGCCGAGCGGAACCGGCTGGGACGGGTGTGGTGCGTCGCCGAGCCGTGCCTGCTCGCGCCACATCGCGGCCTTCAGCGACTCGCGGGTCTCGGCGTAGGCGGGATCGTCGTAGACGTTCCGCAGCTCGTCGGGGTCGGTTGCCAGGTCGTAGAGCTCCCACTCCGGCGGGTGCTTGAAGAACCCGGTGAAGGGCAGCCAGAATCCGTCGTTGTAGTAGTAGACCAGCTTGTACCGGTCGGTGCGGTAGCCGTAATGCGCCGGCACGTGGTGGATGAAGTCGTCGTTCTCCCAGTACCGGTAGTACACGCCCTCGACCGGCTCGTCGGTCTGCTCGCCGAGGAGGTCGGGCCAGAAGCTGCGCCCCTGCATGAGCTCCGAGCCCTCGACGCCGGCGGCGTCGAGGATCGTCTGGGCGATGTCGACGTTGCTGACGATGCCGTCGAAGCTGGTCCCACCCGCCACCCGGTTGGGATAGCTCAGCAGGAACGGCATGCGCAGCGACTCCTCGAACATGAAGCGCTTGTCGAACCAGCCGTGGTCGCCGAGGAAGAACCCCTGGTCGGAGGAGTAGATCATCATCGTGTCGTCGAACTCGCCCCGGTCCCGCAGCCAGTCGGTCAGCCGTCCGACGTTCTCGTCGACCGAATGCACACACGCCAGGTAGTCGCGCAGGTAGCGCTGGTACTTCCACAGGGCCTGGTCCTCGTAGGACAGCCCGGGCGGTGGGTTCTCCTTGAGATCGTCGACGGTCAGGTGATCGGCGACCCGCATCGCCGAGCGCCGGACCGATGCGGTGCGGGTCGAATAATCGTCCCAGAACGTGGCGGGAACCGGCCGCGGGTCCTCATAGAGCGCCCGGTGCTCCTCCTTGGGCTCCCACGAGCGGTGCGGCGCCTTGTGCCACACCAGCACGCACCACGGGTCGTCGCCGTCGAGCGACTCGACCCAGTCGATCGACAGGTCGGTGATGATGTCGGTCGCGTAACCCTCGACGCGCCGGCGTCCGTCGGCACTGATGAACTCGGGGTTCCAGTAGTCGCCCTGGCCGGGCACCACGTCCCAGTGGTCCACGCCCTCGGGGTCGTGACCCTCGCCGTGACCCAGGTGCCACTTCCCGATCATGGCGGTGCGGTACCCGGCATCGCGCAGCAGCGAGAGGAAGGTCGGCTGGGCGGCGTCGAACGGGGTGAAGAGCGAGTACACGCCGTTCACGTGGCTGTACGAGCCGGTCAGGATGGATGCTCGCGAGGGCGTGCACAACGAGTTGGTGACGAAGCAGTTGTCGAAACGCCGCCCGTGCTCGGCGAGCTCGTCGATGCGGGGGGTGTCGTTGACGACCGAGCCGTAGCACCCGATCGAGTGGGCGGCGTGATCGTCGGTGAGGACGAAGACGATGTTGGGGCGTCGCGTCATCGGTCGTGCCTCCCTACAGGCCGAGTCGTTCGAACTGGACGGCCGGCGCGTCCACCTCGCGCATGGCGGTGATCAGCAGGTCGCGCAGGTCCTTCTCGACCGGTTCGGTTGACCGGTTCTCCTGTTCGTCAGGGTCGACGTCGAGGTCGAAGACGAAGTGCTTGTCGGCCGCACCCATGCCCGCCCACATCGGAAGCAGGTCACCCTCTCGGAACGGCTGGCGCATGACGGGCACGGTCGAGCCGGGCATGCGGTCGAGTTCGGCGCGGTCGTCGGGAAGCGGCAGCGGCTCCACCCCCGGGATGTGGATCGGCATCGACGACCATCGGTTGGACCACATCTCCAGGGGGAAGTTGTCGCCGACCGGACCGCGGGCGTACTTGCGGGTGCCGTCGGTGATCTGCACCCAGTTGCCGTAAACGCCGCCCAGCGCCCACTCGCGTACGTGGTTCTGCGTTCCAGCCAACAGCGGTACGAGCGATCGCCCGTGGGTGCGGTGGTCGACCGTCGCATCGAACGCGTCGGCGATCGTGGCGAACAGGTCGACGTTGGTGGTGAGCGCGTCGCAGGTGCCCCCGCCGTCCTGACCAGGCCACGACACCAGCAGCGGCGTGTGGCCGAGCGGCTCGTACTGCGGCACCCCGGGTTTGCCCCAGATGTCGCGACCGTCGCGGACGTCGCCCAGGTAGTGGCCGTGGTCGGTGGAGACGACCAGCGCCGTGTCCTCCCAGAGGTTGCGTTCGTCGAACGCGTCGAGGATGCGACCGAACCAGTGGTCGATCATCGACACCTTGGCGCCGTAGTTGGCCCGGATGTGGCGGCCCTCGGCCTCGCTGAGCAACCCCTGGCTGATGCCGCCGTCGATGTAGGGCGGCCAGATGAGGAACTCGTCGTTCCAGTCGTCGTCCTGGTAGCGGTTCGCCCAGCTCAGCGGCGTGTCGAAGGGCTCGTGGGGGTCGAACTCGTCGACGAACAGGAACCAACGGTCGTGGTGCGGGGTGGCGTCGCGGAGGAATCGGGCGGCCTCGGTCATCGTTCTCGGACCGGGGAAGTCCGCCTCGTCCCGAAAGAAGGTGCGCGACTTGTCGTAGTTGCGCGTCATCCCGTCGAATCCGTACGCCTTCGACCAGAACCACCCGCCGTCACGGGCCGGTGGCGTCGTCGGGTTTCCCACCCAGGACGGGTCGGGGTGCGTCCGCCACGGGTCGCCCTCGTGGCCTCGGACGTAGTCCCACCCGTCGAAGTCGGTGTGGTAGTTCTCGCCGCCGGTCTCGAAGAGGTGCGGGTGGTCGGTCACCAGGTTGGTCGTGATCCCCGCCTTGCTCAGCACCCGGGTGATCGGCTGCTCCCACAGCTCGATCGAACCCCACGGCTTCCACAGGAAGTCGAGGGCTCCGCAGAGGATGTCGTGACGTGCGGGCATGCACGGCAGCGACCCGGTGACGTGCCGGTCGAACCGGGTCGCGTGGTCGGCGGCGAAGCGGTCGAGGTTCGGCGTCTCGAAGTCGGTGCCGCCGTAGCAGCCGAGATCAAGACGGTTGAGCGAGTCCAACAGGACGACGGCGACGTTCTTCGGTCCGGGGCTGGTCATGGGCGGTCCTCTCGTTGGCGTTTGCCGCGTCGGCGGCGGTCGGGGCGGTTGCGGCGTGACGTGCCGGTGCCGCCGCGATCCCCTAGGTCAATGATGTCAGCAGATCCCGTTTCAGTCGCCAGACCCGATCGGTGATCGACACGTGATAGGTGTGCGGGTTGACCAGGCGGCGCACGCCGGGACCGAGTGCGGCCACGTCGGAGCTGCGTCGGGCTGCGATCGCCTCCAGGTCGTCGAGCGCCTCCTGACCACCGTCGCAGGCCACCTCACCGCCGGCGATCACCCGAACCGACAGCTCCTCGGCATCGGCACAGTCGTCGGCGTTCACCCGGCGTGACACGTGGGGTTGGGCATGGTGATGGAGCACGAGCTCGTCGCCGGGGCGGAGGCGCTCGTCGGCGGTCGACAGCACGTCGGCGGTGGCCATGCCCCGCCGGTCGGTCAGGCGCCACAGGCGCTTCGCGCCCGGGTTCAGCACCTTCTCGGGCGTGTCCGACCGCTTGATCGCCGGCTTCCATGCGCCGTCCTGTTGCAGGGCCACCAGCTTGAACACCCCGTCCAGGCTGGGGGACCCCTCGCTGGTGGTCAGCCGCGAGCCCACGCCGAACACCAGCCGGTCGATGACCGCCTGCGCGTCCAGGCCCTCCTGGGAGGCCTCCTCCCGGATCTGATGGGTGATCTGCCAGATCGTCAGCTCGTCGAGACGGCTGGACAGCACGATCGCCGCCTCGTCGAAGCCGGCCTCGTTCAGCTGCCGGGCGGCCTGGATCGTCAGGTAGGCGAGGTCGCCGGAGTCCAGCCGGATTCCGGCCGGACGGTGCCCTCGGCGCCGCAGGTCCTCGAACACCGCGATGGCGTTGGGCACGCCGCTGCCCAGCGTGTCGACCGTGTCGACCAGCAGCACGCAGTCGTCGGGGTACACGTCGGCGTAGGCCTGAAACGCCGCCCGCTCCCCAAGCCCCAACGCCAGGTACGCCTGGATCATCGAGTGGGCGTGCGTGCCCGCCGGATCGACGCCGTAGGTGAACCCGGCGGCGGTGTTGGAGGTGGACGTGGCGCCGCCGACCAGCGCCGCCCGCGTGGCGGCGTCGGCGCCCGCCCCGGCCGCCCGTCGCATGCCGAACTCGAGCACCGGGCGACCCAATGCCGCCTCGGCCACCCGGGCGGCCTTGGTGGCGATCAGCGTGGGGAAGTTCAGGCGGTTCAGCAACGCCGTCTCCAGCAGCTGGGCGGCCGCCAGCGGCCCCTCGACCACCGTGATCGGGGTGTTGGGGTGCACCACCCGACCCTCGGGCACGGCGTCCACGGTCAGCGAGGCGAAGTCGACTCCGCCGAACCAGCCGAGAAAGTCGTCGGCGAAGAGCGCCTCGCCGGTGGAACCGCGGTGTCCGGCCAAGGCCTCGAGGTCGGCGTCGGTGGGACGAACCGAGGTCATCCAGCGGGCAAACGGCGCCAGCCCGGCCGAGATGCAGTAGCCGGCCTGATGGCGGCCGTAGTCGGGGTAGCTGCGGAAGAAGTGCTCAAAGCGGGCGGGTCGGTCGGCCAGGCCGGCCCGGAAGTACAGCTGGGCCATGGTCAGTTGGTAGAAGTCCGTCGACAGCATGCCGCCGAGCAGGCCGTCGTGCGTCGGTCCGGTCCGGGTGGGGCTCATCGCCCCAACCTACGGGCGTGCGCGATGGCGCCCGGGCACTGCGGGGTACCTTCGCACAATGGGTCAGATCTTCAGGATGACGAACACCGACGACGACCTGGGAGGCCTGGTCGCCGACCAGGGGGCACCGCCGCTGGAGGACCCGATCGAGGAGGTCGAGCGTCCCCGCTACGACGCCCGAACCGCGCTGGTGGTCGTCGACGTCCAGAACGACTTCGCCCATCCGGACGGATCGTTGTACGTCGAGGGGGGACCCGACGTGGTGTCGGCGGCCAACACCGAGATCGCCGCCGCTCGCGAGGCCGGCGCGTTGGTCGTGTACTCACAGGACTGGCACCCGCCCAGCACCCCCCACTTCGTCACCGAAGGCGGGAAGTGGCCACCCCACTGCGTGCGTGACACCTGGGGTGCGGAGTTCCACGACGAGCTCGTCGTCGACGGCCCGACGATCCGCAAGGGCACCGGCGGCGAGGACGGCTACTCCGCCTTCACCATGGCCGACCCCAGCACGGGCGAGACGTCCTCCACCGGGCTGAAGGAACCGCTCGAGGAGCACGAGATCGAGCGGGTGGTCGTCGTCGGCCTGGCGCTCGACGTGTGTCAAGGCCACCGCGCTTCGACGCCCAGTCGAGCGGCTTCACCACCACGGTGGTCGCCGGGGCCAGCGCGCCCGTGGTGGCCGCCGACGGTGAACGCACCGTGGCCACCCCGAGCGCATCGGCGTCGCCGTCGCCTGACCGCCCCCCGGTTGTGGGGAGTGGGGACGACGTTTGCGCAAGGCGCTCTGGGCTCCCCTGTTTCGGGGCCACTCCGGTTGTGGGGGAGTGGGGACGACGTTTGTTTCGGGGCGCTCTGGGCTCCCGCTTCGGGGGTTTCCGCCGCCCGTTGGTCAGCCGCGCGGCCGAGGATTCGCTCGACGGCGATCTCGATGACCACCCGGTCGTCACGTTCCTGGCTGGCGGTAGCGCTCGGCATACCGCAACCCCCTCGGCGATGCGGTCGGGATCGGAGGTGACCACGGCGGGACCTTCGAGCGACAGGTACCGGGCTCCGTCCACCTGACAGACCGAGGCTCGGCCGCCGTCGGTCAGGTTGCGGGCCTTCCGGGACGGGGCGAAGGAGATCACCCGGGCCAGGCCCGCCTCGTCGTCCCAGGTGAACCCGACGGCCACCGAGTGCAGCGAACCGTCGGGAAGCGTCGTGGTCAGCGTGGCCAGGTGGCGCTCGGCGAGGAACTCGAGCACCTCCGGCGGGACGTTCTGGGGATCGATCATGCCAGGCGGTCTACCAGGTGCAATCACGCATGCCGCCCACTCGACCGACATCGAGGTGCTGCGGCACCGGAGGTCGGGCGGTGAGCGGAAGGTGCTACTCGTACCCGATCGAGTTGAGCACGGGCCGGCGCGCGGCCCGGCCGGCCGGCCACCAGCCGGCCGCCATGCCGGCGATTGCGCCGCCGATCGCCAGTACCGCCAGCTGAAGCCAGGGCAGGTGGATTGCGGCGGCCGCGATGTTGCCCGACAACACGGTGAACAGCCCGGCACCGAACCACACGCCCAGTGCGATGCCCACCAGGGTGCCGATCGCCGCCATGATCACCGACTCGGCCAGCACCAGGCGCCGGATCTGCGGACGGGTGGCGCCGACCGATCGAAGCATGCCCAGCTCGCGGGTGCGCTCGTGGATCGACAGATACAGCGTGTTGACGATGCCGAAGAGCGACAGCAGCACGGTGAACCCCAACATGACGTACACCAGGTTGAGCGCCAGCGTGAAGGTGGCCACCGTGTCGTCCAACCACTGGGGCACCAGCTGGGCGGAGGCGGCGGGCGCCACCCGCCTGAGCACGCCGTCGATGCGGTCGGCCACCTCGGCCGGATCGGCGCCGGGCACGACCGAGATGTAGTAGAGCGCGTCCTGGCGGAACGCCACCGCCGTGACGTCATCGAGGTTCTGCATCGGCATCAGATAGCTCGCGGTGCCGATCGGGCCCTCGAAGAGCAGGGAGATCCGGTAGTCGACCGAACCGACCTGCGGGTAGAACACGCTGATCACGTCGCCGACCCGCCACTCGTTGGCCCGGGCGGTGTCGGCGTCGACGGCCACGGTGCCCGGCAACAGGCTGGACGGGCCGCCGCCGACGAGCGGCACGTTGACCAGCGAGAAGAACGGGGCGGGGTCGATGCCCGACACCGATCCGCCGCCGGTGGGGTTGCCGTCGATCCCGGTCACCGTCGCCGGGATGAAACGCACCCGCGCCAGCGTGTCGATGCCGTCGGTGTCGGCCACCTCCGACATCACCTCCTCGGGCAGGCCTCCGGCGGTGGCGCCCCCGAGCCCGGAGGACACGACGATCTGACCGCGCAGCTGCTCCTCGAACCCGCCCTTGACGCTGCCGACCAGGGAGGCGACGAACACCGCCAGGGCCGTCGCGATCGCCACGCCGATCGTCAGCGCCGCGGCGGTCGCCGTGGTGCGGCTGGGGTTCCGCCGGGCGTTTTCCGAGGCGATGCGCCCCACCGGCCCGCCGAATCGACGCAGCGGGGCCCCGATGATCCGCCCCACCGGACCGATCACCAGCGGACCGACCACGAGGAACGACAGCAGGGTGACCGCTGCGCTCAGCAAACACGACGGTGCGGAGGTTGACCGTCGTCGCCCCCGCACCGGAGACCGGGTCGGCCGCCACGAGCGTGAGCCGGGCGTTGGCCCCGATGACGAACAGGGCGACCAGCCCGGCCGTCAGGCCGCCGAGCGCCATGACCGTGCCGATCACGCGTCGGGCCGTCGAACCACGGCCGCGGTCCTCCGCCACCTCGCCGAGCGCCGCCACGGGTGAGATGCGCGTGGCCCGCCATCCGGGCACCATCGACGCGATCACCGTGGTCGCCGTCCCGATGACCAGGCTGCCCGCCACGACCAGCGGGGTCAGGGTGGGCACGGTGTCGGGCAGCGTGATGACGTTGCCGACCAGGCGCAGCAGCCCGATCACTCCGAGGAGCCCGACGCCGAGCCCGACGGCCGAACCGAGCAGACCGACCAGGGTGGCCTCGATCATGATCGAACCGAGCACCTGGAACCGGCCGGCCCCGCAGGCCCGCATCAGCGCCAGCTCCCGCGTGCGCTGGGTGATCAGGATCGAGAAGGTGTTGGCGATGATGATGCCGCCCACGAACAGCCCGACGTAGCCGAACACCGCCACCAGCTGGGTCAGCAGTCCCAGCGCGCCGCCGGCCTGATCCTGGGTGTCGGCCACGTACCGGTCGCCCGACACCGCCTCGAAGCCGAAGGGGAGGGCGGCGTTGACCCGGTCGGCCAGCTCCTGTTGGTCGAGGCCGTCCTCGCCCCTGATGGTGACGAAGGCGAACTGCCCCTCGGCGCCGGTGAACTCCATCGCCTGTTCGGAGGACAGGAACACCACCCGGGCGCCGATGTTGTCCTCGCCGGTCGGGCCCAGCCCACCGATGCCCACCACGAGATAGCTGCGCAGCCCCACCGCCCCCTGCAGCGACATCGTGTCGCCCACCCGGATTCGTTCCTCGATCGACGTGCGCGGGTCGAGCACGATCTCGGTGGCCGCCTCGGGCGGGCGGCCCTCCACCAGCGCCCCCTGCGCCAGCTGCGGATCGTCGATCCAGTTGGTGACCAGCGTGGGGATCAGCCCGGAGTCGATCGGTTCGCCGGCGGGCCCGATGATGCGGGCGAACCCCTGGACCACGCCGGCGCTCGCCTCGACGCCGTCGACGTCGGTGACGGCGTCGGCGAGCCCGGCCGGGACGGTCTGGCGCACCTCGGCGAAGGCGGAGGTCTGCACCGAGGTGGAGCGCACCACGGCGTCGGTGCCCTCCAGCGTGGAGGAGATCAGCCCCTTGGCGGTATCGGTCAGCGTGTTGCCCAGCAGCTGCACGCCGGCGAGGAACGCCACCCCGAGCACGACGGCCAGCGCCGACAGCGCCAACCTGGTGCGATGCCCCCGAAGGCCGGCGAGGGCGATCCTGATCACGTGGCGGGGCGAATCAGCTGCCCAGGCCCTTCATGCGGTCGAGCACCGCCTCGGCCGTGGGCTGCTGGAGGTCGCCGACCACACGTCCGTCGGCAAGGAAGATCACCTGGTGGGCGTAGCCGGCGGCCACCGGGTCGTGGGTGACCATGACGACGGTCTGGCCGTAGTCGTCGACGGCCGAGCGCATGGGCTGAGCACCTCGGCGCCCGAGGTGGAGTCGAGGTTGCCGGTGGGCTCGTCGGCGAAGATGATCTGGCGGGCGGGTCGCCATCGCCCGGGCCACCGCCACCCGCTGCTGCTGGCCGCCCGACAGCTCGCTCGGGCGGTGCGACAGCCGGTCGCTGAGCCCGACCGTTCTGACCACGGTGTCCAGCCAACCCTGATCGGGCTTGGTGCCGCCCAGGTCGAGGGGCAGGGCGGATGTTCTCCGAGGCGGTCAGCGTGGGGATCAGGTTGAACGCCTGAAAGACGAACCCCACCCGCTCGCGGCGCAGCAGCGTGCGCTCCTTGTCGGACAGGGTCGACAGGTCGGTGTCGCCGATGAACACCTGCCCGGCGGTCAACGTGTCGAGGCCGCCATGCAGTGCATCAGGGTCGACTTGCCCGAGCCGGAGGGGCCCATGATGGCGGTGAAACGTGCCGACGGGAACGAGACGGTGACGTCGTTGAGGGCCAGGACCTGGGTGTCGCCCGACCCGTAGGCCTTGGTGGCGCCAACCGAGTGCGCGGCGGATGCGGCCGCCGTGGCGGTGGGCGTCGATCCGGGTGCGGCCGTGGAAAAGTCGCTCATCCCCCCACGCTACTCACTGGGCGGGTCCCGCCACGCCCGGCGGGACGGGTTCCCGCCGCCGGACGTAGGCTGAGGCCGTGGAGTGTCCGTCCTGTGGAGCCGATGCTCCGCCCGGCTCGCGGTTCTGCGGGACCTGCGGGGTGCCCTTGGGCATTCCGTCGGAGGAACGCCGGGTGGTCAGCGTGTTGTTCGCCGACCTCGTCGGTTTCACCTCGATGTCCGAGCGGCTCGACCCGGAGGAGGTGAAGCACCTCGTCGACAGCGCGTTCGAGCGGCTGGTGCACGATGTCGTCAGCTTCGGGGGGCGGGTCGACAAGATCGTCGGCGATGCGATCGTCGCCCTGTACGGCGCCCCGGTCGCCCACGAGGACGACGCCGAGCGGGCGGTTCGCGCCGCACTGCGCATGCAGCAGAGCCTGGCCGAGTTCGCCGCCGAGAGCGGGGTCGAGGTGCGGATGCGGGTCGGCGTCAACACCGGCGAGGTGCTGGTGGGGGCGTTGCGGGCGGGCGGCGATTACACGGCTATGGGCGACGTGGTCAACATCGCCTCACGGCTTCAGACCTCGGCGGACCCGGGCTCGGTGCTGGTGGGCGAGCCCACACGCCTGGCCACCGAGGACGCGATCTCCTATGAGCCCCGGGGGTCGCTGGTCGTTCGCGGTCGGGACCAACCGGTGGAGGCGTACCTGGCGCTGGAGCCGATCGCCCGGCCGGGGGAGCGGCCGTGGTCGCCCCGCGTGCCGCTGGTGGGTCGCCACTCCGAGCTGGCGCTGCTGGGCGACGCCCTCACCAGCTCGATCGACCACAGCCGGGCCCTGGTTCTGCTGCTCAGCGGCGACGCCGGGGTCGGCAAGAGCCGCCTCGCCGACGAGTTGGCCGACCGGGCCTCGGGGTTGAACGGCGCCCGGGTCTTCACCGGCCGGTTCATCCCCTACGGCGAGGCGAACCAGTGGTCGGCGATCGCCGAGGTGCTGCGCGAGGGCCTGTCGCTGGCGGAAAACGCCGACGAGGACGAGGCACATCGTGCGGTGCTCGGTTCGGTCGAGCACCTGCTCGACCCGGTGGTGGATGGAAGCGACGTCGACGGGGTGGTCAACGGCCTGCTGCATCTGCTCGGCCACGACAGCCCGCTCCGGGGCATCGACCCGGGGCGCGCCCGGGTGGAGGCGACCCGCGCGCTGGTCAGCTACATGTCGGCCACGATCCGGCGCGGGCCCATCGTGGTGCGCCTCACCGACCTGCACTGGGCCGACGACTCCGTGCTCGCACTGCTCGATGAGATGGTGGAGCGCCTCGCCGGGTATCCGCTGGTGGTGTTGGCGAGCACCCGCCGGTCGCTGGCCCGCCGATGGTCGCCCCGGGTGGGCCGCCACAACCTGCTGGTGATGAACCTCGACCCGCTCGGGTCGGGCGAGGCCGAGCTGCTGTTGCGGCGGCTCACCGGCGAGCAGGCCCTCGACGCCGAGGTTGCCGCCGAACTTCTGGAACGAAGCGGCGGCAATCCGCTCTTCCTCGAGGAGCTGGTTCGGTTCGTTCGCCGCCAGGCGGAGGCCGAGCCCGGCCAGGAGGGTGCGCCCGGGCGGCTGGAAGGGCTCGCCGGGCTGCAGGCCCTGCCCGAGCTTCCCGACACGTTGCGCGGCCTGCTGTCGGCCCGGATGGACGCGCTGACCGGGCCCGAGGTCGAGGTGGTCGAGGACGCGGCGGTATGGGGCCCCACCGGTCCGCTGATGGTGCTCGACGAGATGGGCCGCGCTCGGGGCGCCGACCCCGAGGTGGTGTCGGCCACCGTCCGGCGGCTGACCGAGAAGGAGGTGCTGTTGCTGTCCGGCGGCGACTGGCGCTTTCGCAACGACGTGTTGCGGGAGGTGGCCTACGGCCGACTGACCAAGACCGAACGCCTGCGCCGCCATCGCGATGTGGCCGGCTACCTGAGCGCCCTGGCGACCACCCGCGACGCCGACGACGGCCTGGTCGAGGCGGTCGCCCGCCACTACACCGAGGCCGCGCTGTTGCAACGCGGGTTGCTCGAACGGGACCAGACCGGGTCGGAGCTCAACGACGCCGCGCTGGCCTGGACGGAGGATGCGGCGGCACGAGCCGAGGCCGGCGCCAACTGGCTGCTGGCGGAGCGGCTCTTCGCCCGCGCCATCGAGGTGTTGGGTGACGAGGACGGCGAGCGACGTCTGGCCTACCTGCTGGGCCGCGCCGGTGCCCGGCTGCAGCGGTGGGCCATCGAGGACGCCGGGGAGGACCTCGATCGGGCCGAGCCGCTCAGCGACGGCCATCCGGTGGCCGAGGCCCGGGTGAACCTGCTGAGGGCCGACCTGGAACGCCGTCGAGGCCGATTCGAGCGGGCCGAACGGCTGGCCGAGGCGGCGCGTCGGGTGCTCGAGGAGGTGGGCGCCACCCCCGAGCTGGCCGAGGCCCACCGGATGCTGGCGATGATCCGGCTGTTCAGCGGTGCCGTCGCCAACGCCGAGGAGCCCGCCACCCGTGCACTCGAGCTGTACCAGCGCCTGGAAAACCCGCAGGGCGAGGCCTGGGCCACCCAGCACCTGGCGTGGATCTCCCTCATGCTGGGGCGCATCGAGGAGGGCGAGCGCCGCATCGCCGCGCCGGTCCGGCTCTTCGAGATGGCGGGCGACCGCACCGGCATGATGTGGTCGCTCGGCCTCGAGGCCAACCTGCTGTTCCACAACGGCTTCCCCGAGGAGGCCGCCGAGGTTGCCGAGGTGGTGCTCGAGGAGGCCGAGCTGAGCGACAACCCCTGGGCGCAGGGGATGATGGTGTCGGTGCTGGCGCAGGTCGACCTGTGGCGGGGCGACACCGCCGGGTCGATCCGGGGCGCCGAGCGGGCCGTGGAGTTGCTCGAACCGCTGGGCGACCCGTTCGGGCTCACCCAGGCCAGGATGCTGCTGGGCCGTGCCCTCGTGATGATCGGTCAGGTGCAGCCGGGCCTGGCCGAGCTCGACCGCGCCATGCGCGAGAACCACAACAAGCAGACCAACCAGTACGTCGCCCGAGCGGTGGTCGAGTCGTTGCTCGGGGACCTGTCCGCCGGCTCGGCGAGGCAGCTCCTCAAGGACCGACCGGACATGCTCAACATCGGGGTGCTCGAGATGGTGACGGCGGCGGCGCTGGCGTTGATCTGTGACGGCGCCGACGACGAGGCCCGCTCGGAGCTGCTCGTCTTTGCCGCGATCGAGCAGGCGGGCGACGTGCCCGTGCGTCCCGGTGAGGGGCACTCGACCGCCGCCTGGCGCACAGGCCTCGAGTACCTTCGCAGCGGGCAGCGGCGGCGTCGGCTCGCCAACGGGCTCGGGCCCGCCACCGGTGGGCCGGACGGCCGCCCGGCGCCCGAAGCCACCGAACGCCTCGACGAGGGCGCCCGGGAGAACCAGGACGATCTCCGGCGGATCAGCGCCCAGATGGAACGTCCGCCCAGCTGGCCGCTGCACCTCCATGCCCGGTCGTGGGCGGTGGCGGAGGAGGCCCTCGACGCCGGCGACCCCGAATCGCCGTTTCCGCCGGACTCGCCGCTGCTCGACGAGGCCGGCCGCGACGTCGCCGATGCTGCGGCGGTCCCGGCCGAGTTGGCCGACCCGGCCGAGCTCGACGCCGAGCCCGAGCAACCGTCGCCCGACGAGGCCGCGGAGCTCCCGGATCAGACCCCCGACGACGGCACGTCGCCTCCGGCCGAGGACCCGGAGGTCGATCTCCGGGGCGTGGTGGTCGAGCTGGCCAACGTCGGCGGCAGGTACCCGGCGTTCGGCGCGATGGCGGCGCTGGCGGAGGCGGTGGGCGACCAGCCGGAGCGGGCGGAGGTGCTCGCCAACCTCGTGGTCGCATCTCGATGGTCGACCTATCACGACCGGGCGCTGGCGATGCTGTCGGCCGGGGTGGCCGCCGCCCGAACCGACCGTCCGGTCGACGCCATCGCCGCGGTCGAGGAGGCCCGAGCGCTCGTGGCCCCGACCGGCGATCGGTTGGCCGAGGCGATCGTGGGATTGGGCTCGGCCCAGATCGCCACCTCCGTGGGTGACGATCGGGCCGAGGCCTGGGTTCAGTCCGCCGACGTCGCCTGGGAGGAGCTGGCGGTCAAGCCCAAGGGCTGGCGGCGGCTGTGGCGACGGGTGCTTCCCTGAGCCGCCCGGCGGGCGACGCTCTCAGGGTTGCACCCGGCCTGCTCAGTCGTTGATGTCGACGAGGCGGAGGTAGGGCTTCTGCTCCTCCCAGCCCTGCGGGAAGAGCTCCTTCGCATCGTCGTTGGACAGCGCCGGCACGATGATCGCCCGGTCGCCGTCCACCCAGTCGGCAGGCGTGGCCACCTTGCGCTCGGCGGTCAGCTGCAGCGAATCGAGCACGCGGAGCAGCTCCTGGAAGTTGCGGCCGGTCGATGCGGGATAGGTCAGGGTCAACTTCACCGTGTTGTCGGGGCCGACGATGAACACCGAGCGCACCGTGGCGGTTGCCAGGGCGTTGGGGTGGATCATGTCGTAGAGCTCGGCCACCTTGCGATCGGGGTCGGCGATGATCGGGAAGTTGACCTGGGTTCCCTGGGTCTCGGCGATGTCTTTGGACCACTCGTGATGATCCTCCAGCGGGTCGACCGACACGGCGATCACCTTGGCGTTGCGCTTTTCGAACTCGCTCTTCAGCTTGGCGACGGTGCCCAGCTCGGTGGTGCACACCGGGGTGAAGTCGGCCGGGTGGCTGAACAGCACGGCCCAGCCGTCGCCCTTCCAGTCGTGAAAGCTGATCTCCCCTTCCGTGGTGTCGGCGGTGAAATCGGGGGCTTCGTCTCCGAGGCGGATTGCCATGTGCTTGCTCCTGGTTGTCAGCGAGGTCGTCGCTGTGTTGGTGGGGGTCGACCCCGGACCGGTGGTGGTCCGGGCGAATGACGGCGGTCACGCCCTGGCGAGCGTGACCGCCTCAATAGTTGACCAAGTTAGTCGGGTATTGGGCGGCCGGCAATTCCCGACCACCTTGGTCGGGAATCCTGCTCGGAGCGCCTCGACGCCTCGGCCCGCAGCGTGGTGTGCCGCAACCGGGTGACCCACGTCATGCTTGCTTTTGCTAGCAATCGGTTGACTCCCGTTACTGCGCTAGCTACAGTTAGCAGTGTTCCAACCAAGAGCAAGCGGCTCGGCACTCAGCTCGGGCCCCGCCAGGAGGCACCAACATGAGCACCACCATTCTCGATCGGGTTGTTGAAGTTCAGGACCAGGTCATCGACGGCTTCGGCCAGGTCAAGACCCCGGCCGTGAACGCCACCGAGACCGCCACCAAGTTCGTCCAGGAGCGGGCCGAGGTTGCGCTGCGCCCCGTGCCGATGGCCGAGAAGCTGCCGACCCCGGAGGAGCTGCTGAACGCGCAGTTCGACTTCGCCGGCAAGCTGCTCGACACCTCCAAGGACGTCGCCCTCGCCGTGGCCAAGGCCGCCGCTCCCGTCACCAACAAGTGGCTGGACCGCAAGCCCAAGCCCGTGCGCTCCAAGAAGGCCGCCTGATCGGCCGGGCGGCAACGCCGCCCATCGGGTCACCGCCGGATCCTCCCCCCAGCCGGCGCTGACCCGAAGTTCTGGAGATCGGGAACCTACCCTCCCCTCGGGTTCCCGAATCTCCATCCCCGTTCGCACTCCGTTCTCCCCCCTTACGTGACGTGCGAACGCTGACCGGCCCCCCTCAGCGGGGGCCGGTCGTCTTTTTGCCGGAACCTCGGCCGCCGGGCGGTTGGCGGGCGGCCCCGTCGCCGGTCAGCGGGGGAGCCGCTGCGCCACGTCCTCCCCGATGGCCAGCGCCGCGGTTGCGGCGGGCGAGGGCGCATTGAGGACGTGCACGATTCGTCCCCGGGTCGCCAGCGCGAAGTCGTCCTCCAACGAGCCGTCGGCGCGCAGCGCCTGTGCGCGACGCCGGCGGGTGACGGACACAGATCGTCGCGGTGATGCCGGGAACCAGCTCGGCGACCGACGAGGCGAACCGGGTGGCGGAGCACGACCTCGCCACCTCGTCGATGCCGACCCGCCAGTACGAGGCGGCCAGGCGCCACAACGCCGGGTTGGCGACCTGCCTGGCGACCTCCGACGGATCGACCCGGCCCCGCCGGTAGCCGTCGCGGCCAGGGCCAGCACGCGTTGGGCCCGGCGTGCACCACGTGGTCGACCCCGCGGCTCAGGTGCACTCCCAGAAACGGCAGGGTCGGGTCGGGAACGGGGTAGATCAGTTCCTTGACCATGGCGGCGGCGTTGGGCCGAAGCCGGTGGTACTCGCCCCGAAAGGGAACGATGCTCAGCGGATCGGAGGCACCGTCCGGTCGGGGCCGTCGCCCGGGGAGTCGGTCGGCCCACAACCCGGCGCACACCACGACCGCCCCGCCCCGCATCGTGCCGCGATCGGTGTGCAGCGTCACGCCGTGACGCTCCTCCACCAGTTGGTGCACCCGCCGGCCGAGCAGCACCGCGTCGGGGCCCGTCTCGGCGAGCCGGTGGGCCACCCGTCGATAGTCGATCACCCCGGTTGCGGGGACATACAGGCCGGCAACTCCGGCGGCGTGCGGCTCGTGGTCGGCCAGCCCGCTCGGCCCGAGCCGATCGAGTGCCACCCCGTTGATCTCGCCCCGGCGGGCGAGTTGGTCCAAACCGTCCAGCTGGTCGGTCGAGGTGGCCAGCACGACCTTGCCGCCGATTCGGTGGGGGAGGTCGTGCTCGACGGCGAAGTCCACCATGGCGCGTCGGCCCCGCACCGCCAGTGCGGCCTTGGCGGACCCGGGTCGGTAGTAGAGCCCGCTGTGGAGCACCCCCGAGTTGTGGCCGCTCTGATGCGAGGCGATGGCGCGTTCCTGCTCGACCACCACGATCGTGGCGTGCGGACGACGCTGCCTGGCCGCCCACGCCACGGCCAGCCCGACGATGCCGCCGCCCACGACGACGACGTCCGCGTCCATCGGCTCTTCGAAATCACTCACCGCCTCAGTCTGCCCGGCGACCCACGAGGCGCCGCCCCCGGCGTCGTCGAACCGGCGTCGCCGCAGCGGTCGCCCGCACTCCGGATGCGTCCGGGGTGCCCGGCTGGGACACTGGTGGGTATGGCCAACGGTCGGTTCGCGCCCAGCCCCTCGGGCCCGCTGCACCTGGGCAATCTGCGGACGGCCATGTTGGCATGGCTGTTCGCCCGGAGCGCCGGGGGCACCTTCGGCATGCGCATGGAGGACCTGACCACGGGGGCGGCCCCGGTGTCCGAAGCGGAACAACTGCGCGACCTTCGGGCGCTCGGCCTCGACTGGGACGGGCCGCTCACCCGCCAGTCCGAGCACACCGACCGCTACGAGGCGGCGCTCGCCCACCTGGAGGCCGACGGCCGCACCTATCCGTGCTTCTGTTCGCGCCGCGAGATCCGCGAGGCCGGGGTGGCCCCGCACGGCGAGGGAGACGTCCGCATCTACCCGGGCACGTGCCGTCGGCTGGGCGCGTCCGAGCGCGCCCGGCGCGCCAAGGGCCGGGCGCCGGCAGTGCGGCTCGACGCCGAGGGGGCGGAGGTGAAGGTCGTGGACCGGCTGAAGGGCGAGCTGGTGCGGCGGGTGGACGACTTCGTGCTGCGTCGTGGCGACGGGGTGGCGGCCTACAACCTGGCCGTGGTGGTCGACGACGCCGCCGAGGGGGTCGAGGAGGTGGTGCGGGGCGACGATCTCTGGACGTCGACGCCCCGGCAGGTGTTGTTGGGACGGTTGCTCGGCCTGTCCATCCCCGCCTATGCCCACGTACCGTTGGTGCTCGGGCCAACCGGAGAGCGCCTGGCCAAGCGGGACGGTGCGGTGACGCTCGGCGACCGCGTGGCGCTCGGTGAATCGCCCGACGACGTCCGAGCGGTGCTGGCCCACAGCCTGGGCCTGGCGGAGGTGGGGGAGCGGCCCCGGATGGGTGAACTTCTCGACCGCTTCGACCCGCAGGGGCTCCCCGACGAGCCGTGGACGTTTCGACCGGACGGGTGATCGTGGGTGGGGCTCAGCCGATCGAGCGGAGCGTACCCCTTGACCTGGAAATCTAATGGCGTTAGATTTTCGACGTGCCTGCGGAAACAGATCGACGAACACGCAAACGGTTGGCCCGTCGCCGAGAGCTGCTCGACATCGCCGCCGACCTGTGGGACGAGGGAGGTCCCGAAGCGGTCACGCTGGCAGCGATCGGCGAACGGGCCGATCTGACCGCTCCGTCGCTCTACACCTACTTCCCGTCCAAGTCGGCGATCGTCGCCGCACTCCAGCGGGAGGCGCTGGAGGTGTTGGCCCAGGTCGCCCGGGAGGCGGTGGCGTCGTGGCGACCGGCGGCGAACACCCCCGCCGAGACGGTGGCGCTGGCCCGCCTGGTGGCCTTCTCGGACCTGACGATGGCGGCGCCGGTGAGCCACCCCCGGGAGTTCGGCCTGCAACAGCGCCTGATGGGCAGCCCCGGGTTGGAGGATCCCGAGGACGCGGCAGGGGTGATCCCGGCGGCGTTCGGGGCACTGGCGGTGCCCGCCCGCCTGATCGACGAGGCGGTCGAGGTCGGGGCGATCGACCCGGTCGACTCCGGCGACGGGCCGGGTCGATCCGACTCGTCGATCGTGCGCGCCGTGAGGTGGCTGGCCGCGCTCCACGGCGTGTTGGCCACCGACGCCCTACCGGTGGGCGTGCCGGTGGATGGCCACACGTTGGGGCGACTGCTCAGCGGCGACCTGCTGCGCGGCTGGGGCGCCCAACCCGATCGACTCGCCGGGGCCACCGCCCTGGCCGACCACTGGAGCACCCGATGACCCCACCATCCATCCTCGTTGGCCTGGCGCTTGGAGCGCTCGGTTGGACGCTCGCCGAGTACCTCCTGCATCGCTTCGCCATGCACGCCCTGAAGGGCCGAGGCATCATGAGCCGCGAACATCTCGAGCACCACGTCACGTCGTCGTGGACGTTCGGATACACCCACCTCCTCAGCTGGGCGGGCATGTTGCTGGTGGGCTTCGCCGGGTGGATGCCGTTGGCCCACGCTGCGGGAGCGTCATGGCCGGTCGCGGCGTCGGTCGCCGTCGGCTGGGCGCTCGGCTACTTCCTCTACGAGTTCCTCCATGCGCGCTCACACCTCGCACCACCGGCCACCACGTACGGCCGTTGGTTGCGGCGCCACCACGTCCACCACCACTTCGGCCACCCCAACGCCAACCACGGGGTCACCGTGCAGTGGTGGGACCGGCTCTTCGGCACGCTGGAGCGGCCCGAGACGGTTCGGGTTCCCCGGCGGTTGGCGCTGCCCTGGCTGGTTGACGACTCCGGCGAGCTGCTGCCCGAGTTCGCCGACGACTACCGGCTGGTCGGGTCGCGCAGCTCCGGGGAGCGGGAGGCCATGCTCGACCGGGCCCGGGCGTTTGCGTCGGTCGCCCCCGTCGACTGATCCCCCTCAGACGTCGAGGGCCGCCGGGTCGACCAGCTCGGAGTTCTCGAGCAGAAACGCCTTGCGGCGGGCGACGTCGGAGCCCATCAGCACCTCGAAGCGGTCGGCGGCGCGGGTGGCCTCCATCGCGTCCTCCATCGTGAGGCGTCGCAGGATGCGGTTGTTGGGGTCCAGGCAGGTCTCCACCAGCTCGTTCACGTCCATCTCGCCCAGGCCCTTGAAGCGCACCCAGTTGAGCTTCTCGACGTTGCGGCCCGCCGCGGCCAGCTCGTTGGTGATCGCCTCGCGTTCGGCATCGGAGAAGACGTAGCGCACCTCGTCGCCCACCTTCACCGAATACAGCGGAGGTTGGGCGGCGTACACCATGCCCTCCGTCAGGAGCGGACGCATGTAGTGGTACATCAGGGTGAGGAGCAGGCAGCGGATGTGGCTGCCGTCGACGTCGGCGTCGCACAGGATGATGATGCGTCCGTAGCGGGCGTCCTCCAGGTTGAAGTCGCGCCCGGACCCGGCGCCGATGGCGGTGAACAGCGCCTGGGCCTCGGCGTTCTCCACCACCTGTTTCATGTTGGCCTTGCCGGCGTTGACCACCTTGCCGCGGAGGGGCAGCACGGCCATGTTCTCGGAGTTGCGGCCGGCCTTGGCGGGTCCTGCGGCCGAGTCGCCCTCCACGATCAGCAGCTCGGCGTCAGGGCCGTGGGTGCGACAGTCGGCCAGCTTGTCCGGCATGCCGTTGGCGCCCAGCTTGGCCGCCTTGCGCCGGGCGTCCAGGGTCTGCCGGGCGGCCACCCGGTTGATGACCGCCTGGGCCAGCTTCTCCCGCACCGCCGAGATGTGGCTCTTGGCGCCGCCGCCGTCGAACCAGGCCACCATGCCGTCCTTGGTGATCTCGTAAGCGATCGACTGCACGCCCGGCGTGCCCAGCTCCCCCTTGGTCTGGCCGCGAAACTGCGGTTCGGGAAACGTCACCTTGAGCGCGGCCACCAGGCCCTCCTGCACGTCGCCCTTCTCGGCCCGGCCCTTGCCCTTTTTCTCGAGGGCGGCCAGCTTGCGCAGGCCGGGGAGCAGGGTGTCGTTGACCGCCTTGGTCAGCGCGCGCTCGAACCCGGCGACGTGCGTGCCGCCCTCGGCGGTGGGGATCGTGTTGACGAAGCTGACGATCCGGCTGTCGTAGCCCTTCACCCAGCGCAGGGCGAGGTCGACCTCACAGGTCCGTTCGGTCTCGGTCAGCTTGCCGTCGACCGGCACCTTCTCGGTGAACGTGCCCTCGCCCTTGATCGTGATGACCTCGCACAGCGGGTCGCCGACCGACAGGTACTCGACGAAGTCGGCCAGGCCCCCCTTGGCGGAGAACTCCTCGGGCTCGGGCGGATTGGCGCCGCGCTTGTCGGCGAGGCGCACCTTCAGCGTCGGCACGAGGAAGCACACCTCGGCCACGTGGTCGCGCACCCGGCTGTGATCGATGCGGGCGTCGGGATCGAAGATGTCGAGGTCGGGCCAGAACCGCACCCTGGTGCCCGTGCGGCGGGCGGGCACCTTCTTGACCCGCTCCAGCTTGGACGACGGCGTGAAGCCACCCCGCGGCCCGAGGTGGCCGGGTCGGCGATCGACGAAGTCCAACCGCCAGGTGGCGCCGTCCCGGTCGACCTCCGCGATCAGCTTGGTCGACAGGGCGTTGACCACCGAAGCGCCCACCCCGTGCAGCCCGCCGGAGGAGCCGTAGGCGCCCGAGCCGAACTTGCCCCCGGCGTGCAGCTCGGTGAACACCACCTCGAGCGCCGTGCGGCCGTCGGCCTTCTCGCCGGTGGGGATGCCGCGGCCGTTGTCGGTCACCTCCACCGAACCGTCCCGGTGGATCGTCACCTCGATCAGGTTGGCGTACCCGGCGGCCGCCTCGTCGACGGCGTTGTCGATCAGCTCCCACACCAGGTGATGCAGGCCGGACGAACCCGTGCCGCCGATGTACATGCCGGGGCGCTTGCGGACGGCGTCGAGCCCTTCGAGGACCTCGATGTGGGATGCGTCGTAGCCGGGAGGGGACTGCGTGTCGGCCATGGGGGGAGAGGGGCTCCTGGGAGGTGTGTGACCGTCGACCGACCCTGCGGTCACATGGCGCCGACGAACGAATGTTCGCCGCCAAGGCTAGCCGTTGCCGGTGTCAGTCGGAGAGCTTGCGCTGCAGGCCCATCGGGTTGGGGAACGGCACCTCGCCCGACCGTTGGACGGCGTCGGCCAGCGGGCGAAGTGCCTCCTCGATCCGATCGAGCTCCGCCGGGTCCTGCCGCTCGAAGGCGCCCCAGGCCGCCCGGTCGGTGGCGGCCTCCACCCGAAGCAGCGTGTCGTGGCCCGACATCGTTGCGTGACCGGTCTCCGAAAGCAGACCCCAGTCGACCAGGTCGGCGGCCTCGGCGGCCCACTCCTCGGCCTTCCAGGCACGCGCCGTCCGCAGCGTCTCCGCCGGGATCCGACCGACGCCCACCTGCAGCAGGTTGGCCTGCACGCCGGTCAGGCCCTCGGTGAGGTAGGCGGCGATGTGGCCGTCCCCCCGGTGCTCGCGCAGCAGCGTGGCGGCCCGCCACAGGTCGCAGACCGGGTCGTCCACCCGCTCCACGGTGAGGTTGGCCGCAAACAGCCCGCGCCCGTCGGGCGGTGCCTCCTCGGCGAGGTCGTTGAGCCGGTCGGCCAGCCGGGTCAGCCCGTCCTCGTCCGCTGCGGCGCCGACATTCCGGTCGGCCCAGATGCGGCGCAGCGCGGCGGCCGATCCGGAGCGGCGGGCCTCGAGCATGGCGGCGGGCGAGGTGAAGCCCCAGGCGTCGGGCAGCGCCCGGCGGATCCGGCGGGGGTGGAAGTTGGCGAAGAGTGCGATGACCGGAGCGGCCTTCACCGGGCCCAGCGGAGCGGCCCGACCGGCGACGTATCCCATCCAGAAGCCCTTGGTGCCGGCCTGGGCGTAGGCCGCCAACGGCTCGGGTGAGAAGTAGGCGACGGCATGGAGCGGTTCGAGCAGCTGCCAGATTCGTCGGGCGCGTTCACGGTCGGTCGGGTGAATCCGGGACTCTCCGGGCGAACCGTCCACGTTCGCAGTCTACGGCTCGGCCCCCGATCCCACCGACCGAAGCGGGGTGGCTCCGTGCGTGAACGGTCCGAGCGAAGCGGGGTGGTGGCTCCGTGCCTAGACGGTCCGAGCGAAGCGGAATCTCAGTACTCGGCGGCGATCCTTCGGATCGACCGGGCGAGGTCGGCCTCGGTGATGCCCAAGGGTTCGCACACCAACTCGCACAGGGCACCGAAGGCCATCGAGTGCCGGTCCAGGCGATCCTCCATGGCGGCCAAGCGTGCTCGCAGGTCGGGTCCGAGATCGTGCGGTTCCGCTGAGAGACCCCCGTCGACCGGTCCGGTTCCGGCCGGGTGGAGCCGCCGGGGAGACGCCGAGCCGGGGCTCGCCCCGGTGCCCTCGCTCGTCTCCCGCTGAGCCAGGCGTTCCGCCCGACGGTCGAACCGGTCGGCCTCGTCGAGGTCACCCTCGGGTGGTGTCTGCAGCAGTTCCAGGATCCCCATGGGGTGCCCTTCGGCACAGATCACCCGTTCGTGAGGGTTTGCGTGCACGCCGGCCCGTCCAGGTCCGCCCTGAGCCGTGTGTAGCGTGCCGATCATGTTCGAACTGAGGTGGACGAGGGGGGACTACGTCGATTCCGTCAACCGGGTTGCGCTGGCCGTCACCCGGCCGGACGGAGTGGCGCTCGACCATCCCGCCTGCGACCCGGAGTTCCGCACGTTTCTCCGCTCGGCGGCGAAGCCCGCTCAGGCGGCGGGCGCCGTGCGCGACCGCACGTTGGAGCGCTTCGGGCTGGACGACCGCCATCTGGCCGTCGCCTGCGGCTCGCACAACGGAAGCCCGGCGCACACCGACGTGGTCGCCGAGATCCTCGAGGCGTCGTCGGTACCCGTCTCCGCCCTGACCCCGGGCGACGACGGCCAGGGTGGCCCGCTGCAGCATCAGTGCTCCGGCAACCATGCGCTGGCGCTGGCCTGGTGCGCCGCCAACGACTGGCCGCTCGACACCTACCTGAACCCGGCGCATCCGCTCCAACAGGCCATGGGCAGGTGGGTGACCTGGTGGCTGGGCTCGAGGCCCGAGGAGGCACCGGACGGGTGCGGGATGGTGGCGTATCGGACGACGTTGGCGGATGCGGCGCGTGCCTTCGCCCGCCTCGCGCGCCCGGGAGGCGGAACGTCGGGGGAGCGCAGCGATCCCCCCGGCGCTGCCGCCCATGTCGGCCAGGACCTCGGCCCGAAGGCGCTCGCACGCTGCGGCGCGGCGATGCGGGCACATCCCGAGCTGGTTCGGTGGCCCGGCGAGCTGGACACCGAGCTGATGCGGGCCGCCGACGCCGATGGTCTGGTGGCCAAGTGTGGTGCGGAGGGATTCTGGGCCTGCGGCACGGCGGAGGGCTGGGGCGTGGCGCTGAGGGTGATCGACGGGGCCAACCGGGCCTGGCCCCCAGCGGGGATCCGGGCGGTGCGGCAGTTGCTCGGCGACAAGCTCGTCGCCGACCTTGGCGTGCCCGAGCTGGACGAGATCGCCGACCCGGCGGTGCTCGACGGCAAGGGCGTGCGGATCGGGAGGTTGGAGCCGATCGTCGAGTGGGGCTGAGGCGCCAACCGCCCGTGCACAACCCGCACGTGAGGATCGCGTGCCGCCTACCGTGCGAAACCCGCAGGTGAGCGTTTCGCACGGTGCGGCAGGCCGGTCACCGGCGGCCCGCCCTCACCAGCGACCGACGCCGATCCCCAGCCAGCGCCGGGTGGTCTCGTGGCTGATCAGGTCGCGGCCGGTGACCTCCAGCGTCAGCGGCTCCGGGCTGGGGTCGGGCTTGGACGGATTGTCCTCCTGCCCGACGACCACCAGGCGGTCCTGCTCGGGACCGACCCACGCCCAGTCCAGGCGCTTCTCGTCCCGGAACTTCGTCAGCCGAACCCCGCCGGTGGCCCGGCCCTTCGCCGGGATCTCGCCGACGTCGGTGGCCTTGGCGGTCTGCGCGTCGGTGACGCTGATCACCACAGCGTTGGGCACCACCGGCCCGGCGGCGACCACGGTGGCGCCCGAGGACAGCTTCATGCCCGCCACCCCGCCGGCCGCCCGGCCCTGAACCGAGATGTTGCCGGCCGACGTGCGCAACGCCTGGGCGTCGGAGGACACCATGATGACGTCGAGGTCGTCGGGTGCCTCGAAGGCCGCCACCAGCGAGTCGCCGTCCTTCAGCTTCATCGCCGGTTGCCCGGGGCGGGTGCCCACCAGTTCCTCGACCGCGATCCGCTTGGCCTGACCCTGCGCGCTGACCATCAGCAGCGGCGCCGGGGCAGCGTCGGGGTTGTCTGATGAGGCCGCCGCATCACCCGTGGGCGGCGCCACGAGGCGCAGCACCTGCTCGCCCCGCTCGAGACCGAAGGCATCCCCGATCGGCCCGCCGCGGGACCGCCCGGCCACGGCATCCAGCTCGGCGACGGTGGCCGACACGGCCCGTCCGCCGGTGGTGATCCCCCAGATGGTCGATCGCGTGGAGGTGTCCACCCGGTCGAGCAGCACGTCGTGGCGACCAAACGTGGCCGCCTTGGGGCCGTCCGGCGGCTCCACCCCGATGACGCCGGAGGTGGACAGGGCCACGACACAGGGCTCGTCGGCTTCGGGCTCGTCGGAGGTCACGGCCTCGGCGGCGGTCACGTCGCTGAGCGCGTCGGGGGACACGATGCGGGTGCGCCGATCGCGACCGTAGGCGTCGACCATGTCGCGCAGCTCCTTGAGCACCAGGGTGCGGCGGCGCTGTTCGGAGCCGAGGATCACCTCGAAGTCGGCGATCGCCTCTCGCAGCTCGGCGATCTCGTGCTCCAGCTCCAGTCGGGCCAGTGCGGTCAGCCGACGGAGCGGCATCTCGAGGATGTCGGTCGCCTGGATCTCCGACAGCGACAGCTCGGCCATCAGGCGATCCCGGGCCTCGGGGGTGTCCTGGGACGAGCGGATGATCGATACGACCAGGTCGATGGCGTCGAGCGCGGTCAGGCGCCCCTCCAGCAGGTGCAGCTTGGCCTGGGCACGGGCGAGGCGGTGCTCGGTGCGGCGGACGATCACCTCGAGGCGGTGATCGATGTAGTGCTGGGCGAGCCGGGCCACACCCATCGTGGTGGGCACGCCGTCGACCAGCACCACGTTGTTGATCCCGAAGCTCTCCTCGAGCGGTGTTTGGCGATACAGCTCGGTGAGCACCGCCTTGGGGTTGACCCCGGCTTGCACTCGAACACCAGGCGCAGGCCCGAGGTGCGGTCGGACAGGTTCTTCACGTCCGAGATGCCGCGATCTTGCCGTCGCGGATCAGGTCCTGGGTGCGGCTCAGCACCCGCTCCGGGCCGACGTTGTAGGGCAGCTCGGTGACGACGATGCCCTGACGGTTCCTGGTGACCTTGGTGATCTCGGCGGTGGCCCGGATGCGGAACGACCCCCGGCCGGTGGCGTAGGCCTCGGCCAGGCCGTCGTCCACCACGATGCCGCCCGACGGGAAATCGGGTCCGGGAGCACGGCCATGATCTCGTCGATCGTCGGCTTGGGCCGCCGCTTGGTCATCACCAGCTCGACCAGGTCGGCCACCTCCCGCAGGTTGTGGCTGGCCATGTTGGTGGCCATGCCCACCGCGATGCCGGACGTGCCGTTGACCAGCAGGTTGGGCAGGCGTGCCGGCAACACGACCGGTTCGTCGCGCTGCCCGTCGAAGGTCGAGCGGAACTCGACGGTGTTCTCGTCGAGCTCGGCCAGCATCTCCTGGGCGGCGGGGGTCAGCCGGCACTCGGTGTAGCGGTAGGCCGCGGGCGGGTCGTCCAGGCTGCCGAAGTTGCCGTGCGGGTCGATCAGCGTGACCACCCGGGAGAAGTCCTGGCCCATGCGGGTGAGCGCGTCGTAGATGGCCCCATCCCCGTGGGGGTGGTACTTACCCATCGTCTCGCCGACGACCCCGGCGCACTTGCGGTGAGGCCGGTCAGGCCTCAGGCCCATGTCCTCCATCGCGTAGAGGATGCGGCGCTGCACCGGCTTGAGGCCGTCCCGAACGTCGGGGATGGCCCGCGCCGTGATCACCGACAGCGAATAGGCAAGGAACGACTCGGACATCTCCTCGGCCACTGGCACGTCGAGCACTCGCGCGGCGAAGGTCGGGGCCTCGTCAAAAAGTTCGCCCTGATCGGACACGGGGGTTACCTCCGGGGGTGGCAGGCAGAACGGATGTTCGCAACCCTACCGGCCGGTGCACGGCGCCCCCGGGGGCCGGCCCGGAGTGCTCTACCTCGACGCCGGGGTGCTGTGCCTCGACGCCGGGGTGCTGTGCCTCGACGCCGGGGTGCTGTGCCTCGACGCCGGGGTGCTACCCCTCGGGCGACACCGTGATCGACGCCACCTGGCCGTCGCTGCCTGCGGCGTCGTCCTGGCCCACCAGCGACACCTGCCCAACGTCGCAGCTGAGGATGGCGACGGCGCCCAGGCCGGTTGCCGACTCCTCGCTGGTGCATCCGCTGCTCTCGGCCTGGCGCCTCAGCGCGTCGAGCACCCCGTCGCCCTGAAGCGTCACGCTCATGGAACCGTCACCCAGGCTGACCGCCTGGATCGGCGTGGCCCCGTCCACCTTCAGGTAGTCGGGAAACCCGGCGGGGTAGTCGGTGTTCACACCGGCGGAGATCTCGTCGTCGCCCACCTTGACCGTTGCGCCGTCCTCGGAAATGTCCACCTCGCAGTCCTCGCCCGATCCGCCGTCCTGGCAGGCCTGTTCGGCGAGCTTCTCCGTGGCCTTCTCGGCCACCTTGCCGCACCCGGCCGAGCCGAGGGCGACGATGGCCACCAGCGCCATGACGAGTCGGTTCCTGAACATCGTGATCCCCCGGGTCCCCGGCGACCACCCGCTGTGGTCGCGTGGCCCCGAATGTATCAACACCTTCGGCGATCCTGACGGACGAATCGCCCGTCCGACGGCTCAGCCGCCGAGGACCAACTCGGCGGCGGTCCGCAGCCCGTGGCTGTCCGACGCGTGGACCATCAGGGTGGTCACCGGCGAGTCGCGCCACACCGAGAGCCGTTCCTTGATGCGCTCGGGAGGGCCCACCAGGGCGATCTCGTCGGCGAAGGAGGCGGGTACGGCGTCGATCGCCCCCGCCTGGTCTCCCGACAGAAACAGCCGTTGGATCTCCATCGCGGCGTCGCCCAGGCCCATGCGGGCCGCCAGTTTGGTGTGGTAGTTCTGCCCCTCGGCCCCCATCCCACCGATGTAGAACGCCAGCATCGTCTGGATGCCCGCCAGCCCCTTGGCGATCTCGGCCTCGGTCGGGCCGGTGACCACGAACGGGCAGATCACCGACACCTGGAAGTCGTCCGCCGCTCCGGCCAGCTGATCGGCGTACACGTCCTGACGCCAGGGCGAGTAGTACAGCGGGAACCAGCCGTCGGCGATCTCGGCCGTCTGGGTGACGTTCTTGGGACCCTCCGCACCGATGAAGATGGGGATGCGTCGGCGCAACGGGTGGGTGATCGGCTTGAGCGCCTTGCCGAGCCCCACCGAACCCGGCCCCGAGTAGGGGTGCTGATAGTGCTCACCCTGGAAGTCCACCCGTTCCTCCCTGGCGATCACCCGGCGGATGATCTCGACGTACTCGCGGGTGCGGGCGAGCGGCTTGTTGGACGGCTGCCCGTACCAGCCCTCGACCACCTGGGGGCCCGAGACCCCCAGGCCCAGGTTGAACCGTCCGTTGGACAGGTGATCGATCGTCAGCGCATGCATCGCGGTCGCCGTTGGCGTGCGCGCCGCCAGCTGCGCCACCGCGGTGCCCAGCTGGATCCTCTCCGTCACCGCGGCCAGATAGGCCAGCGGGCTGAAGGCGTCGGAGCCCCACGACTCGGCGGTCCACACCGAGGTGAACTCCAGCCGTTCGGCCTCCTGGGTGAGTTCCACCAGATTGGGCGGCGGCAGCTGTCCCCAATAGCCCCACATCAGTCCCAGGTTCAGATCGGCCACGTCTCGATTCCCTCCCCAACCCGTCACGGGTTGGTGGTCGGTCTCATGTCGCGGCCAGTCTCTCACTATCGTCGTGGACCCACCCACGTCGGAGGCGCCGTGACCGCATTTCAAGCCAACTCGATGGATGAGGCCGTGGCGGCGATGCGCCCGGTGGATGCGCTCGGCATTCCGCTGGGCCCGGGTCACCCGATCGGGCTGCTCCACGCGCTGGGCGAGCGCGACGACTGGGAGGACCTCACGGTCTCCGGCGCGCTGCTCACCGACCTGTATGCGTTGTTCACCCAGGCCAACGTGCGGTTCCTGTCCGGGTTCTTCGGGCCGATCGAGCGCGGCTACCGGGACGCCGGGCACAACATCGAGTTCGTTCCCGCCGACTTCCGGCGATTCGCCCCGGTGCTCGAGGCGTTGGCACCCCGCGTGATGGCCACCGCCGTCGCCCCACCGGACGACGACGGGTGGATGAGCCTGTCGCTGCATGCGGGGGCCACCGTCGAGGAACTCCATCGCGCCGGCGCCGACCCGGACCGCGTCCTGATCGCCGAGGTGAGCCCCAACTTTCCCCGCACCCTGGGTCTCGGCCCGTACTCGCACCGTCTGCACGTCGACGAGTGCGATCTGGTCGTCGAGAGCGACCGCTCGCCGATCGCGCTGCCCGACCCCGAACCCTCCGACGTGGACCGGGCGATCGCAGGATTCGCCACCGGCTACATCCACGACGGCTCCACCATCCAGACCGGCATCGGTTCGATCCCCTCCACGATCGCCAAGCTGCTCGCCGAGGGGGACGGCGGCGACTACGGCGTGCACTCCGAGATGTTCACCAGCGGGCTGAAGCTGTTGCACGAGTCGGGCAAGGTCACCAACGCCGCCAAGGGAGTGTTCGAGGGGTATTCGATCACGACCTTCGCCGCCGGAAACCCGGGCATGTACGAATGGCTCGACGGTCGGGACGAGGTGCGGTTCCTGCCGGTGCACGTCGTGAACTCCGCCGAGGTGATCGCCAACAACCACAACATGGTGTCGATCAACGGGGCGATGGCGATCGACCTCTTCGGCCAGGTGGTGGCCGACACGATCGGCGGACGGCAGTTCTCCGGCATCGGCGGGCACGAGGAGTTTGTGTCCGGCTCGGGGCTCGAGCTCTCCGACCGGTCGTTGATCTGCCTCCCGTCCACCGTCACCGTCGACGGTGAGCTGCGCAGCCGGATCACCCCGGAGTTGGTTCGTGGAGCGGTGGTCACCACCCCTCGCCATCACCTCGACGTGGTGTGCACCGAGTTCGGGGCCGCCGAGATGCAGGGCCGCACGGTTCGTGAGCGTGCAACGGCGTTGGCCGGGATCGCCCATCCCGACTTTCGCGACGAGCTGCTCGAGGCCGCCGAGGACATGGGCCGAGGCCGGTAACCCGGCTCGCTCGCCGGGTCAGCGGCCCTGGAAGTTGGGGGTGCGCTTCTCCTTGAAGGCGCGGGGCCCCTCCTTGGCGTCCTCCGAGCCGAACACGTCCCAGCCGTAGGTGAACTCGTGCTCGAGCGCCTCGGTCTCCTGCATGCCGTTGGTCTCCCGCAGGGTGCGAAGCACCGCCTGCACGGCCAGCGGGCCGTTGGCGGCGATGCGTTCGCCGATCTCCAACGCCTTGGTCAACGCCTGCCCGTCGGGGACGACGTGGCCGACCAGGCCCAGCTGAAGGGCCCGTTGGGCGTCGATGTGGTCGCCGGTGAGCAGCAGCTCGGCCGCAACGGTGTAGGGGATCTGGCGGGGGATCCGAACCACCGAGCCGCCCATCGCATAGAGCGACCAGCGCACCTCGGAGATGCCGAACTTCGCCGACTCGCCGGCCACCCGGATCTCGGTCGCGCCGGTCAACTCGGTGCCGCCGGCGATCGCCTGACCCTCGGCGGCGGTGATGATGGGCACGCCCGGCCGCCACGTTCGCAGCAGCGCCTTCCACGGCAGGTCCGGGTCGGCGGCCAGGCGCCCCTGGACGTCGACGCCGCTGGTGTCCTCGCCCTTGTGGCCACCCGCCATCTCCTTGAGGTCGGCGCCTGCACAGAAGTTGCCGCCGGCACCGGTGATGATCGCCACCCGGATGTCGGGGTTGGAGTCGGCCTCCAACATCGCGTCGTAGAACCGCACCAGCACCTCGCCGTTGATGGCGTTCATGCGGTCGGGTCGGTTCAGCGTGACCACCAGCACGTGGCCCACTCGCTCGGTCAGTACCGCCGGTTGGTGGCTGTCGCCCATGTCGTGTCCCCTTCCGAAGTGAACGCCGGAGGTTACCGGAGGCCAGACTGCTCACCATGACCCGCGTCTACATCCATGAGGAGGTGGCCGTCGCCGGGGCCAACCGTGCTCGGTACCAACACCACATGACCGCCAACTGGTGGCCCGACAACGGCCCGGCCCGGCGTCAGCTGTGCTTCGGCGTGTTTTCGGTGGTCGGCTCCACCGGGGCCTGGCCGGCGGTGATCAACGTCTGGGAGTACCACTCCTGGGGCGACCTCGCCCACAACTTCGGCCACGAGCTGGTGGGGGCCGGCCACCAGGATCCCGGTCTGGCCGAGTGGTGGAGGAGGGCGGCGGAGTTTCGTCACGGCGGGTTCGACCGCATCGCCGTTGCTCCGACCTGGTCGCCCGGGATCGAAGAGCACTGCGCCGACGGCTGGTCGGCCGGGGGGTACCTGCACGAGTGGTGGACCTGCCCGACCGGTCGCAGCCCCGACCTGATCGCGGCCCTGCGGGAGCTCGAGGAGCCCTACGCCGCCTCCGGGCTGTCGCTGGGGCTGGCGTTGGAGACGGCCATGGGCGACGAGTCCGAGTGCCTGCTGATCTGGGGATTCGACACCTGGGAGGTCTGGGCCGACTTCGAGTCGCAGCGTCGGGACCACCCCGCGCTTCGTTCCTGGTGGCGTCGACACGAGGCGTTGACCCCACGCCGGCGCAGCTCGCTGCTGGTCGACGCCGAGCTGTCGCCCCTGCGTACGGGCCGGCAACCCGTCGTCGAGGACCGCCGGGCGTTCTCCGACGAGGGGGCGACCGGCGTTGGGGACGCCCCCGCCGCCCACGCGACCCCGGTGACCTCGACATGACCGATCCGTACGGGCTGGACGTCGCCCGGGTTGAGGCGCTGCTGGAGGTCTTGAGCGACGCCCAGGGGCTGGGGTTTCTCGGCCGGGGCCCGGTGGAACGACACCTCGAGCACGGGTTGGGGTTCGTTGCCGCCTGGCGGGAGGTGAACCCGAACCTCCGGCCCGTCCGCATCGCGGATCTCGGCTCGGGTGGGGGAGTGCCGGGGCTGGTGGTCGCCGAGGCGGTCGACGCCGAACTGGTGCTCATCGATGCCAAGACCAAGCGAACGGACTGGCTCTCCGAAGCGGCGCGTCGCCTCCACCTCGACGATCGGGTGACCGTCATCAACAGTCCGGCGGAGGAGGTCGGGCAGCAGGCCGAGCGGCGGCAGGGTTTCGACGTGGTCGTGGCCCGCAGCTTCGCGGGCCCGGCGCCCACCGCCGAGTGCGCGGCGGGCCTGGTACGCCGAGGGGGCCTGGTGGTCGTCTCCGAACCGCCGAAGGCGACCGGTCGTTGGGACGAGCTGGTGTCGTCGCCGCTCGGCTACGACGGGGTGCGGCTGATCGATCGGCCGGAAGGCCACTATGCGGTGTTACAGGCGGGTACCGCCGACCTGCCGGACCGGATCCCGCGCACCTGGGCGGCGCAGAAGAAGCGCCCCCTGTTCGGCGGCTGATCCGGGCCGGCCACCCTCGCCGACCGCATCACCCGACCGGTCCGCCGGCGGTCTCAGTACGGGTAGGTGTCGACGATGTTGCCGCTCGGGTCGAGCAGAAACGCCGTATCCCCCGAGTTGTTCCAGACCGCCGAGCCCGACACACACCAGTGGAGTTGGTCGTCGGTGTCCGAACCGCAGCCGCTGGACACCCGCACCGTGGCCCGCCCGTCCAACTCGAAGCCGTTGGGAAATCCATAGCGGTGCGAGGCGGACTCGTCCTTGAGGCCCCAGCCGGTGAGGTCGACCGGTGCCTCCGCCAGATTGGTGAGCTCCACCCACTCGCCGTTGAGGTTCTCGTTGTCGTTGGTCCCCGGCGGGTCGGCGTTGAGCGCCGTCAGGGACAGGTCGGCCGCGCCCCCGGCGACCGGACCGCATGCGCTGTGGTCCCACATGCCGACCCCGTGACGTTCGGCCGCGTCCTGGGCCGCCTCCAGGCCCTCGGCTCGTGCGGTGTCGGGCGGATACCTCCTGGCGATCGCCAGGCCCTCGGACACCAGCGTCTCGTTGACGAACGCATCACCAGCGTGCACATAGCGCAACAGGCGGCCGTATTGGTCCCGATCGGTGGTGTCCGGCTCGAGACCCACCTCGCCCGAGGCGACCAGTTGCACCACTCGCTGCCGGGCCCGGTCGGCCAGGCACTCGCCGCGTTCCGGGGTGTCGATGCCGATGAGGCGGACCCGCTCCTCGGCGCCGTCGACACGCACGCGAAGCGTGTCGCCGTCGGTCACCTCGATGACCGTCGCCACCTCTGCCGACTCCGGTCGATCGGCCTCCGTCACCCGGGTCGTGGTCGATTCCGTCGTGGGGGCTGTCGTGGGGGCTTCGCTGCGGGGTGGTTGGACCGTCGCGGTCGGCCGAGCGGCGGACGCGGTCGAGTCGGCCGGCTCGGTGCCCGAGGCCGAGCCGCCACAACCAACCGTGACCAGGAGTGCCGCCGACAACCAACCGACGCGCCACGTCGAGGTGCCTCGGTGGGTCACCGTTCGACGCAACCGGCGGTCATCGGGGTGAGGACCGCCACACAGCAAACAGGGTGGGAGGCGTGCATCACGCCTCCCACCCTATCGCTCCGAATATGAAGTTCGCTCAGCCTCCGACGCAGCTGGTGGCCGTCTGGGTGATCGCGCCCTCCAGGTCGGCGGCCTTGGAGTCGTCACCTGCGGCGGAGGCAGCGATGGCGTCCCAGACCTGCTGGTTCAGCGCCGGGTCGTCGTTGATGCCCGACACGATGCAATCGGTCTGCTCGGGGGTGAGCCCCGCGCTGCCCAACTGCTCGGCCATCAAGTCGCCGGCGGCGACGCACTCCGGTCCCGCCGTGGCCACCGGCTCCACCAGTTCCTCGGGAAACTCGTCGCCCTCGAGCTCGTCGTTGAGCTCGTTGATGCGGTCGTCGCCGACCTCCTCGTAGATCTTCTCGCCCAGGCAGGTGGCCTGCTCGTTGGTGAACGGTGAGTCGCCGCTGGAGGCGGCGTCGGCGAACTTCGAGGCGAACTCGTCCTGGGAGATCGAGCCTCCGCCACAGCCGGCGACGGCAAGCGCCAACGCAATCATCCCACCGATCAACTTCCAGTTCGTTCGCAACATATTGGTCTCCTTCGCATCCCGCCTCCTGGCGGTCAGGAGCGGAGGTGAGGCTAGCCGCGTCGGATCGCGGCGTCGCCAGGACGTGCCCGAGCCTCCCCGGTTACAGGTTGTTGACCACCCACACCGTGGCGAGCACCAGGCCGACGACGGCCAACAGCGCCATCAAGGCACCCATCAGGTTGGCCAACGTGGTGCGCTTGGTGCGCTCCAACCAATCGCCGTGCGTGTCCTCGGTGTCCTCGACCCAGCGGTCGACCTCGTCGAGCTCGTCGGAGGCGCGGGCGAGGTCGGTGTCGGCGGTTTGGAAGAGGTCCGGCGTCTTCCTGCCGGGCGCGACGTCGGCCGGTCGGTCGCCGGTGTCTCCGTCGGCCGGGTCGCGGTCGGCGGGTGAATCGAAGAAGGCGTGCAGGGCGTCCTCGTAGGTCTTCGACTCGGGCCCGCCGAGGGAGTCCAGGTCGCTCGCCTTGGATGCCGTGGGCGGTGCCGCCAGGTCGCCGGGGCCCAACCGGACCTGCTCGGTCGGAGAGAACTCGATCGCCTCCGTGGCGTCGGCGGCTGCTCGAAACCCGCCGCGGTCGTCGTCGCGCTGGCTGACGTCGCCGAAGTCCCACCAGTCGTGCGAGTCGACGTGGTCGTCGGAGTCCGGGTCGCTGTCGAGCAGACCACGAATGCCCTCGGTCCCGTCGAGGTCGGCCAGCTCGGCGAACGCGTCGTGGCGGCCGGTCGGAGGCAAGGGCGGTGCGGCCCCCGCAGCACGATCGGAACCGGCGGTCGTGCGTCCAACGGCTGACGGCGCCGCAACGGCCACCAACGGTTCGCTCGTCAGCCCGGGCTCCTCGGGCAGTTCGGCCAGATCGATCACGTCCGGCGCGGCAACCGGTTCGACGAGCGGCACCACCTCGGTGACCGGGGTGGCGGGTGGCGCCACGGCCTCGGCCAGGTCGTCGGCCGGTGCCGCCGACGGGTTGGTCGACGCCTCCACCGGCGCGTCGACCGGCGCCTTCTCCGGAGCGGGGGACGCGGTTGGCAGCTCGGCGAGCATGGCCTCGAGGCTGATGAACTCCGCCTCGGGGCCGGGCTGGACGGGCAGGGCCTCGGTGGCCGGCGTCGGCTCGACCCACGACGGCACGTAGTCGTCAAACAGCGACATCGTGTCCGGCACGGCCGGTTCCAGGTCGGGATCCGCCTTATCCGGGGTTGGGTCGTCGAGGAAGGACCGGTCGTCGTCGGTCCTCACCGCCTCGGATTCAGCGGTGTGGGGATAGTCGTCGGGAAACAGCACCATCGGGCTGTCGCCCACGACGGCACGGTCATCGGCGGCCACCACGACGGTGGTCGGCTCGTCGTGGTCGATGACGTCGCGCTCGGCGGTGTCGGTGTCGTCGGCCGGGCCATCGACCAGCTGGTCGGGCTCGATCCGGTCGGCGGACGCTTCGACCTCGACCGCCGGGACGTCGGTGGCGACGTCCTCGGCCTCGGCCTCGAGCTCCGTGTTGAGCTCGGGTTCCGGCGTGTTCCCGAGCGTGTCGCCGTCGGTCGTGTCGCCGTCGGTCGTGTGTCGCCATCGGTCGTGGCGCGCCATCGGTCGTGGCGTAGTCGGGCGCCTCGTCGAATGGACCGAGATCGTGAACGTGGTGGTCGAGCACGTCACCGTCGACCGCCTCGGCTCCCGTCGCCTCGGCTTCACCCGCCGCGGCTCCACTCGCCTCGTGTTCGGTTGCTGCGTGTTCGGTTGCCGAGTGTTCGAGCAAGTCGTCTGCGGTCGCATCGGCCGCGATCGGGTCCTCGCCCACCTCGATGGGATCCGACTCGAAGTTGATGCCGCCGACCAGCGCGGCGCTCAATCCGGCGGCGGTGATGTCGTCCAGCGGTTGCCAATCGTCGGTGGGCGTCGGCGAACGGAAGAGCTCCGTCGCGGCCTCGACGCTCGGCTCCCGGGTGGAGGTTTCGGCGCCGCCGGAATCGCCGGACTCCCATCCGAACAGATCGGTGTCGTCGAAGTGCCCGGGGTTGTCCGTGGCGTCGCGTTCCTGCGGCGATGCGACGAGGCCCGACAGGTCGTTCGCGTCCGAGTTGTCCGGCGCCGGCTCCGGGTCGACCTGGGCCCACCCGATCGAGTCGGTGGTGCCGCCGGCGTTGTCCGATCCACCGGTCGGCCGGTCGGACGGGCTGACGTCGAGCTGGTCGGCCGGCCCGCCGGAGGCGCCCGCCCACGCCAGGGGCGCAGGCGGCGGTTCGTCGAACCGGGCCGTCGATTCGGCTGATGGGGGGTCGGCAAGCAACGGGAAGCCGGAGGGGATCGCCGACTCGACGATGTCGTCGGGCAGCGAACCCGACTCGCCGGTCGGCCGGGTGTCCGCTACCGGTGCGAGTTCGTTCGGCGCTCCGGTGTCGCCCAGGGTCGGTGGCCCGGCCGGCTCGTCGGCGTCCGGCGGCAGGATGACGTTGCGTCGCCGCCGGGGTGTCGCCGCCTGTCCGGATGCCGTCTCATCTGTTGACGTTGACGTTGACGTTGTCGTTGCCGTTGACGCTGCCGGAACTGGGGGTGGCTCGACGAGGTCGTCGGTGTCGTCGGTGTCGTCGGTCGCGGCGATCTGCTCCGGAGTCGGGTCGGTGGCCGACTCGGCCGACTCGGCGGGCGTCGTCCGGCCGTCGGCGGGGTCGGTGGAGCCGCGACGCCGACGCCGTCCAAACAGGCGACGACGCGGCGCCTTGGTCGTCGTGGCCGGTGATGCGTCCGGCGTTTCCGCCCGGGGCCGGTCGACGGCGGCGGTGTCGCCCCCCTGATGGTGGTCAGGACCGGGGTCGAGTTCCGGGGGCGGGGCGGCGCCGTCGTGCGGGTCGAGCGGTCCAAGGTCGTCGAGCGCCAACGGCGCCTCGACGACGCTCGAAGCGGCCGTCGGGTCGTCGTGGTCGATCTCGAAGTCGGTGGCGTCGCCGGTCGGTGCCGCGCGCTCGTCCCGGGGTGGCCCATCGTCCTCGCGCTGATGCTGCGGGTCGGGGGTGTCCGGCACCGAGACCACCTCGATCTGACCCGTCGGCGTCAGCTCGTCGATTAGCTCCAGGTCCGGGTTCCTCGACGTTGGCGGATCGGGCGTGGTGGTCAGGTTGATCTCGGTGGAGTCGGCGTGGTCGCCCCGCGCCCCACCCGGCGGGTGCTCCAGGTCGTCCAGCCGAACCACCGGCACGATGCCGGTATCGGTGTCGGTGCCCGCTGGGCCGTCGTGGCCATGGTCGGCCCGCTCGTCGGCGCGCTCGTCGGTGGCGCCGAGGCGAATCACCGGCACGATGGCGGTGTCGTCGTTGAGCCGGGGCTCGGGCTGCACGACGGCGACCAGGCCGGTGTCGTCATCGGCGGGTGGATCGGGTTCGGGGGTGGTCGTCGCCGATGCGGTGCGGTCGCGCGGCGGCTCGGTCCGCCGAAGCACCGGGGGATGGCTGGCCCGGAGGTCGACCACCCGGGTGCCGTCAGGGGGCGTGGGGTTGGCGGGCGAGAAAAACTCGTCCGTTTCCTCCTCTGGGGCGTCGCCCTTCGACGCGTCCGACCCGAGAGCTGGCGAGTTCGAGCGCGGCGGGGTCACGGTGCATCACTGTACTCAGCGGCGAACCGGGTGGGCTGCCGGTCAAAGGGCCTATTCTGCGGCGGACGAGTACGAGCGGTCCGGACGCATGCGCTGGAGGGAGCTCCGGGAGGCTGTTCAGAATGGATTTCGACGATTCCCCGGAGGAGGCTGCGACGCGGCGTGAGGCCCGGGCCTTTCTCGATGCCCACGCCGTTCGACGCAACCGTGACGACAGCTCGCATCTGGCGGACCATCGGCCCCACAGCATCGAGGCCGACCGTGCCAACCGCGGCCGGGCCGCCGACTGGCAGCGAACCAAGCTGGAGGGCGGCTGGGGGGCGCCGTCGTGGCCGATCGAGCACGGGGGTCGGGGCCTCAGCTCCCCGCTGGCGGCGATCTTTGCGGAGGAGGAGCGCAACTATGCGGTTCCGGCCAGGTACTTCCAGGTGGGGCTGGAAATGGTCGGCCCGACGCTGCTGGTGCACGGAACGCCGGAGCAACTGGAGCGCCACGTCGATCCGTTGTTGCGGGGCGATGAGATGTGGTGCCAGCTGTTCTCGGAGCCGGGTGCCGGTTCGGACCTGGCCGGGCTGGCCACGCGCGCGGTTCGCGACGGCGACGAGTGGGTCGTCTCCGGGCAGAAGGTGTGGACCACGGCGGCGCATCTGGCCGAGTACGGCATCCTGCTGGCCCGAACCGATCCCGACGTTCCGAAACACCGCGGCATCTCCGCCTTTCTGATCGAGATGTCCTCACCGGGCATTGAGGTTCGCCCTCTGCGCCAGATCGACGGAGCGGTCCACTTCAACGAGGTGTTCTTCGACGAGGTGCGGGTTCCGGCGGACGCACTGGTCGGCGGCCTCAACGCCGGCTGGGGCGTGGCGCTCACCATGTTGAACTTCGAACGGTCGGCCATCGGTGGGGGCGGCATGATCGAGTGGCCCCAGATCGCGTCCCTGGCCCGCGAACGGGGCCTCGGCCGCCCGGCGCACCAATCACCCCCGGATGGCGAAGCCGCCGCCGAGCACAACCACCGGAATGCGACCTCCCGACAGGACCTGGCCCGGCTGTGGACCCGCCTCGAGCTGCTTCGGTTCCTCGGGTACCGGGTGCGCACCGCGGTCAGCCGGGGCGAGCCGCTCGGACCCGAGAGTTCGGTGATGAAGCTTGCGGTCTCCGCGTTCTACGAGGACGTCGGCAACGTGGTGATGTCCCTCCAGGGGGCCGACGGCATGCTGTGGGGCGAGTCCGATCCCCACGGGGGCGGCTACACCGGGGTGTTCCTGTCCCAGTGGGCACCCCGCATCGGCGGCGGCACCGATCAGGTGCAGCGGAACATCATCGGCGATCGGGTGCTGGGCCTTCCGCCGGAGTCACGACCCGACAAGACCGCGCCGTTCCGGGACCTGCCCCGCAGCTGAGCCGCCCCACCCACCCGACCGAGCCGCCCCCACCCACCCGACCGGGCGAACTGGGGAGTCCAACACGCGCTCCGACGTACGATCGGGCTCCCCGGTTCGGGTGGGGGGAGCTCCCGGCTAGCCCGCCGGGGCCGGGGTGGCCAGCAGCGCGGCCTGGTGGTCGGCTGTCGACCCGCCGGTGAGCTCCAACAAACGGGCCCGGGTGACGTAGCGGAATGGTCAGGTTTGGTTGGGGATGTCGTCGGGTTGGCGTTGCCGTATCCAGCCCGGTTCAGCTGGTTGAGCCGCTTGGGGTGAGGTTCCAGGTGGTGCTGCCGGCGAGGCCGAGGCGATCAGTTACCGAGGTTGATGACCGCGGCTCTGGGTCGGACAAGGCGATCTTGTTGCGGTCGACGCCGCAGTGTCGGCAGCGTCGGTGGCCGCTGGCAACGAGCCATGCGATGGTGCGTTCGACCATCGGCCGGTGTTGGCGCGTAGTCGGCGACCAGGTTCAAAGGTCTGTTCGCCAGGACTTTCCGGTTCGCGGCGAGATGCCTGTCGCTGTCCGCCGAGACGTGGAGCGTTCTGCCGCCAACGGTTGCGGTGTGCAATGGTGAAAGGAGCGGACAGCTCCGACATTTGCCCGAACGTCGTGCAGTGCCCTTGTCGGTGATGTGGGTCGTGATCTGGTTCGGGCAGGTGAGGCTCGGGCGGTGTAGTCAGATGACGGTCGTCGCGTGAACTGGCTGTTGTCGAGGTTGGGGTTCCGGGCGAGCGGCCATGGCTTGATCACCGGGCGCTGTTTGCATCGGTCAGAGCGGCGAGCGAGTCGCCGGACCCGTACGCGAACTGGCCAACACGTCGAGTCCTTCGGGTTCACCATCGAGAGCTCGATGCCGGCTCGGCCGTCACCTTCTGTTCCTGGTGTCAGACCACACGCAGTGATCAGCCCGGTGTCGGGCTCGACTGCGACGTGAGCTTTGTACCCGTCACGATGGCACGACCTCGACTTGCGCATGTGGCGCGTTCCGTCCACCGTCGAGATCGTGCGATAAGCTTCGCGCATCTGCGCTCGATCTTCCAGGCGTCCTCGTCGCCGGGCTCGACGTCTTGGGCCGGTAACCAAGGCCAACAACGCAACCAACCGCTGCTGGTCCATCGAGATCGACGTCTTCGGACTGCGCTGTGAACGGCAGGGCGTCGTTGACGAGACGGGTGATCAACTCGTCGCGGGCTGCAGGGTCGTTCCACGCACGCCGGGTTTTTGCCTGGAGTCAGCTTTCTTGTAGTCGTCGCCAACAACTCGACCGCCGCAGCAGCCGGGATGGCTGTGCGACTGGCATCATCGACACCAACTGCGTCACCGTGTCCTGGGTCGCGACAGCGTCATCGAGCAACGTCGAGTCGAGAGCCCGCCGATGCTTGTTCGCCAATGTCGCTTGTCGAGCCGGATCACGTCGCGCACCGCGCCGAAGATCCGCTCCGACGATCCGATCGCCGCAGCCGGTTACGCCACTGCGTCAACGTCGTGGGATGAAACCCGATCGGTGATCGACAACCCACGCCACCTTCCATCTCAATCGGTCGCCAAAGCTCAGTTGCTTTACATCCGACAGCCCTTCGAGAGACCGCAACACCAGCACCGACGCGATCACATCACCCGGCTGATGTATGGCCACGCCCTGACACGGGAACAGATCCGCGAATCCATCATCAGGGAACAGACGCTGCGATGCTCCGCGAGGAAACGCACACCGAATCGTCGGGCACAAGATATACGACGAACGCCGCAGCGTCCAATAACTCCTTTTGATATCGAATCCGACGTTCCCTGCATTGACCTTGGACGCCCACATCCACCAGAAAACGCGAGAGCCTTTCACCCAGAATTGTTCAGCAGTTTTGCCTGCCGGCCGGGTGGCCAGCAGCGCGGCCTGGTGGTCGGCGGTCGACCCGCCGGTGAGCTCCAACAAACGGGCCCGGGTGACGTAGCGGTGCGCCGGGTGTTCCCAGGTGAAACCGATGCCGCCGTGGTTCTGCACGTTCACCTCGGCGTTGACGATGGCGGCCCGGGTGGCCATCACCCGTGCGGAGGCCACCTCGAAGGCCGAGGTGGCCGGGTCTCCGGCGTCGTCCACGGTGAGCGCTGCCCATCGGGTCTGGGTGAGTGCCGCCTCGGCGCGGGCGGCCATGTCGGAGCAGCGGTGCTTGACCGCCTGGAAGGATCCGATCGGCTGGCCGAACTGGTGCCGTTCCTTGGCGTAGTCGACCGACATGGCGCACGTCGCCTCGGCGATGCCCGCGAGCTGGGCGGCGATCAGGGTGGTCGCCCAGCGCGCGGTTGCGCCCGTCTCGTCCGAGGCGCCCGGTGCGACTCCCTGGGCCCGAACCCTGCGGAGCGGCGTGGGCGGGTCGAGCGGCGCCAGGTCGGCGTCGATGTTCAGGGCGTCGGCGGCCAACAACACCGCGTGCTCGCCGGCGATCGCCACGATCCACTCGGCGCCCTCGGCGTGGTGCACCAGGAGTTCTCCGTCGGTGTCCGGGCCGAGGCGTGTCGGCGGTGCGGCCGACGTCGTCGGCTCGCCCCAGGCGGCGCGTACCGTGCCCGCCGCCAGGGCCTCCGCAGCGTCGAGGCCCGCGGCCGCCGCCAGCCGGGCGGCGAGGATCTGTGCGACGAACGGTCCCGGCGCCACCTGACGGCCCAGCTCCTCGGCCAGCAGCACCTCCTCGGCCAGTCCGTAGCCCACGCCGCCGTCGGCCTCGGCCAGGCCCAGGCCGAACCACCCGAGCTCACCGAACCCCGACCAGGTGGCCGCGTCGATCAGCGGCGGCCGCCGTCCGGGGTCGTCGTCACCCGCCGGCGACAGCCGGGTGGCCTGGGCACCGATGACGTCGTACCGGTCCCGGTCGTTCATCGGGAAGGCGGAGCGCAGCGCGGCGGCGACGGTGGAGGCGATCTCGGCTTGTTCGTCGGTGGGGAGCAGGTCCACGGGGCGGGTCCTTTGTTGCGGTCGAACGGTGTGGTGGCTGGGGGCCGATCGCTCCGGTCCGGTCGGTCGGGGCGTCGGCGTGGGTGGGCGCGTCAGCGGGGCGGACGAGGCAGGCCCAGCACCCGCTCGCCGACGATGTTGCGCTGGATGTCGGTCGTGCCGCCGCCGATCGTGTAGGCGAAGCTCTGCAGGTAGGGGCCGGTCCAGTTGCCCTCGCCGTCGATCGGCGTGAGCCCGAGCGCCTCGGTGCCGATGATGTCGAGGCCCAGTTGGTACACGCGCTGGTGCAGCTCGCCGTGGAAGGCACGAACCATCGAGCCCTCCGGGCCGGGCATGCCGGTGCGGCGGGTGCGGCTGATCCCGGCCACGGTCATCGATCGCAACGCGGCCACCTCCGCTCGGGCGGTGGCCAGGCGGCGGGCGATCTCGTCGTCGTCGATGCGGGCCCGGCCGCGGGCGTCGGTGCGTTCACGAGCCTCCTCGATCAGTGACTCGACGGTGGCGGCCAGCTCGATCTGGTCGGCCATGAACGCGGTGCCCCGTTCGAAGCTGAGCGTGCTCATCGCCACCCGCCAACCGTCGTTGATCTCGCCGACGACGTTGGTCAGGGGAATGCGAACGTCGTCGTAGAACACCTCGGCGAAGTCGGTGTGATGCGCCATCGTGTCGATCGGCCGAACGTCGATGCCCGGCGTGTTCATGTCGCAGATCACCCACGAAATGCCCTTGTGCTTCGGGGCGTCCGGATCGGTGCGTACCAACAGCTCCTGGTAGTCGGCGACGTCTGCGTAGCTGGTCCAGATCTTCTGGCCGTTGACCACCAGCTCGTCGCCGTCGATGACGCCCTTGGTGGCCAGGCTGGCCAGGTCGGAGCCGGAGTTGGGCTCGGAGAACCCCTGGCACCACACGACCTCGCCCCGCAGGATCGGGGGCAGGTGGGCGGCCTTCTGTTCGTCGGAGCCCGACGCCATGATCGTGGGACCGCCGTGATTGTTGCCCACGAACGTGCAGCTGTTGTTGAGCGTGAAGGGCGGGTCGGCCCGAGCGAACTCCGAGTACCAGATCATCTGCTCGATGTCGGTCAGACCCCGGCCGCCGAACTCGGTGGGCCAGTTGATGCCCGCCCAACCCCCCTCGTACAGGGTGCGCTGCCAGGCCAGGTCGAACTCGCGCATCGGTTGACCCATGGCGGGCCGTTCCTCGGAGGGAAGGTGGTCCCGCAGCCAGGTCCGAGCCTGGTCGCGGAACTCGTGCTCCTCCTTGGTGAACTCCAGATCCATCTACGCCTCCCGAGACGCGCCGTGCCCGGCGCGACCGGTGACACTACCAAGACCTGACGGGTCGTCAGATGTCGACTCGGGGGGACGGCGGATGGGACCGATGGCCCATTCCACCCTCATCCGCCCCGGAGGGCCCGTCGCCTTGGTACCGTCGGCTCATCACTCGCACCTACGTGATCGACACCTCGGTACTGCTGGCCGACCCGGGGGCGCTCGCCCGGTTTGAGGAGCACGAGGTGGTCGTCCCGCTGATGGTGCTCACCGAACTCGGGGGCAAGCGCCACCACCCCGAGCTTGGCTGGGCCGCCAGAACCGCCCTGCGGTTCCTCGAGGACCTGCGCATCGCCGGCGCCGAGGACGGCCTCAGGCTCACCGACGCACTGCCGGTGAACGATGCCGGCGGCACGCTTCGGGTGGAGCTCAACCACGTCGAGGCGTCGTCGCTCCCCGCCGAGTTCCGCCAGGATGCGCCCGACCATCGAATCCTGGCGGTCGCCCGGAACCTGGCCGACAAGGGCCTCGACTCGGTGGTGGTCACCAAGGACCTTCCGCTGCGGCTGAAGGCCGCCATCGCCGGGCTCGACGCCGAGGAGTACCGAAACGAGCAGGCGGACGCCTCGTCGCTGACCGGCATGGTCACGATGCCGACCACCAGCGCGATCATCGACGAGCTGTACTCGTCACGTCGCGTGCCGTTGACGGACGTGCAGGGCGACGGTCTCGCCGGGTCGGCCTCGTCGGGAGCCTCCGACGGCCAGACGGTGCCGGTCAACAGCGGGGTCGTACTCACCGGCGAGTCGTCCTCGGCGCTCGCCCGGCTGCACCCCGACGGCCTACTGCACCTGGTCGACGGCGACCGCTCGCTCTTCGACGTGCACGGTCGCTCGGCCGAGCAGCGGGTGGCGCTCGACCTGCTGGCCGACGAGCGGGTCGGCATCGTCAGCCTGGGAGGGCCCGCCGGTACCGGCAAGTCGGTGCTGGCGCTGGCCGCCGGGCTCGAATCGGTGCTCGAACGGGAGCTGCACCGACGGGTGCTGGTGTTTCGACCCCTCTATGCGGTCGGTGGCCAGGACCTCGGATTTCTGCCCGGCGACGCCGCCGAGAAGATGAACCCGTGGGCGGCGGCGGTCACCGACGCGCTGGAGGCGATCGCCGGGCCGGAGGTGATCGAGGAGGTCAGGGCCCGACAACTGGTGGAGGTGCTGCCGCTGACCCACATCCGTGGCCGGACGCTGACCGAGAGCTTCGTCATCGTCGATGAGGCCCAGAACCTGGAACAGATGGTGCTGCTGACCGCCCTGTCACGCCTGGGGGAGGGCAGCCGGGTGGTGCTGACCCACGATGTCGCGCAGCGGGACAACCTCCACGTGGGCCGCCACGACGGCATCGCCTCGGTGGTTGCCCGCCTGACCGGCTCGCCGCTCTTCGGGCACGTGGCGCTGTCGCGTTCGGAGCGCAGCCCGATCGCGGCGCTGGTCAGCGACCTGCTCGACTGACCGCCCGGGCACCACGCGTCGGTCGGTCGGATCCGTGGCGGCCCGGGGGTCGGCGGCGCTGCGGTGCGTCCCGGGGTCGGGTGCCGTCGACCAGGGGGAGTTCCTCGGCCCGGGCGATGCGGCACGGTTCAGCAGCGGCGTCAGCAGCTGCGCGGTGGCGACCGCGCCGTCGGTGGCACGGTGTGCGGTGGCCGGCTGGGGCGAACCGAGGGCGCGGGCCACCGCCGACAGGCGAAGCGGCGCCATGCCCAGGCGAGAGGCCAGCTCGACCGTGCACAGCGGCCGGAGCAGTGCCGGGTGCACGGGACGGCCGGCCCGCCGATACTCGGCGGCGAGAAAGCGCGTGTCGAACGGGGCGTTGTGGGCCACCAGGGTGCGCCCATCAAGTGCCCGGTTCAGCCGATCGGTCACCTGGGCGAAGGTCGGCGCACCCGCCAGGTCGGCTTGGCTGATGTGGTGGACGTGCTCGGCGCCGTGGCGGCCGTCGTCGGGACGGGTGCGCCACGAGAAGGTGTCGGTGAGGTTCCCCAGGCCGTCGGCGTGCACCACGGCCACCTCGATCACCCGGTCGAGCGCCTGGTCCAGGCCGGTGGTCTCGGTGTCGACCACCGCAAATCCGATGGGCGCGCGCCCGCCTCCGGCCGGGCGACGGAGCCACACCACGGCCCCGGTGGCTGCGGCGACGGCGGCCACGGCGGCGAGGAACCCCGAGGTCGAGCCGGAGGGGCGACCGGACGGCCACGGCGTCGTGCGGTTCCGCGGGGGCACGTCCTCCGTCCCGGTGTCGTCGTGCTGCTCGATGCTCCGGTTCGAGACCTGCGCCCTGCGAGGGTGCGCCGCCCGCCGTGACCAACGGCGTGCGGCGAGCGTGGCGGTCAGTGCGGCGACCGATCCGGCGGCGGCGACCAGGGCGGTGCTGCGCAGCACCCCCAGGCGGTGGTGGTGCCTGATCGGGTAGTTCAGGTTGACCGTCGACGCTCCCACACGACGAACACTACGGACGCGCTGTGACGGCGGGTGGATCGAACGCGGGCCGGACCGCCGGGCGGGGCGTCGCGGCGGGGCGTCAGGTGAAGATGCCGGCGAACGGGCCGCCCTCGTGCGGGACCAACCACACGTGCAGCATGCGGGGGGTCGGCTCGTTCGTCGAGCCTGTTGGACAGTCACCCGTGCTCGTAATCCCGACGATCTGAAAGCCGTCGGCGATGCACAGGTTGTCGTGCAGGTGCCACGGCGTCAGGCACCCCCCAACGTCGACTCCGGGCTGGTCGGCGTCGTCCATCATGTACATGGCGGCCTCCAACGTGTCGCCCCGGTACACCAGGGACTCCACCCGGTTGGGGTTCACGAACTGGCCGTCGCCCATGTACGCGGGGTTGAGCCAGTGGGCGCCCTCGCCGCCGAACGGCGGGGCGATCTGGACGTACCCGGCGGCCTTCGCAGCGTCGACGTGCTCGAAGTGCTTCATGGCGGCCACCGTGTCGGCGATCAGCCGATCGGCGGCCTCGTAGTCCTCCGGGGTGACCGGGGCCGAGCAGGGGTCCTGGCCGTGATGGTCGCCGTGATCCGGCTGATCCAACAGGATGCCGCCCGGCACCTCGGTGAACCCTGGCCCGTCCGTGTGGCCGCCGTCCATGCCACCGTCGTGCCCGCCGTCCATGTCCCCGTTCATGCCACCGTCGGCGTGCCCGCCGTCCATGTTCCCGTCGGTGTGGCCGTCGGTGTGGCCGGACTCTGCGGAGGTTGCCGGGGTTTGGGCGGGGGCGCCCACCTCGACGCGGGCGGTCGATTGCCCGCAGGAGGCCGGCAGCAGGATCGCTGCGGCGATCGCTGCGAGGGCGAAGGGTCGGCGACGGCCACCTGCGGCGGGCCGTTGGGTGTGTGCTGAGGCTGGTCGGTGGGTCATGTCCGCGTCCTCAGGCCGTGAAGGCAGGGGTCAGTGGATCCCCGGCCGATGGTTGTTGGTCGTCCCCCGGGCCGTTGCCGTCGGGGCCGCCAGCGGTCGGATTGTTCCCGGAGGGCGGGTCGTCGGAACTCGATGGCGGGTCGTTCCCGCTGGGCGGGTCGCCCGGGTCGGCCTGCAGGCTGCCCGGGTAGGTGCACACGTACCGGTCGTCCGGCTCGGACCACGTGCACCCGGGCACCTCGCACAGCGACATGTCGTCGTCGCAGGTCGGTTCGGGCTCCGGCGGTACGTAGGGTCCGCAGACGAGGTCGATGGTGGGGTCCTCGCAGGGGTCGATCTGGTCGACGCCCACCGTCACCTCGGCCAGGCCCCGGGCACACGACGCGGGGTCGCCGTCGTCGCACACCTCGTAGACGATGCTCAGCGACAGCATCGGCGGGCCGAAGCCGGTCTGGACGATGCCCGGCGGCGGGCTGTAGAAACCGCCGTAATAGCTGTCACCCGACTCGACCTCGGTGTACAGGTCGGAGAACCGCAACTGCTTCGGAGTGACCATGAGTTCACCCCCGTGGACCATGACCTCGGCGTCCCAATGGTCGGCGGGGCCCGTGCTCACCACGGTGAGGGTGCTCGGGTCGATCACCCGGTCGGGGTCGAGGGACTCGTCGTTGTCGAGCACCGGCACCATGGCGCTGGTGTTGACCTCGAAGGTCCGATCCGTGCGAGCGACGACGCCGCCGGGAGTCGCCACAAACCCGTCGGCCACCGGCTGAGCCAGGCGAATGGCCGGCGCGAAGCCGGGGAACCCCTCCTCATCGGGGTAGGGGTACTGCAGGTCGTGCGGGGCTCCGGCGGACTCACAGGTCATCGAGACCGTGCGGAGATCGATCGAGACCGGCCTGGTCACCGCTTGGTCGAAGTGCAGCTTCCAATCCATCGTGAGGTGCAACGCCATCCCGCCGCCTGTTGCCGTTGGTGTCGCCGTCAGCGCCAGGTTCACCGGAAACTCGACGCCCGGCCCTGCGGGCGGTTGCGTCAGCCTCGAGCTTGCCCCGCCGGCCTCGGACGTCGACACGCCGAGACCGTCGAGCCTGGCATGAGTGGAGGCGTCGACGGCGAACGGCTGCTCCACCTGGTAGGTCGTCAGGGCCTCGAAAAACGCATCGCTGAGGCGTGCCGTGCCACCGACGTTCACCGGGGCCGCCGGGTCGTCGGTCAACATCACCTCGGGCAGGTCGTGGTCGAGCGAGACGGTGACCATCGCCAAGGGACTGGCACCCGAGGGGTCGGAGAGGAAGCCGGCGATGAACCGGGAGTCGAAGACGCCTTCCCCGAAACCGTCTCCGCTGGTGGTGGCGGCAACATCGCCGGAGTCGCCCGTGCAGATCATGTCGATGTCCACCGGGGCGGCTCCGGCGGACACGGATGCCGTCGTGATGACGCCCGACAGCGAACCGGCGAGCAGCGCGAGGGTGGCGACCGCGCGCCGCCCCATGGCCCCTGGGATGCTTCGTCTGGTGCCGCTTCGCCACTGAACCATGTGACTCCCCCGCTCGTCGGGGCAAACCTAGCCAAGCGGATGCCTCATGGAAAGGGTTCGTGTCGCCGACCTCAGACGGTGGCGATCCACCCGAACGTGCTGAACGCCACCACGAGGGCGACGACGCCGACGAAGTCCATCGACGCGGTCACCGTCGGTGTGCCGTAGGTGTCGGGGTCGACCTCCAGGCGCCACGCGGCGATCGTGCCGTAGTAGGCGAGGACGGCCACGACCGCCAGCACGACCACGCCGGCGGTCAGCGTCCCCGCCACCATGGCGAACAGGCCGGGTCCGGCCTGCCCGGTGAATCGGCCCAGGAGCTGGGCTCCGACGGCGTTGTAGAGAAACACGGGAAGACCGATCGCCGAGATCGTCAGGATGTCGCGTCGCACCTCGGCGCCCGGAACCACGTCGGGCTCCACCAGGCCGAGGTGGAGTTTGGTGGCCAAACGGGAGCTGAGGATGCCGCCCAGGGCACCGGCACTGGACACGAAGGCGGGTTGCAGGATCAGCAGCGCCGGAAGCAGCGCAAAGGCGCTGAGCTGTTTGGTGACCACCACCCCCGCCATCGTCGAGAGTGCGGCGGCGAGCATCAGAATGGGCGCCGACTCGCGGCACACCTGGGACAGCACCGGCAGCTTCGACCGCATCGCGACGACGAACCAGGCCACCGATCCGATGCCCAACACCCACCCGACCGCGGTCGTGAGCGCACCGGGCAGGCCCAGCGCCAGGCTGGCCAGGTACAGCGTCGGAACGGTGATGACGTCACCCAACGTCGACACGGAGGGGGCCACCAGGTTGTCCAGGTCCCAGTTGCGTCGAACGCCGACGACCGCCAGGGCCACCGTGGCGATCAGTACGAGCACGCTGGCCGACAGGCCGCCGACGATCGAAACCATCGCCAGCTGACCCAGGTTGAGGTTGGCCTCCAACCCGAACGCGCTGGCCACCACCGAGGCGATCACCGCCAGAGCAAACGACAGCATCGACGACAGCGCCAACGAAGCGCCCACGTTTTGACCCATGACCGTGCCGCCCCGCATCGACACCGAGAAGGTTCCGGTGTGGATCGCGGTCGACAGGCGATTGCCGAGCCCGCCCATGATGTTGCCGCGCAGGCCGATCGCCGCGGGGACCAGCGTCAGCAGGGTTGGATAGCGCTGAAACGTGCCGAGGACCGTGGCGAGGATCAACCCGGCGACGAAGCTGGAGCTGGAGTTGAACCCCAGTGCGGTCAGGCTTTGGCGCGCCGCATCGCTGGTCGGCCCAACCAGGTCGACCAGGCGTCGGCCGACGTCGAAGGGACGGCGGCGCAGCTCTCGGGGGGAGGACACGGGTCCGCCATCAGCTGTCCTTTGCGGTCTCGGCCCGGGTCGGGCCGGTGGGGGAGTCTACGCGTGCGGGGTCGCTCCCCAGCGGCGGTTGGGGCCGCGTCAGGACCCGGCGATCACTCGGCGAGGTCGAGGCGTTCGGAGACCTCCGCCCACAGCGACCGGTACCGCCGAGAGGCCAGCGACCCCGGCGAGGAGTTCACGGTGGGGCGGCGCTCGGCACCGAGGCGCTCGACGGCGGTGGAGTGGGGGATGGCGGTGGTGAGGAACGCCGGGTTGGTCGCCCGGTGTTCGGCGTAGAGGTGGCGCTGGGACACCTTGGTCTCGTCGAGCAGCGAGAAGAAGGCGGCCAGCGGAAGGTTGGTGGAGCGTTCGTCGATGAATCCCTGGAGTTGGGCCAGGGTGCGGATGGCCAGCGGGGTGGGTTCCACGGGCACCAGCGCCAGGTCGGCCAGGGCGATCAGGTTTTCCAAGACCAGGGTGAGTCCCGGTGGTGTGTCGACGACCACGAGGTCGTAGGCGTCGGCCAGCCGGTCGACCGTCTTGCCCAACACGCGGGCCGGGTGTCGCTTTTCGGACATCGCCAGGTCGAGGGTGCGGAGGGTCTCGTCGGCCGGCAGCACGGCCAGGCCCGGCACTTCGGTTCGGCGGGCCAGTCGGGCCACCTCTCGGCGCCCGCGCACCACGGTGCGGGCGGCCTTGACCGGCTCGGGCTCGACCCCGACCGACCAGGTGGCGCCCGCCTGCGGGTCGAGATCCCACAACAGGGTGCGCAATCCGGTGGCGGCGCCCAACGCCGCCAGGTTCACGGCGGTGGAGGTCTTGCCCACCCCACCCTTCATCGACGCCAGCGCCAGGACCTTCATCGCGATGACCTTAGGTCGCTCGCGCCGTTGGCCGGGTCGTCGCCGGCCCTGCCGAAGCGAGCCAACATGCGGTCCACCCGCCCGTAGCATCGGCCCATGGGGGATCGTGCCGCTCGTCGACGGTCCGAGCTTGCCTGCCGGTGGGCCGGGCTGTGGGCCGTTCGGGCGGCGGCCGTGCTCGGTGCGGTGGCGCTGGTGAGCGCCGCTTGCGGAGGAGGTGGGTCGGCCGAGCCGATCCCGAACACGGCAAGTTCGACGTCGACAACGGCGTCGGCCGGCACCACCGGGCGCGAAGCCGGCCCGGCCGAGCCCGGCCGGCCGGAGACCGCTCCAGCCGACACCTCCCCTCCGGAGAGCACGGTGCCCGACACCGCCGCAGGGGACCCCTCGGTGCCGTCCGCATTCGACGCGCCGCCGTCGGTCGTGGCGTGGGGGACCGGTGGCTTGCCCGAGGGAACGGCCCAGGCGGTTCATGAATCCGGCGCCATCGCCTCGACCACGGTGGTCGTCGGTGGGTCGCTCGGGCTGGTGTCGTCCGCTGCAGCGGACGGCGCTTCGGTGGATCAGACTGCGGAGGGTCGGGCGATCCCGCTGGACACGCTGGCCTACGACCCGGCCTCGTATCGGCCCTTTGTCAGCGATGCGACCGCCGACGCCCTATCCGCGCTTGGGCCCGACGAGGCGTTGCTGGGAGCCACCTCGGCGGAGCTGCGGCGGGTCGGGATCGGGGGCACGTTGACCGTCGACTCCGGCCGCACACTGACGGTGAAGGGTGAGGTGCCCGACGCCGAGGTCGCCGGCGCCGAGGTGCTCATCAGCCCGGCACGGCCGCCGACCTGGGCATCGCGGTCCCCCGGTTTCTGCTGGCGCTCCCGGCGGGATCGCTGGACGACGCCGCCGACGCGGTGCGGTCGGCGGGTGCCGACGGACCCGGCCTCCAGGTGCGCACCTCGGAGCAGACCGACTGGCTCCGCCACGCCGACGCGGTGGCCCCCCAGGCCCTGATCAAACGCGACTTCGGCGAGTTCGCGGTCGGTGCTGCGTCCGGCCGTGAGGTGACGACCGACCAGGCCTGGGTGGCGGCCAACATCGTCACCGACACCGTGCCGCTGTTGGGCGAGGTGCGATGCCACCGTCGGGTGATCGAACCGCTTCGTCGGGCGCTGGAGGCGGTGGAATCCTCCGGGGTCGAGGACGCAGTGAATCCGGGTGCGTTCGCCGGGTGCTTCAACGCACGTGGCATCTCGCCTGGTTCGGCGTTGTCGCGCCACTCGTGGGGGATCGCCCTCGACCTGAACGTGACCGGCGACCCGAGGGGCCGTGACGTCAGCTTCGCGCCCGAGCTGGTCGATGCGATGCGTGAGGAGGGCTTCCGCTCCGGGGCCGACTGGCTGGTGCCCGACCCCGCCCACTTCGAGTTCTACCCGGATCCGACTCCGGACTGAGCGACTCCGGCGTCGTCCTGCGACGCACAGCGACGTCAACGGCAATCACACTTCAGCGCAGCCTTGAAGTCATCTCGCTGTCAGCGGGCGAGTTCGTTCACCAGCGGGCCCCGGGTGTTGCGGAGTCGCCACGCCAGCGTGTCCCGAGTGGCTTCGAGGAGCGCCGGCGCCACGTCGGGGTCGCCGGATCGATCGACGTGGCATCCGGGATCGGTGGTCAGCTCGAACGCCAGCGGCGGCATGGTGGGGGCGCCCGAGAACGTGACCGTCAGCCAGTCGTCGCTGCGGCGGGCCACCAGCGAGCACCGATCGAGGCCCAGCCCAAGGGCAGCCTCGGGGAGCCGATGCTGCGGGTCGCGAAAGTCCCACTCCCAGTGCGCGGCCCGGCGCTGCGGCGCCGCTGCAGGATTCCCGGTGAGGTGGCCCAACAGCGACGCACCGTCCAGTTGCTCCTCGAGCGCCGGTCTCGACGTCGGGGCGCCTTCGCCCTCCGGCTGCGAGACGGCGTCGAGGATGGTGGGGAGCAGATCGACGTGTCCGGTGAACGAGCGGACGGTGGCGGCCTGGGGCGGGGCGCCGTCGGCGGTTCGCTGGGCGGCGGGCCAGCGCATCACCAACGGCACGTGGTAGCTCTCGGGAAACCAGCCCAGCTTGTGTCGCAGCCAATGATCGCCCAGCTGCTCGCCGTGATCGGAGGTGACGATCACCAGCGTGTCGTCGGCCTGGCCGTCGGCATCGAGCACGTCGAGCAGTCGCCCAAACTGGTGGTCGACCTCTGCGACCATCGACGCGTAGGTGGCCCGCCAGCGGGCGTTGCCCCACTCGTCGGGTTCGGTCAGCTGCGGGATGCTGAGAAACGTCGCCAGCAACGGGTGGATCGCCGACTCGGCGGCGCGGTCGGCCAGCCGATTGGGGGCACCGACGTCGTTGGGGTCGATGAAGCCGAACCACTCCTCCGGCAACACGAACGGCGGATGCGGTTGCAGGTAGGTGAGGTGGGCGAACCACGGCTCCCTTCGGCCCCGGACGTAGTCGATCGTCTCGTCGGTCAGGTGGGCGGCCGGGGACAACTCGGCCGGATACGGAGCGGGCCGGTCGGCCATCGCCGACTCGCTGTCGGGCAGGTCGGCGACCCCGTAGGCGGACCACACGTCGTCGAAGGGGTGGCCCCGCTCGGCCATCCAGGCCAGCCAGGTTGCAGCTGCGGTGTCGACGTTGACCCCCACGTCGTCGCCGGTGGCCCGGCCCGCCCGGAACCCGGGCATCGGCTGCTCCCAGCTGGAGCGCCGGGGATCGTCCGGCGCCAGCAGACGGGGGTCCAGCGTGGTGTCGGTGTAGCCGAACAACACCGGGTCGTACCCGGCGTCCTGCATCAACCGGGGGAGGGTCGGCAGCTCGGCCGACAACGGCGTGCCGTTGTTGACCGCCCGGTGCCCCATCAGGTGTCGGCCGGTCAGCATCGAGGTGCGGCTGGGTCCGCACGGGGCGGTGGCGCTGTAGTGCCCGGCGAAGGTCACTCCGTGTGCCGCCAGGGCGTCGACATTGGGGGTGATCGGAAGCGGGCTGCCCAGCGCCCCGAGGTGATCGGCCCGCCATTGATCGAACGTCACCAGCAACACGTTCGGCCGCCGAAGGATCCCCTTGCGGTTCGCTGGAGGCGGTGGCGTGGGCTGCTGCTCGGTCACCTCGTGCACCCTACGGGTCGCGCCCGTGCTCGCTACTCTGCCGCGACGACACGACGAGGGGATCAACGTGGCACTTCCAAGCCGGGCACAGATGGGGGGTGGGGTCATCGACACGATGATCGATTTCCCCTTCGCCGACAAGCGGGAGGTCTACGCGTTCCTTCGGTCGCAGCTGCGCGACTCCGAGAGCCTGGACGACTTCGATTTCCCGGTGGAGTACATGTTCAAAGGCGTGCCCGACGCGCTGGCCGAGGGCCAGGACCCGGTGGCGGTGACCCTGGCGGCCATGGACCGGCACGGCATCGAGTACGGCCTGGTGGGTACCGAGGGCGACCACCAGCGGCGGGCGCTGCGGGACCACCCCGACCGCTTCCTGGCGTCGCTGTCGGCCGACCCCAACGATGGCGTGGAGGCGGTGCGAAAGATCCGCAGGGCCCACGACGAGCTGAACCTGCGGGCGGTCGTCACGTTTCCGGCGGGTACCGATCCGCAGGTGCCCATCGACGGGGCGCGCTGGTATCCGATCTACGCCGCCTGCGCCGAGCTGGGCCTGCCGGTGTTCATCTGCTCGGGGGTGCCCGGGCCCCGTGTGCCGATGCTGGCGCAGCACGTCGAGTTGCTCGACACGGTCTGTTACGACTTTCCCGAGCTCACCGTCGTCACCCGGCACGGCTGCGAACCGTGGGAGGCGTTGGCGGTCAAGCTGATGATCAAGTGGCCCAACCTGCACTATTCCACGTCGGCGTTCGCCCCGAAGCACTACCCGAAGGCGATCATCGACTACGCCAACAGCCGGGGCTCGGACAAGGTGCTCTACGCCGGCTACTACCCGATGGGGTTGTCCCTGGAGCGGATCTTCGACGAGCTGCCTAGAGTGGGGTTCAACGACGACGTGTGGCCCAGGTTTCTTCGGGGCAATGCGGCCCGAATCCTGGGGGTGGAGTGATGAATCGACGTCGATGGACGGGGTTGGCTGCGGCGCTGGTGGCCGTGGTGCTCGGCGTCGGGCCGCCGGCGTTGGGGTCGGTGGCCGGCGCTCAGGACGCAGCGCCCTACCTCCTGTATCGGGTGGCCGCCTGTTCGGCCGGTCCCGGCCAGAGCGACGTGCCGGGCGCCGGGGTGCTCCGAATCACCAACTTCTCGGAGGAGGAACTCGGGCTCGCCAACACCACCGCCGACGGCGTGGTCGCGGATGCACCCGGCATCGGGGCCGGCGAGACCGTCGTCGTGCCGATCCCCGGGGACGATGCGCTGCCAGAGATCACCGTGGCCGGTCAGGTGATCGATATTCCAGCCGCCAACGGGTGCGGGTTCGCGGTGCAGGGCACCTACGACCACTGCCCGTCGAGCGACGCAACGGGCTATCAGGCGTTGATCGTGAGCAACTCGCCGGACCCGCTGACGCTGACGGTCAACGACGAGCCCGACGTCGTTCTCGAACCGGGGGCGACGCTCGAGCGGACCGTGCCCTTCGAGGACGGGTTGGTGGCCACGCTCGATGGCGAGGAGGTGCCGGTGGTGATGACGTCGGAGGGCTGCGTCGGGCCGCTGAGCATCCTGGTGGCCGAGCCGCCGTGTACGACATCGGACCCCGACGTCCCCGACACGATCGTCGCCAACCGGGTGGCGGTTCCGGTGACCTTCACCGTCAACGGGGTGGAGGCGACCTTGGACCCGGCCGAGACGCGCACGTTTCCCGACACCGGCGAGGACCCGACGGTGCTGATCGGGGAGATTGGGCAGCCGCTGATCAACGGCGACCCGATCATCGCCTTCCCGGCGATCGGGTGCCCGGTGTCCGCTCCCGACGATCCGCCGTCGTCGACCGACGATGCCAACGCGGCGCCACTTGGCCCCAGGTTCACCGGCTGAGTGAGGCGGGCCCAACCCGGATTCAGAGCACCTCGGGATCGACCTGGTCGATCACCGACTCCAGAAACTCCGGGCGACGTGCGTTGTAGGCGGTGACGGCGGCGAGCGCCCCCAACGTGATCGCGATGCCCACGATCTGCACGGGAACCACCGCCTGGCCGAGGAACAGCGCCGCCAGCCCGGACGAGATGACGGGCATCGCCAGCGTGAGCAGGCTGGTGGAGGTCAGCGTCGTGTGGGCGTGGGCCCAGTTCATGACGACGTGGCCGCTGCCGGGCACCGCCACGATCAGCGCCACCCAGCCGAGCCCCGACCAGGAGAACGCCCGGTCGGCGTCCAGCCCCACCACCAGGATCACCGGGGTCAACATGATGCCGCCGATCAGGTTGATCCACACCAGGTAGGTGTGGTTGTCGACGTGGCGCCGGGCCGACTTCGAGCCGATGAAGTAGCCCGCCCAGCAGACGAGCGCGCCGACCGCCCACAGGTTGCCGGTGAGCGTGGCGGCGCCGCCGGTTCCGGCACCGAGCACCACCATGATCACGCCGACGATGGCGATCGTCCCCCACATGACGTGGGTCCGGGTGACCCGTTCGCCGAAGAAGATCGACGCCGCCGCCAGCACGCCGATGGGCTGCAGCGCCGAGACGGTGACGGCGATGGCCACGCTGGTGTACTGCAACGCCAGGTAGAAGGTGATCAGGTCGGCGCCGAAGAAGAACCCGCCCAGCAGCACCGGCCGGAACTGCGAGCGGTGCAGGCGCACCCCGCGGGCCACCAGGACGACCCCGTAGACGGCGAACGCCAGCCACAGGCGCAGGAAGGCGAGGCTGAGCCCGTCGATGGGCACCGCGGCGACGAGCACGTTGCCGCCGCCCCACAGCGACACGGCCGCCGTGGCCGCCGCGAGGCCGGTGGGGGACGGTTGCGCGTCCTGCCCGGCGGGGCCGACACCGGCGGGCGTGTCCTGGTGGTGACCCGCCCCCGCGGGCGACGCCGACCCCGCGACCACCCCTACATCCGTTCGGGCGCGTCGATGCCCAACAGGTCGAGGCCGTGCACCATGACCCGTTCGGTTCCGATCGCCAGGGCCAGACGGTCGCGTCGCTGCTCGTCGGTGTCGGCCTTGAGGATCGGTGCGGCGTCGTAGAACCTGGTGAAGGTCTGCGCCAGCCCGAAGAGGTAGGTGCACAGCCGGTGCGGTTGGGCGGAGCCGGCCGTGTCGGCGACCACCCGGTCGAACGCCACCAGCTCGAGCGCCAACGCCCGCTCGGCCGGCTCGTCGACACCCACCGACCCCGGCATCGACTCGCCCCGGTCACCGGGTACGGCCACGCCGGCGGCACGGGCCTTCCTGAGGATCGACCGGACCCTGGCCACGACGTATTGCAGGTATGGCGCGGTGTTCCCCTCCAGGGCCAGCATGCGGTCGAAGCTGAAGACGTAGTCGCGCGTGCGGTCCGAGCTGAGGTCGGCGTACTTGACCGCGCCGATGCCCACCGCCCGTGCCACCTCGGCGCGCTCCGCCTCGTCGAGGTCGGGGTCCTTCTCCTCGAGGATCGCGGCGGCCCGTGCGACCGCCTCGTCGAGCAGGTCGGCCAGCTTCAGCGACGCCCCGGCCCGGCTCTTCATCACCTTGTGGTCCTCGCCCAGCACCGAGCCGAACGCCACGTGGTCGACCTCGGTGGCGTCGGTCAACCAGCCCGCCGCCCGGGCGACGGCAAACACCATGGCCAGGTGTTCGGCCTGGGTGGAGCCGACGACGTACAGGATGCGGTCGGCGGTCAGCTCGTCGATGCGATACCGGATGGCGGCCAGGTCGGTGGTGGCGTAGCCGTAGCCACCGTCGGCCTTCTGCACGATCAACGGCAGCGGTTCGCCCTCCCGGTTGGTAAACCCCTCGGGGAACACGCAGCGGGCCCCGTCGGAGGTGACCAGCAGCCCGGCCGCGTCCAGGTCGGCGACGACGCCGTCGAGCAGGTCGTTGTACATCGACTCGCCCGCCAGGTCGTCGGTGGTCATCCGCACGCCGAGGCGGTCGTAGACCGACTGGAAGTATTCGGCGGACAGGTCCACCAGGATCCGCCACAGGCGCAGCGTTTCGGGGTCGCCGGCCTGGAGCGCCACGACCCGGGCCCGGGCACGGTCGGCGAAGGTGGCCGACTCGTCGAACGACACGCGGGCCTGGCGGTAGAAGGTGTTGAGGTCGCCCAGGGCCAGCTCGGCGACCGCCCCCTCCTCGCCCAGGTCGACGAGGTGCTCGATCAGCATGCCGAAGGGCGTGCCCCAGTCGCCGATGTGGTTCTGGCGGATCACCGCGTCGCCCTGCGCCTCGAGAATGCGCACCAGGGCGTCGCCGATCACCGTGGAACGGAGGTGGCCGACGTGCATCTCCTTGGCCACGTTGGGCGCCGAGTAGTCGACGACGACGCGCTGGGACGACTCGGCGGACGCCGACTTCGAGTCCCGGGTGTCGGCGATCACCTCGGCGGCCGAGGTTCCGAGGAACGAGGCGTCCAGCGCGAGGTTGAGGAACCCCGGCCCGGCGATCTCCACGGTGGCGATGCCGTCGAGGTCGACCGCGTCCACCACCTGCTGCGCGACCTCCCTCGGATTGGCGCCGAGCCGCTTGGCCAGCCCCATGACGCCGTTCGCCTGGTAGTCGCTTCGGTCCGACTGGCGCACGATCGGGTCGGCGCCGGCCGCCTCCGGGCCCACCGACTCCATGGCGGCGGCGAGGCGTTGGGTGAGCACCTGGAGGGGATCGGTCATGACGTGAGCCTCAACCGCACCAACCCCTACGGTCAAGGCGGTTGGGTCGCAGTGGTGGGCCGTCGGGTCGGCGGGGCTCAACGACCGGCGTGGCCGTCGGTCGAGGTCCCGGCCTGTCGCACGGTGAGGTCGAGCAGTGCGTCGGCCACCCGATGGGCGGCGTCGCCTCGTTCCCAGGGCGTGAATCGTTCGACAAAGGCCCGGTAGCGATCGGCGTGGGCGGCCGGAGTGCCCTGGTCGAGGGCGGCGGCGATCGCCGCGGTCAGCTCGGACTCGGTTCTGGTGATCGGGCCGGGTGCCTCGGCCTCCAGATCGAAGTACCAGCCGCGCAACTCGTCGCGGTAGTGCTCCAGATCGGGCGTGTGAAACACGATCGGGCGACCGGTGACGACGAAGTCGAACATGACCGACGAGTAGTCGGTGACCAGCACGTCGGTCACCAGATAGAGCTCGGCGATGTCGGGATAGTCGGTCACGTTGATCAGGTTCGGCTGGTCGATCGGCACCGATGCGGCGTCGATCCAGTTGTGGGCCCGAAACAGCACGGTGACGTCGGTGCCCAGGGAGCGGCACAGCGAGTCGAGGTCGAGGTGCCCGGTGGCCGCCAGGTCGCCGTCCCGGTGCCGGCCGTCCCTGAAGGTGGGGGCCACCAGCACGATCGGCCGTCGATCGTCGACGCCCAGCCGCCGTCGTATGTCGGCGGTGCGAGCCGGGTCCGTCCCGGCGACCAGCAGATCGTTCCGCGGAGACCCGACCTCGAGGAGGGGACCGTCATAGGCAAACGCCCTCGGGTACACCTGCGAGCACAGGGGGCTGGGGGCCACCAGTGCGCTCCACTGGGCCGACTGCACCCTCAGGCCTTCGGCGTAGCCGGGGCTCATGTGCTCGAAGCTCAACATGTCGAGGCCCAGGCGTTTGAGCGGCGTCCCGTGCCAGGTCTGGAGCACGGTCTGGCCCTCTCGTCGCCGGAAGTGGTCGGGAAGCGCCGCGTTGGTGATGACCAGCTCGGCCGACGCCAACCGGGTGTACCACTCGGCGCTCCACCGGACGACGGCGGTCGTGCCCTCGGGGGCCGAGGCCTGACCCGGGCCGACCACCCAGTAGGCGGCGATGCCCGGGAAGCGCTCCCGGATCGGCTCGACCATGGCCAGCGGGTTGCCGCCCACCTGGCGACCCCAGAAACACTCGTAGACCACGGCCCGCTCCAGCGGGCGACGTGACGCGCTCCGGGGCAACCGTGCGGCTCGGTATCGCTGCACCGGGGTCCACCGCCGGTCGACGGAGGGGCGCACCGCGCTGCGAAGCTCCAGGCCGGACGGGGTGGACACCAGCCGGTACCTCACGCCGGCCGCCGGCACGGTCACCGGTCCCCCGGCGGCCTCGCGGCCCAGCACCGGTCGCCATCCGGTGGGCGACGACGCCTCGATCCGCCAGGCGCCCGGCCGAAGTGGCGTCGCCACGCCGTGGCGACGGACCGACAACACCTCCAGTCGGTGGGCGCCATCGGTGCTGTGCACCAGCGGCACGACGAGCGAACCGGCAGCGTGGCGAAGCCGCACCTGCGGTGCGCCCGCCTCGTCGGGTGTCCCGGCGTCCTCCGGGCGCTCGAGGACGACCTTCAGCCGGCCGCTCGCCCGGTCGAGCGACGCCCGGGCCCAGGGTCCGTCGGCAACGGGGTCCGGGGACCCCAGTCGCTCCCGAACGGCCGAGCGCAGCCTGGAGGCCGAACGCCTCACACGGCGGGCGAAAGCGGAGCGGCTGGGCATCAACGTCCCAGCGTAGGGGTGGCGGCGCGCCCCCGCCCCGACCCCGGAGCGATCACAACCGCCGCTCGACTGCCGATGGGAACCGGTGAGTGCCACCACACCCGTCCTCGACGACCGCACCGGCGACACCGCAGGCGACCAGTCGCCGGTGCTGCGGGCCCTCGTGTCGCCCCGCGCCTCCCGAATCGCCGTCGCTCTCGGCCTGGCGTTGTTGATCGCCCTCGGGGCCTCGGTGGTCGGGGGAAGCGGGTCCGACGGTCCGGCCGGTCGTCTGGGCGGTGACTACCCGGCGTTTTACGGCGCTGGCCGGATGGTGCTGGAGGGCGACGGGTCCAACCTCTACGACGTCGAGGCACAGGCGACGGCTCAGGGCGATCTGATGGGCACGACGACCGACGAGTTCGTTTACTACCCGTATCCGCCCTTCCTGGCCGCGTTGTTCGTTCCGCTGGCGGCGCTGGGCTACCGGCTGAGTTTCCTGGTGTGGGTGGTCTCCCTGACGGCGATGGTGGTCGGGTCGCTTCATCTGCTGAGGCCCCAGGTGCGGCTGATCGATCGCGCCTTTCTCCCGGTGGTCGTCGCCACCGTGGCGTTCTGGCCGCTGCTCCGAGGGATCGTTGGTGGTCAGAACACCGCGCTGACGATGGCGCTGGCCGTCGGCGCCTGGACCGCGCTCCGTCAAGGACGCGACGTCATGGCGGGGGCGCTGCTCGCCGGACTCACCTACAAGCCACAGTTTGCTGGGCCGTTGATCGTCCTGGTGCTGGTGATGGAGGTCGGCAGGCATCGCCGATGGGGGATCCTGGGCGGGCTCGCGGGCGCCGGCGCGACGTTGTGGGGGCTGGGAGCGCTGGTCAGTGGGTGGGACTGGGTGTGGAACTGGCCGAAGGACGTCGGCGACTACCCGTCGGTGGTGGCACAGAACGATGCGATGAACGAGCTGAGCTTCGTCGGCGTCGCCCGAAGCATCTGGGGGTACCACTCGATGGTGGCGCTGGTGGTGGGCGGTCTGCTGGCCGCCGGCGCGCTGACCGGATTGATCGCGCTCTCGTGGCGCCGCGGAGCCACGGCCGACCCGACCAAGCGCCTGGACCCGGCGCTGCTGGCCGCCACGTTGGCGGTGCTGGTGCTGCTACCACCCCACTCGATGTTCTACGACTCCGGCCTGGCCCTGATCGGCCTGTGGGTGTTGGCCGACCGGGCGACGACGGCACGTGGACGGCGCGGCGACCTGGCGGCGGGGCGTCCCGCGCCGTGGATGATCGCCGCGGTGTGGGCCTGGGGCTTCGTGCACCTGTTGGCCGCCACCGGGATGGTCACGCCGTTGCTGGTGATGCCGGTGGCGGTCGCCCTCACCGTCGGATGGGTTGCCTGGCGGCGCGGCGCAGGCCTTCGGTCGGGGATGACGGGGATGACGCAAGCGCCCTCGACGATCGCATAGCCGGCCCGCCCCGGCGTTTGGACCGGGCCCCTGGCGTTCGGACCCCCCACCGCTAGCCTGCGCCGCCGTGCCGATCCTGCTCGCCCTCCTCTCAGCCGCCGCCTACGGCGTGGCCGACTTCCTCGGCGGCACCGCCAGCCGCCGGTTGCACGTGGTGGTCGTCACGCTGATCTCGATGACGACCGGTGCGGCGTTCATCCTGGTGGTGTGCCTGATGCAGGGCGGGGTCGTCGACCGGGCAGACGTCGTCTGGTCGCTCGGCGCCGGCGTCGTCGGGTCGCTGGGCATCGCCACCTTCTACTCGGCGCTGGCCATCGGTCCCATGGGTGTGGTGGCACCCGTGTCGGCGGTGACGTCGGCGCTCGTCCCCGTGGTGTCGGGCCTGGCTTTGGGTGAACGTCCGGGTCCACTCGTGATGCTGGGCATTGGTCTGGCCTTCCCGGCGATCGCCATGGTCGCCCGGGAGCGGCGACTCCCGGACGAGCCCCGACAGGTGGCGACCGGCACGTTGCTGCGGGCGCTGGCCGCCGGTCTGGGATTCGGGGGCTACCTGGTGCTGATCAGCCGAACCTCGGAGGGGTCCAACCTGTGGCCGGTGCTGATCGGCCGGGGGGCGTCGGTCGGGGTCATGGTGACCCTGGCGGCGGGGCTGGGGGTGCTGAGGTGGCCCCGAGCCGCCTCCAAGCGGGGCGCACGGGAGGATGGCACCGACCGGAGCGTGACCCTGTCCCTGGCGGGCGGAGTGTTCGACGCGGGCGGCAACGCCTTCTACCTGCTGGCTGTTCGTTCCGACCTGCTCGCGCTGGTGGCCGCCGTGCAGTCGCTCTATCCCGCGGCCACGGTTGGCCTCGCCGGGGCGCTTCACGGTGAACGTCCGCAGAGGATTCAAGGGGCGGGGATGGCGGTGGGGCTGGTGGCGGTGGTGTTCGTGGCGGTCGGGTGAACCTCCCG
>JAWKIE010000028.1:0-63665 GCA_041394485.1 Microthrixaceae bacterium
CGCAGCTGCCAGGTGAGCTCGCACGCCTGGGCGATCGCCTGGGCCGGGACGGCCTCGCCGAAGCAGGCGAGCCCGCCAGAAGGGTTCACCGGCAGTCGGCCGCCGATGGTGGTCGCCCCCTCCCGGAGCATCGCCTCGGCCCCACCCGGCTCGCAGAACTCCAGGTCCTCGTACCAGTCCAACTCGAGCGCCGCTGAAAGGTCGTACACCTCGGCGACGTCGACGTCGTCGGGGCCCAAGCCGGCCTCCTCGTAGGCGGCGTGGCCGATGCTCTGCTTGAAGGTGCGCTCGGGCATCGGGTAGCCGACGGTGGAGTCGGTGGCGAAGTGTGGCATCTCGATGATCGTGTTGGGGTACGTCGGCGTGGTGGTCGACACCGCCGCCACCCGTACCGGGCTGTTCAGGCCCCGGGAACGGACGTAGTCCATCGAGGCGAGCACCATGGTGGCACCGCCGTCGGAGGTGGCGCAGATGTGCAGGAGGTGCAGCGGATCGGCCACCACCGGCGAGGCGGCGACGTCCTCGGCGGAGAACTCCTTGCGGTACCGGGCGTTCGGGTTGTTCAGACCGTGCCGGGCGTTCTTCACCTTCACCGCGGTGAAGTCGTCCACCGTGGCGCCGTAGAGGTCGACGCGGCGGCGTGCGTACATGCCGAAGTAGGTGGGGTTGGTGGCCCCGAGCAGCCGAAACCGGAGCCAGTCGGGATCGTCGGTGCGCTCGCCGCCCTGCGGTGCCAGGAAGCCCTTGGGGGTGGTGTCGGCACCGACGACCAACGCCACGTCGCACCGTCCGGACAGGATCCGTGCGCGGGCGGCCTCGATGGCCATGGCCCCCGACGCGCAGGCGCCGTAGCTGGAGGTGACCGGAACGCCGGTCCATCCGAGCGCCTGGGCGAACGTGGCACCTGGGACGTAGCCCGGGTAGCCGTTGCGCATCGTGGCAGCGCCCGACACGAAGCCCACGTCGGACCACGGAATGCCGGCATCGTCGAGGGCGGCGAGCGCCGCATGGGTGCCGTAGCCGACGAAGTTGCGACCCCACTTGCCCCAGGGGTGCATGCCGACACCCAGTACTGCGACCTCGTTGGTGTTGCTCAGCGCTCGCCCTCCGTGTCGGTCGCCGCACGATCGCTGCCCGCTGCCGACCCGTCGAGGTCGACGGGCCGCCACTTCCAGACCACCTTGGTGCCGCCGTCATCGGCAAACAGCGTGTCGATGACCAACTCCATCTCCATGCCCACCGTGAGCTGATCGGTCGAGACGTCCGCCGGCACCTGACCGAGCACCACCAAGCCCTCCTCGGCCAGCTCGACCGCGGCGATTGCGAAGGGCGAGAAGCCTCCCCGGCGGCTCCCGGTAGGGCTCGGGCGGTTGGTAGCCGGCCGACGTGTAGCTCCACAGCGTGCCCCGGTTGCTCAACCGTGCGGGCTCGGTCGGGCCGCCGGCGTGACCGGGTGCGCGGGAGATCTCGGTCGGCGGGAAGAAGTAGGTGCCGGAGCCGACGCACCGGGAGCCGATCAGCGCCGGCGTCGGCTCGGTCTCGAACCACCCCTCGATGGCGAGGGAGGTGGGCGCCGAAGCGACGGACTCGTGAGCGCTCATGGCGTGCTCCTGTGGCCGGGTGGCGTCGGGACGTTCCACCGAAACCGCCGACGGGCGGTGGCGACGGTTGAATCTGACGCCGCGTCAGATGCGTGGTGCCAACTGTGCCAGATCGGCCAACCTGCGTCGAACCACGCCCGCCGGTACCGGCCTACGCGCTGCTGCCGCGGTCCTGCACGCCCGGGTTCTTCTCCGGCGAGTTCTGCCGCTCGTCGTCGTTGGTCATCACGACGCTGGTGTGGGCCTCTTTGCTCTTCTGGCCGATCGAGTAGCCGGCGAACACGGCGATCCCCACCCACAGCACCCGGTTGAAGATGAACCAGGCAACCCAGTCGAGGAACCCGCGTCCGGGGTGCAGCTGGACGACGATCACCGGGCGATTGGCCAGGTCGGCCATGTCGGCGAGGCGCTCCTGGGCGTTGATGACCTCCTCGTCCTCGCCGTCGCGGTTGATGACGTCGGAGAGCCGGTCGTCGATGATCTGGGAGACCTCGGAGAGGTCGCTGCGACGCTCGATGTCGTCGCGGCCGGTGACGTCCCGGTCGACGATCTTGCCCAGGGACGCGCTGTCGAGGTCCACGAGCGTGGCGTCGAACTCCTCGGCGGGAACCCTGAAGGTCAGGACGGCCTGGTCGTCACGACCGACGACCCACAGGAACTTGGTGGGGAAGGTGGTGTCCTCCTTCTCGAGCTGACCCCGGTGGCCCTCCTCGACGATGATCCGTGCCTGCTGCCGGGCGGTCGCGACGTCGCCCGTTTCGATGTTGAGCTTGCCGTTGTAGTCGCCGAAGAGCCCGACACCCGAGTTGCCGCCGCACGACACCAGCAGCAGCCCGAGGCCCACGAGGACGCCCATGCGGCCGGCGCGGGCACGATCGAGCAGCGGGGACGTGGGACGCACAACCCGAACGCTACCCGGCCGGTCGGGATTGCTGGGGGAGGGTCGACGGGGGTTCGGGTGTGGCCGGGCGGCCCGGACGGTCGCCGGGCGCGGGCGGCCGCAACCCGATCGGTCGGCCGCTACCGGGTCGGTTGGGCCTCGCCGAGGAACGCCGGACGTTCGCCACCCCCGTGCACGGTGAGGGTGGATCCCGACACGTACGACGCCATCGGGGACGCGAGGTAGAGGCAGGCGTCGGCCAGGTCGCCGGGTGTGCCGAGGCGTCCGAGCGGCACCGTGGTGGCGACCGCGGCCACGCCGGCCTCGTCGCCGTAGTGCAGGTGGGCCTGCTCGGTCTCGATCAGCCCGGCCACCACGGCGTTGAGCCGCACCTTGGGGGCCCACTCCACCGCCAGCGATGCGGTCAGGCTGATCATGCCCGCCTTGGCCGCCCCGTAGGCGGCGGTGCCCGGCGACGGGCGCACGCCCGACACCGAGGCGATGTTGACGATCGACCCGCCGGACTCCTGGGCCTGCATCACGCGGTTGGCCCGCTGGGCCACGTGCAGCGCCGAGGTGAGGTTGAGGGCGATGATCGCCTCGTGAAACCTTGGGCTGACCTCGCCGGCATCCACCTGGGGGGCGCCGCCGGCGTTGTTGACGACGACGTCGAGGCGGCCCTCGTTGGCCTCGATGTCGCCGATCAGGACGTCGACCGCCTCGGCGTCGCGGACGTCGGCGGCCACAAACCGGGCGGTTCGGCCCCCGGCGGCCGGAAGCTCCTCCGGCTCGGTCCGCCCGCAGATCACCACCCGGGCGCCCCGGGCGAGAAACGCCTCGGAGATGCCCCGCCCGATGCCGCGCGATCCGCCGGTGACCAGCGCCACCCTGCCGGTGAAGTCCAACGGGTCGGCGGGTCCGCCGTGGTTGGTGTTGGCCGTGTTCATGGTGCGCTCCGAGCAGACTGGACTACCGTTCCTCTCCAATCTGACACATCGTCAGATTGGTCGCCGCCGATGGGCGCCGCACGACCCTGGAGATGACTCGCGATGGGCTTTGACGTCACCACGACCGACGGCATCCGCCACCTGGTGATGGACAACCCGCCGGTGAACGCCCTCACCGTGGCCGGATGGTTCGAGCTGGCCGACCTGCTCACCGAGGCCGGCCGCGACCCCGACGTGGCCGTGGTGATCCTGTCGGCGGCCGGCAAGGGGTTCAACGCCGGCGTTGACATCAAGGAGATGCAGAACACCGAGGGCTTCGACGCCCTGATCGGGGCCAACCGGGGCTGCGCAGCGGCGTTCGGGGCCATCTACGACTGCGAGGTGCCCGTGATCTGCGCGATCCACGACTTCGTGTTGGGCGGCGGCATCGGGCTGATCGGCAACGCCGACGTGATCGTCGCCGCCGAGGGCACCACGATCGGCCTGCCGGAGGTCAAGCAGGGTGCGCTCGGCGCCGCCACGCACCTGGCCCGGCTGGTGCCCCCACACCGGATGCGGCAGATGGTTTACACCGCCGATCCGATCGACGTGTCGATGCTGCACGCGTGGGGGTCGGTGGCCGAGGTGGTGCCACGCGAGGAGCTGCTCCCCACCGCCGAGCGCATCGCCCACTCGATCGCACGTCACAGCAACCTGGTGATCCGCCGGGCCAAGGAATCGCTCAACGCCATCGACCCGGTGGACGTGCGTCGCAGCTACCGCATGGAGCAGGGCTTCACCTTCGAGCTGAACCTCTCCGGCGTGTCCGACGAGGCCCGAGACGCGTTCGTCGAGAAGCGGGCGCCCACCCACCAACGATGACCGGTCGCCGTCGGCGAGCATCCGGGTAGCCGGGCCGTCATCAACCGACCATTAGTTCAGACCAGTGGTGGAGGATCGACTTCACCGAAGAGAGGGGCCACGTGGCCAACAAAGTGACCACCGCAGCCGAGGCGACGTCGCACGTCGTCTCGGGCATGACGATCGGCATCGGGGGGTGGGGGTCCCGGCGCAAGCCGATGGCCTTGATCGCCGAACTCGTCGCCCGCGACGACCTGTCCGACCTCACCGTTGTTGCCTATGGCGGGCCCGAGGTGGGAATCCTGTGCCGCGCCGGCAAGGTGTCCAAGGTGGTCTCCGGGTTCGTCACCCTCGACACGATCCCGCTGGAACCCCACTACCGGGCCGCCCGCCAGACCGGGTCGATCGAGGCGGCCGAGTGGGACGAGGGCATGGTGCTGCTCGGGCTGAACGCCGCCGGATGGAACCTGCCCTTCCTGCCCACCCGTGCGGGAATGGGTTCGGACGTGCCGCGGGTGATGCCCGACCTGCGCACGGTCACCAGCCCGTACCCCGGGCGCCACGGGGGTGAGCCGGAGGAGCTGTTGGCCGTCCCGGCGCTCCACCTCGACGTGGCCCTGATCCACGCCAACCGGGCGGACGCCGCCGGCAACGCACAGCTGCTGGGCGAGGACCCGTTCATGGACGACCTGTTCGTGCGGGCCGCCGACCGGGCGATCGTCAGCTGCGAGCGGGTGGTCGAACCCGCCGAGTTCCTCGACGAGGGGCCGGTGCAGACGCTGCTGGTCAGCCGCCTCAACACCGATGCGGTGGTCGAGGCGCCGGGCGGCGCCGGGTTCACCCAGTGCCTGCCCGACTACGAACGCGACGAGGACGCCCAGCGGGCCTACGCCGCCACCGGCAAGAGCGACGAGGCCTGGGACGACTGGATCGCCGCCTTCGTCGACCGACCAAGCCGCCAGATCCCCGCGGAGGCCAACCGATGAGCGACCATAACGCAACGACCGCCACCCGGGCCGACTACTGCGCCGTCGCCATCGCCGAGGCCTTCCGGGGCGACGGCGAGCGGCTGTGCAACCCGATCGGCAACCTGCCGTTGATCGGCGGCCGACTCGCCCGCGCCGCGTTCGAGCCGGACCTGGCGATCACCGACGGCCTCGCCACGCTGACCGCCAACACCCCCGCGGTCGGGCGGGTCGACACCGATCGTGTCGTCGAACACTGGAACCCGTATCGCCGCATGTTCGAGCTGCTCTGGAACGGCCGCCGCCACGTGATGATGGGCGCCAGCCAGGTCGACCGCTACGGCAACCAGAACCTGGCCGCCATCGGCGACTGGCACCAACCCAAGGCGCAGCTGCTGGGCTTCCGTGGTGCGCCGGGCAACACGATCAGCCACACGACGAGCTACTTCGTCGGCAACCATTCGCCGAAGTCGCTGGTGGAGTCGGTCGACGTCGTCTCCGGAGTCGGCTACGACCGGGCGGCCGAGCTGGGTCCCGAGGCGTCCCGCTTCCACGAGATCCGGCGGGTGGTCACCAACCTGTGCGTCATCGACTTCGAGTCCACCGACGCCAACGGGGTGAACCACGCCCGCCTCCGCTCGGTGCACCCGTGGACGTCGGTCGACGAGGTGGTGGCCGCCACCGGCTTCGAGCTGGCGATGGCCGACGAGGTCGCCACCTCCCGGCCGCCGACCGCCGACGAGCTCGCGCTGCTGCGCAACGAGATCGACCCCGACGGCATCGCCGCCCGGGAGGTCCCCGATGAGTAGCCACCCCGTCCTCGCCACCCGGTTCTGCGAGCTGGTCGGCGTGCGTCTGCCGATCGTGCAGACCGGCATGGGATGGGTCTCGGGCGCCACCCTGACCGCCGCTACCGCCAACGCCGGAGGTCTGGGCATCCTCGCCTCGGCGACGATGACGTTTGAGGAACTCGAGGCGGCGATCGACAAGGTGGCGGCATCCACCGAGGCGCCCTTCGGCGTCAACCTGCTGCCCGTGCAGGCCGACCTCGACCGCCGGATCGGGCTGTTGGAGCAGCGGAGGGTTGCGGTGGCGTCGTTCGCCGGACCGCCGTCGGCCAAGGTGGTCGAGCGCCTCAACGCCGCCGGCATCGTCACGATGGTCACGGTGGGGGCCCGGCGCCACGCCGAGAAGATGGCCGGCCTCGGCGTGCGCTGCATCATCGCCCAAGGCGGCGAGGGCGGTGGCCACACCGGCGCCGTGCCGACCAGCCTGCTGGTGCCCGACGTGGCCGATGCGGTGGGCGCCGGGACGACGGCCGGTCCGGACGGCGACGGCGTGGTCGTGCTGGGCGCCGGCGGCTACCGCGACGGTCGGGGCCTGGTCACCGCCCTTGCCCAGGGAGCGGACGGGATCGCAATGGGCACGCGCTTCCTGCTGACCGCCGAGTCCGGGGTGCCCGATCACGTCAAGGCGATCTACTTGAAGACCCCGGTGACCGGCACGGTGCGCACCACCGCCATCGACGGGGCACCCCAGCGGGTGATCGCCACCGAGGTGATCTCGGCGCTCGAGTCGGGGGTCGCCCCGGTGCGTGTGGCCAACGCCCTGCGCAACGCGCTGCGCTTCCGGGCGCTCACCGGCACCTCGATGAAGGACCTCGTCACGACCGGGCTGGCCATGCGCAAGAGCCAGGACCTCACCTGGGCCCAGCTGGCCATGGCGGCCAACGCACCGATGCTGACCAAGGCCGCGATGGTGGACGGCCAGGCCGAGGTGGGCATCCTGCCGACCGGCCAGGTGGTCGGCGTGATCGACTCGCTGCCCACGGTGGCGGAGGTGATCGGCGGCATCGTCACCGAGGCCGAGGCCACGCTGGAACGCCTCGCGCGCTGAACGCCACCGGGCGTGGGCGCGAAGGTCCGGCGGCGGCGGAGAACCCGCCGATCGGTTAGAACGGGGCCGCACCACAACCCAGGGAGGCCCCGGAGATGATGTTGCCCGAACGCGGAGTGCCGTCGCTCGATGTGCGGGAGGTGGTCGAGCCGTCCAAGGTGGGCATGGACGCCTCCCGGCTGGCGCGCATCGACGCTCACTTCCGCGCCTACGTCGACGACGGTCGCCTGCCCGGATGGACCATCGCCGTCACCCGCCGGGGGCAGCTGGTCCATCGCTCCAACTACGGCGCCGCCGACACCGCCGACGGACGCGAGGTCGTCGACGACACGGTGTTCCGGATCTACTCGATGAGCAAGCCGATCACCTCGGTGGCCGCCATGATGCTCTACGAGGAGGGTGCCTTCGAGCTCAACGACCCGCTCGACGCGTACCTGCCCGAGTTTGCGGCCACCCGGGTGTGGAAGGGCGGGTCCTCGCTGGAGCCGGAGACCGAGGCGATCACCGAACCGCTGCGCGTCTGGCACCTGATGACGCATACGTCGGGGCTCACCTACGGGTTTCAGCGCAGCCACCCGACCGACGCCCTCTATCGGGATGCCGGTTACGACCTGGGCGCGCCCAAGGGCGTCACCCTGGCCGAGGCCGTGGCCACTTGGGCGTCCCTGCCGCTGCGGTTTCAGCCCGGCTCGGCCTGGTGCTACTCGGTGTCCACCGACGTGCTCGGTCGCCTGGTGGAGGTGCTCAGCGGGCAATCGCTCGACGTCTTCATCGCCGAGCGGATCCTCGCTCCGTTGGGCATGTCCGATACCGCCTTCGGTCTGGCCGAGGACCAGCGGGGACGCCTGGCCGCACTCCACGTGCCCGACCCGGCCACCAAACTGGCGATGCGCTTCGACGAGCTCGGGCCGGTCAGCCGTTCGGTGCCGTCGTTCCTGTCCGGGGGTGGCGGGCTGGTGTCGACCACCGACGACTACCTGCGGTTCTGCGACTTCCTGTTGCGCCGGGGCGAACGTGACGGCGTCCGCCTGCTGAGCCCCCGCACCCTCGACTTCATGACCCGCAACCACCTGCCGGGCAACACCGACCTGCAGGGGTTCGCCCGATCGATGTTCGCCGAAACCGCCTTTGCGGGGGTGGGTTTCGGGCTGGGGTTCTCGACGGTGATCGATCCGGCCGCCCAGAAGGTGCTGGGCTCACCGGGCACCTACGCCTGGGGCGGTGCCGCCTCCACCGGCTTCTTCGTCGACCCGGTGGAGGAGATCACCGCGGTGTTCATGACCCAGCTGCTGCCGTCGAGCACCTGGCCCTTGCGAAGCCAGCTGACCCAGCTGGTCACCCAGGCGATCGTCGACTGAGCGGTCGCCCCGGACCCCACCTGGGCGCCACCCGAACGGAGCCCGGGCGGTTCAGGCGCCTCGGGACGACCTGCGGACGCCGGGGATCAGCCGAAGCGCCACCATGAGCGCCTCCGACAGCTCGCTGACGTCGGTGCCGATCGTGTGCACCTTGCCGTCGACCACCTCGACCAGCCGCAACACCTCGGGGAGCACCTGGTCGAGCGACTGTTGCAGCGGCTCGATGCGGCCGGCGATGCCGTCGACCACGGTGACCGCCCCGTCGATGTTGACGCCGATCTGCTCGGCCACGCCCTCGATGCGGGGCACGGTGCCGTCGACGACGGCCGTCGTGGCCGCGATCTGAGCCTCCAGCCGCCGGACCGTGTCCGGCAGGATGGTGACCGTCTCGCGCAGCGACCGGAGGGTGCTGGGGGCCTGGACCACCTCGGTGGCCAGGTCCACCGGCCACCGCACGAGCTGCCCAATCAACGATCGCCCCATCGGGCAACCCGACCCGTCGCTTGGTTGGGCGGCGCTCGAGCCCCGGCGTCGAACCAGGCGGACGACCAACCACACCAGCAGGCCGATGCCGAGGAACGGGGCGAGGGCGGCGGTGGCCACCACGATGGCGTTGACGACGGCGGTGAACGCCTCCCAGCCCCGGGTGAGGCCGTCGATGAAGCCGACGCCGTCGTCGTCCTCGATCACCGGGTCGGGCCGCTCGCCCGGCTCGGAGATCGTCAGCGTCACCGTCGACTCGGCGACCTGGGCCTCGACGGTTCGCAGCCGGCCCTGGATCCCCTCCAACTCGGTTTCACGGCGCAGCAGCTCGCTCTCCAGCATGCCGATCTGGCCGGCATCGGAGGCCTCGGCCAGGAACCCCTGGAGCCGGGTGATCGACGCCTTCAGGGTGGTGATTCGGCCCTCAAGGTCGGTGACCTCCCCGGTGACGTCGTCGGTCGACTGGGTGCGGTTGGTGACCTTGCCCAGGTCCGCAAGCTCCTCCATCGCCTGGTCGAAGTTCTTCGGCGGGATCGCCAGGGTGAGCACCACCGAGGTGTTGCCCGAGAAGCTGGACTGCTCCTGGGCGACACGTCCGCCCAGTGCGGTCACCACCGACCGCGCCTTCGCCGACGCCGTGTCCGGCTCCTCGGCGCTGATGTCGAGCGTGGCGGTGCGCACCAGTTCCCGGTCGACCCCGGTGACCTGCGGCGTCTGCTCGGGCAGCAGTGGCTCCTCGGGCCCGATCGCGTCCGGGGCCACCCCGGTGCCCGCGGCCTGGGTCTCGGCCACCGGGGCGGCGACGCCGCCGAGGTCCTCATCGAGCGCCTTCGACGCCTCGGGCGACGCGTCGAAGCCCGTGCCGTCCGCAATGGGGCTCTCAACCGTGCGGTCGGCGGCGGGGGCGCTCCCGGCGGCCGACGAATCCGAACCCCCGAAGCCCTGCAGTGCGGCGCCCAGTCCGGCCAGCCCGGCCAGCATCACGATCACGACGAGGGCGGCCACCCACCGGTGGCGCCCGAAGAACGCGGTCATCCGCCTGCGGCGAGGAGTTCGGGGTGGCGTCGGCGGCTGAGGCGTTGCCGTCGGTGGGCCGTCAGCGGCGGTGGGCGCAGCGGACTCGGGTGAACGTTCGGGCGTCAGGGTGGGGCTCATCGTTGCTCCTCAATCGGGTTGATGTGGATAAGACGCACGGGGGCACCCCGCGAGTTCCCGGAAATTTCGACGATCGGCGAAGGTGGTCGTCACGGCGACCCGCAACACCCCACCCCGGGTGGCCGGGTGGTCCCCTGCGGCTGGTACCTTCCCTGACCTCACCCAGCCGGAGGACCGATGGAACTGCTCGACAGCCCCACCGAGGCTGCCTTTCGCACCGAGGTGCGGGCCTGGCTTGCCGAACACGTGCCCGACGAGCCGCTGCCGTCCGGCGACACCAAGGCGGGCTTCGCCGCCCACCTCGACTGGGAACGGACCCTCTTCGAGGCCCGATACAGCGTGGTCTCCTGGCCCGAGGTCTACGGCGGACGCGACGCCACCCTGTGGGAGTGGCTGATCTTCGAGGAGGAGTACTACCGGGCGGGTGCCCCCAGCGGGTGACGCAGAACGGCATCTTCCTGCTGGCGCCCACCATCTTCGAGTACGGCACCGAGGAACAACAGGATCGGTTGCTGCGCAGAATGGCCGCGGGTGAGGACCTTTGGTGTCAGGGGTGGTCCGAGCCCAACGCGGGCAGCGACCTGGCGGGGATCTCCTCGAAGGCGGTGCGCGACGACGACGCCGGAGGCTGGCGCCTCACCGGCCAGAAGACGTGGACGACTCGGGGCGCGTTCTGCACCCACCTGTTCGGGCTGTTCCGCACCGATCCGGAGCAGGAGCGCCATCGAGGCCTGACCTACTTCATGGTGCCGCTGGACACCGAGGGCATCACCGTGCGGGGGTTCACCCGCCTGGACGGCGACGAGGGATTCGCCGAGGTGTTCTTCGAGGACGCCTTCGTCGGCGACGACTGGGTGCTGGGCGAGGTCGACGCCGGATGGTCCGTGGCGATGTCCACGACGTCGTCCGAGCGTGGGTTGACCCTGCGGTCGCCCGGCCGGTTCATGGCGACCGCCGACCGGCTGGTCGCCTGGGCGAAAGCACGCGCCGACCTCGATCCGGTGCTGGCCGATCGCATCACGGCCGCCTGGATGGCCGCGGAGGCCTACCAGCTCTACACGCTGGCCGATGTCACCGACGTGACCGAGGGCCGCTCGCCGGGCGCCAAGTCCAGCCTCAACAAACTGTGGTGGTCCGAGTTGGACGTCGAGCTGCACCGGCTGGGCCTGGAGCTGGCCGGGGCGGAGGCCGAGTTGGACGAAGGCTCGCCCGGGGCGGTCGACGACGGCCGCTGGATGAAGGGCTGGCAGTTCGCCCTGTCCGGTCCGATCTATGCGGGAACCAACGAGATCCAGCGCAACATCGTTGCCGAGCGGGTGCTCGGGCTGCCGCGGAAATGAGCAGCTGGATGAGCGCCGAGCGAACGAAGACGAGGATGCGGAGGGTGTCGTGAGGTTTGCCATTGAGGACGATCAACTCGAGCTGGCCGGCGCGGTGCGCGACCTGCTGGCCCGTGAGGTTCCTGCGAGCCGGGTGCGGGAGGCCTGGGACAGCGACGACGGTCGCCTCCACGACGTGTGGGCCAAGCTGGCCGACATGGGCGTGCTGGGCCTGATGGTTCCCGAGGCCCACGGAGGCCTGGGGTTCTCCGAGGAGGAGCTGGTGCTCACCCTCACCGAATGCGGCCGGGTGGGGCTACCCGATCCGGTGCTCTCCAGCGCCATGGTCGTGGCGCCGTTGCTGTCCGAGGTGATCGCCCAGGACGCTCCGCCCGACGGCGCCGTCGAGCTGGCCACCACCTGGCTGGAGCGGTTGCCCGGCGGCGCCACCGCCGTCCCGGCGTTTCCGGCGGCCAAGACGGTGGCCTTCGCCAACTCGGCCGACGTCATCGTGGGCTACGCCGACGGCGAGCTGCACGTGATCGACCCCACGTCGGTGCGGCTGAGCCCGGAGCGGTCGGTGGACGGCGCCCGCAAGCTGTCGCGCGTGGCCTGGCAGACGCACCCGGACACGCTGCTCGCCGAGGGCGAGGCGGCCCGGGCGATGATCCGCCACGCCTGGAACCGGGCGGCGCTCGGCACGGCGGCCCAGCTGCTGGGCCTGGGCGAGACCATGATCGACATGACGGTGGCGTACGTGTCGGAGCGCAAGCAGTTCGGCGTGCCGGTCGGATCGTTTCAGGCGGTCAAGCACCACCTGGCCGACGCCCGGCTGCAGCTGTCGTTCGCCACCCCGATGGTGCACCGCGCCGCCCACAGCATGGCCAACGGCGACCCGGACGCCCATCGGCACGTGTCGATGGCCAAGGCGATGGCGTCGGACGCCGTGCTGTTCGTCGGCGAGCAGGCGCTTCAGTGCCACGGGGCGATCGGCTACACCACCGAGTGCGATCTGCATCTGTACCTGAAGCGATCCTGGGCGCTGGCCTCGCGCTTCGGTGACGCCCGCTGGCACCGGCGGCGCGTGGCCGCCGCACTGGGCCTCGACCCGCTGGTGTAGCCGCATCGAGTAGATACCACGTTCCCTGACGTTCCCGTGGCGGCAGGTCGGCGATACGCCAGAGCGCTTCAGCGACGTCAATGGCCATGGCGGGTTGTCGGAACTCGTCGCAGAACCATGACGCCTCGCCATCGGCGCCGCCTTGTGCAATTCGAACCGCCGTGGGATCCGCTGGATCGAGCGACACGACCAGTGGAAGCCTCACGACGGCTCCGAGCCCCGACCGCGCCAGAACGAGCCGCTCAGCCTGCAGCTTCCACCGGCGACGGTAGCCGACCGAATCCGCCGGGCGGTACGGTCCTGAGATGACCGCAGACCCCGCCGCCATCGCCTCCACCGTCGACAACTACATCTCGTACTTCTCCGCCAACGACCGGGCCGGCTACCTGTCCCTGTTCGCCGAGGACGCGTGGGTGGAGGACCCGGTCGGCAGCCCCCGTCACGAGGGCACCGAGGCGATCGGGGCGTTCTGGGACGCCTCCCACGAATTGGCGCCGGAGATCGAACTGCGGATGATCAAGGCCAACGTGTGCGGTGGCGAGGTGGCGTTCCACATGGAGATCCGGCCCACGGTGGGCGACCAGCAGATGCTGCTGAGCGCCATCGACGTGATGACGTTCGACGACGACGCCCGCATCACCTCGCTTCGCGCCTACTTCGACCCCTCCGAGATGCGCCCCGCCACCGACGCGTAGGTCGGGCCGAGCCGATCGGCTTGGCCGCGGGCACCGACGAAACCGGGCGACGTCAAGGGTTCCCCGGGCGCCGAAACATTCCGTTGACACAACGGGAACGCAGCGTTGACACAGGCGCAACACGCCGTTGACGTCGTGGGAATCGACCCGAAATCAGGCCTCCATAGGTTGATCCCCGTCACTCAGACGACGGCGCACCAACAGGAGGACCTCCCCCATGCCACCGACCACGCAAACAACCCCAAGGCTCAGCCAGCACCCACCCGGCTTCGCCAAGAACGCACTGCTCTCCATGGTGCAGTCACGCGGCCTTCGCCGCATCACCGGCGCCGCGCTGTTCGGCGCCGCCTGGTTGGCCTTCGCCGGCCCCGCCGGCGCCCAGGACATTTCCGCCACCGAGGTGCAGACCAACCTCGACAACGTGTTCGTGTTGCTTGCGGCCGTGTTGGTGATCTTCATGCAGGCGGGCTTCGCCCTCGTTGAGGCGGGTCTCACCCAGGCGAAGAACGTCGCCAACATCATGATGAAGAACATGATGGACTTCAGCGCCGGTGCGCTGTCGTTCTTCGTGATCGGCTACGCCATCGCCTTCGGTCCTGGCAACGACTTCTTCGGCACCTCCGGGTTCTTCCTCGGTGGCGACCTTGAACCGGTCGGCACGCTGACCGTGCCGGTGTTCTTCGTGTTCCAGGTGGCCTTCGCCGCCACCGCCGCCACGATCGTCTCCGGCGCCATGGCGGAGCGCACCAAGTTCAAGAGCTACTTCGTCTACAGCATCGGTATCACCGCGATCATCTATCCGATCGTGGTGCACTGGACCTGGGGCGGCGGTTGGCTGTCGCAGCTCTCCACCCCGTTCAGCGACTTCGCCGGTTCCAGCATCGTGCACATGACCGGCGGCGTGGCCGCCCTGATGGGCACCCTGGCACTCGGGCCCCGCATCGGCCGCTACGGCGCCGACGGCAAGCCCCGTCTGCTTCCGCCGCACTCGATCCCCTTCGCCGTGCTCGGCACCCTGATCCTGCTGGTGGGCTGGTACGGGTTCAACCCCGGCTCGGAACTCGCAGCCGACGGCGCCATCGGCGGCATCGCCCTGACGACCACGCTGGCCGCCGTGTGCGGTGCCCTCGCCGCCATGGCGATCATCTGGATCCGCACCGGTTCCCCCGACGTGGGCATGACCGCCAACGGCATGCTCGCCGGCCTGGTCGGCATCACCGCCGGCACCGCAGCGGTTTCCAACATCGGTGCGATCATCATCGGCCTGATCGCCGGTGTGCTCGTCGTCGAGTCGGTGCTGTTCTTCGACCGGCTCAAGATCGACGACCCGGTCGGTGCGGTCTCGGTGCACGGCGTCTGCGGCGCCTTCGGCACGATCGCCGTTGGCTTCTTCGCCACCGACGGGGGCCTGTTCTACGGCGGCGGAACCGCCCAGCTGGTCACCCAGCTGATCGGCGTCGTGTCGATCGCCGCCTTCGTGGCGGTCACCACCGGCCTGCTCTTCCAGGCGATCAAGGCGACCGTTGGTCTCCGGGTCACCGAGGAGGAGGAGCTGATGGGCCTCGACGTCAAGGAACACGGCGCCGCCGGCTACGGCGCCACACGGTCCCCCCAGGCTCTGGCCGGAGTCAGCGCCCCGGCCGGGTCCGAGGGGTAGTCGGGAGGTGCGACGGGGTCGGGGGACTCCAACCCGACGCACCTACCGCCGATTGCGCCCGGGGCCCTGATGCATCGACGCATCGAGGCCCCGGGCGAGGTCGCGTCCGGGCGGAGATCGGACGCTTGTTGGTTCGGTTTCTGACGGGGCGTCAGACTGGGGGCACCAGCACCGCCGGAGCGCCAGCGCCCGGCCGATCCCGGAGGACCCCATGGCCGAGGCCTACATCGTCGACGCAGTCCGAACGCCGGTGGGCCGCAGGGGCGGCGGGCTCTCCGCAGTTCACCCCGCCGACCTGGGAGCGCACAGCCTGAAGGCGCTCGTCGAGCGCACCGGGGTGGACCCGGGAGCGGTCGAGGACGTCATCTTCGGGTGTGTCGACACGATCGGCGGCCAGGCCGGCGACATCGCCCGCACCTGCTGGCTGGCGGCGGGGCTGCCCGACCACGTGCCCGGCACGACGATCGACCGGCAGTGCGGCTCGTCGCAGCAGGCGGTGCACTTTGCCGCACAGGCGGTGCTGTCGGGCACGTCGGACCTGGTGGTGGCCGGCGGCGTCCAGCAGATGTCGTCGATCCCGATCAGCTCGGCGATGCTGGTCGGCGACCAGTTCGGCTACCCCGATCCCTTCAGCGGCTCGACGGGTTGGCAGGACCGCTACGGCGACCAGGAGGTCAGCCAGTTCCGTTCGGCGCAGATGATCGCCGACAAGTGGGACTGCAGCCGCGACGAGATGGAGGCCTTCGCCGTCGAAAGCCACGAGCGGGCCATCCGCGCCCGTGAGGAGGGCCGCTTCGACCCCGAGATTGCTCCGTTCGGGGACGTGACCCGGGACGAGGGGCCGCGGGAGCCCAACTGGGAGAAGATCCGCAGCCTCAAGCCGCTGGAGGAGGGTGGCACGATCACCGCCGCCGTCGCCTCGCAGATCTCGGACGCATCGGCGGCGCTGCTGATCGCCTCGGAGCAGGCGGTGGCCGACCACGGCCTCACCCCGCGGGCCCGCATCCACCACCTGTCGGTACGCGCCGACGATCCGGTGTGGATGCTGACCGCTCCCATCCCGGCAACCCGGTACGCGCTCGAGAAGTCGGGCCTCACGATGGACGACATCGACCTGGTCGAGATCAACGAGGCGTTTGCGTCCGTGGTGCTGGCGTGGATGAAGGACCTGGACGTGCCCCACGAGAAGGTCAACGTCAACGGGGGCGCCATCGCCCTCGGACACCCGTTGGGTGCAACCGGCGCCCGGCTGATGACCACGCTGCTCGGCGAGCTGGAACGCACCGGCGGTCGGTACGGGCTCCAGACGATGTGCGAGGGCGGTGGTCAGGCCAACGTCACCATCATCGAGCGCCTTGGGTCCTGACCTCACCCTGAGGACGTTCACGGCCGGCCGGGTGCCGGGCGGTGAATCGGCGCGGGTTCCGGCAGACTGGATCCGCCGACCGCGCCCGGCGCGGGTCCGGCCCCGAGCGAAAGCACAACCCTCCCCGTGAACCAGGACGTCTTCGACACCTTCTACGCCATGTTGACCGTGGCCGGGCAGCTGGCGTTGGCGGGGCTGGGTGTCCTGTGGCTCCTCCGTCACCGGGTCCCGTGGTGGGCCCGGGTGCGGACGTCGGTCGCACCGGTGGCGCTGTGGTTGGCCACCCTGGTGGCGACGGTCGCCATGCTGGGCAGCCTGCAGCTGTCGTTGGGCGCCGGCTACACGCCCTGCACCCTGTGTTGGTACCAGCGCATCGCCATCTACCCGCTGGTCGTCGTCTGCGGCGTGGCCGCCCTCCCGCCGAGACGCCGCCGTCCGCTTCACGGTGTGGCCGCTGGCCGCCATCGGCGCCCTCGATCTCCACCTGGCACTACATCCACGAGCGGCTGCCGGACTCGGTGGGGGCGAGCTGCGACGCGGTGGCGCCGTGCTCGATCCTGTGGATCTGGAAGCTGCACTACATCTCGATCCCGATGATGGCCTTCACCACGATGGCGCTCGTCGCCACACTGGTGTCGATGGCACCCCGTGCTGCGACGACCGGCGCCACCACCGCCGACCACACGACCCCCGAGACACTGTGAGGCTCCCATGAGCAACCGTCCCAAGCTCCGCAACAAACCCGAGATCCCCGGGTACGCGAACCAGCCCGAGTCGTCCGCCTCGTTCCCGGTGTGGGCGGTGATCGCAGGCGTGGCCGTCGTGATCGTGATCGCCGCCGCCATCGCCTTCGGGGCGTCGGGCGGCGACGAGAGCGAGCAGGCCGCGGCCGACACCGCCGAGCAGGTCTCGACGCCTACGACGGCCAGGCGACCTCGGAGTTCCGGCCGGTCGAGGTGTCCGGCGAGCCCCTGCCGGAGTTCTCCGACCCGGACAACGATCCGGCGGTGGGCATGGCGGCCCCCACACTCGAGGGCGCCGACTTCGTCGACGAGCCGGTGAGCGTCGGCGACGGGCCGGCGATGGTCGTGTTCGGGGCCCACTGGTGCCCCCATTGCCAGCGTGAGGTGCCGCTGCTCACCCAGTGGATCGACGAGGGCCTGCTGCCCGACGGCGTCGACGCGACGCTGGTGTCGACCGCAGTCCAGGAGGGCCCCGGGACCGATCCCCCGACCGCCTGGGTGGCGTCGACCGGGTGGGACGACCCGGTGCTGGTGGACAGCGACCAGAAGGAGGCCGCCACCGCCTACGGGCTCGGCGGGTTCCCGTACTTCGTCTTCATCGACGCCGACGGCAACGTGACCCAGCGGGCGTCCGGTGAGCTGCCCCAGGAGCAGATCGAGCAGTACCTGGCAGCGATCGCCCCGTAGCCGAGCCGGCCGCCTTGAGCCTCGCCGTCCGGCGGGTTCAGTCGGCGCGGGTGGCGGCGATGCGGCCGAGGTACCGGGCGATCGTGGCCGATCCTGGGCCCCGGAAGGGCCAGTCGGCCGTCGAGGACGAACGTCGGCACCGCGGTCACGTCCGCCGCAGCGGCGCCGGCGATCTCGGCCCGCACCTCGTCGGAGCCGCCGCCGGAGGCCAGCACCTCGACGGCCAGGTCGCGATCGAGGCCGACCGCCTCGGCACGCGAGGCCAGCACCTCGTGGTCGGACACGTCGAGACCCTCGGTGAAGTAGGCGGCCAACAACGATTCCTTCAGCGCGCTCTGCGTGCCCGGAAGCAGGGTCGAGGTCAGCCTCGGACGCCGGCCCGACCTCCTCGTCGGGGACGGTGGCGGCCCACCAGAGCAGACGATGCGCGTCGAAGGTGTTCGCCCGGACCGCCGCGTCGAAGCGAAACTTCAGGCCGGCTCCCGCCGCGGCCTCCGTGGTCTGCGCCATGATCTCCTTGGCTCGACGTTCGCCGCCGAACTTGCGGGCGTAGGCCTCGGCGACGGCCCGCCCGGCACCGGCGCTCCCGGGTCCAGCTGAAACGGCAGCCAGCGGACGGTCACCGGGGTGCCTCCGGCAACGCGAGCGCCGCCTCGAAACGACGCTTTCCGATGTAGCACCAGGGGCACACGACGTCGGAGTAGATCTGTACGCGCAACGGCTGCGGTGGCATCGGTGTCCTTCGTTCGGATGGTCGGTGGGAGTTCGCCCGACGGGTGGAGGGGGTCTCCCATTCGGTCTGGATCGTATGGCCCAACCCGGCCGCCGGCTCCTACGGTCTACCCGACCTGAGACAGGCCGACGACGCCAGGGGGACCGGATGAGACTGGGCACGCGATGGATGGTGGCCCTGACCGCCACGGCGGTGGTGCTGGCAGGATGCAGCGACGCCGGTGGTGAGGAGGCGTCCGGCGACGGTGACCTCGCCGTCAGCGACCTCACGATCGAGCTGCCTCCACGAACCGCCGAGGGTCTCGTTGCGCCCGCCGCCGACGAGTTGGGCGCACGCGACGACGAGGCCACCGGCCTGCGAATCGAACCGGGCGTGGAGACGCTCACGGTGACCGGGGCCGAGATGTCCGAGGAGGTGACGCTGGTCGACGAGGAGGGCGACGCCCTGGTGACCCTGTTGGCCGACGATCAGGGCCAGGCCCACTTCGCCTACATCCCCGACGAGCCTCAGACCTTTCAGACCGGCAGTGGCGAGCTGCCGACGGTGCAGGGTGCCGCCCTGGCGCCCGGGATCTATCGGGTGCAGGCCCGAGGCGAGACCAGCGAGGACCTGCGGGTGCTCGGCGTCGACGAGGTCGCCGGCGACGACTTCTACGCCAAACAGGAGATCGGCGAGGGCTTCGGCTACGTCACCATGCGCGACGGGGTGAGGCTGTCGATCGACGTGGCACTGCCGGGCCCCATCGAGGACGGCCCGTACCCCACGGTCGTCGAGTACAGCGGCTACTCGCCGTCCAAGCCGGGGGACCCCCAGCCCGGCTCGATGATCGCCGGGCTGCTCGGATTCGCCACGGTGGGCGTCAACATGCGCGGCACCGGGTGCAGCGGCGGCGTGTTCGACGTGTTCAACCCGGCCCAGCAGGCCGACGGATACGACGCCGTCGAGGCGATCGCCGCCCAGCCGTGGGTGAAGAACAACACCGTGGGGATGGTCGGGCTGTCCTATGCGGGGATCGCGCAGTTGTACGTGGCCTCCACCCGGCCGCCGCACCTGGCGGCGATCGCACCCCAGTCGGTCATCGACGACCCGTGGCGCGAGCAGTGGCCCGGGGGGCTCTACAACGACGGCTTCACCAAGCAGTGGGTGGAGGAGCGCACCAAGCAGGCCGAGGCCGGCGGGCAGACCTGGGACGGCGAACTGATCGCCGACGGCGACGAGGTCTGCGAGGCCAACCAGCACATCCGCAGCCAGAACCTCGACTTCGGCAAGTTCGGCCGTGCCCTGACGAGCTTTCCCGAGTCGGCGTCCGGGCGGTTCCTCCAGTTGCTGGTTCCGCGCATCGAGGTGCCGACGTTCCTCACCGGGGGCTACCAGGACGAACAGACCGGCGGGCGGTTCCCGTACCTGTTCAACAAGTTCGACGCCGACACCTTCCACCGGTTCAAGATCTACAACGGGCACCACCCGGACGGCTACAGCCCGATGCTGATCAGCGACTGGTACGAATTCCTCTCGTTCTACGTTGCGGGCGAGATCCCCAACATCGCAGACGGCCTGCGGCAGGCGTCGGCTCCGGTCTTCGAGGAGAACTTCGGTATCGAGCAGGGCTTCGACGAGAACCGGTTCGACGACTATCTGCCCGACGACTTCGAGGGCGCCAAGGCCGCCTACGACGCAGAGTCGCCCGTTCAGGTACTGGTCGAGTCGGGTGCGGACACCGACCCCGCCGGAACCACCGGCGAGCGTGTCCGCTGGGACTTCGATCAGTTCCCACCGGCCGACGCCGAGGCGACCACCTGGTACCTCGATGCCGACGGCCTGCTGAGCGACTCGGCCCCCACCGACGACGGGGCCGACAGCTTCGCCTACGAGCCCGAGGCGGGACAGGTGGTCACCACCGATGCGAGCTCCGGCGACTTCCAGCGCGCCCAGGGCGACCTGCCGATCACGTGGGAGCAACCGCCCGAGGGCAACCTGGTCGCCTACGAAACCCCGGAGCTGACCGAGGATCTGGCGATTGCGGGGCCGGGGTACCTCGACCTCTGGGTCAAGCCGGGTGCGGACGACGGTGCCGTGCAGGTCGACCTCACCGAGGTTCGCCCCGACGGCTCGGAGACCTACGTGCAGTCGGGCTGGCACGAGCTGCAACACGCCAAGGAAAATGCCGAGCTCTCCGACGAGTTCCAGGTGGAGTTCACCTACACCGAGGGCGACCGCGAGACGCTGGAGCCCGACGAGTGGATCCACCGCCGGGTGCCCATCCCGGCCGTCACCCACATCTTCCGCACCGGCTCCAGGCTGCGGGTCGGCGTGCAGAGCCCCGGGCGCAGCCGTCCCCTGTGGTCCTTTGAGAGCCCCGACATCCCCGCTGACACCCCGGTGACCATCGGCCGGGGAGGGGACCACACCACCAGCCTGGTGATGCCCACCATCGGCGGAGTGGAGATCCCCGAGGGGCTGCCGGCGTGCGACACGCTGCGGGGTCAGCCCTGCCGGGATCACCTCGAGGTCGCCAACACGCCCGCCGAGTAGGCCGACCGGCGCGGCCGCCACCACCACCACCCACCCACCCACGAACCGAAGTGGGGAGTCCTGGCGTACGTTTCGGCGCGCTCTCGACTCCCCGGTTCGGCGTGACCCCCGAAGTGGGGAGCCCGGAGGTACCGAATGGCGCGCTCTCGGCTCCCCGGTTCGGTGGTGGTCAGGCGAGCGGGCCGGTGAGCACCGCCCGGGCGGCGTTCCAGCCGCACATGCCGTGGACGCCGGCGCCCGGCGGGGTCGACGACGAGCAGATCCAGAGCTCCGGGTTTCCGGTGGCGTAGGGGTGCAGCGTGAGGCGCGGGCGGGCGATCAGGCCGAGCCCGGCGAGTGAGCCTCCGGTGATGTCGCCGCCGGGCGAGTTGGGATTGTCGGCCGCCAGCGCCGCGGGGGGACGAACCGAGCGGGCGAGGATGAGGTCACGGAACCCGGGGGCGAACCGTTCGATCTGTGCCTCGATGGCCTCGGTTCTGTCGTCGGTCGACCCGTAGGGCACGTGGCAGTAGCCCCACAGCACCGACTTGCCGTCGGGCGCCCGGGTCGGGTCGACGGCCGACGGCTGTGCGGTCAGCACGAACGGTCGCTCGGGGTTGCGGCCGCGCACCACCTCCGCCTCCGCGGCGGCGATCTCGCGTGCCGTGCCGCCGATGTGCACGGTGGAGGCGAGGTGGGCCTCGGGGTTGGACCAGGGCACGGGTCCGTCCAGCGCCCAGTCCACCTTGAACACCCCGGGGCCGCGACGTCGTCGCAGGAACGCCCGTCGCACCCGGCCCGGAAGCGCCGGACCGGCGATCCTGGCCAGGTCGGTGACGTCGGTGTCGAAGAGGGCGACCCGGTGTGGTGGCAGGTCGCCCAACGTCCGCACGGTGACGCCGCAACGGATCTCACCGCCCAGTTCCCGCAGATGGCCGATGAGCGCGGCGGCGATCGCCGCGGAGCCGCCCTCGGCGATCGGCCAGCCGCTCTGATGGGCGGGCGCCATCAGCGCCAGGGCCAGCGCGGTGGTCAACGGTCGGTTGAGGGGCAGGAACGAGTGAGCGGCGTTGCCGGCCAGCAGTGCGCCGGCCTCCTCGGTGCGGAAGTAGCGGTTGGCCACCACCGTGGTCGGTGTGATGCCGGCCAGCCCCAGGCGGGCCAGGACGATCGGGTGGTGGGGGATGCGCAGCACCGGCCCCAGGAACGCGTCGGCCAGCTTGGGCCAGTTGTCGCTGAGCGGGCCCATCATGGTGCGATAGGCGTCGCCGTCGGCGCCGAGCCCCTCGGCGGTCGCCTCCAGGGAATGACGAAGCACGCCCGCCCGGCCACCGTCGAGTGGGTGGACCAGCGGGATGTCGTGGTGCAACCAGCGCAGCCCGTGGCGATCGAGTGGCCAGCGGGAGAACGCAGGTGAGGCGCCCCCCAACGGGTGCACCGCCGAGCAGACGTCGTGGCTGAACCCGGGCAACGTCAGTTGCTCGGTGCGCGTGCCGCCCCCGGGGGTGTCCTTGCCCTCCAGCACCAGAACACTCCGGCCGGCCTCGGCCAGGGTGACGGCGGCCGCCATCCCGTTGGGACCGGAACCGACGACCACAGCGTCCCAACGTTCTGTCACGCCCACAGTGTGCCGTGCGACGGTCGTGGACGCACAGGCCGGCGGTTCCTGCTACAACGTCGGATCCGGCGCGGCGAACCGCCCGTCGAAGCCGATCGACCTTCGGAGACCCTCATGGCCGAAACCAGCAGCGCCGACCGCCCCCTCGACGAGCAGGTTCGGCTGGAGATCGTCGATCAGGTGGCATGGATCACCATCGACCGCCCGGAGAAGGGCAACGCCCTGTCGCCGCCGTGCCGTGACCGCATCCGCGACCTGATCAACGACCTCAACGGCGCCTACACCGCACGCGCCATCGTGCTGACCGCAACCGGCCACAAGCTGTTCTGCCCCGGCGCCGACCTGAGCCACCGCGTGCCGGCCGAGCGCCCGGAGGGGGTGCCCTCCCAGGCGGTGGGCGACGCCCGCCGGATGATGTTGGAGGGGCAGTACACCCTGTTTCCGGCCATCCTCGACTCCGAACTGCCGATCATCGCCGCGGTCAACGGAACCGCCGCCGGCATGGGCGCCCATCTGGCGTTCGCCTGTGACCTGGTGATCGCCGCCGAGGGCACCAAGTTCATCGAGGTGTTCAGCCGTCGTGGCCTGGTCGTCGACGCCCTGGGCGCCTACCTGTTGCCCCGAACGATCGGCCTCCACAAGGCCAAGGAGCTGATCCTGTTCGCCGACGACCTGCCGGTGGCCGAGGCCGAGCGGTTGGGCCTGGTCAACAAGGTGGTGCCGCGGACGAGCTGGCCTCGACCGCCGCCGAATGGGCCGGACGGTTGGCCTCTGGGCCCACCAAGGCGCTCGGCCTGTCGAAGTGGCTGCTGAACCAGAGCTTCGACGTCGACTGGGCCACGATGATGAGCAACGAGTCGATCGCCGTCGAGCTCAACATGCACTCCGAGGATTTCGCCGAGGGCATGGCCTCGTTCCGTGAGCGGCGCGAGCCCGTCTGGCGCGGGTACTGAGCGCGCACCGGCGAAGTCTCACCCGGTGGCAATGGGAAGGCGCACGAATCTGACGATCCGTCAGATTGGGCCGACACGCTGGGCTACGGTGCCCCGATTCGTGTGATTCGAGCGAGGGGCGCTGCGGCCGGCGGTCGGAGCCTTGACCAGGGGAGCAACATGGCGAACGGGACGAAACGGCCGATGACGACCGGACCGGTGAGGCGGTTGGGGCGCTCGCTGGTGGCGGTGGCCACCGTGGCGGTCGGCGCGACGATGGCCCTCGGTGGAGCCACACCCGCCGGTGCCGCCACCGTCGCTCAGAACTCGGCGTCGACCGACGTGAACTGCAACCTCAACGGCCTGCACCAGGGCACCGGGCCGGTGTCGACCTGCGACAGCATCGACATCACCAGCGAGGTGCTCGTCGACGGAGCCAACGTGTCGGCCGGATCCGACCTGGACATCGGCGACGTGGTCACCGTTCGTCTGACGGTTGCGCCCCGCGGCGGCCACGACGCCTTCTACGAGGAGACCGTGGACGGATCCGGAACAACGGCGACGACACGCGGTTCGTCGTCGACGTCGATCTGCCGATGGAGACCGGCACCCACCTCCGGCCCGGCCAACGTCAGGATGAGTCGCACCGACACCGGCGACCGTGGCAACGGCCCGATGATCAACTGCCTGGCCCACAACGGTCAGGAGGCGGCGCGCTCCGATGCGCTCACCAACATCACCCTGGGTGCGGCCGGAGTCGGCGGCACCAAGATGTCCGCCTCCAAGACCGGCAACACCGTCAAGGCCGTCTGGGACGACATGGCGTGGGACCGGTGCGTCAACGTCCTGTCCAACAACGGCTTCTATCCGGGCCACGTCGTCGAGTTCACCCAGACCGTGCTCAGCACCGGCGCCGCAACGCTGAACCCCACCTGGACGTTCGGGCAGGTCGCCATGGCCCGTGACGACGGGTCTCGCCAGATTCGCTGGGGATCCGACTCCGCCATCGGCATGAGCCTCCCGCCCGACGACGGGACGTGCGACAACCCCCCGCCGTCGGGCTTCTCCGACGTCCCAACCGGGAAGTACTACTCGAAGCCGATCGACTGGCTGGTGGCCAAGGGCATCACCAACGGCACGGCGCCCGGCATCTACTCGCCCACCCAGGTGGTCGCCCGAGGCCAGATGGCCACGTTCCTGTGGCGATACGCCGGCCAACCCGGCGGTTCGCCGGCCCACTCCTCGGCGACGTCGCCCCCGGTTCGTTCTCACAACGACGCGGTGTCGTGGTTGGTGGCCGAGGGGATCACCACCGGGGTGTCCGCCGGCGTGTTCTCCCCGGACGGCCTGGTGACCCGCCGCTATTACGGCGGTGTTCATCTGGCGTGCGGAGGGCTCCCTGAGCCCCGAGGGGACCAACCCCTTCGGTGACGTTCCCGAAGGCAAGTACTACACCGAGGCGATCACCTGGTTGGTCGAGCAGGGCATCACCAACGGCACCTCGGAGGGCGTCTACTCGCCGGAGGCCGGGGTCACCCGCCGCGACATGGCCGTCTTCCTGCACCGCCGCAGCTGTGGCGGCCTCGCCGTCAACGCCTGAGGCCGGGACGGCGCAAAAAGAGAACGTGTTCTAGTCTCCGGTCGTGGACTTTGACGACTCCCCAGCCGAGGCAACAGCACGCGCCGAGGTGCGGGCGTTCCTGGATGAGCACGCCGAGCTGAAGCGCGGCGACGATCGGGACTGGTCCCGATGGGGCGCCACCACCGACCCCGAACGCGCCCAGGACTACCTCGGCCGGTGTCGGGCCTGGCAGGCCACCCTGTACGACCACGGGTGGGCCGGCATCACGTGGCCCAAGGAGTGGGGTGGCCGGGGCGGAACCCGCACCGAGCAGATCATCTTCGGCCAGGAGGTGGCCCGCTACGACGTGACCACCGGGTTCATCGGCGCCGCCCAGGCCTTGGTGGGGCCGACCCTGATCAAGTGGGGCACCGACCAGCAGCGGGAGCGCTACGTGCGCCCGCTGCTGCGCGGCGACGAGCTGTGGTGTCAGCTCTTCAGCGAACCGGGTGCCGGTTCCGATTTGTCGAACCTGGCCGCCCGTGCGGTCCCGGCGGGCGACCCCGAGGACGGTTGGGTGGTCAACGGTCAGAAGGTGTGGACCTCGGGTGCCCAACACGCTGACTTCGGAATCCTCCTCGCCCGCACCGACCCGGACGTGCCCAAGCACCGGGGCATCAGCTTCTTCGTGGTCGACATGGCCTCGCCCGGCGTCGACGTTCGCCCACTGGTGCAGGCCCAGGGGGTTGCACACTTCAACGAGGTCTTCCTCGACGACGTCGTCGTTCCCGCCGGGAACCTGGTGGGCGAGGCGGGCAACGGGTGGAAGGTGGCCCGCACGACGCTCGGGAACGAGTCGCAGATGATCTCGAGCGGTGGCCAGGCCAACACCTTCCCGAACGTGCTGGCCACCGCCCGTCGGCTGGGGCGCACCGACGACCCGCTGGTGCGACAGGAGCTGGCCCGGGTGTGGGGCAACGAGGCGGTCATGAAGTACCTCCAGATGCGGCTCCAGAGCGCGATCACCCACGAACGGTGGGACCAGATGCTGCACGGCTCGTTGCTGAAGAACACCTTCACCCGGGCGCTGGCTCATCGGACGACCCTTGCGGTCGACCTCGAGGGGGCCGAGGGCATGCTGTGGGACGAGGCGGAGGGCGGGGGCTTCTGGCAGTACCAGTGCCTCAACCAGTTCGCCGCCCGCATCGGTGGCGGAACCGAGGAGGTGCACCGCAACAACCTGTCCGAACAGGCGCTGGGCCTGCCGCGGGAGCAGCGCAGCGATCTCGACGTGCCCTGGGCCCAGACCAAGCGGTAGGCGGCACGTCGGGTGAACGGCGCCCATGATTGACCAAACCTCACTCTGGGTATTATCGCCAACGCAATCGACGTCAGAACCTCGAGACAACGCGGGAGTCCGCAATGGGCATGCTGGATGGCAAGCGAGCCGTGGTGACCGGGGTGGGGCCGGGCCTGGGCACGGAGGTGGCCCTCGGGCTGGCGCGCGAGGGCGCCGACGTGGCGCTCGTGGCCCGTTCGCAGCGGGTGACCCCCGATGTGGCGGCGGAGATCCGTTTCATGGGCCGACGTGCCGAGGTGGTCTCGGCCAACATCATCGAGCCGGAGGACGTGTCGAGGATGGTCGACGAGGTGGGCGAGGCCTTCGAGGGCCGCGTCGACATCCTGGTCAACTCGGCCTTCCGCAGCGGCGACTTCACCTCGTTTGCCGATGCCGATCTGGAGAAGTGGCGCAAGATCACCGAGGTCAACCTGTGGGGTGGGCTGTCGGTCACGCAGGCGATGCTGCCGCTGCTCGACGCGGCGGTCGACGAGTCCGACGACGCCCGCGTGGTCATGATCAACACGATGTCGATCCAGCACATCCAGTCCGGCTCCGGTGCCTACGTGGCGTCGAAGGGCGGCCTGGCGGGCGCCACCCAGGTGCTGTCGCGCGAGCTGGGGCCGCGGGGCATCAGGGTCAACTCGGTCCACCCCGGCTACATCTACGGCGATTCGGTCCGCATGTACTTCGAGATGCAGGCCGAGTCCCGGGGCGACGGGGTCACCCCCGAGGACGTGTACGCCGAGGTGGCCTCCGAGACGGCGCTCGGCTACCTGCCGACCCCCGTCGAGATCGCCGGCACGGTGGTGTTTCTGTCGTCGCCCCTGGCCAAACCGATCACCGGCGCCGCCATCCCGGTGAACTGTGGCCACTGGATTCCGGGCCTGGCGTAGCCGGGCCGTAACCTGACGGGTCGTCAGGTCTCGGTTCACCAACCAGGGGAGTCACCATGTCAGGTATCTGCGAAGGACGCGTCGTGGTGGTCACCGGCGCCGGCCGGGGGCTCGGTCGGGCCCATGCGCTCGAGTTCGCCCGTCAGGGTGCGGCGGTCGTCGTCAACGACGTCGGGGTGGCCCAGGACGGCTCCGACCCGAGTGCGACGCCCGCCCAGGAGGTCGTCGACGAGATCGTCGCCGCCGGTGGACGGGCGGCGCCGAGCACCGACGACATCGCCGACTGGGGCGGTGCCGAGTCGCTGATCCGCACCGCCGTGGAGACCTTCGGCGGCCTGGACACGCTGGTGAACAACGCCGGCATCGTCCGCGACCGCATGTTCGTCTCCGCCGAGCCCGACGAGTGGGACGCGGTCATGCACGTGCACCTGCGGGGCCACTTCGCCCCGGCCCGCCACGCCGTGAACTACTGGCGGGCGGAGGCGAAGGCCGGCAACCAGCGTCAGGCGCGGATCATCAACACCTCGTCGGGCGCCGGGCTGATGGGGTCGATCGCCCAGGCCGCCTACTCGGCCGCCAAGGCGGGCATTGCCACGCTCACGCTGGTGCAGGCCGCCGAGCTGGGCCGGTACGGAATCACGGCCAACGCGTTGGCACCGTCGGCGCGCACCCGAATGACCGAGGAGGCGTTCCCCGAGATGATGGCCGCCCCCACCGACGACAGCTTTGATGCGATGGACCCGGCCAACGTCTCACCCCTGGTGGCCTGGCTGGGTTCGGACCTGTCGGGCGACGTGACCGGCCGCGTGTTCGAGGCCGAGGGCGGCAAGGTCGGCATCGCCGAGGGGTGGCGCCACGGTCCGTCCGAGGACAAGGGCGCCCGCTGGGAGGCGGGCGAGCTGAGCGAGGTGGTCGGGCGGCTGCTCGAGGCGGCCGCGGACCCGACCCCGGTGTACGGAGCGGGGTAGCGCCCCTCAGCGGCGGCCGAACGACCTGGCGTTGGGGCCCCGACCGATGGTGAGGAACCCGTTGACCGCGCCGATCGACAGGATGGAGTTGCGGCTACCGATCGAGAGGATCGATCGGTAGGAGCCGACGGACAACAGCGAGGCGAGCGACCCCACCGAGGCCACGGACACGATCGAGCCCGCCGAGAGCCCGCTGGCGATCGAGCCGGCGGAGGCGGAGCTGGCGATCGAACCGGTCGATCGAATCGAGGCGATCGCTCCGACCGATTCCACCGAGACGATCGAGCCCGCTGACCCGGTGGATGCGATCGACGCCTGGTTCGGTCCGGGCCCGGTGCCGACCCCGGAGCCGGCCTCGGCGTGAGCCGGGACCCGTGAACCGTCACCTTCGTAGTCGTAGACCTCGGCGCCGTCGGAGTCCGGTTGCCGTGGCGAACCCAGGGGGTACACCGTGGCGCCGGGGTCGGCGGGGGCGCCGGCGCGAGTGGCCTCCCGGTCGCGGCCGACGAGGTCGACCACCTCGGCGTTGACGGAATCGCCGGCGCGAGGGTCGGGCGACGGCGGGTACCGGTCGGAACGGGAGGGGTGGTTCGCCTTCGCCTCCCGGTCGTGATCTGACTCGCCTGGTTGCCTCGGCACCGCCTGCTCCTTTCGGCTCCCCGGTGCCCGGACGAGCGACCGGTGGGTGAACCTGGACCTGCCTCGCCCTGCATCCTTGCCGATTCGGGCTTGGCGCGTGTCCGGCCAAACCGCCGCCTTTCGCCGCCGGGAGGTGGCGGAGCCCGGCGCCCGGGGTCAGGAACCGCCGATCAGCACGGTCCGTGGGTGGAAGACCGCCCAGGCGAACCAGAAGGTGTCGACATGCGGGAGCGTCTCGAACGCCACCTGGGTTCCGCCGGGGGCGGCCGAGCCGTCCGGCCCCACGATGCCGCCGACGTCGATGGTGGCGACCGTCCGCCCGTCGTCCGCCCGGCCGACAAACCGCCCGTCGTCGTCGGCGGTGAACCGGTAGGTCACGCCGTCCAGCTCGGGGCTGATCACGTTGACGCTGCCCACGTCCCGCCCGTCCCTCACCTCGGCGGTGTCCAGCGCAGAGGCGGTTCCGGGCGTGTACAGCGCAACCGCCGATCGCCCGTCGACCTCGAAGGCGACGACCCGATCGGCCTCGAGCCTGGCGAAGGTGACCGCAACGGCGGCCGACCCGTCGTCCCGGGTTCCGTCGGACCGCGACACTCCCACCACCCGTTCCTTGGCGGCCAGACGATCGTCGGTCTCGCCCTCGAACAGGAAGGGCGGTTCGTCGACGTCGTCGTAGCCGGGATACGGGGAGGTGCCGTAGTCGCGTTCGGCCCCCGTGGTCCGGTTGAGCACGGGAGCCTCGGGGTGGGCGGCCCGAAACTGGTCCCACGACACGATGGCGGACGGCCGGGCGGTCAACTGCTCGCCGGTGAGCTCACCGGCGATGGCCTCGCCGGTGAAGTGCGCCCACAGGCTGCGGGTCTGCCGGTCGTAGGCGACCAGCGACGAGTTGTAGAGCTTGCCCGAGGTGCCGAAACTCAGGACCCGGTCCCCGACGGTGCGCTCCCACACGAACGCCGAGTTGCACAACGGGCAGTAGGTGACCGATACCGGCACGTCGCCGACGGTGTCGTTGACGATCTCGTGCCACAGCATGATCTGCAGCGGATACGCCCGGGTGTCCGCGCCGATGGTCAGCGTCATCACCGGCTCCCGCCCGGCAAGAAACCGCACCTCGTCCGCCGGCGTGAAATGGGGCTCGTCGATGGGAGGGATGCCGTCGGGGCCGGGGCCCCCGTCCTGGATGTCGTCGGTGTTCACCAGCGGCGCTGGCGCGCCATCGGGCTGCAACGTCAGCCGCCCGTCCGGCGCCACCGCTCCGGCGTCGTCGGTGGGTTCGTCGCCCGGCGTGTTGGGCAGGGTGCTGCCGACGTCGACCGGCGAGCGCCCGCCGTCCAGCCCCACCTCGGGGAGGCCGCTCGGGGTGTCGACGTCGCCCCCGGGCGACGAGATCGCCGCCACCGTCAACCCGCCGGCGAGCATCACGCCCAGGAGCACCGCCAACAGCCCGCCCCTGGACACGACGTCAGTCCCGTGCGAACCAGCGCCGTCGGGGCCGCTCGGCGCCAACGAGCTCGGCGGCCCACTCCGGGTCGTGGGTGGCGATCAGGTTGATGACCTCGGCCGGTCGGGGGTTGACCAGGTAGTCGCCCCCGAATCCGACGGTGGGCACGGTTTCGTTGCCGCCGGCGGCGGCGCGCACGGTGGTGGCCGCGTCGGGGTCGTCCCAGATGTTGCGGGGCTCCATGCCGATGCCGGCGCGATCGAGACCGTGCTTCAGCGACATGCAGAACGGGCAGCCGGGGCGCCAGTAGAACTCGACGGCCCGGATGCGGTCGTCGTCTTCGGGCTGGGGCGCCTCGGTGTCCGCCAGGGGGAATCGGGGTTTCGCTCATGTCAGCACCAACCCGACCCGGCGGCCCGTCATTCCCCACGGTCGGCACACCGCGGTGCGATGGGCTAGAAACTGACCGCCGTCCGGGGGCGACCGCGGGCGGTCGACGACGTCGACAAGGGGGACACGATGGCCGAGGACGCGATCGATCAGGCGGGTGGCGCGGGCGCCTCAAGCTGTCGGAGGAGACGGTCATCACGACCACCACCCGCAACCCCGACGAGCTGGGCCGCAGCATCGAGGCATGGCTGACGGGCAAGCTGCCCGATGGCGCCGCCCCGGAGGTGTTCGACGTCACCAAGCCCGAGGGCAACGGCATGTCGTCGGAGACGCTGCTGTTCAGCGCCCGCTGGCGGGCGGACGGGCGGGACGAGCAGCGTCGCTTCGTCGCCCGTATCGAGCCGGAGCTCGACAAGGTGCCGGTGTTCCCCAACTACGACCTGCGCCTGCAGTTCGACGTCATGGCCCTCGTAGGCGACGCCACCGACGTCCCGGTGCCGGAGGTGCTGTGGTTCGAGGCCGACGGGTCGATCATCGGCGCACCGTTCTTTGTCATGTCGCGAGTGGACGGCGACGTGCCGCCCGACGTCATGCCGTACACCTTTCCCGACGGCAACTGGGTGATCGAGGCGGCGCCGGAGGACCAGCAACGCCTGCAACGGTCGGCCGTGGAGGCGCTGGCGGGCGTGCACACGATCACGCCGGACTCCCACGACCTCGCCTTCCTGGTGCCCGACCAGCCGGGGAGACCTCGCTGGAGCGCCACCTGGCCTGGTGGGAGGGCTACCTGGAGTGGGTCACCGGCGACGAGCGCTCCCCGCTGCTCGACGACTGTTTCTCCTGGTTGCGCGCCAACCTCCCCGCCGAGGGCACCGACACCTGCGCCCCGCAGCTCAGCTGGGGCGACGCCCGGATCGGCAACATGATGTTCGTCGACTTCGAGGTCAGCGCGGTGCTCGACTGGGAGATGGCAGCGGTGGCGCCGCCGGAGGTCGACGTCGGCTGGATGGTCTACCTGCACTTCTTCTTCCAGGACATCGCCACCGGCTACGACGCCGACGGGTTGCCGGAGTTCATGCTGCCCGACGACGTGGTGGCCACCTACGAGGCGGCGTCGGGCCTGACGCTCGGCCACCTGCGCTGGCACATGGCCTACGCCGCGATCCGCCACGGCGTGATCATGCGCCGGGTGACCGAGCGGTCGGTGGCCTTTGGCGAGGCCGAACGGCCGGAGGACGTCGACGACATGATCCACCACCGGGCCACCCTGGAGGCCATGCTGGAGGGTGGTTACTGGGAGCGCTTCTCCTGGTAGTCGGGGGCCCACGACACCCCGCCGACCGCCGTCGATCGGAGGGTCGCTCCTGAGGGACGCGTCAGCTGTTCGGGCAGCCACCGTCGACGCAGATAGCGTGACGGTCCGTGATTCCCCCAAGGTGTTCTCCCCGTCCCGCGTCCGACTCCTCGCCCTCCTGGCCGCCTCCGTGCTGGTGGTCGGCGCCTGCAGCGACGCAGGCACCACCGACGGCGGTGAGCGCGAGGACGTTGCGTCCACGACCACGACGGCTGCCGGTGACGAGACGGCGAGTGCCCCCAAGGACGAGGTGCTGCTCGAGATCGAGGATCGCGGCGCTCCGGACGTGGAGGTGCCCGACGAACCGGCCTCCGAGCTGGGGATCGAGGACCTGGTCGACGGCACCGGCGACGAGGTGGGTGCCGGGGCCACGATCACGGCCCACTACACCGGTGTCGGTCAGAGCAGCGGCCAGACCTTCGACTCGTCCTGGGACCGCGGCGAGCCGGCGACGTTCTCGCTGAGCCAGGTGATCCCGGGATGGACCGAGGGACTGGTCGGGATGAAGGTGGGCGGTCGGCGCCGGCTGGTGATCCCCGGCGAGCTGGCCTACGGCGAGAGCCCGCCGAGCGGCGACATCGGGGCCAACGAGACGCTGGTCTTTGTCATCGACCTGGTGCGCATCGACGATGCGGGCCCCAGCATCGACGCCGACGCGATGGCGGCGGTCGAGGAGCGGGGCGCACCCGACGTGGTGGTGCCCGATCCGTTGCCCACCGAACTCGAGATCACCGACGAGGTGGAGGGCTCGGGCGACGAGGTGGCCGCCGGTGCCGGCGTCACCGTCGCCTACACCGGTGTCAGCGCGTCCACCGGCGACGTGTTCGATTCGTCCTGGGACCGCGGCCAGCCGGTGAGCTTCACCCTCGACCAGGTGATCCCCGGTTGGGGCGAGGGTCTGGTGGGCATGAAGATCGGCGGTCGCCGCCAACTGGTGATCCCGCCCGAGCAGGCCTACGGCGACAACCCGCCCAGCGACGACATCGCACCTGGGGAGACGCTGGTGTTCGTCGTCGACCTCGTCGGTATCGACTGAGTCGCCCGGTTGCCGAACCCGGCACCCCGGGCCACGCCGAGCGTCAGGGCCGCCCGGCGTGGGGGACGTCCACCTCCGCCGTCAGCAGCACCGCCTCGTCGGCCTCGCTGCGAAGGTGCTCGAAGAAGTCGGGCGCCGCACAGATCAACAGCGTCGTGCCCTCCGGGCCACCGAGCATGCAGGCGAACGCGCCGAGCCCGTCGGGCATCGGGATCTCGTCGGTGATCTCGCCGCCCTCGGCGACCCGCACGCAGCGGGCGCCGATGGCGTCGGCCAACCAGATCTGGCCGTCGGCGTCCAGCGTGCAGCCATCGGGGCCGACGGTCACCGAGCCGATCGTCTCCTCGAACGATCCGATCGCCGGGGTGGGCGCCAGCTCCGCCCAGACCCGCCGATCGGCGAGGGTCCCGTCCGGCTGGATCGTGAAGGCGGTGTACCGGCATCCCATGGTCTCCCCGACGATCAGCGTCGAGCCGTCGGGGGTGACGACCGACCCGTTGGGAAACATGAGCTCGGCTGCGGCCACGCTGATCGTGCCGTCCGGGTCCACCCGGATCAGGGGGCTGGGGGCGGGGTCCTCGCCCGCCATCAGCTCGAACCCGAACGCGCCCACCCAGGCTCGGCCCATCTCGTCCACGACCATGTCGTTGGCCGGGCCGGTCACCAGCCCCGACAGATCGGCGTGGGTCACCACCGACCCGTCGTGCTCGCGGCGCAGTACCCGCTGATCCTTCATCGACACCACGAGGAGGCGCCCGTCGGGCAGCCAGCCCAGACCCGACGGCTGGGCCTCCACCTCCAGCACCAGGGTCTCGGTGCCGTCGGGCGTCACCGTGAAGACGCCGTGACGGTAGAAGTCCGACACCCACCAGGTGCCGTCCCGCCACCTCGGGCCCTCGAAGAACCTGCCACCGTCGGACAACGTGCTGAGCGGTCGAGCCATGCGGGCACGCTAGGACCCACCGACGCCCCTGTGCGTTGAATCTCACTCGATCCACCTGTGATGGCGTTGAGGTTGCGGTGGGGCGACCCACACGAGGGGCGGAATGCCAGCAGACTGTGATGTGCCTCGTGTGACCCAATCGGCCGTGCTGGTGCTGGCCCGTCGCTCGGTGCGGGCGCGGCTCAGCCGGATCGCCGCCACCGTGCTGGGTCTGGCGGTGGCGGTGTCGTTCACCGTGGCGGCGTTCGGTGTGGCCGCACAGTTCGAGCGGTTCGTCGGCGACGGCACCGACGCCGCCGCCCAGGCGGCCGCCGCGGTGCCGCAGGGGGCCGTGGTCATCGCCGCACCGGCGGGCGGGGTCACCCAGACCACGGCGGTGGACGAGGCGCTGCTCGGCCGGGTCCGGGCGGTGCCGGGCGTCATCGAGGCGAGCGGCAGCTACGACCAGCCGATCGGCGTTCGCCTGGCCTCCGGCGTCCAGGCCGACATCCCGGTGGTGCTGCGGGGTCTGGTGTTCACGTCGGCGTGGGACGCCGACCGGTGGACGGTGGTCGAAGGCCGGGCGCCCACCCTCGACGGCGACGCCGGCGGGGCGCTGCCGATCGCGCTCGACGCGGGCGGCGAGCGATCCGCCGACGCCTCGCTGGGTGACACCATCGAGTTGCAGACCCCGATCGGCGGGGTTCCCGCACTGGTCGTGGGTCTGGTCGAACCGGCCAACCCGGGCCAGGACGGGGTCGAGCAGGCTCCCGGCGGTGAGGCGGGTGCGGCGCCCGCGTTGTCGGCGGGGGTGATCGATGCGCGGGTCGTCGTCGACTCGCAGGTGCTGGCGCCGCTGCTCGACGCCGAAGGTCGGCTCGACCGGATCACGGCGCTGCCGGCACCGGGCGTCGAACTGGACGACGTCGCCGGTGCGCTGATCGAGGCGCTGCCCGCCGACCTTCGGATCACCACCGCCGACGATGCCGATGCGGTGACGGCACAGACCGTGCGGGTGATCTCGGAGGGCGTGGCCACTGCCACGCTGGCCTTTGCGGTGCTGTCGGCGGTGGTCGCCGCACTGCTGGTCTCCAACACGCTCGCCATCCTGGTGACGCAACGGAACCGCGAGCTGGCGCTGATGCGGTGCGTCGGGCTCACCTCCGCGCAGGCCGCCCGGATCGTCTTCCTCGAGGCGGGCATGGTCGGGGTCGCCGGAGGGCTCCTCGGCCTCGGCCTGGGCGTACCCCTGTCGGTGGTGGGCGCCTCGTTCATCCAGCCGGGGGCCGAGGTCGACCTGCTGGTCACCCCGCAGATGGTGATCGCGGCCGCCGGGGTCGGTGTGGCCGTCACCGTGATCGCCGCGATCATGCCCGCCCTTCGGGCGTCCCGGTGCCGCCGCTGGCGGCGCTGGTGGCGGCCGATGCGACACCCCGACGGGGAATCGTCGGCTGGGCGATGACCCCGCTGCTGTTGGTGGTTCGTGCGATGTCGCCGTCGTCGGGGGTCCGCATGGCGGTCGACAACGCCCGCCGCGACCTTCGTCGATCCGGGGCGACCGCCACCACCCTGATCGTCGGGCTCGGCCTGATCTCGCTGGTGCTCACCGGCAGCGCGTCGATCCGGGCGGCCACCGAGGACCAGTTCGTCAACGCCAGCTCGGCCGATCTGTACCTCGAGCGACGGGGTCTGGTGCGCATCAGCACCGAAGCGATGGAACAGCGGCTGGCCGAGGTGGGCGTCACCTCGGGGGTCGTCTCGGTGTTGGCGGTCGATGGGCGCTTGGACGGCCCCGAGGGCGGCATCGACCAGGTGTCGGCCGCCCGCCTCGACTCGATCCCGCAGCAGTTCGACCTCGGCCTGACGGGCGGGGCCTTCCCCGAGGAGGCGGCTGCGGTGCCGGTCTCCGACTTCGCCGGAACGGCCGGGCGGGGGCAACTCGACGAGGCCGGTCGGGTGATGCTCTCCGACGAGGCCTCCGAGACGCTCGGCGCCGAGGTCGGCGACGCGGTCACCCTGAGGTCGGTGTCGGGCACCGAACGAGACCTACGGGTGGTCGGCACCTACCAACGCACCGCGTTCGTCGGGCCGGCGGTGGTGGAGCGGGCCGACGCCGAACGCATCGGCGCCGACGGCAGCTTCGAGGTGGCGGCCGTCGACGTTCCCGAGGGCCTGCGCGTGCGGAGGTCGTCCCGATACCTCGAACGCAACCTGAACGGCTTCCCGAAGCTGCGTGTGCACACCCCATCGGAGTTCGCCGCCCTCAACGTGGGGGTGGCCGACACGGTGACCCGCCTGGTGCTCGTGATCTTGTCGGGCGCCCTGCTGGTGGGAGCGCTCGGCGCGGCCAACACGATCTCGTTGTCGGTGATGGAACGCCGGCGCGAGCTGGGGCTGTTGCGGGCGGTCGGCGCCACCGCTGCGCAGGTGCGCTCGCTGGTGCGCACCGAGGCGCTGGTGATCTGTGGGCTGGCCGCGGCCGTCGCGATGGTGGCCGGGGTCGGCCTGGCGGTGCTGGCGGTGTCCCGGGCCCCGGCCGAGTTCGCCGCCGAGCCGCTCGTCCCCTGGCCGTCGCTGGCGGTGGTCGGCGTCGCGGCGCTGGCGATCGGTGCCACCTCGGCCGCGTTGGCCACCCGACGCCAGAACGCCGGGGGACCGCTCGACGCGCTCTGACGCCGACTCCGGGCCCAGCATCCGGCGGCGGCGGAGACCGAAACCGGGAGCGCCACCGGGCAGGACCTGCGCTAGACAACGGGGGTGCTTCACGTCGCCGACCTGCGCAAGTCCTACGGCGACCATGTCGCCCTGAACGGCGTCGACCTCGATGTCGAGGCGGGTGAGATCTGTGGGGTGCTCGGGCCCAACGGTGCCGGCAAAACCACGCTGGTCTCGGTGATCTGCGGGCTGATCAGCGCCGACGCCGGCACGGTCACCGTCGGCCCCTTCGATGCACTGGCGAACAACGATCAGGCACGGGACCTCATCGGGCTCGCCCCGCAGGAGACCGGCGTGTACCCGTCGCTGAGCGTTCGGGACAACCTCCGGTTTGCCGGTCAGCTGGTCGGCCTGTGGGGCGCCGAGCTGGGGCGTCGCATCGACGAGGTGGCCGAGGCCTTCGAGATGGTCGACCTGCTGGACCGCCGGGCGCACGGCATGTCGGGCGGCGAGCAACGGCGCCTTCACACCGCCATGGCCATCCTGCATCGACCACCGCTGCTGTTGTTGGACGAGCCCACCACCGGCGTCGACGTCGGCTCCCGGGTTCGGCTGCTGCGGACGATCAAGAACCTGGCGGGGGAGTGGGGCAGCGCCGTCTGCTACTCCACCCACTACCTGCCCGAGGTGGAGGCGCTGGACGCCACGGTGGCGATCATCGACGAGGGTCGGGTGATCGCCCGGGGTGGGTCCGAGGATCTGATCGCCGCCCACGCCACGTCGGCCATCGAGCTGCGCTTCGAAGGTGAGGCCCCCGAGACGCTGGCCTCGCTGCCGTGCCGGCGCTCCGGCGAGGTGTTGTTGGTGGAAACGCCGCACCCGGCGGCCGAGCTGTCCGCCGTCATGGGGGCGCTGGGTGGGCACAGCCACCGGCTGCGGGCGGTCGAGCTGTTGCAGCCCAACCTCGAGACGCTCTTCCTGGCCCTCACCGGACGCCGCTACGAGGCGGACGGCCCCGACGACGACCCGCCCGGCGACCAACCGTCGCGGTCGGGGGCCGGCGTGGAGACCGACGGGTCCGATCGATGAGCGAGACGACGATGGGCCCCACCGATGCATCAACCGCCGCTCGTCCGCCGTCGCGCCGGTCGGGCGCCCGGGGCCGGATCTGGGCGGTGACCCTGCAGGACCTCCGCCTGATGCGGGCCGACTACAGCTTCCTGGTGATCATGGTGCTGATGCCCCTGGTGGTCATGGGGTTTCTGAAGGGGGCCTTTGCCCCGGCGATGGTCCAACTGGGCGTGCCGGACGCCAACGGTGCCGAACAGGCCGTCCCCGGGGCGGCGGTGGTGTTCTCGTTCTTCCTCGTCGGCAACGTCGGTTACGTCATCTTCCGAGAACACGGCTGGCACACCTGGGTGCGGCTGCGGGCCTCGCCTGCGTCCACCTCGGAGATCCTGGCCGGGAAGATGTTTGCGCCGGTGCTGTCGTCCGTCCTCCAGCTGGGCACCCTCTTCGGCGTCGGGATCCCGCTCTACGGCCTGCGGGTCACCGGTTCGCTTCCGGCGCTGATCCCCGTCTCGTTGGCGTTGGCGGTGTGTCTCACCATGCTGGGCCTGGCGCTGGCGTCGCTGTGTCGAACGATCATGCAGCTGAACTCGATCGTCAACGTGGGCACGCTGCTGCTCGGCGGCCTGGGTGGGGCCCTGACGCCGGTGGAGTCGCTGCCCGCCTGGGCCCAGACGATCGCGCCGGGGGTGCCCTCCTATTGGGCGATGCGCGGCTACCGCTCGGTGATCCTCGATGGCGGGGGCCTGTCCGAGGTGTGGTTGCCGGTGGCCGTGTTGTTGGGGTTCGCACTGGCCTTCGCCGCCATGGCCCGCGTGCTGTTCAAGGTGGACGACACCAAGGTGTTCATGGCCTGAGCGCCGGTCGGCTACAGCAGCAGGTTGCCGCCGTCGACCGGCAGGCTCACCCCGGTGATGCCCCGGGCCTCGTCGCTGCACAGCCACAGCACCGCGTTGGCGATGTCGGAGGCCTCCAGCCAGGGCAGGTCCAACGCCTGCATCGGGTTGAGGACGTCGGCGACGTCGTCGAAGGTGGGGTGTTCGAGGTCGCTGCGCATCAGGTTGGTGAACGGCTCGTTCTCGATCATCGGTGTGCGAACCGACGACGGGTGCACGGTGTTCACCCGGATGTTGTGGGGGAGAGCTCGAGGGCCATCGTCTTCATCAACCCGGTGACGCCGTGCTTCGACGCCACATACGGGGCCGACACCCACAGGCCCTTCAGCCCGGCGATCGACGAGGTGATCACCACCGATCCGCCCCGCTCGCCCTCGATCATCGCCGGGGCCGCCGCGCGCACCGTCTTCCAGACGCCGGTGAGGTTGGTACCGACGATGTCGTCCCAGGCCTCCTCGGACAGCTCGGTGAACAGCGAGGTGGCCATCACGCCGGCGTTGGCCACCACGATGTCGAGGCGCCCAAAGCGGTCGAGCCCCTCGGCCACGGCGCCTTCGAGCGCCGCCAGGTCGCGCACGTCGGCGACCCGAGACACCATCGCCCCGCCCGCCTCCTCCACCATGGCGACGGTGGTGGCCAGGTCCTCGGGGGTGGCCATCGGGTAGGGGATCGACCCGAGCTGGTCGGCCAGATCGACGCCGATGATGTTGGCGCCCTCCGCAGCGAAGCGCACCGCCTCCTCGCGTCCCTGGCCCCGGGCGGCGCCGGTGATGAACACCACCCGGTCCTCGAAGCGTCGGCGGCCCGGTTCGCCCGAGGTCGAAGCTGCTGTTGCCATGATCATTCCCCCGTTGCGGTGGTTGGACGAGCTGTCAGGAGACGGGCCCGGTGGGGTCCTCGGCGCTCTCCGGTCGGCGCAGCACGTGCGGCGCCGACGCATCGGGCACCCGGTGCACGGGATGCAGGTCGGCGCCGGGCGCCACGCTGGGCACGAGGTCGTCGGCGTCGACCGCCTCGCCCATCGACTCGTCGGTCCACGCCTCGGTCACGCCGGCCAGCGTGGTGATCGTGGCGTACCCGTCCAGCAGCAATGCCACGTCGGTGTCCGGGGGCGGCACCGCCCCGCTGGGCCGCAGCTCGAACTGCTGGCGGTCGTCGGCGTCGGTCGAGATGGCCGCCCGCATCGTGCCGAACGGCGCCAGGCGGGCCCATCGGACGCCCCGGCAGTCGTCCAGGTCGCAGGCCGGTGCGTTCAGGTTGAGCACGGTGCGCGACGGCGCCTCGATCACCAGGTCCAGCATCTCCACCGCCAGCGCCGCGGCGGTGGACCAGAACCACGGGTGGTCGTCCTCGGTTTCGGCCGCGCTCACCGCCAGGCCGGAAAGCCCGAAGTTCTGCCCGGCGAGTGTGGCCCCCACCGTGCCCGAATGCAGCACCGCCCGACCGGTGTTGGCGCCGGCGTTGATGCCGGACACGATCAGGTCGGGAGGCGGCCCGAAGGCGCCCAGGCGGGCGACCACCACGGTGTAGGCGGGAGCACCCGCCACGGCGTAGGCCTCGACCTCCTCGGCCCCGTCGATCGTCACACGTTCGGATCGGATCTCGCCCAGGTTCACGTAGTCGTCGCCCGAGTTGGCCAGCGAGGTGCCGGCGCCGCTCCAGTCGCTGTCCGGGGCGATCACCACGATCTCGTGGTCGGTGGCGGCCAGGTGCCGCACCAGCTCCTGGAGCCCCTCGGAGGAGATGCCGTCGTCGTTGGTTACCTGAATACGCACGCCCGCACCGTAGCCACTGCCCCGGCCCGGCTCACACGATCGCCGCTATCGGGCGAGCTCCTCGGCAACCCACTCGGCGACGCGCCGATAGACGTCGGCCTTGAAGTGGACGACCCGGTCGAGCATGGCGTCCGGTTCGGCCCAACACCAGGACGCAAACTCGTCGTCGGCGGCAGCGTCCAGGTCGGGCTCGGCGTCGGCGACACGCACCAGAAACCACCGCTGGATCTGCCCGAGGTGGCTGCCGGGGTTGGTGCCGGGAAACGCATAGGGCAGCCACTCGTCGAGCTCGCCCACCCACTCCACCTGGTCGGCACCCAGGGCGGTCTCCTCCAACAGCTCCCTGGCGGCGGCCGCCTCGGGTCGTTCGTTGCGGTTGATTCCGCCCTGGGGGAACTGCCAGCTGTCGGGATGATCGATCCGTTCGAACCAGGCGACCTTGCCGTCGGAGCGGGCCACCACGATGCCGACGTTGGCGCGGAACGTTGCTGCCTTGGCCACGGGGCGACCGTATCGAACGCCGGGCCGGGGAGTGAACGTGGGGCGGAGGCAAGAACATGGGGCCGGGGTGTCCCGAGCTTCCGAAGCAGGCCGCCGCAGGGGTCGGTAGGGTCGCCGGTGGACGCGGCTCGGGAGGGCACCCATGGTTTCCACGATGATCATCAGTCCGGTCGGCACCGCCCGGGTCGAGGCCGACTGGACCAACGGGTCGCCGTCGGTGCCGGTCGACCAACTGGGCGAGGCGCTGGGCTGGGAGCTGAACGACGACGGCCTGTGCCGGGGCGACCTCTGTGTGCCCGACCGGGCGGGGTTGGCCGCCGGCGGTCGGGTGGACCTCGCTGCGGTCGGTGCCGCCCTCGACGCGCCGGTGATCGTCGACGGCGAGGCCGACGCGCTGGTGATGGGCGAGCAACGCTCCCAACGGGCCATGGCGCTCACGGGGGCCCAGCTTCCACCGTTCGAGCTGCCCGACCTCGACGGCACGCCGATGCCTTCGTCCACCTGGGCCAACAAAAAGAAGGTGCTGGTGGTGTTCGCCAGCTGGTGAGGCTGTCGATACGACCTGCCAGGTTGGCAGGCACTGCAGCAAGAACTCGGTGAGGACAACGTGGCGTTTATCGCCGTCGCGTTCGACGAGTCCCCCGACGACGTGGCGGAGTTCGCCGAAGGTATCGACCTGCCGGTGCTCCTGGATCGCCGGCACCTGCTCAGCGAGACGCTGGCCGTGTCCAACGTGCCCACCGTCGTCTGGATCGACGAGGCCGACCGCATCGTGGTGCCCAACTGGGTGGCCTTCTCCAACGACCTGTTCGTCGAGTTCCACGGGGTCGAATCCGGCCCGGGCCTGGACGCGATCCGGGCGTGGGTGCGCACCGGCGAGGTTCCCGACGACCTGGCGGTTGATCCGTCCACCATCGGCGACCTGTCGGCCGACGAGGAGGCGGCCCGGCTGTGGTTCCGCCTGGCCACCGAGCTGCGCGATGCCGGGCAGGAGGAGGCGGCCAACGAGCGGTTCCTGCGCGCCGGGGCGCTGGCTCCGAACGACTTCACCATCCGGCGGGCCGCCATGCCGCTGATGGGCGACGACCCCTTTGGCGAGTCGTTCTTCGAGCTCTACGGCCAATGGGAGGCGGCGGGCAGCCCGTACCACGGCATCCGGCCGTCCCCCTCGGGCTGAGTTCACCGACGCCCGCCGATGGGCGACGGCCGCCGGCGACCGGGCGTGGTCGTGGCAGACTTGCCACCCGGGATCGCCCGACCGCTCGGCGAGCCCATCGACCACGATGCTGGGAGCAACCGATGACCGAGGTCACCACCAAGCAAGGAGCCCTGCGGGGCGTCGCCACCGATCACGGCGTGAGGTTTCTGGGTGTGCCCTATGCGGCCCCACCGGTTGGCGAGCTGCGATTTCGGCCCCCGGCCGCCCCGGCCTCGTGGGAGGGCGTGCGCGACGCCGACGCCTTCGGGCCGATCGCGCCGCAGAACCCCTCGATGATGGACGCGATCACCGGCGCCCAGCCGGAGGTGCAGGGCGAGGACTGCCTGTACCTCAACGTGTGGACGCCGGACACCGACGGGAGCCGTCCCGTGATGGTCTGGATCCACGGCGGCGGCTTTCAGATCGGCTCCGGTTCCTCGGCGATCTACGACGGCGAGTCCTTCGCCCGCGACGGCATCGTGCTCGTCAGCCTCAACTACCGCTTGGGCGAGCTGGGCTTCATGGAGCTGGGCTCGATCGACCCCGATTTCGCCGGAAGCGGCAACAACGGCCTGCGGGACCAGATCGCCGCCCTCGAATGGGTGCGGGACAACATCGCGGCCTTCGGCGGGGATCCGTCCAACGTCACCGTTTTCGGCGAGTCAGCCGGGTCGATGTCGGTCAGCCTGCTGATGGCCTCCGACGCGGCGTCCGGGCTGTTCCACCGGGCGATCTGTGAGTCGGGCGGGGTCAACGCCGCCTCCGACCCCGAGGCGGCCGACACCCTGGCCGCCCAGTACCTGGCCGACTCGGGCGTGGCCGACGTTGCGGGCCTGCAGGCGCTGTCGGTGGAGCAACTGCTGGCGGTCCAGTCGAAGGTGCTGATGGAGCGGTTCGCCGACGTCGAGCAGACGATCGAGGACGGCGGGGACCCACTGACGTTCCTGCCCTTCCGGCCGGTAACCGACGGACACCTGGTGCCGCTCGACCCGTTGGCGGCCATCTCCGCTGGTGCGGCCGATGGCGTCGACGTGCTGGTGGGCTACAACGCCGAGGAGTGGAACCTGTTTGCGTTGATGGACGCCTCGCCGATCGACGACCGGGACGCGCTGGTCCGGCGGGTGGGCCTCGTCAGCCCCGACGGTGCGAAGTTGGCCGACGCCTACGCCGCCGCGCAGCCGGACGCCTCGCCGAAGGCGCTGCTGAACGCGGCGTTCACCGACCTGCTGTTCAGGCGCCCGGCGGCCGATCTGTTGGCGGCGCAGTCCGCCCACGGGGCGACGTTCGCCTACCGGTTCTCGTGGCAAAGCCCGTCGATGGGTGGCATGTTGGGCGCCGCCCACGCGATGGAGCTGCCGTTCGTGTTCGACCTGGCGAGCATGCCCGGCATCGAGGTGTTGGTGGGCCCCGACGCACCCCAGGGGTTGTCCGATTCGGTCCACGGCGCCTGGGTGGCCTTCGCCGCCGACGGCGCGCCGGCGCTGCCGGGCGGTCCAGAGTGGGGCCCGTGGGCGCCCGAGGCCCGAACCACGATGGATCTGAACGTCGAGTGCCGGCCGATCGTCGACAGCCACGAGGCCGTGGACGCGGCCTGGGAGGCGTGATTCGTCGGTTGCCGCCCGTCGGCGGATAGGGGTGCCCGGCGCATTCGGATTTGCGGTGCTGGCCCTCGGGGTGGCCCTGGGGGCATCGCTCAACGCGGCCGCCGGGTTCGGGTTCTCCCTGCTGACGGTGCCGCTGATGGCGTTCGTGGTGGGCCCCAAGGAGGCGGTGGTGTTGTCCGCCGTCATGAGCGTCGGCAGCAACGGCACGGTGGCGTGGCGAAGTCGAAGCGACGTGGACCGGGGGGTCGCCGGGCGTCTGTTGGGCGGCGCCCTGCTGGGCATGCCGGTGGGCCTCGTCGTGTTGAGCCGACTCGCCGAGGAGCCCCTGCAGATCCTGATCGGGCTGGCCGTGCTGGCGTCGGCGGCGGTGCTGGCGCTCGGGTGAAGCTGCGCCGACCCCACTCACCGACCGACGTCGGGGTCGGGCTGATGTCGGGCATGTTCAAGACGTCGGTCGGCATCAGCGGTCCGCCGATCGTCATCCTGCTGCAGGGCCGGGGCCTGGCCAAGACCGCCTTCCGGGCGACGTCGGCGTCGGTGATCGTGGCGGTCAACGTCGTGTCGCTCGGGCTCTTCGCCGTGACCGGCAGGTTCGATCGGCTGGTGATCGCAGCGGCGCTGGTCAGCCTGCCCGCCCTGCCGTTGGGCTATTGGCTGGGAGACCGGATGCACGCCCGGGTGCCGGAGGAGCGGTTTCGGTATCTCGTGTTGGCCATGGTGGTGCTCAGCGCCGGCCTGGCGATGTACGGGGCGATCGCCTGACCGCACCGAGGGCGCGTTCGCTCAGCGCAGGTGAAACCCGAGCCGAAACGACCGCACCGCCCTGGCGAAGATGTTCGGCTCGACGTCCGGCTCGGTCACCGGTTCGAGCCCCGTGATCCGCCGGGTGAGTTCCTCGAACAGGATCTGGAGTTCGTATCGGGCCAGGTTGGCGCCGAGGCAGAAGTGCGTGCCCTGTCCGAAGCCCAGGTGGGGATTGGGTGAACGGGTCACGTCGAAGCGCCCGGGCTCGTCGAACACGGCGGGGTCACGGTTGGCCGCCGGATACAACAGGATCAGCCGTTCGCCGGCGGACATCTCGGCGCCCCCCAGCGTGGTGTCGTGGGCGACGTTGCGGAAGAAGTTGTTCAACGGCGTGACCCAGCGCACCACCTCCTCGACCGCAGCGGGGATCAGCTCCGGGCGTTCGGCGAGCAGGTCCCACTGGTCGGGGTGATCGCAGAAGGCCCGTAGGCCGTGGGCGATGGCGGTCCGGGTGGTCTCGGCGCCACCGGCGATGAACAGGCCGACCTCGTGATAGAGCCTGACGTCGTCGTAGGTGAACCCGTCGACGTCGGCGTTGGCCCACACCGACATCAGGTCGTCGGCCGGTTCGATGCGGCGCTTGCGGGCCACGTCCTGCAGCACCGCGTTGAACGCCATGATGGCGTTGAGGAGGTCGCCCGCCACGCCCTGGTCCCGGTCGGCGGCATCGATGCGCATCAACGCCTCGGACCACTCCTTGATGTCGCGCCAGCGGTCCTCGGGGAAGCCCAGCAGTCGGGCGGTGAGGCGGCACGGCAGCTGTGAGGCCAGCTCGTCGATGACCTCCATCTCGCCGCGTCCGTCGGCCGCGCCGCCCGATGCCGGTGTGGTGGCCGCATCGAGCAGTTCGCCGACCGTGGCCCGCAGCCAGGGTTCGTGGGTGCGGACCGCCCGAGGTGTGAAGCGACCGGAGACCAACCGGCGTTGACGCAGGTGGTCGGGATCGTCGAGGGCGATCATGTTGGTTTCTTCCGGCGATGGAAGAGAGCGGTACCCCGGCCCGGAGGTGAAGTCCCGGCTTCGCCGCTCCGCCTCGTGGAGCTGTGGGTGGCGGGCGACCACCCAGAGGCCGTTGGCGTCGCGCACCGGGGATTCGTAGGTCAGCAGTTCGGCCCACAGGTCCTGCGGGTCGGTGCGGTACAGCCGGGGATCCAGCAGGTCGAGATCAGCAAGCGACGCGGTGCCTGATGCCATGGGGCCCTCCTGAAGGCGGGTTGGTTCCCGCACTTGACCGACCGGTCAAGTTATCCCGGCATGCTACCGCCGCCCTGGCTCGGCGCGATCGCCGGGCCATACTGGGACGGTCGACGACGACGAGGGGTCGAAGGAGACACATGTTGCACGTTCGTTCGGGTACCACCCGACCGCGCCCGGTCGTCGCACTCGCCGGTGCCGTGGCGGCGCTGGCCTTGTTCGCCGCCGGTTGCGTCGCGCCCTCCGGCTATGGCGTCACCACGATGGCCTCGGGCCTGAACAAACCGTGGGACGGCGCCTTCACCCCCGACGGCTCGTTCGTCTACACCGAACGGGTGGGGCGGATCGGCGTGGTCCGCAACGGCTCGAAGCGCACGCTGGCGACGCCGTCGGACGTGGTGGCCCAGGGTGAGGGTGGCATGTTGGGTCTCGACGTCGACCCGAACTTCGCCTCCAACCGACGCATCTACACCTGCTTCGTGTCCGACAGGGACGGGCTGGGCGCCCGGGTGGTTCGGTGGAACGTGTCGTCCGACTGGACGTCGCTCAGCGGTCGGAAGGACCTGCTGAGCGGGATCGACGTCAACGCGTCGGGTCGGCATTCGGGATGTCGGGTGAAGGTGGGCCCCGACGGTGCGCTGTGGGTGACCACCGGCGACGCCGCCAAGGGCACCAATCCCCAGGATCCCAACTCGTTGGCGGGCAAGGTGCTGCGCATCACGACCAACGGCGGGGCGGCAAGCGGCAACGCCGGGGGTGCGTGGCGCAGCGAGATCTACGCCGCCGGCTTCCGCAACCCGCAGGGCCTGGCCTTTCGGCCCGGCGACAACCAGCCGTTCCTGGTGGAGCACGGCCCCGACCGCAACGACGAGATCACGGCGCTGCGACGCGGCGGCAACGGCGGCTGGAACCCGGTGGGTGGCACCTACAACGAGTCGGTGCCGATGAGCGCCTCGGGCACGCCCAACCTGATGCGCCCGGTGTGGGTGTCCGGGTCGTCCACGATCGCGCCGTCGGGGGCCGACTTCATCTCCGGCGACCAGTGGGGCCTCTACAACAACCGGCTGGCCGTGGCGGTGCTCAAGAACCGGCACCTGCGGTTGCACAGCTTCGATCCCGGCAACAACAACCTCAGCGACGACGGCATCATCATCGTGTCCGACCAGGGCCGCCTCCGGACCGCCGTCTCGGCGCCCGACGGGTCGTTGTGGGTGCTCCAGGACTCGACCAACGGGAAGATCCTGCGGGTACAACCCCAGTAGGCGGCGGTGCGGGTGCCGGCAGACTGTGCCGATGGCACCTGCGTACGATCCGTTGGACGACTTCGAGTTGGGCTCGCACACCGGTGGCGGATTCACCCGCGACGTCTACCGGGGCGGCGAGGGCCCCAACTGCATCGTGATGGCCGAGATCCCCGGGATCACCCCGGCGGTCGCCGACTTCGCCCGCCGGGTTCGATCGCTGGGCTGTTCGGTCACCATGCCCGTGCTGTTCGGCGAACCCGGTCGGCCGCCGAGCGGTGGGTACGTGGTCCGCTCGATCACCAAGGCCTGCGTGTCGTCGGAGTTCGCCGCGTTCGCCGCCAACTCCACCGCGCCGATCTCGACGTGGCTGCGATCGTTGGCCCGAGCCGAACACGAACGGTGCGGCGGTCCGGGGGTCGGCGCGGTGGGCATGTGTTTCACCGGCGGGTTCGCCCTGGGGATGATGGTGGACGACTCGGTGGTCGCTCCGGTGCTCAGCCAGCCGTCGCTGCCCCTGGGTTTTGGGAGGAAGCGGCACGCAAGCCTGCACCTCGGTCCCGCCGACCAGGCGGCGATGACTGCCCGGGCCGACGCCGGCGTGTGTGTGCTGGCCGCCCGCTTCAGCGACGACCCGCTGGTGCCGCGGCGTCGGTTCGACTCGCTCGAGCGGTTGCTGGGCGACAACTTCGTCGGCGTCGAGATCGACTCCTCGAAGGGCAACCCCCACGGCAACCGACGCCTCGCCCACTCGGTGCTCACCGAAGACCTCGTCGACGAGCCGGGCCACCCCACGAGGGCGGCGCTCGAGCAGGTGTTGGACTTCCTGTCCGAGCGGCTGCTCCCCGCCGCCTGAGCGGGTGCCGCCCCGGCGGGGCGAACCTGGCAGGATCGCCGGGTGAGCGACCTTTCACCGAGCCAGGCGCGCCGGATCGCGCTGGGCGCTCAGGGCTTCGGCACGCCGAGACCCTCCGGGCGCGTGGATCGCCGCCACCTCCGACGCATCGTCAGGCAGATGGGCCTGATCCAGGTCGACTCGGTCAACGTGCTCGCCCGCAGCCAGGAGCTCGTGCTGTTCGCCCGCCTCGGCCCCCATCCGCGGTCGCTGCTCTGGGATGCCACCGCCGACGGCGAACTGTTCGAGTACTGGGTGCACGAGGCGTCGCTGGTGCCGGTGGAGCTCCATCCCCACCTGCGATGGCACATGGCCCGGCCCGTCGGATGGAAGGGGCTGAGCGACTTTGCCGCCGAGGAGCCCGAGTTCGTGGCGGAGGTGCTGGACCGGGTTCGCCGCGAGGGGGCGCTCGTCGCCGGTGACCTCAAGCAGCGGCGCGGGAGGAAGGGCCCGTGGTGGGACTGGGACCGGGGCAAGCTGGCCCTGGAACACCTCTTCCGCACCGGCGAGCTCGCCGCCCTTCGACGGCCGAACGACTTTGCCCGGGTGTACGACCTGCCCGAGCGCATCCTCCCAGCGGAGATCCTCGACCTGCCGACCGCGAGCGAGTCCGACCAGCGCAAGGAGCTGCTCGTGCGTGCGGCGAGGCATCTGGGCGTGGCGACCTTCGAGGACCTCACCGACTATCACCGGCAGCGCAATCCGCCGTGTCGCCCGCTGGTGCCGGAGCTGGTCGAGGAGGGCCGGCTGATCGAGGCGACCGTGCAGGGCTGGTCCAAACCCGCCTATCTGCACCCCGACACGGTTCGGCCCCGCCGGATCGAGGCCCGGGCGCTGCTCAGCCCGTTCGATCCCGTGGTGTGGAACCGGGACCGCGCCGAGCGGTTGTTCGGGTTTCGGTACCGCATCGAGATCTACGTCCCCCGCCCGAAGCGGCGCTTCGGGTACTACGTGCTGCCGTTCCTGCTGGGTGACCGGCTGGTGGGCCGGGTCGACCTGAAGGCCGACCGTGCCGCGGGCCGCCTGTTGGTGCTCGGTGCGTTCGGCGAGCCGGAGGTCGACCGGTCGGTGGTGGCCGATGCGCTCGCGTCCGAGCTTCGCCTGATGGCGCCCTGGCTGGGGCTGGACGGCGGGGTCGTCGTGAGCGACCACGGCGACCTGGCTCCGATGCTGGCGGCGGCGAGGTGAATCGGGCGGCCGATCCGGTTGCGCCGCACTCCGGGTCAGGAGGGGTCGCCGCTTTCTGGGTCGGTGCCCTCCGAGTGTGCCTCGGTGGTGTCGGGCCGGTCCGGTGACTCGGATTGAGCAACGGTCAAGCTGAACACCTCGTCCCTGGGACCCCCCAACGGTGTCGACGGTGCGTCGCCCCGTGTGTCGTCGTGAAGCAGGCCGGCCTCGGACCGAAGTCGGAGCTCGTTGCCCACCGCGGACAGCACGGCGGCCGCCGGAACCGACAAGAACGCACCGACGATGCCCAGCATGGCCGAGCCGGTGGCCAGCGCCACCAGGATCACGATCGGGTGGAGCGCGACGGCCCGACGCATGATCACCGGTTGGAGGATGTGGCCCTCCAACTGCTGTACGGCGATGACGGCGGCGAGCACGAGCAGCGCGGTGACGAGGCCACCGTCGGCCAGCGCGACGAGCACCGCGACCAGCCCGGCGACCGAGGCGCCGACCACCGGCAGGAACCCGCCAAGGAACACCAGCAGCGTCAACGGGATCACCAGGGGCACGCCGAGCACCAGCAAGGCCAGCCCGATGCCGAGCGCGTCGATCAGCGCGATGGTGGCGGTGCCCCGCACGTAGCCCGACAGCGCCGTCCATGCCCGGGAGCCCAACGCCGCGGCGGTGGGGCGGAAGCTGGACGGCAGGCGATCCTCCGCCCACTGGACCAGGTCTTCGGCGTCCATGGTCACGAAGAACAACACGACGATCAACAGCGCCAGGCCAGCGAAGAACTCGAACGCCGTCGAGGCCCCCTTGACCACCCCGCTGACCACCCCGGAGTCACCCGAACTCAGCGAGTCGCCCAGACTCGATCCGAAGTCCTGGAGCTGTGCCCGGTCGTAGCCGATCGGGCCGTCCTCGACCCAGTCGAGGACCGACTCGTAGCCGTCCTCCATCTTGGGGCCCAGGTCGTCCAACTGGTTGGCAAAGCTTGGCGCCAGCGCAGCCGCGCCCAGCACCATGAACAGGATCGAGCCGATCACCACCGTGGTGGCGGCCAGGCTGGGTTTCATTCCCTTGCGCACCAGAAAGTCCCGGGGCGGCATGGTGAGGGTGGCCAGCACGGCGACGGTCATCAGCGGCAGCGTCACCACGAGAAAGTGGGTGACCAGCCAGTAGACGGCCATCAACAACAACAGGAGGAGGCCGAGCTGCCAGGCCCAGGCCGAGGATCGGCGGAGCCAGCGCGGCGTCAGCTGCTCGGGTTGATCGGCGGCCGCCGGGCCCGACTGCTCAGCCATCGGTGAGCGGCTCGCAATCGACGGCGCAGTCGGGGCTGGAGGCCGGCCGATGGCGGATGGCGCCGGTCGGTGCGATCTGGAGAACGTCGCCGCTGAGCTCGGCGTCGCCGTCGACGATCAGGCTGAAATCGCCCTCGGTTGGGGCCGGCCACAGCAGGCTGACGCTTGGGCGGGCGCTCGCATTGGCCCCGGTCTTTCGCCCCGCCCCGCAGCTCAAACGGCCGTCGGTGAGCGTCACGGTGACGTGGCTGACGTGGGGGCGAAGATCGTCCCCGGTGGTCAGCAGGAAGGCGTGCGGGCCGTACCGGTCCAGTGCTCCGCCCAACTCGTCGAGGTTCACGGGGTGACTCATACGCGCTCACGCTACCGGAGGCCGAACGGCCGGGCCGGGCCCGGCTCGCGACGGACGCGGGCGGGCAGGTAGCATGGACCCTCACGCGAACCGAGCCACATCTCGCCGTTGGGGCGATGCCGATGCTCGTCGCCACGTATGGAGTGAGTTGTGTTGAACGATCCCGTGACCCCCGAAACCGATGGGCCCGACGCTGCCGACGTTCAGGAGGCCTCCTCCGAGGTCCCGGACCCGGTCGCCGACCAAACCGAGCCGGGCGAGGGTCAGCGCCAGCTGGTGCTGACGTCCGACCCCAATCCCGAGCCCGAACCGGAGCCGGAGCCGGAGGTTGAGGCTGAGCCTGCAGCCGAGCCCGAGCCCGAGCCCGAAGTTGAGGTTGAGCCTGCTGCCGAGGTAGCGGCTGAGCCCGAACCCGAGGCCGAGGTAGCGGCTGAGCCGGTTGCCGAGGCCGAGCCGGTTGCGGACCCCAAGCCTCAGGCAGAGCCCGAGCCGACCGGCTTCCAGTCGCTCGAGCTGCTGCCCGAGCTGCTCAAGTCGCTCGCCGAGCTGGGTTACGAGGAGCCGACGCCGATCCAGGCCGAGGCCATCCCCCCGATCCTCGCCGGCAACGACCTGATCGGTCAGGCGGCCACCGGAACGGGCAAGACCGCGGCGTTCGCCCTGCCGATCCTGTCGCGCATCGACCTGTCCGACGGCGCTCGCAAGACGCCTCAGGCACTGGTGCTCTGCCCCACCCGCGAGCTGGCGGTGCAGGTGTCCGAGGCGATCTACAAGTACGGCCGGGGCCTCGGCGTTCGGGTGCTGCCGGTGTACGGCGGCCAACCGATCGGGCGGCAGCTGTCGCGGCTCAACCGCGGCATCGACGTGGTGGTGGCCACCCCGGGTCGTGCGGTCGATCACCTGCACCGGGGCTCGCTGGTGCTCGACGACCTCAAGATGGTGGTGCTCGACGAGGCCGACGAGATGCTCGACATGGGCTTCGCCGACGACCTCGACGAGTTGCTTGGCGGCAGCGCCGGCAACCGTCAGACCGTGTTGTTCTCGGCGACCGTGCCGGCACGCATCAGGGGCCTCGCCGGCCGTCACCTCACCGACCCGGTCCGCATCAACGTCGGTGACGCCGGCCCGTCGAAGGGCGGCGACCCGTTGGTGTCCCAGCGGGTCTATGTCGTTCACCGTGCCCACAAGGCTGCGGCGCTCGGGCGGATCCTCGATGTCGAATCCCCCGAGGCGGCCCTCGTCTTCTGCCGCACCCGGGTGGAGGTCGATCAGCTGACCGAGACGATGAACGGGCGTGGCTACCGCGCCGAGGCGCTGCACGGCGGCATGAACCAGGAGGAACGGGACCGGGTCATGGGACGCCTGCGTGGCGAGGTTGCCGACCTGCTGGTGGCCACCGACGTGGCCGCCCGCGGGCTCGACGTCGACCACCTCACCCACGTGGTCAACTACGACGTCCCGTCGGCCCCCGAGACCTACGTGCACCGCATCGGTCGGGTCGGACGCGCCGGCCGCGAGGGCGTGGCCATCACCCTGTCCGAGCCGCGTGAGCGTCGGCAGCTCGACAACATCGAGCGCCTCACCGGTCGGCGGATGGAGGTGTCGAAGGTTCCCAGCGCCGCCCAGCGTCGATCGCGCAAGCTGGAGCAGCTCGCCTCCACCCTGCGTTCAACGCTGGAAGGCGCGGGGGTCGAGTCCGGGCTGGAAGGCAGCGAGTTGGACACCCCCGACCTGGAGCGCTTTTCGCCGGTGGTCGAGGCCCTCGCCGACGACTACTCCGAACGCCTGGTGCTGCTCGCTGCGCTCAAGCTGGTGCAGGACGTCAGCGGTGTCGTCGACGACGACCAGGAAATCCCCGACGTGTCCGCCAAGGGCCCCAAGAACAAGCGAGACAAGGGCGGCCGCAACCAGCGCAACGACGGTCCGCGGGGCCGCGAGCGGGACAGCCGTGGCTCGGGCGAGCGGGGATATCGAGGCTCCCGTGCCGACGAGCGCTCGGAGCGGGGTGGGGGTCGGGGCCGGGATGACCGCGGCTCCGGCGGCGGACGACCGTCCGGTGACATGGCCCGCATCTTTGTCGGCGTCGGCAAGAACCACGGCGTGAGGCCCGGCGACATGGTGGGAGCGATCGCCAACGAGACCCGGGTGGACGGCCCGGATATCGGCAAGATCAACGTGGCCCCCAACTTCACCATCGTCGAGGTGCCCGACCGCAACGCCCGCGAGGTGATCACCGCGCTGCGGGCCACCACGATTCGTGGAGAAAGCCCGACGGTGCGTTTCGACAAGGCGGGGTCGGACGAGTGGGAGGAGCGCCGGGGCAACGACCGCGACGACCGTGGCGGCGGCCGTTCGGACCGCGGCGGCTATCAGGGCCGCGACGATCGCGGTGGTGGCCGGCCGGATCGGGGCGGCTACCAGGGCCGTGACGATCGCGGCGGCTACAAGGGCCGTGACGATCGCGGTGGCTACAAGGGCCGTGACGATCGCGGCGGCAAACCCAGGTCGCGTCGCGACGGCTGACCGCCTCGTACCGGCTGCGACTCCGTGGCGCCCGGCGGAACGGGACGGAGGGGCTCACAGCATGACGACGACGAATCCGTCGCCTGCTGAGGCCGCCCGCCTGAATTCCTCTCGAATTTGGCCGTACGCTTCGACCAAGAGGTTCGTCAGGTCGGCCTGCTCGTCGGCGCGATCCCAGATTGGTGGGTAGATCGCCTGCGCCTCCAGTTGCGTGAAGTCGATCCGTTGGGCGAAGTCTCCCACCGAGAGGTCGTCGAGTTCCGCCGAGAGCGTTGCGACCCGTTCGGCGGCCAACCAACGCGGCGGGCCGTAGCCCAGGTCCTCGCCGAACTCGTCGCCGCCCAGGACCAGGTCCCCCAACGACCCGCTCGTGTCCCACGCGCTGCCGGTCAGCGTGAAGTGGAGCCCGTGCCAGGCCTTGTCGAGGTCGATGGAGCAGCCGCCGTCTCGCCGATCCAACCAGTCGTCCATGGCGTCCGGGTCCAACTGTTGCACGCGCTCGGCCTCCGTCGGTGACAGGGCGTGGTAGTTGACGAGCATCGACATGGTGCGAGTCTGTCCATCGATCGGCCCGTTTCCAACGCCGTGCCGGCTAATCCGTCCCGGCCCGGTCGAAGCCGTACTGGCGTTCCACCCGGGCGACGCGGATCGAGAAGCTCTCGTAGAACCGGTCGTAGCCGGCGGCCTGGGCGACGAGATGGTCGGCCTGGGCGTGCCAGGCGGCGATGGCCTCCTCGTCGGTCCAATACGACACGGTGATGCCTGCTCCATCGGCGCCTCGAACCGAGTCCGCACCGATGAATCCGGGCTGATCGGCGGCCAACTCGAACATGGCGTCCGCCATCACTTCGTAGCCGTCGTCGACATCGGTCGGGCGGGTGCTGGCAAAGACGACCGCGTAGTACGGCGGCTCGGGCGTGTTGGGGAGCGACTGCCGCTCGTTCATGAACCGAGTCTCGCGTGTTGCCGTCAGCGTTCGGCCGACCCGCCCAGCCCCGAGTCGGGCAGGTAGGGGGTGGTGCCATCGTGCCAGCGCCGAAGCGACTCGAACGGGTAGATCCCGGCGGTGTGCCCGTCGTTCCAGGTGAACATCAGCGCCCAGGCCCCGTGCAGTGCGGCGTTCTCCAGGGCGATCGGGGTCGGGTTGCCGGGCAGCGGCCACACCTCCGCTCCCTGGTCGCGCCGTCCTCGGCACCCCGCGCACGGGCAGGCCCGTCGGAGGTCCTCCAAGCCGAAGACCGCTACCTCGCCATCGGCAAAGGTGATGGTCACCGATGCCTCCTTGTCGACTTCGATGTTGGAGACGTCGCTTCGGTCGGTCATCTCCACAGCCTGCCCCGTGTCGGGCGGCCGGCACGAAGTGCACCGTGTCGAGTGGCCGTGGCCTGCGATGTATAGGGCGCAGTACCCGGGGGAACGGGGCGTTGGCCCCTGTCCGAGCCGGGCGAGGCGTGCGACGATGGAGTGATGCCCCACCTCGATCCGACCCGGCACGGCGCCGAGGAACTCGTCGGCCGCCGGATCAAGGGACCCATCGTCATGCTCAACCTGTTGCAGTTTCGGGAGGTCGCCGACTATTCGGCGAACCCCGAGCTGGCACCCGAGGAGGCGATCTCCGGCGCCGAGGCATTTCGCCGGTACGCCGAACACACCATGCCCTTCCTGGTGGCCAACGGGGGTGAGGTGGTGCTCGAGGGTTCCGGAGGCGGATTCCTGGTCGGGCCGGAGGACGAGCGTTGGGATCACATGTTGTTGGTGCGTCAGCGGTCGTTGGACGACTTCTTCGCCTTTGCCTCCAATCCCGCCTACCTGGCCGGGCTCGGTCACCGAACGGCGGCCCTGTCCGACTCGCGACTTCTGCCCATCGCGCCGGCGGAGTAGCGAGCCACGGCCCGGGTCGCTGCTACTTCGGGGGCAGCGATCGTGCGAAGTCCAGGCCGACCTCCACCCAGAATCGCAGCTGGTCGGGCGTGGCCAGGTGCTCGGCGTCCACATCGATCCAGCCGGTCATCGGGCGGTTGCGCATCACCACGATGCTGGTGCCCGGCTCGTCGAGCAGCTCGTCGGCCCGCTCGGCGCCGGCCCGCACCATCAGCACGCCCTTGCTGTTGGCGGCCACCGCCATGTTTCCGGCCAGCAGAAAGGCCAGGCCGCCGAACATCGCCCGCTCGCTCAGGTCGGGTTCGTCCTCGACCAGCTCGCGGATTCGATTCGCCAGGATCTCGTCGTAGGCCATGGCCACCCTTCTACTCGCTCGAGCGGGGCAGCACGTAGGTGCCCTGGGCCACAGCGGTGGGGCGGTCGATCTGGTCGTCCATCCACACCGACACCGATCCGACGACCGAACGGCGGGTGGCCGTCGCCAGGTCGGCCCGCGCCCAGATCCGCTCGCCCTGCGCGGGTCGGAGAAACCGAATCGACAGTTCGGAGGTGAGCGCCATCGGCTCGATGCGGCCGATTGCCACAAACGTCACGTACCAGAGTGCGGCGTCGGCGATGCCGAACTGAGTGGGGCCCGACACGTAGCCTCCGGGCCGAATCGACAGCTCGCTCAGCTCGGTCGACGCCACGGCGTAGGTGTCGCCCAGCTCGGCACACGTGGCACCGGCCCCCTTGAAGTGTTCGGCGAGCATGGCGTTGACGTCGTCGGCGTTCACCGAGGCGACCCTATGACGTCGTCGGGGCGGGCCTCAGCGAGAATGCAGAAACTCTTTGGGAGAGGAGTCGAGCTCGGCGCGAAAGGCGGCGATGATGGAGCCGGGCGATGTCGACCGACCTGGTCCGCGCGTGGCAGCTGCCACGATGGTGGCCATGGCGCCACAACTCACCCATTTTGCGATCAACACCGACGACGTCGAGGCCACCCAGGCGTTCTACGAGGCGGTGTTCGGCTGGACATTCCAGGACTACGGGCCTCCCGGGTTTGTGCAGATCATGGACGAGTCCGGCCAGGCGCCAATGGGAGCGATCCAACAGCGTCGCCAACTGCTCGCCGCCGAACCGACCCGCGGGTTCGAGTGCACCTTCGGCGTCGACGACGTCGACGCCGTCGAGCGGCGTGTCGTTGCCGCCGGTGGCCGGATCCTGATGGACAAGTTCACGATCTCCAACGTCGGTCATCTCATCGCCTTCGAGGACCCGGGCGGCAATCCCGCGTTGGCCATGCAATACGACTCGGACGCCGAATAGGCGGGACCCCTCAGGCGTTGGGATCCCGTCCGGCAAAGCCGAGGAGCCTGTCGAAGTCGGGGGCGTCCTCGGGAACCGGCACCTCCTCGTCGAAGAAGCCCGAATCGGGTCCCCGGTACTCGGGGGCGACCATGCCGAGCAGAAACTCGTGGGCCGGCACCACGGCGTCCGCCGGCGGCTCGTAGGCCCGGCCGGTGGCGGTGGCCAGGTCCCAGGCGTGCACGAGGTACTCGCCGAGCGCCATGGCCAGCACGCCGTCGCCCGCCATGCGGGCCTGGCTCATCGTCACCGCCTGTGAGGCCACGTCGTCGGCGATCGCCTGTTGAATCTCCGCCGAGCACCGCCGCACGGCGTCGCTCGCACGCTCGCCGTCGGCCAACGAAAAGGCCTCCGGATCGGGTCGGGGCGACCTGGCCGGCGGATCGGTCAGCGCGGTGGCGAAGAAGTCGAGCCAGCCGAGCACGTGGTGGCGCAGCTCGCCGACGTCGTACTGCGAGCACGGCGTGGCCAACGTCAGCTGGTCGTCGTCGATGTCGACGACGCCGGCCAGGGCGTCCAGCGTGTCGCTGAACAGAACCCGGGTGGCGTCGGCGTCGCAGAACACCTGAGGTGCGCTGGTGGGGAACAGCGGAAGTTCGGTGGTTTCGGTCATGGGCTCACCGTACGGACGCGACGACTCGGCTTCTTGAACATTCACGCCAACCTGGGCCGGTACCCTCGTCCGGTGCCCGCGCCGCTTCCCGACGACACCCGTGGCATCGTCGACCCGCAGGAGATGATGCGCCACGTCGACTTCGCCCGTCACCCGGCGGGAGAGGTGCTCGACGGCCTCGTCGAGTGGTTCTGGTCGGTGGCGTGGAGCCTCCCGGACGGGACCGTCCACGACCAGCAGGTGCTCAACCACCCGGCGGGCAACATCAGCATCGGCACACTGGACGACGCCGGGGTGACGCTCGATCCCGCCGAGGGGCGGGTGTACGGGGTGATGAGCAGCGTGAGCCACCGCCGTCTCAGTTCCACCGGATGGACCGTGGCGGCGCGCACGTCCGTGGGCGGGTTGGGGGTTCTTCTCGACGCGCCGGCCCGATCCGCCGCCGACGCGCAACTCGACTTCCCGACCGGGCTTCCCGGGCTCGCCCCCGGCGTGGTCCGCAGCGTGAGCGACCTGGGCGACAACGAAGCGCGGGCGGACGCACTTCGTCGGGCGCTGGAGGCACTCGTCGCCCGGCGTGATCCGGCGATGGTCTCCGAGGCGCGGGAGGTGGCCCGGGTGGCCGGTCTGGCCGAACACGATCGCAGTGTCTGCCGTGTGGAGCAGCTGGCGGCCGAGGCGGGGGTCAGCGTCCGAACGCTGCAGCGGCTCTTCGACCACCACGTCGGAGCCGGCCCGTCGTTCGTGATCCGGCGTTGGCGCATCATCGAAGCCGCCGAGGCGGCCAGGGCGGCGGTCGACTCGAACGACTCGTGGCGTGGCTGGGCCGCCGTGGCCGCCGAGCTCGGCTACTCCGACCAGGCTCACCTCACCCGCGACTTCCGGCGCGACCTCGGCACCTCGCCGTCCGCCTACCTCGCGCAGACCTCACGGGTGCCCGGGCGCCGTCCCGGAGATCATCAGTCCACACCCCAGGAGATCACGCGGTCGGGGTGAATCCTGATGACGGCTCCGGAGCCGTCGGCCGGCCCGACGGCCTCTGCCCGCCCCTCGACGATGACGGCCCTCGGTGCCCACGGCTCGGTGCGCTCGGCATCGTCGACCACGAAGGCGACGTTGGGGTTGGCCCGGACGTTGCGGAACTTCCGAGTGGTCTCGAAGTTCCGTCCGGAAACCTCGATGCTGTCGGTGGCCGGGTCGTGGCGCCACATTCCCACGGGGGTGACCTGAGGCTTGGCGTCGGGATCGGCGGTCGCCACCCGGGCGACGGCCTGTCGAGGGCACTCGGCGCCACACTGCAACGCGAACACGACCTCAACCTCACCGAGGCGTCGGGAGACGGCCGCGGCGTCGATGCCCACATCACCGATGCCGGCATCGCCGTGTTCAGGTCCGCGCAGGAGACGCATTTGACCGACCTGGACGACCTGCTCTTCTCCAGGCTGGACGCCGACGAGGTGTCGGCCTTGGCGTCGATCACCGCCAAGCTGTTGGCACCGGACGACTGAGGTCGAATCAGTCCACCCACTTGGGCGCGTAGGCGGGCGCCTCGGAAACCGCCAACCGCACGGCGGTGCGTGCGTCGTCGGTTCGCTGCGCCAGCGCGCCGTGGTGGTCCTTCATGAACCCGGCTGAGGCGGATGTGGCGATGAAGTCGAACAGCGGCTGGAAGAACCCGTTGACGTCGAGGAACACCACGGGTGCGGAGACCAGCCCCAGCTGGTTCCACGTCAACAGCTCGAAGGTCTCGTCCAGCGTTCCGAACCCGCCGGGCAGGACGACCACCCCGTCGGCCAGCTCGGCCATGCGTGCCTTGCGGAGGTGCATCGTCGGTTGAACGTCGAGTTTGGTGAGACCCTGATGGGCGACCTCGAGCGCCACGAGCTGCTCGGTCATCACGCCGGTCACCGCAGCCCCGCCGGCCATGACCGCGTCGGCCACCACCCCCATCAGCCCGACGTGACCTCCGCCGTACACCAGGCGATGTCCGTCCGAAGCGATCGCGGCACCCAGCGCCGCTGCGGCCTCACGGTACGCCGGATCGGTGCCGCTGCTCGATCCGCAGAACACGCAGATGTTTCGTGCCGTCGTCTCCACCCGCCGAGTCTGGCAAATTGGCCGCGGGTGCGCCCGGTCCCACGCCCGGCGACTATGGCCGAAAGGGGGCCGCCACCTCGGCGAGGAAGCGGTCGAGCGTCTCATCCTGTTTGGCGCCGCCGCCCAGGCTGAAGTCGGGGATGATCAGCTCGTCCACCCCGGCGTCGGCATAGGCGGCCAGCTGGTCCTGAAGCTGTGCCGGCGTGCCGATCAGCGAAGGACGGCCGAAGTCGTGGGCCCGCAGTTTGTCGGCCTCGGCCTCGGTGTCGACCAGAAAGAGCAACACCACCGACGACCGCTCGATGGCGGCCGGGTTGCGCCCGAGGCGCTCGCAGTGCTCGTCGAGCACCGCCGCCTTGTGGGCCATGATCTCCGGCGTGGACCACACGTTCCACTCGTCGGCGTACTGAGCCACCATCCGCAGCGTCTTCCGCTCGCCGCCGCCTCCCAGCAGGATGGGCAGCGGGCCGAGCGGCTGCGGCGCCAGCGGTGCGTCGTTCAGCTGGTAGTGGGCCCCGTCGAAGTCCGCACGCTCGCCGCTGCGGAGCGCTGCGATGACCTGAAGTGACTCCTCCAGCTTCTCGAACCGGTCGGTGAAGGACCCGTACTCGATGCCGTAGGCACGGTGTTCGTTCTCCTGCCACCCGGCGCCCAGGCCCAGCACGACACGGCCGCCCGAGATGTGGTCGGCGGTGACCGCCTGCTTCAGCAGCACGGCGGGGTTGCGGTAGGTGTTGCCGCACACCAGCGGGCCGAGCCGCACCCGGTCGGTGGCCTGGGCCAGCGCCGACAACGTCGACCACGCCTCGTGGATCGGCCCGTCGTCGGCGCCCATGCCCGGCATGAAGTGGTCGGCGAACCAGAGGCCGTCCCATCCGGTCGCCTCCGCCCGCTCGCCCGTGCGGAGGATCTCGCCCCACTCGTGTCCGTTGCCGATCCAGAATCCGAAGCGCATGCCCGCACCCTACGGGCCGAAGCCCGCTCCGGCGGCCGGGACGGAGCGACGTCATCGGGGACGGGCGATGCCCGGTGTCAGGCGCCCGGATCGGGGAGCAGCGGCACCTGGAGGCCGCCTGAACGGCCCAGCAGGGTGGCCCGACCGATGGCCGATCCGCCGTACTTGTCCCGGACGGCGTCGACGGCCGAGTCGAGGTCGACCTCCGATCGGCCGGTGAAGGGCAGCGTCTGTTGCACCGCATCGGCGGGGGAGAGGTTGGCGATGGTGAACCCCAGCAGGGTCAACCCGCGCCGCTCGATCTCGGCCCGGCGGACGACGAGGATCGAGTGTGCCGCGTCGAGAAACGCTGCGGTGGACCCGCTCGCCTCCGCCAGGCTGCGAGAGCGGGTGTCCCGGGTGAAGTCACCAAACCGGAACCGCAACATGACGGTGCGACCCACCCGGTTGCCGTCTCGGAGGCGCCGGGAGACGCGGTCGACCAGCTCCAACAGGATGGCCTCCAGGTCGGCGAAGCTGCGTCGCCGTTGGCCGAGCGCCCGTTGGGATCCGATCGAGGAACGGCGGCGGCCGGTGACCACCCGTCGCGGGTCGCGGTTGTGGGCCAGCGCCTGCATCTGGCGACCCGACCCGGTGCCCAACATGGCCACCAGCGGACCCTCACCCAGGTCGGCCACCTGCCCGACCGTGGTGATGCCCTGTCGGGCCAGCTTCTCCTCGGTCTTGGGGCCGACACCCCACAGGCTCCGAACCGGCAACGGGTGAAGGAACTCCAACTCGGCGTCGGGATCGACCACCAGCAGGCCGTCGGGTTTGCACACGCCGCTGGCCACCTTGGCCAGAAACTTGGTTCGGGCCACCCCGACCGAGATCGCCAGGCCGACCTCGGTGTGAACCCTGGTCCGGAGGCGGGACGCGACCACCTCGGGCGGGCCGACCAATCGGCCGAGGCCGGACACGTCGAGGAACGCCTCGTCGATCGAGATCGGCTCGACCAACGGCGTGGTGTCGTCGAAGATCTCGAACACCGCCCGACTGGCCTGGGTGTAGGCGTCCATCCTGGGGCCGACCACCTCGAGTTCGGGGCACAGCTCCCTGGCCGCCCGGATGTTCATCGCGCCCCGCACACCCCGGCGCCGGGCCTCGTAGCTGGCGGCGAGGATCACGCCCCCGCCGACGGCCATCGGTCGGCCCCGCAGCTCCGGGCGGTCGCGTTGCTCCACCGAGGCATAGAACGCGTCCAGGTCGGCGTGAAGGATGGACGCCGAAGCCGAACACATGTTCGTAACCGTACCCCCGGGTGGCCCGGCGGGGAAGGGGTGGCTTCTACCGTGGTGGGATGGAGTTCGTGATCGCGAGGAACCCCGACCCGGCGTCGTCCCTGCCGTACCTGGTGCGGCTGCCGGTCGGTACCCGGCCGGTGGTGCTGAAGGTCAAGGACACCTGGCCCCGCACGGCCAAGGTGTATTGCCATCCGGCCGAGGACTGGCCCGACCCGGGCGACCTCGACATCGTGCAGCGCGTGCCCGTGCGGTCGTGTGTCCGTCGGGGTGTGGCCATCGACCTGGTGCTGGACCGCGCCCGGGAGAACCGCTCGCAGTTCGTGTTCACCAGGGCGAGGGGGCGGGAGGTCGTGTTCTGGCAGTCGGCGCGCACCCGCAAGCAGGCGCGGCCCAACGTCACCGTGCCGTCCGCCCGGGCCTCGGGGCGCCGACTCGAGATCGTGGTCGACACCCGCGAGCGATACGCCTGGAGGTTCTCGGCGCAGCAGGCCACGACCACGCCGCGGGCGTTGCCGGTGGGCGACTATGCGGTCGAGGAAGCCGACGGCCGGCCGGTGGCCGTCGTCGAGCGAAAGAGCCTGGAGGACCTCGTGTCGACGATCGTCGGCGGGAAGCTCTGGACGTTGCTGGCGGCGATGGCGGACGTGCCCCACGCGGCGCTGGTCGTCGACGACCGCTACTCGGCGGTCTTCAAGCTGAAGTTCGCCGCCCCGTCCTCGATCGCCGAGCAGTTGGCGGAGGCCGCGGTTCGCTATCCGAGTGTCCCGATCGTCTTCGCCGAGACCCGACAGCTCGCTCAGGAGTGGACCTACCGGTTCTTCGGTGCGGCGCTGGAACACCGGTCGAACGAGTCCGCCGGCGCCGAACGTCTCGACCGGCTGGCCGACATCCGGCCATCCACCCCCGAGCCGACCGCCGCACAGGTGCGGGCCTGGGCGATCGACGCGGGGATGAACGTCGCGGCCCGCGGCCGCCTCCGTCCGGAGGTCTGGGCCGCGTATCGGGCGGCCCATCCCGGCTGACCCTCGACGGTGTCCCACCGCCCCGGGAACGCCCCGGCGGCTTCCGCTCGTGCGGCGTTCGCCCGGTTCAGCTGATGAGGCGCTCGGTGTGGTCGTCCAACCAGGCCCGATCCGCCCGGTTGCCCTCGGCATAACCGGCCGACCACATGGCGCCGAACCCGCCGATGCCGGCGTCGGCCCGGTCGTGAATGACCTCGAGCAGCCGGTCCAACAGCAGGCCGGCGATGTCGACCACGCGCCCACGCTCGGCCCTGGTCAGCCGGTGAACGTCCGCGAAACGGGCAAACCGTTCCACCTGGTCGATGCCTTGGAGGGCGGGATCCAGGCCGGCGGTGGCTCGAAAGGGCACCCAGTGGCGGGCGGCGTAGGCCAGGTCGAAGAGCCGGTCGACGGGTGCGGCATAGTCGAAGTCGATGATGCCCACCGGCGTGGTTCCCGACATGACGATGTTCTCCACCGAGAGGTCGTTGTGGCAGACCAGGGTGCCGGCGCCACCCTCGACCAGGTAGGGGACGCCCGGCGGGACACCCTCCGGCCAGGTGTAGCCCACCGACGCTCGCTGCAGGTCCCGGTGGAGGAGACAGACACGCTCCAGCACGTCGTCGTCGGAGAGCCACGAGGGGGTGAAGTCCTGGCTGACCTCGCCGGGCAGGTAGGTCAGCACCTCCCGGCCGACGTCGTCCACGCCGAGCACCCGCGGGGACCCCTCGAAGCCCTCGGCCTCCAGGTGGCGCAGGTAGCCGTGGACGCCGGGCGTGTGGCTGCCGATCGGCCGGGTGATCGTGCCGCCGATCCGCCGCACGTCGCCGGCGTTGACCCGCCCTCCGGAGAGAACCTCCTCGTCGATGGCCTTGTCCATCGACGGATGCGCGAACCGGCTGAGGTCGTCGGAGGGACGGGGTCGGTTGGTGTCCCCCTCACCCGGCTCGTCGGTTCCGTCTGGCACCCTTCCGAGGCTACCGGCGCCGGCGGGGCTTCCCTCCCGGGCGGGCCGGTATGGGGTGTCGGTCATGGTGGACCTGCCGAGGCGAGGTTCCCGCTGCGGATCGGGAGAACTGTCGGTCAATGGCTTAAGTCAGCGGCCTGGGTTGATTCCACCGTTCGATCAGGCCGGACGCCCGGTCGGTTTTGCGCCGCACCGCCTGCTCGATGGCCTCGGCCTCGCCGACGATCGTCAGCCTGGTCCGGGCCCGGGTGACCGCCGTGTAGAGCAGCTCCCTGGTGAGGATCGGCGA
>JAWKIE010000029.1:0-63443 GCA_041394485.1 Microthrixaceae bacterium
GTCCCTGGACGGGCGGGCCGAGGTGGCCGGGCGCAGCGGCCGTCTGGGCGGTCCGCTCGACCGGACGATGTTCCAGGCGCTCCGGGCCGTTGCCGACGCGGTGCTCGTGGGGGCCCGCACGGTTCGGGCGGAGCGGTACCGGCCTCTGCGGCTGACCCCCGAGCTTCGGGAGATGCGTCGCAGCGCGGGCCTGCGGGCCGACCCCCTCCTGGCGGTGCTGTCCCATTCGCTGGACCTCCCCGAGGACACCGGACTGCTCGACGACCCCGATGGTCTGGTGGTGCTGGCCGGGGCCGATGCCCCGGCGAAACCCATGCGCCGGCTTCGTGACGCCGGGGTGAGGGTGGAGCAGCCCGACACCGGAGGCCCCGCAGGGGCCATCGACCACCTGTACCGCGAGGGCTCCGCCGTGGTGCTCACCGAGGGCGGGCCGTCGGTCCTGGCCGACATCGTCGGTGAGGGTCGCCTCGACGAGCTGTGCCTCACCCTGGCACCGCATCTGCTCGGACGCGGCCTGCCGCTGCTCGACGGGTTGGAGCCCGACCAGCCGGCGTGGCGGCTCCACCGATGCTGGAGCGCGGCGGACGACCTCTTTCTGGGTTACCTCCGGGCGTAGCCACCCGGCGGGAGGCAACCTCCGCTCAGTCCGAGACCTTGGACAGGCGCCCGAGTTCGGCCTGGAAGTCGCCCAGGCCCTGGAAGGCCTTGTAGACGCTGGCGAACCGCAGATAGGTGACCTCGTCGGTGGAGGCCAGGCGTTCCAGAACCAACCGCCCGATCTCGGCGGTCGACGTCTCGCCGCCCCGTCCGGCCAGCGCCTCCTCCACGGATGCGGCCAGGCCGGCCGCATCCTCCGGCCCGACGGGCCGGCCCTTGGCAGCGGACAGCACCCCGGCCTCGATCTTCGAACGATCTAAGGGCTGGGTGGTTCCGTCGCTCTTGGCGACCACCAACGGAGCCTCCTCCACCCGCTCGAAGGTGGTGAACCTGGCACCACATCCGGCGCACTCGCGCCGGCGCCGGATGCCGGCGCCGTCGTCGACCGAGCGGGAGTCGACCACCCGATCCTCAAGTTCGCTACACAGGGGGCACCGCACGAGCGGGAACGGTAACCCCGGGAGCGCCCAACCGCACGATGCCACTCAGGCGGCCGGCAACAACACATGCCCGCCCACCGGCAATTCCTCGCCACCGTTGAGATCGACGAGCATGGCGATCGTGTCGCGTACGTCGCCGGGGCGATCGAGGTCCTTGGCCAGCGACCACCAGGTGTCGCCGGGCTCGATCGGCTGGGACCGAACCTCGGCGGAGGCTCCGGCCGTGCTGGAACCTCCGCCGACCAGCTCGGCGACCACCGCGACCGCGGCCCACATCAGCGCCAACAGGATGACGGCGGCCACCACCCGTCGGCGCAGGTACATCAGGCGGCGGCTGCGGGTGCGTGCCCGGGGCGGCGCCGCCGGGGTGCGGGCGGCCGGCGAGTGGTCCGCCGCCCGGGTGGGCGCGGTCACCGGCGTGCGCTGCACGGCGTGGAGCCGGCCTTGACGGGCCCTGACCGCCGGGTGGGCGGAGGACCAACGGGGGTTCGCCGTCGTCTCGACCAGCTGCAGGCTGGGCCGCGGCGTCGGCGTCGGGCGGGTCGAACGATCGGGATCTGCTGTTTGAAGTGCAACCATGGCTTCAGTGTCCTCATGGGGTGTGACAACGAGGCGGGAGACCATCGCGTCGGAGCGGCGGGTGGGTGGGCGTCGACCCCGGGGGGTCTCGGCCGACCCGCAACCTCGATCGAACAGAACGATCGAACGAACGGGCGTTCGAACAGCATGGAGAACGGGCGTTCGATTGTCAAGGACCCCGACCGCGCAAACGTTCGTCGAACGAATGTTCTTGCATACCCGGTGCCGGCCGGCTAGGGTTGGGAACGCTCGTTCGACCGAGGAGAGCCCATGGCACCGACCAATCAGGCATCGACCAACCCGCCGAAACGGCAGCAGGCGGCGGGAACCGACCCGCTCCCCGATCCGCTGACCGCGCGCCAGCGCGAGGTCCTCGACTGCGTGATCGATTCGGTCAGCACCCGGGGTTATCCGCCGTCGGTTCGTGAGATCGGCACGGCGGTCGGGCTGACCTCACCCTCCACGGTCCACTCCCACCTCGCCACCCTCCAGCGCCTGGGCTACCTCACCCGGGACTCGACGAAGCCACGGGCGATCGAGGTCCACACCGATGGCAAGGCCGACGTCGCAGAGCGCCGACCGGTTCGGCACGTGCCGCTGGTCGGCACGGTGGCCGCGGGCACCGGCGTCATCGCCCAGGAACACATCGAGGAGGTGTTGCCGCTGCCCGAGGATCTCACCGGCGACGGCGACCTGTTCATGTTGACCGTGCGCGGCGACTCGATGATCGATCTGGGCATCTTCGATGGCGACTACGTCGTGGCCCGCCAGCAACCGACCGCCGAGCGGGGCGACGTCGTCGTTGCCGGAATCCCCGGCGAGGAGGCCACGGTGAAGACGCTGAGCGCACACTCGGCGAAGGGCACCACGCTGACCCCGGCCAACGCCACGATGGAACCGCTTCGCTTCCCGCCGGGCGAGGTCACGATCTACGGCCGGGTGGTCACCGTGCTGCGCAAGCTCTGACCCGACGGTCGGTCACGCCCTGCGTCAGTTGACGTGCAGTTCCGGGTTCAGCCCGCCCCAGTCGGGCACACGGGGCACCATCTCGACTCTGCCCGACGCCGCGTTTCGACGGAACAGCATCTGGGCTCCGCCCGACAGCTCCCGAGCCTTGCGCACCGTTCCGTCCTCCATCGTCACCGGGGTGCCCGCCGTCAGGTACAGCCCGGCCTCGATCACGCAGTCGTCGCCCAACGAAATGCCGCAGCCGCCGTTGGCGCCCACCAGACACCGCTCGCCGATGCTGATGACCTCCTTGCCACCGCCCGACAGGGTGCCCATCACCGACGCACCGCCGCCGAGATCGGTCTGATCGCCCAGCACCACGCCGGCGCTGATCCGTCCTTCGATCATGGCCGAGCCCAGCGTGCCGGCGTTGAAGTTGACGAACCCCTCGTGCATCACGGTGGTGCCCTCACCCAGGTAGGCCCCCAGCCGAACCCGTGACGCATCCGCAATGCGCACGCCGCTGGGCACGACGTAGTCCACCATCCTGGGGAACTTGTCGACGGAGTTGACCGTGAGCTGGCGCCCCTCGACCCGCAGGCGGCTCCGGACGTCACCGAGCAGGTCCGGGTCGGCCGGCCCGTGGTTGGTCCAGGCGACGTTGGAGAGGGTGGAGAACAACCCGTCCAGGTTGATGCTGTGGGGCGTCTTCAGCCGGTGCGACAGCAGGTGAAGGCGCAGGTAGGCGTCGTGGGCGTCCACCGGAGGGGCGTCGAGGTCCTCGATGAACGTGACGACCACCTCCCGCCGGGTCCCCAGGCCCTGATTCTCGGCGAAGCGGCTCGCGAAGCATGGCGAGGCACTGTCGGTTGGCACCGTCGGTGATCCCGGTGTTCTTCAACTCGATCACCACGTCCGCCAGCCGATTGGGCGTGAAGGTGACCGTGCCCGGCCCCGAGGAGTGTCCCCCTTGCCGTGCCAGCACCGCCGCCACGTCGGTGTGGGTGGCCAGGTTGACCACCGGAAAGAAGGTGTCGAGCACCTTCGTCCCGTCGCCGGAGGACGAGAAGGTGGCGGTTCCTATGCCGAAGGCGGCTGGGGAGGATGCTGACATCGGATACTCCGTTGGGGGGTCGATCGTCCGACCGGCGAGCTCGCCGATCGGGTTGATGCATCCTAGGGAGGCCGATCGCCGTCACTTCAAGGCTCACTCGGCGAGGGTGATCAGCCACCCTCCGGCACGCCCTCGGTGAGCAGGTCGACCAGCACGGCGGAGACCCCCTCGATGCTCGACCGCTCGAGGTACTCGCCCGCCGTGTGGGCCAGCACCGGGTCGCCCGGGCCGAAGTTGGCGGCCGGGATGCCCCGCTCGGCGAAGAACGCCGCGTCGGTCCAGCCCAACTTGGCACGAACCTCGAGCCCATGGCGTTCGATCGGCCGGGCCAGCACCGGATGGGTCAACCCGGGCGGCGCCGCGCGGGCACGATCGACCACCTCGACCCGGTCGTCCGGCTCCAGCGACGGCGCCAGCCAGTCGCGCAACCATTCCTCGGCCTCGGCCAGGCTGCGGTCGGGGGCGAACCGGTGGGCGATCGTCACCGTCACCGAATCGGGAACGACGTTGCCGGCGATGCCGCCGGTGACGGCCACCGCCTGGAGCGCCTCGTGGTAGGTGCAGCCGTCGATCGTGGGTTGCCGCGCCGACCAGCCGTCGAGCCGGGTGAGCAGCGAACCGGCCCGGTGGATGGCGTTGGCGCCCATCCAGGCTCTTGCCGTGTGGGCCCGACGTCCGCCGAGGTGCACGTCGACCCGCACCGATCCCTGGCACCCGGCCTCCACCGCACCGTCGGTCGGTTCCCCCAGCAGGGCGACGTCGCCCGCCAGAAGGTCCGGTCGTTCGCGTTCGAGCTCGAGCAGGCCCGAGTGCACCGTGGCCACCTCCTCGCGGGCGTAGAACACCCAGGTGACGTCCAGCGCCGGTTCGGGCACCCGGTCGACCAGGTCCAACATGACCGCCAGTCCGCCCTTCATGTCGGTCGCGCCGAGGCCCCACAGCCGATCCCCGTCCACCCGGGGGTGCTCGTTGCCGTTGGCCGGCACCGTGTCGAGGTGCCCGCCGAGGACCAATCGGTAACGGCGACCGAGGTGGGTCCGGGCGACCACGTTGTCCCCCACGCGGTCGACGCTGAAGTGCTCCCTCGAGTCGGCGACCGAACGCAGCCGACGCTCGACCAGGTCGGCCAGCTCGGCCTCGTCGAAGCTCTCCGAGCGCACCTCGATCAGGGCCCGGGTGGCGTCGAGCAGATCGCCGCCGTGGTCAGTCGTCATCGGCGGGAGGCCTCGCATCGTCGGGGGGCGGATCCGGGGGCGGCGGAGCGTCCCGGAACGGATGGCCGGTGGGTGGTCCCCATCCGCCCGCGGCGGGCCCGGCCCGGGCGGACGCGGACGCCGAAGGACGGGGCCGCAGCGCCCGCGAGCGGAGCCAGACCGAGGCGGCCACCAGGCAGGCGGCCAGGGCCATCCCGCCGGCTGCGGGCGTCAGCCCGAACAGCACCCACAACGCATCCGCCGAGCGGTCGGCACGATCGAGCACGACGCGGTCGTCCTCCAGGCTCGCAGCGGCGCCCTCGGCGCCCCGGAGGCTGATCCCCAGCGTGTAGGTGCCGGGTCGGGGGATCGTCACCGTTCGAAAGGTCACGTAGCTGCGCTCGTCGATGACGGTGCTGAACGACGGGTTGGGCGTGTCGAGGCTGAGTTCGCCGTCCTCGGAGGCGATGGTCACCTCGAGGCGCCGGGGGACGCCAACCGACGGTGCGTCCTGTTCGTAGTACAGGTCGTAGGTGCCCGGCTCGTCGATCGAGACCGCTTCGGAGGACGGAACCCGTTCCCGGGCCACAGCGTCTTCGGAGGGGCTCCCGAGCCGCCGCGACGAGGTGTCGGAGAGCCACTGGGTGGTGAGAAAGCCGGCCATCACCACCGCACCGGCCGCCCACAACATGCCCATCGAGAGCCGCATCGCCCGGAGCCGCGCCGGGTCGTCCTCGGGCGGGGCCGCCACCTCGGGCGGGGTCACGACGGGTCGGAGGCGTCGGGGGTTCGGCTTTCAACCAACGCACGCACCCGGGCGCGGTCGCGGCGCCGACCGGCGCCGATGGCCAGGGTCGCACCCACGACGACGGCCAGCGCGCCGCCGAGTCCACCCCAGAGCATCAGGTCGGAGCCGGAACTCTCCGGGTTGGGGTCGGCGACCACCACGGCCACGTTGGCCCGCCCCGAGCTGCCGTCGGGGTCGACCGTCACCGTGTAGTCGCCGCCGACCACGTTGAACGAACCGATCGGGACCAGCTCGGTCGACACGCCCGCGTGGCGGTCCAAGGAGGCCTCGGTGTCCACCTGCACCTCGCCGTCGCCCCTGCTGACGATCGGGTCCAGGTATCCGGGCAGCGCCGGGTCGCCGGACAGCGTCGACCGTTCGAGGTAGATGCCGATCGGACCGGCGCGCTCCGGCGAGGAGAACTCCACCTGACCGGGAAAGTCGGCCCGCCCGAGCTCCGCCGGACCCCCGTCGGCCAAAAACCCCATCGCCACGGCGCCCACCCCGACGACGATGCCCAGCAGCGCCACGACGGCGCCCAGATACACCCACGCGATCGACGGCCTGACGGCCTGCGGTCGGGTGGAGGCGCCGGGCAGGTTGGGGCGGGGGGTGACCGACGACGTCATCACCCCCCATCATCGCAGTCGCGTGGCTGCCGGATGGTGTCATCCCCTCAGAATCGCTGAGAATCCACTGCGCCACCGTCTGCGGCGGACCGCTCACTCAGGGTCTGAATGCGCCGGGCGGCCTCGACGATCTCGTCCTCGGGCCGCACCGCCGCCATCCGGATCCAGCCGGCTCCGGCGGGCCCGTACACCGAACCGGGCTGTACCAGGACGCCCAGCGACGCCAGCCGCCGGGTTGCCGCACGGTCGTCGCCGCCGGCGTTCAGCCACAGGTACAGGCCGCCGGCGGGCAACCGGACGTCGGGGAACCCGGCCGCCCTCGCCGCCTCCGCCAGGATCGTCAGCCGCGACACGTACCGCTCACGCTGCAGCGCCACGTGGGCGTCGTCGCCCCAGGCGGCCACCGCCGCCGCCTGAACCGGCCCGGGCACCACCAGACCCAGCTCGCGGCGCCGCTCGCCCAGCGTGGCGACCAGTTCCGGGTCCCCGGCATAACAACCGGCACGACCGCCCGCCAGGTTGGAGCGCTTCGACAACGAGTGCAGCGCCAGGACGCCGTCGAGGCCGTGGGACAGGATGGTGGCGCCGGGGACGTCCGGGGTTCCCGGCGACCCGCCCGCCCAGGTGAACTCGACGTAGCACTCGTCGGAGCACACGACGATGCCCCGCTCACGCGCCCAGGCGGCGGCGGCCCCCAGGTCGTCCAGCCCACCGGCCGGGTTGCCGGGCGAGTTCACCCACAACAGGCGGGCCCGGGCGGCGTCCGCCGGATCGACCGCATCCAGGTCCAGCGTGAACCGGTCGGTCATCGGCACCCGAACCACCCGGCATCCGGCCAGCTCGGCGCCGACGGCGTAGGTGGGATAGGCCACCGCCGGAACGAGGACGACGTCGCGGGCACGGTCGACCAGCGGGGCCAGCAACAGGGCCAGCCCGCCGACAAACTCCTTGGTGCCGACGCAGGCCGCCACCGCCCCGGGATCGACGTCGACGTTCAGCCGCCGACGCATCCAGGCGGCCGCCGCCTCGCGATAGGCGGGCGAACCCACCGACCTGCCGTAGGGACCCAGGGTGTCGGACGCCTCCGACATCGCCCGGACCGCCACCTCGGGCGGAGCGTCGCACGGCGACCCCAACGTCAGGTCGATCGGCCCGCCCAAGGTCACCCGCCCACCGCCAACGACGGGTCGAATTCGGCGAAGCGGCCGCGCTGGGCGTCGGGCAGGCGGGCCCGCATCACCATCCGTTCGGCCTCGGACACCTCGGTCAGCACCTCCCCGTGTTCGTGCACCGAGGCGATGACGTCGCCACGCGACCACGGGATGTGCAACTCGACCACCGGACGCTGGGATCGCAGCCGGTCGCCGATCGTGTCGACCAGCTCGTCGATGCCCGCACCGGTGGCCGCCGACACCGCGACCGCCCCCGGGGTGGCCGCCGCCAGGCGCCGTGCGTCGTCGGTGCGGTCGGCCTTGTTGAACACGACCAGCTCGGGCCGGTCGGCGCCGCCGATCTCGGCCATGATCGAGCGAACCACCGCCATCTCCTCGGCCGGGTCGGGCGAGGACGCATCGACGACGTGGACGAGCAGGTCGGCCTCGGGGACCACCGCCAACGTCGTCTTGAACGCCTCGACCAGCTCGTGGGGCAGCTTGCGCACGAAGCCGACCGTGTCGGTCAGCAGCACCTGTTCACCGCCCGGCAGCGCCAGCTTGCGGGTGGTGGGATCCAGGGTGGCAAACAGCCGGTCCTCGACCAGCACGCCGGCGTCGGTCAGGCGGTTCTCCAGGGTCGACTTGCCCGCGTTGGTGTAGCCCACGATCACCACGTGCGCCACGCCCGAGCGCTTCCGGGCCTTGGACTGGGTGTCCCGGTGCCGCGAGACGTCGCGCAGCTCGGCCTCCAGCTTGTGCACCCGGCGGTCCAGCCGCCGACGGTCGGTCTCGAGCGCCTTCTCGCCCGGGCCCCGCCGGGCGCCGCCGAGGCCACCGGCCTGCTGGGACAGGGCCTTGCCCCGCCCCTTCAGCCTGGGTGCCAGGTAGCGAAGCTGGGCCAGCTCCACCTGGGCCTTGCCCTCCTGGCTGGAGGCGTTCTGGGCGAAGATGTCCAGGATGACCGCGGTGCGGTCGATGGCCGAGCGACCGAGCAGCTTCTCCAAGTTGAACTGCTGGGCCGGGGTGAGCTGGTCGTCGAACACCACGGTGTCGCAGTCAGTGGCCTCGGCCATCCGCTTGATCTCGTCGGCCTTGCCCGAGCCGACGTACGTCGCCGGATCCGGCGATCGACGCCGCTGGGTCAGGCGACCGACCACGTCGGCGCCGGCGGTGTCCACCAACAGTTCCAGCTCGTCCAGCGAGGCGTCGGTGTCGGCATCGTCGCCGTCGAGCACCACGGCCACCAGCAGGATCTTCTCCCGGAAGGTCCGCTCGATCAGGCCTCGCGACTCGCCGCCGAAATCGCCGAAGCCGCCGCGGTGGGACTCGGCCGGGTCGGGGGTGGGCTCGGCCTCGACGTCCCCGGCCGCATCGCCGACCCGGGTCGGCTCGGTGTCCCACGAGTCGCCCTCGCCGCCTCCGAGGTCACCGGTCATGGCGTCTCCACGTCGGCCACGTAGCTCGCGGGACCGACCAACGAGGCGCCGGCCCCGTTCAGCTCGACCACCGTGGCGCCGCCGGGCATTCGGACGGTCACCGAATCGCCCACCAGGCCCCAGTCGCGGGCCACCCAGGCGGCCACCGTGGCCCCCGATCCGCAGGCCTCGGTGATGCCCACGCCGCGCTCCCAGGGCCGCATGACCAACGTGTCCGGCCCGTCGAGCTCGATGATGTGCACGTTGGCTCCCCCGGGGACGGCGTCCTCGATCCGTCGGCCCACCTTGGTGAGGTCGATCGAGGCCAGATCCGGCGCGAGCGACCCGGGCCCCAACAACACGACGTGGGGGTTGCCCACCGACCCGGTGGCCGCCTGATCGAAGCCGAGCTCCCCGACCACCGCCGGCAGCTCCGGCCCCTGTTTGACCTCACCCATCTCGGCGGAGACCGACAACGTGGTCGGGTCCGACGTGGCGGTCGCAACCGCCCGACGGACGCCCCCCGGCGTGGCCACCGACACCGTGCCCTCGCTCCGCCCGACGGAGCGCAGGTGCGCCTGGACGAGGCAGCGGAGACCGTTGCCGGAGATCTCGGCGTCGGTTCCGTCGGCGTTGTGCAGCCGGAAGACCACGTCGGCCTCGTCGGAGGCGGCGCCCCAGATCAGCCCGTCGGCGCCGACGCCGGTGTGTCGGTCGCACAGGGCGCGGGCGACGGCCGGGTCGCCGGACAGCGGACCGTTGAGGGATTCGAGTGCCACCAGAAAGTCGTTGCCGAGACCGTGATGTTTGCTCAGGTGCATGGTGCACCAACCTATCGACGCTTCGGCGGCCGACCCTCCCGGGTTACGGCGGTGGGAACCTCGACGCCGATCGCCACACCTCGTGCACCCGACGGGCCACCTCGTCGGGCGGCGCGTCGGCGCCGACCCGGACCAGGCGTGGATCGCGACGAAACCAGCGCTCCTGGCGCACCGCAAAGCGACGGGTGCGCACGATCGCCGTGTGGACCGCGTCGTCCAGGGTCCGCACCCCCCGAAGGTGCTCGGCGAGCTCCCGGTAGCCGATCGCCTGCTCGGCGGTGCGCGACAGCCCGTCGGGTCGGTCGAGCAGCGCTCGCACCTCGTCGAGCAGGCCGGCGTCGATCATCGAGCGAAAGCGCCGCTCGATGCGCCGGGCGGTCACCTCCCGGTCGAGCTGCAACCCCACGAGCACGAAGGGTGTCGGCCCGGCGGTCTCCAACCCGGGCCCGAACGACGAGAACGGGCGCCCCGAACCCTCGGTCACCTCGAGCGCCCGGATCACCCGCCGGCGGTTGGTGGGCTCCATGCGGGCGGCCGCCACCGGGTCCAGGCCGACCAGCCGGGCGTGCAGTCGACGAACGTCGGCCTCGGTCACCGCCTCCGCCTCGAGCCGGGCCGACACCTCCGGATAGCGGCCGGGCAGGTCGAGGTTGTCGATCACCGCCTGGTGGTACAGCCCGGAGCCGCCGACCAGCACGGTGTGGGCGCCCCGCCGGGCGACGTCGTCGAAGGCCAGGGCCGCGGCCCGTTGGAACCGGGCCACCGAGAACTCCTCGTCGGGGTCGACCTGGTCGAGGAGGTGGTGGGGCACCCGGGCCCGCTCGGCCTCGCCCGGTGTGGCGGTGCCCACGTCCATGTGGCGATACACGGTCATCGAGTCGGCGGCCACCGCCTCGAGTGGCGCCACCAGGTCGGCCAACGCCAGGGTCACGGCGGTCTTCCCCGAGGCGGTGGGGCCGACGAGCGCCAAGGGCCGATCGACCCCCGACGCGCCCGTCCACGCCTCGGGCCACACGCCGGACGGGCGTGCGTCGGGCGGCGGCGCCGATCCCCGGCCCGAGATGTCGGCATCGCTCAGCGGTGCCAGGCCCAGCTCCCAGCGCAGATCGCTCATCGTCTGGCGCAACTCCACCGCCAGGTCGTCGGGATCGGGCACGTCCGCAGTCTGCCGGCCACCCCCGATCGCGTTGAACCGCCGCGACTGCGCCCTCCCAGGGCACGTTCGTGGCGGTTCATTCGCCGCTCGACGTCCGGAGGTTCACCCGAGCGGGTGGTGGCCGAGGCGCACCGGCGCCACGATCGCCTCACCCGCCTCGTCGGAGGCGCGCAGGTCCACCCGGGCCGTGATGCTCCACTCGTTGGTCTCCTCGGGGTCGACCAGCCACTGGGTGACGTCCCAGTGGTCGGCGTGCTCGTCGATCTTCAGGAACCTGGCGCTGCGTGCGTCGGCGTCGATGCCGATCGAGTCCCACTCCTCCCAGTAGGGCTCCACCAGGTCGCGCCACCACACCAGGTCGTGCTGCTCGCCGTCGACGAAGACCAGCCTCGACAGGCCGCCGTGGTCGTGGCGGGCCAGCGACTGCACCCAGCGGAACACCTCGGTGCGCACCATCGCCCGAAACGCCCGGGCGTCGGCGGTCACCGGCGGAGGCGTCGAGGCGATGGCGGCGCCCTCCAGCGCCTCGGCCCCGCCGGCGTTGCCCAGCGCGCCCTCGAGCAGGTCGTACTCCTCGAGCAGCGACGAGTCGACCTGACGGATGACCGATCCCACCCAGGCGGTCAGCTCCTCGAGCTCCTCGGTTCGGGCCTGCTCGGGCACGTTGCGCTGAAGCGTTCGGTACACCTCGGTGAGGTAGCGCAACAGCACCCCCTCGGAGCGCTTCACCCCCAGCGAGGTGACGAAGTCGCGAAAGCCCAGGCCCGCCTCGTACATGCCGCGGGCGACCGCCTTGGGCCGCAGCAGCTCCCCCGTCACCCACGGGTGGTGCTCGGAGAACGTGGCCAGCATCGCCAGCAGTTCGTCCCGCAGCGGCTGGGGCCAACGGATCTCGGCCAGCCGCTCCTGGCGCTCATCGAAGTCGACGCCCTCCATCTTCATGCGGGTGTAGGCCTCGTCGCGGGCCTTGCGCTGCTGGGCGACCAGAATCTGGCGCGGGTCGTCCAGCGACGCCTCCACCACCGAGAGCACCGACAGCGCGTAGTCGGGGTCGTCGGGTTCGTAGCTGTCGACCACCTCGACGACGAACGGCGCCAGCGGACGGTCGAGGGCGAAGTCGGCCTGAAGGTCGCCGCGCACGACCAGCAGCCGACCGTCGGCATCGGGAACGTCCGGGCGGTCGAGGATCTCGGCCTCCTCCAGCGAGGCGATGATCGCCGCCGCCCGCTCGCTCAGCTGCGCCTTGGCCTCGGCGCTCTCGTGCGAGCCGTCGATCAGCCGGGCCAACGCCGCCTCGCCGTCGCCGGGCCGCGACAACACGTGCAGCACCATCGAGTGGGTCATCGACATGCGCGAGTTCAGCTGCTCCGGCGTGCCCGTGGTGAGCCGCTCGAAGGTGTCGCGGTTCCAGTGGGCGTATCCCCGCTCGGGCGGCTTCTTCTTGACGATCTTGCGCAGCTTGGCGGTGTTGGTGCCCGCCTTCCTCTCGGCCCGCAGGTTCTCCACCACGTGCGGCGGGGCCTGGGCCACCACGTAGCCCTCGGTGTCGTAGCCGCGACGGCCGGCACGCCCGGCCACCTGGGCGAAGTCGCGTGCGGTGAGGATGCGGGTCTCGACGCCGTCGTACTTGTACAGCTGGGTGAAGAGCACCGTGCGGATGGGGATGTTGACGCCGACGCCCAGCGTGTCGGTGCCGCAGATCAGCCGAAGCCAACCCTCCTTGGCCAGGCGTTCCACCAGCAGTCGATACCGGGGCAACAGCCCGGCGTGGTGGACGCCGACCCCGTGGGAGAGGAACCGCTTCAGGTCCTTGCCGAAGGGCGTGTCGAAGCGCACGGTGGCCAGCAGCTCGGCCAGCTCCTGGCGTTCGGCCTTGGTCAGCACGCTGAGCGAGGTGAACGCCTGAGCCTGCTCGGTGGCCGCCTGCTGGGTGAAGTGCACGACGTAGGCCGGGACCTGCTCGGCGGCGACCAGGTCCTCGACCGTCTCGGTCAGCGGGGTGGTGCGGTACTCGAAGCTGAGCGGCACCGGGCGTTCGACGCCGGTGACCACCTCGATGCTGCGGGAGGTTCGATCGGTGAGGTCGTCGGCCAGCCATCCGACGTCGCCGAGCGTGGCCGACATGGCGAGGAACCGGGTGTCGGGCAGCTCGAGCAACGGCACCTGCCACGCCCAGCCACGGTCGGGCTCGTCGTAGTAGTGGAACTCGTCCATGGTGACGTGGCTGGGGGCCCCGCCGGGGGTCCCGCCAAGCGCCTGGTGGGCCAGGATCTCGGCGGTGGCGCAGATCACCGGCGCGTCGGGGTTGATCGTCGCATCGCCGGTCATCATGCCGACGGCGTCGTCGCCGAGCGCCTCCCGCAACTGAAAGAACTTCTCCGACACCAGCGCCTTGATCGGGGCGGTGTACACCGACCGCTCCCCCGCCGCCAGCGCCGCCACGTGCCCGGCGGTGGCCACCAGCGACTTGCCCGACCCGGTCGGGGTGGTCAGCACGACGTGGCTGCCGGCGAAGAGGGCCAGGATCGCCTCCTCCTGGGCGGGATAGAGCTCCAGGCCCTGATCGGCCACCCACAGCAGGAACGCCTCGAGCGCCTCGTCCGGGCTGGGATCGGACGGAAGCTCGAGGCGGGTCACCCGCTGGAGTCTGACAGCCGGGTGCGCGCCTCGTCCTGTTCGGCCTGGCACTCCTCCCGGACCCAGCACCCGGCGAGGTGGTCGTTGACCACGCCGAGCGATTGCAGCGTCGAGTACACCGTCGTGGGGCCGACGAAGCGGAACCCGCGCTGCTTGAGCGCCTTCGACAGCGCCGCCGCCTCGGGGGTGGTGGCGCCGGCGTCCGCCATCGACGCCGGGGGCTCCCGACCGTCGTCCCCCGCGGCCGCCCACAGCAGTCCCACCAACGAGTCGCCCGCCTCCCACAGCTCCAACGCCGCCCGGGCGTTGCCCACCGTCGCCTCCACCTTGGCCCGGTTGCGCACGATGCCCGCATCGTCCAGCGCGTCGTTCACCTCGTGCTCGCCCCACCCGGCCAGCACCTCGGGGTCGAACCCATGGAACCGCTCGCGGAAGGCCTCCCGCTTGCGCAGGATGGTCAGCCAACTCAGCCCGGCCTGAAAGCCCTCCAGGCACAGCTTCTCGAAGATCGCCCGTTCGTCGGTGACCGGACGTCCCCACTCGGTGTCGTGATAGGTGCGGTAGATCTCGGGGTGGACGCCCCAGACGCAGCGGGCCCGCCCGTCCCCGCCGATCGCCAGGTCCCCGCCGCCGGAATCCGGGCCGTCGGCCGCCGCGTCGTCTGTTGCCGTGTCGTGTGCCGCCGACGTGTCGTGTGCCTGAGTCGCCATGGGTTCACCCTCCCCCAACGGCGTCGCCGACGCCAGCGCCTCACGCGGGCCTCGCGCCCCGGGGAGCGCACCCCCCCTACAGAAACTGTTCGAGCAGTTGGTAGGCGTCGATCGCCAGCATGTCGGCGGGCTCGACGCCGTAGGCCTCGAACAGCGTCGGCACCAACATCGGCCCGAGGTTGGCCGCCACCGTCGTCGCGGCGATCATCAGGTCGCACCAACGCGAGCCGACGCCCACCCTGCCGACGTCGACCCAACCGGACAGCCCGGCGGCACCGATGATCAGGTTGGGAAGCGAGGGGTCGCCGTGGACGACCACGAGGTCGTCCGGATCATCCGGATCGGGGCGACCCAGCGACGCGACCAGCGTGTCCAGGTCGATCCGCCGGTAGGCGCCGTCGAGGTCGTCGGGCCCGATCAGGCCCTGGCCCAGTCGCCGCCTGGCCAGCGCCAGCCGGGTCGACCAATCGCTCCGAAACGGGCAGGCGTCCACCGGGAGGTTGTCGTGCCACACCCGCAGCGCCTTGGCGAACAGCTCGACCAACTCCTCGGGACGGGCCCGGGCCTCACGGCGAGCGGCGTCGAAGCCGGGGAGGCGTTCGGTCAGCAGCGTCGCCGTGCCGTCGCCATGCTCGGTCAGGTCCACCAGCGCGGGAACCGGCGCACCGGCGCCCGCGAGCCACTCCAGCCGGGCGGCCTCGTCGGCCACACCGCCCCACGGGGCGTCGGCGCCGGTCGGTCCGGTCTTGGCCACCAGCAGGCGGCCGTCGCGCTCGACGAACTCCACCGTGGACCCGCTGCGGCCGGCGGTGGGCTCGGACGGTGTCGGTTCCGGCGTGCGGCCGGTCATCCGGCGGTGACCGGGATGCGGGTGCGATGTGCCGGGGCGTCGCCGACGTCGACGATCTCGCCCACCAGGCTGGTCATGCGGGCCTCGGTCACCCGGGCGGTGAGATACGTGCCGGGGCGCGGCCTGGCGCCGGGAGGCCCGGGAAGATGGATGCGCTTGTTGTGCCGGGTGAGCCCGGTGATCATCGACGGGTCACGGCGGGAGGGGCCGGTGACGACCACCTCGTCGATCCGGCCGATGCGTGCCTCGTTGGCCCGGATCGCCGAGCGCTCGATGATCGCCCGGAGCCGCTCCATGCGCTCCACCGAGACCGCGTGGTCGACGAACGCGCCGGTCAGCTCCGCCGCCTCGGTGCCGGGACGGGGTGAGTAGACGAAGGTGTAGGCCGAATCGAACTGCGCCTCGGCGCACACCTCGAGGGTGGCCTGGAAATCCGCCTCGGTCTCGCCGGGGAACCCCACGATGACGTCGGTGGTCAGCGCCAGATCCTCGACGCCGGCCTTGGCGTCGGCGGCCACCCGCAGGTAGCGCTCGGCGGTGTACCCCCGGTGCATCGCCGTCAGGACGGCGTCGCTGCCCGACTGCATCGGCAGGTGGAGGTGCTCACACACCGCCGGGGTCTCGGCCATGGCGGCGATCGTCTCGGGGCGCATGTCCTTGGGGTGGGGGCTGGTGTAGCGAACCCGGCGAATGCCGGGGACGGACCCCACCGCCCGCAGCAGATCGGCAAAGAGCGGGCGCGCCCGGCCGGAGCCCCCTGCGGCGGCCTGCTCGGCGAGCCAGGCCTCGCCGACGACGAAGGCGTCCGACGGCGGCACCCCGGAGGCGTCGACCGGCTCGCCGCTGCGTTCGTTCCCGGCGCGGTTGCGGAGCCGGAGGGTCAGGTCGCGGCCGTAGCTGTCGACGTTCTGGCCCAGCAGCGTCACCTCGGTGACGCCCTCCGCCGCCACCCGGGCGACCTCCTCGACGACGTCACCGAACGGACGGCTGATCTCGGGGCCCCGCACCGCCGGCACGATGCAGAAGGCGCAGCTGTTGTCGCAACCGAACTGGATGGTGACCCATGCCGCCCACCCCTGTTGGCGCTTCGCCGGCAGCGCCGACGGGAACGCCTCGTGATCCTCGGCGGCCGTCGCCTCCAGGATCTCCATCGTTGGCCCCAGCTCGCGGGCCGACGCCAGCAGGTCGCCGACCCGGCCCACGTTGTGGGTGCCCATTACCACGTCGACGTGCGGCGCCCGCTGCTGCACGACCTCGCGGTCCTTCTGGGCCAGACATCCGCCGACGACGATCTCCAGGTCGGGGCGCCGGGCCTTCTCCGACTTGAGATGGCCGAGCGTGCCATAGAGCTTGTTGTCCGCGTTCTCCCGGATGCAGCAGGTGTTGAGCACGACGACGTCGGCCTCGGCCACCTCGTCGGTCGCCTCCAGTCCGTCGGCCTCGAGCACACCGGCGATCCGCTCCGAGTCGTGCTCGTTCATCTGACACCCGAAGGTGCGCACCAGGTACTTCCGAGCCATCGGGTCATCGTAACGGTGCACAGCGCCGTGACCCCATGGGTATACTTTTGCAAGCGCCGACGCCGCCTGGGCAGGCACGACGAAACGTCACAACGAATTCAGCGGGCTCTCTGGGCGGACCCGGAACGCACGGCTAACGCCGGCGCCCACGCCCACCACAGGAGAACCCCCACATGAGCGGTCGAGCCGTTCGCACCCAGGCCCTTGCAGCAACCACCGGACGACCCAGCACGATCCCGCCGGGCTCGAGCATCGAGACCCCATCGGAGCTGTTCGGACGCAACGTCTTCTCCAAGGCGGTGATGCAGAGCCGGCTCCCCAAGGGCGTGTTCGAATCGTTGCAGGCCACGGTCGACGAGGGCGCACTGCTCGACCCGTCGGTCGCCGACGTCGTCGCCTCCGCCATGAAGGACTGGGCGACCGAGCACGGCGCCAGCTACTACGCCCACGTCTTCTATCCGCTCACCGGCCTCAGCGCCGAGAAGCACGACAGCTTCCTCGACACCGACGGCGCCGGCATGGCGATCGCCAACTTCTCCGGCAACATGCTGGTGCAGGGCGAGCCCGACGCCTCCTCGTTCCCCAACGGCGGGATCCGGGAGACCTTCGAGGCCCGCGGCTACACCGCCTGGGACGTCACCTCACCGGCGTACATCCTGGAAAACCCCAACGGCAACACGCTGTGCATCCCGACCGCGTTCGTGTCGTGGACCGGTGAGGCGCTCGACAAGAAGACGCCGGTGCTGCGCTCGCAGCAGGCGCTGAACAAGCAGGCCCAACGCGTGCTTCGGCTGTTCGGGCACGAGGACCCGCCCCGGGTGTCCAGCTTCGCCGGCGCGGAGCAGGAGTACTTCCTGGTCGATCGCAACTTCTACTTCGCCCGGCCCGACCTGATGTCCACCGGTCGCACGCTGATGGGCGCGCCGCCGCCCAAGGGTCAGGAGTTCGACGACCACTACTTCGGTGCCATCCCCGAGCGGGTGCTCACGTTCATGCTCGACGCCGAGCGGGAGATGCTGAAGCTGGGCATCCCCACCAAGACCCGGCACAACGAGGTGGCGCCCGGCCAGTACGAGCTGGCGCCGATCCACGAGGAGGGCAACGTCGCCGCCGACCATCAGCAGCTGACGATGTCGACCCTCAGCCGGGTGGCCCATCGCCACGGCCTGGTGTGCCTGCGCCACGAGAAGCCCTTCAAGGGCGTCAACGGTTCGGGCAAGCACGTCAACTGGTCGCTGGGCAACGCCGAGCAGGGCAACCTGTTGAACCCGGGCGACACGCCGCACGAGAACGCCCAGTTCCTCGTGTTCTGCGCCGCCGTGATCCGTGGCGTCGACAAGTACGGCGGCGTGATGCGGGCGGCCATCGCCTCCTCCGCCAACGACCATCGTCTGGGCGCCAACGAGGCGCCCCCCGCCATCATGTCGGTGTTCCTGGGCGATCAGCTGGCGGACGTCTTCGAGCAGGTCGCCCAGGAGGGCGGCGCCACCACGTCGAAGGAGAGCGGCACGTTGAAGGTGGGCGCCGACACGCTGCCCAACCTGCCCAAGGACCCGGGCGACCGCAACCGCACCAGCCCGTTTGCGTTCACCGGCAACCGGTTCGAGTTTCGGGCGGTCGGCTCGTCGCAGTCGATCGCCGGTCCGCTCGTCGTGCTCAACAGCATCCTCGCCGACAGCCTCGATCACCTGGCGACCGAGATCGAGGCCGCCGTCGAGGGCGGCGCCGAGTTCAACAGCGCCGTGCAGAGCGTGCTGAAGGACGTGATCACCGAGCACGGGCGCGTGATCTTCAACGGCGACGGATACTCCGACGAGTGGCAGGAGGAGGCCGCCGCCCGAGGCCTGCCCAACCTGCGCACCACGCCCGAGGCGCTGGCCGTCTACGAGACCGAGGAGGCCCAGCAGCTGTTCGACCGCCTCGACGTTCTCACCCCGCGCGAGCTCCACAGCCGCTACGAGGCCTACATGGAGCAGTACGTGATGTCGATCGGCGTCGAGGCCCGTTCCACGTTGGAGCTGGCCCGCACGCTGATCTACCCGGCGGTCAAGCGGTTCCAGGCCGACCTGGCCGCCGGCGAGGCCAACCTGGCCTCGCTGGGTCTGGGCGGCGACACCGAGACGCTGTCCCGGGTCACCGAGCTGATCGGCGAGCTCAACGGTGCGATCGCGCCGCTCGCCCGGGTGATCGAGGGACTGCCCGGGGACGCTCCGATCGACGAGCAGGGCATGTATTGCATGGAGGAGATCCGCCCGGCGATGAACGCCGTGCGAACCGCCGCCGACTCGCTCGAGGAGATCGTCGACGACGAGCTGTGGCCGCTGCTGACCTACCAGGAGATGCTCTACATCAAGTAGGCCCTCACCGGCCGGCACCTTGACAGCCCCTGAGTGGTTGGGTTGACTACCGGGAGGCGCAGGTGTCGAGTTCCCCCTGTCACACCGCATTCGACGCGGCGCCGGGACAGGGGGAGCACGTGCACGAGTTCAACGTAGGCCCGCTCGGCCGCGGACGGCGGGCCCGATGCGGCGACGGGGCGACCGCCGGTGTCAGACGGGGAGCGTCGCTCGGTCTGACGGCCGCGCTGGTCGTCACCGGCGCGCTCTCGACGACCGGCCCGGCGGGCGCCACCGGTGACGACGACTACGTGAGTCAGGCGGGCGGGGTTCCGGGGACTCCCGAACCCGGCGATCTGCTGGGGAGCGCAGTCGCCATCGGCGACTTCAACGGCGACGGCTACGACGACGCTGCGATCGGTGCGCCCGGGGAGGCGATCGGACCCAGAACCGGTGCCGGCGCGGTCAACGTCCTCTACGGCACCGGCGTGGGTCTCACGAACTATGCCAGTCAGTTCTGGAGTCAGGACTCGACGGGGGTCCCCGGCGGTTCGGAGACCGGTGACCGCTTTGGTGCGGCCCTGGCGGCGGGCGACTTCAACGACGACGGGCGGGACGAGTTGGCCATCGGCGTTCCCGGTGAGGCGATCGGATCCATCCAACAGGCCGGGATGGTCAACATCCTCGTCGGGTCGAACTCCGGACTCACCGGTAGCCCGCTCACGATCCACCAGAACCGCCCGGGGGTCGATGGGGCGTGCGAACCGGGCGACCAGTTTGGGAGTTCGCTCGCCACCGGCGGCATCGGCGGCCGGGAGGACGACCTCTTCGTCGGGGTTCCCCACGAGGATCTCGGCACAAGGTCCGACGCCGGCATGGCGCACTTCATCCCAGGATTCCCGGGCGAGGGGCCCGAGTATCCGGGCGGCCTGAGCCTGCCGGAGGAGTTTGCGTTCCACCAGGACTCGTGGGGCGTCCCGACGGCCGCCCGGGCCAACGAGCAGTTCGGCGCCTCGTTCGCCGTCGCCGACTTCACCGGTGATGCCCGCGGCGACGTGGCGGTTTCCGCTCCCCGGGAGGCCGTGGACGGGGGCGAGGGGTACGGGCCCAACGGCGGCGTCGTGTTCATGATCCCGGGCGACGTCGACCGCCCGGTCCTCGGCGAGGGAATCGTGAAGACCGACGGCATCGACCAACTCTCCGATGCGACCGACCGCTACTTCGGCCAGGACCTTGCCGTGCGAATGCGCGGATCGTCGCCGACCTCCGACCTCGTCGTCGGCGTGCGCGACAGCATCCAGGGCCCGGGCGGCGGCGCCGAGGTGTTTCGCTACGACGGCGATCCCAGCGGGGAGGGTCTCACCCCGATCATCGGCCACCCCTCCTCCGCCGACCCCGGGCGGGCGGTCGCCGGACGCGCCCAGGGCTTCTACAGCAACGAGTCCTCCGGCGTGCTCGTGGGCATTCCCGAACTGACCGAGGGCGGCGCCGCCCGGGCCGGAGCGGTGGACGGCTGGCCCGGGGTTTTCGGGCAGGTCCAGAGCCCGGGAAGCTCGGAGACCGACGACCGGTTTGGCCACGACCTCGCCATCGGCGACCTGGATGGGGATGGAATCGACGACCTGCTCATCGGGGTGCCCGGCGAGGACATCGAGACGGTTGCCGACGCGGGAGGTGCCGTCGTCGGCTACGGCGCCAACCTGCCCGACCCGTTCTCGTAGGCCGACCTACAGGCCGGGCAGATCCTCCTCGAGCCCCAGCCAGATCTGCGCCGAGTCGATGTAGGTCTTCTCGGAGATGAAGGCGTGCTGGGTACCGGTGTAGAGATCGCGGAACGCCCGCTCGAGCCGGCTGCCGTTGCGGATCGCCGTGGTGCCGGCGGCCAGGTGCGCCCACTGGGCGACCTCCCGCGAGGCCTCGGTGGCGTAGGTGGCCGCCACCCGCATGTTGGAACGCATCGTCGGGGTCAGCTCGCCGCCGTCGCCGACCTGCCGCTCGACCGTGCCGAACGCCTCGATCACCCCGGCCCTGGCGGCCCGCCACATCGCGGTGTGATGGGCCAGGTTGCGTTGAAAGGTGTTGCGGTTGGCCAGCGTGTCCATGTCGGACATCCGGGCCTTGGTCAGCGCCAACTCGGCCACGTCGTCGAGCATCGACTTGGACACCCCGAGCGCCCACCCGGCATGCCCGGCGGCGGTGACCGGCATGATCCCCAGCCGGCCCAGCGGGCTGCCGCCGCGCTGCGGGTCGCGGGTGAACAACGGAAAGCAGCGACCGGCGGGGATGTCGGCCTCGCTCACCGAGTAGTCGTAGCTCCCCGTGCCCCGCAGGCCCTGGACGTGCCAGCCGTCGGCGAAGGCGACCTCGTCTCGCGGCACCATGGCGGCCCGGATCTGGGCCAGGTCGAAGTCGGCCTCGCCGTCGACCGTGGGAAAGAACCCCGCTGCGACGTACTCGGCGTGCCCCGTGCCGGAACCGAAGTTCCACGACCCGGACAGCCGGTAGGTGCCGTCGATGGTCTCGGCGGTGCCGTTGGGAAAGAACTGACCGCCGATCGTCACCCGGCGCTCCGGATCGCCGAACAGCTCGGCGAAGCCCTCGTCGGGGAGGTAGGTCGACACGGCCATCGACGCCGACATGTTGGCCATGGCGGTCCAGCCGAGTGAGCCGTCCTGCCAGGCCAGTTCGATGTAGGTGTCGATCAGGTCGGCGAAGGTCGGCTCGCAGCCGCCCGCCTCCCTGACGTTGGCGTACCGCATCACCCCGCCGGCCCAGAGGGCGTCCACCAACGCCGGCGACAACGTTCGCCCCTCCTCGGAGCGGGGGGCCTCGGCGACGGTCAGCTCGCGCAGCGCACGTGCCGCCTCGGGTCCCTGCGACGACTCGGAGATCGTGGCGTCCATCAGAACTCCCCGAAGATGCCGGGACGGAGGCCGGCGGTCATGCCACCGTCGGCCACGAGGGCGTGGCCGGTGACGAAGCTGGCGTCGTCGGAGGCCAGAAACGCCGCGACGGCCGCCATCTCCTCCGGCTGCCCGAACCGCCCCAGTTGGTGGGCGTTCAACATGGTGGACCGGTACTCCTCGAGGCCCGGTGCGTTCATCACGTCCATGAGCAGCGGGGTTTCGATGCCCCCCGGGCAGATGGCGTTGGCCCGGATGCCGTGGCGGCCGTAGTCGATCGCCATCGTCTTGGTCAGCAGGATCACCCCCGCCTTGGAGGCGTTGTAGGCACTGCCCCCCTCGGTGCCCTCGATGCCCTCGATGCTGGCGATGTTGACGATGCTCCCCCGTTTCTGTTTGAGCATCTGCACGGTGGCGTGTTTGCACACCAGGAAGGTGCCGGTGAGGTTGATGCCCAGCACCCGGTCCCACTCCTCGGCGTCGACCATATGGACGGGACCGCCACCGACCACGCCGGCGGCGTTGACCACGATGTCCAGCCCGCCGTGTTCGGCGACCGTGTGCTCCACCGCCTGCTGGATTCCGGGCTCGTCCCGAACGTCCAGGGTGTGATCCACGTCGCCGGCGATGTCCACCGTGACCACGGTGGCACCCTCCGATCGGAACCGCTCGGTGGTCGCCTTGCCGATCCCCGAGCCTCCGCCGGTGACCAGGGCCACCCGACCGTCCAGTCGATTCATGCGAGCTTCCTCCCCGTTGCCCCTCCCCGAACCGGCAACCGCGCCGCCGTGTGAACCGGCGCCGCCGCCCCTGCCGGGGTCCGCCAATGTGGCAGTTCCGACAGTATGGTCGATCAGTCGACGTGCAGACGACTTCGGAGCGGATGGCCCGCGGGCACCTCGACCAGCACGATCCGGACCCCCTCGGGAGACGTCACCCACCACTCGATCAGCCCCCAGGGCATCGTCTCGGGGCGCCCGTCGTGGCTCACCCCGGCGCCGATCAGCCGCTCGGCCTCGGCCTCGAGGTCGGGCACCTGGAGCCACAAGGTCAGGCCGCTCGGCCCCGCCCCGTGGCCCGAGAACTCCACCAACGTGCCCCCGCAGAAGAAGGCGACGCCGGTGGCCACCCCGTCGGCGCCGTACTCGCGGGCGACGGTCAGGCCCAGCGTGTCCCCCCACCACGCGACGCTGGCGGCGAGGTCGGCGGTGTGTACGAGTACACGGGAGGAGAGCACGTCCACGCCCCGACGCTAGCCACCGCACCGGGTGGGAGGGCCGGAACGTTGCGGCCTACGGCGCGGTGCTGGGTACGTTGGCAGGCATCTCCCCAAACCAGCCGCCTCCACGACCCACCGGCGACGGCCCGGCGGCGCCCCGGGCGGATCGACCACCGGCCATGCCGGCCAAGCCCGGGCTCCGCGACGCAGCGGCCGCCTTCCGGTTCCGCAACTTCCGGTTGTTCTGGATCGGCGCGCTGCTGTCCAACAGCGGCACCTGGCTCCAGAACCTGACCGTTCCCTATGTCGTGTTCCAACTGACGCACTCCTCCACCTGGGTGGGCGTCGCCGCGTTCAGCCAGCTGGCGCCGATGGCCGTCCTGTCGCCCTTGGGCGGCACGCTGGCCGACCGTCTCGATCGGCGCCGGGTGCTGATGTGGACCCAGAGCGCCATGGCGGTTCTGGCCGTCACGATGGGCGTGGTGTGGGTCACCGGCCGGGCGTCGGTGCCGGCGATCATCGCGCTGGTCGCCCTCGGCGGCGTCGTCACCGGCATCAACGCGCCGGCGTGGCAGGCGTTCGTGTCGGAGCTGGTCCCCCGAGACGCCCTCCTCAACGCGGTCACGCTCAACTCGGCCCAGTTCAACGCGGCACGGGCCTTCGGCCCGGGGCTGGGCGGCCTCGTGCTCGTCACGCTGGGACCGGGGCCGGCGTTCTTCATCAATGCGGCGTCCTACGGGGCGGTCCTGGTGGCGCTGCGGATGATCACCCTGGCGTCCCGACCCGCCGCGACCACCCCGCGGCCGCGCATCCTGGCCGACGCCGGCGACACGATCGCCTACGTCAGGAGCCACCGGGGCATGGCGGCCTGTTACCTCGCCGTCGTGGCGCTGGGTCTCTTCGGCCAGCCGATCTTCTCGCTGGTCGTCGTCTTCGCCGAGGAGGTGTTCTCGGTCGGCGGACTGGCGTACGGAGTGCTCAGCGCGGCGCTCGGCATCGGCGCGGTGCTGGCGGCACCGATCGTGGCCGGTCCCGGCTCCGGCATGGCACGCAGCCGCCTGGCCGGCGGGGCGATGACGATCTACGGCGGGGCCCTGGTGTGCTTTGCGCTGGCGCCGGTGTACCCGGTGGCGCTGATCGCGCTGCTCGTTGCCGGGGGCGCCTACCTCCCCATCGCCGCAACGCTCAACACGACCCTGCAGATTCAGGTGGACGAGGCGATGCGCGGGAAGGTCCTGGCGCTCTACCTCACCCTGTTCACGCTGTCGATCCCCATCGGCTCGCTGGTCCAGGGCTGGACCAGCGACCTCGTCGGCCCCCGGACGACGGTCACGGTGGCGGGGGTGGCCTACCTGGTCGCCACGTCGGTGCTGCGCCGCCCGGGCCTGCTGGGTCACCTCGACGACTGAGCGCCCCGCCCCAACGGCACGAGTTTGGCGGCCGCCCAGTCCGGGGACGGCACCTCGGCGGGTCCCACCACGACCCACTGCGGCCGATCCTTCGGAACGATTGCGGTCGGACGGCGCCCGGGCGACGCCGGGTGAACCACCACGGCGGCACCTCCCGCCGGGTCCACCGCGTCCACCGACGGCCGGGTCGCCCCCAGCCCGATCGCCGCCGCCACCTCGGCACGCCACGGCCCGGGCCCGGCGATGCCGAGGGGCCCGTCGCCCAGGGCCGCCGCCAGATCCTCGGGCCGATCCAGGCTGGGCACACGCGGGCCCTCCACCGGCAACGGATCCCCCAGGGCCACGATCGCCCGCACCGGAGCACCGTCGGGCTCGCCGCACCGGTCGACGGCGTCGATCAGGCGACCCGCCCGCCACACGCAGGTGAGCCACTGGGGTTGGCCCTGGGGCGCCGACACGGCCACCCCGTGCTCCGGATGGGCGAGCAACGCCGCCGCCAGCCGATCGACCACCGGGCCGAGGGGACCCAGCTGGTCGCCCGCCAACACGGCGATCAGGTCGTTGGGTTCGACGGCCTCCGACCGGGCGTGTGGCCCCTCGTGGGACGGCGGCGACACGAGCGCACGGACCGCAGCGGCCAGCCCGGCTGCCGGCCCGCCGCCCGGCGGGTGCTCGGACACCTTCTCAACCGGGCCGCCGCACGGCCGCTCCCCGATCGGGGAGCGGGACGTCGGTCGCACCACCACCCGTCGCCCGGCGACCGGGACCGCCAGGGCGTGGTCGATCAGCCGGACGCCGCCCACCACACACAGCGCCTTGTCGATTCCACCCAGCCGCTCGCCCCGTCCCCCCGCCAATACCACCAGGTGCTGCACGCCACGGCCCTCCAACATGGCCACACACTGCCGGCTCGCCCCGCCGACGCCCCGACCCGGGCCATCCTCACCCGGGCGGTGTCTCGTGGCAGGCTGGGGCGATGCCCCGACGCGCCAGCCCTGTCTCGGTCGGCGCGCTCCGTCGAGGCCGTTCCGCCTTCGCCCCCACCACCGACGCGGTCGCCGTCGAGGAGCCGCTGGAGCTTCGGCTGGGCGACGCGGTCCTGACCACCACGATGCGCACGCCGGGCGCCGATGTCGAGCTGGCCCATGGCTGGCTGCTGGCCGAGGGCATCGTCTCCGGCGCCGAGGAGGTTGCCTCGGCGGTGTTCGACCTGGGCGTCGGCGGCGACGACTCCCACAATGTGCTCCGTGTCGAGCTCGCACCCGGCGTGGCGCCCCCGGATGCCGCCCGTGTGCGCATCGCCACCACCACCTCCTCGTGGGGTGTCTGTGGCAGCTCGGCGATCGACGCCATCGCCGTCGGCAGCGCGTGGCCAGCGGACGACGATGGAGCGGTGCTCGGCGTCGACGTGTTGACCGCGCTGCCCGACCGGCTGCGGCAGCGGCAGCCGCTCTTCGGCGAGACCGGCGGGACCCACGGGGCGGCGCTGGCCGACACCGAGGGGACGATCCTCGCCGTGCGCGAGGACGTCGGCCGCCACAACGCGGTGGACAAGGTGCTCGGCTGGGCGTCGATGGCCGGGATGGTGCCGCTGAGGGGTCGGGTGTTGGTGCTCTCCGGACGGGCGGGTTTCGAGCTCGTTCAGAAGGCGGCCATGGCCGGGGTGCCGTTCGTGGTCGCCGTCGGCGCCCCCACCGCGCTGGCCGTCGACGTGGCCGAACGGTCCGGGATCACGCTGGTGGGCTTCGTGCGCGACGGCGGGGCCAACGTGTACACCCGGCCGGACCGCATCGCCCTGGGCGGGTAACGCTGTGGGCGGGACCCGTCGACCGGTCGGGCGACTACGACGTACGGCGGGGAGAACGGGCTGGAGGGCCGTTCTCCCCGCCGAGATGCGGGACTGGTGGCTGGCAGGCTCGGGAGTCCCACGTCGGGGGCGACCGCAACGGTCGCCGCCTGATCCGGAGGCCCACCACCGGCTGGGGTGGTGGTGGGACTCCGAGAGATTGACCGTCGCGGCGGCGGGACCGCTGTGCGGAACCGCGACGGTCAAGATCGGGTGCGCCGGTCAGCCGTCCAGGGCGATCGGCACGTCGTCGGCCTCGGTGAATCCGTCGGCGTCGAGGCTGCCCTCGGCGTCCTCGGGCTCGTCGGCCTTGTCGCCGATGCCCATCTGGTTGCGAACCAGTTCGGAGACCTCCACCATGATCTCGGGGTTGTCGGTCAGGAACTGCTTGGCGTTCTCCCGCCCCTGACCCAACTGCTCGCCGTCGTAGGTGTACCAGGCACCCGACTTCTTGACGATGTTGAGGTCGACCGCCAGGTCGAGCAACGAGCCCTCGCGGCTGATGCCCTGCCCGTACATGATGTCGAACTCGCACTGCTTGAACGGCGGGGCCATCTTGTTCTTGACCACCTTGACCCGGGTCCGGTTGCCGACGATCTCCACGCCGTTCTTGATGGCCTCGATCCGGCGGATGTCGAGACGGACCGACGAATAGAACTTGAGCGCCCGGCCGCCGGAGGTGGTTTCGGGTGAGCCGAACATGACGCCGATCTTCTCTCGCAACTGGTTGATGAAGATGCAGATGCAGTGCGATCGGTTGAGGTTGGCGGTCAGCTTGCGCAGCGCCTGGGACATGAGCCGGGCCTGAAGGCCGACGTGGGTGTCCCCCATGTCGCCCTCGATCTCGGCCCGTGGGGTGAGCGCCGCCACCGAGTCGACCACCACGACGTCGAGCGCACCGGAGCGGATCAACATGTCGGTGATCTCGAGCGCCTGCTCGCCGGTGTCGGGCTGGGAGATCAGCAGCTGATCGATGTCGACGCCGATCTTGGCGGCGTACGACGGGTCCATGGCGTGCTCGGCATCGACGTAGGCGCAGGTGCCGCCGTTGCGTTGCGCCTCGGCCACGACGTGCATGGCCAGCGTGGACTTGCCCGACGCCTCCGGGCCGTAGATCTCGGTGACCCGGCCACGGGGGAGCCCGCCGATGCCCAGCGCCACGTCGAGGGAGAGCGCCCCGGTGGAGATGGACTCGACGTTCATCGACGTCTTCTCGCCCATGCGCATGACCGAGCCCTTACCGAACTGCTTGTCGATCTGACCCAGGGCCATGTCGAGTGCCTTGGTGCGATCCGGATCTGTTGCCATGGTGATCTCCTGGCGTTTGGGGGACCACCTGAGGTCCCTGTGCTGTGTGGGTTTGTGCTTGATGTCGACCCTACGGATGAGGTGTGACAACGAAGCCCGAACCCTCCCGGCCCGGTGGCCTTGGCAACCCTCGGCTGCAAGATGACGTCAGTGTAGTTACGAACGCCTGTTCGTTCAAGCCTCGAACGCGGAAACCTGCGGGCGGGCCCCGCCGACCCGATTCCCCGGGTGATCCCGACCGGTAGCATCGGCCCCATGGCTCCCCCAGCGTCCTATTCCGACCGCCAGGTGAAGGTCGGAGCCGCGGTCATCAAGGTGATGAGCCGGGTGACCACCTGGGCCTATCGGCTGACCGACGGGCGCATCGGCGGTCGGTTCATGAAGGGCACCGACGTCATCCTGCTCACCACGATCGGGCGACGGTCCGGCGAACCCCGCACGGTGCCGCTGCTGTTCATGGAGGACGGGGACGATCTGATCGTGGTCGCCTCCCAGGGCGGCATGCCCAGCAATCCGGCGTGGTACCACAACGTCACCGAACATCCCGAGGTCACCGTCAACCGCCGAGGCGTCGTCACCGCGATGGTGGCCACCGAGGTCGACGAGGATGAGCGACGTGAGCTGTGGCCACGGCTGGTGGAGATGTACGCCGACTTCACCGACTATGCGGCGCGGACCGATCGAACGATCCCGGTGATCAGGCTTCGGCCCGCCTGAGCGCCCGGAAGGCCTCGCCGAAGTCGGAGGCCCGGTCGAGATAGGTCCCCAATGCGGGCGGAGTGGGCGCTCCGGGGGCGAAGAGCACCACCCCGCCGGCCGGTGTGCGCTCGGCACCGATTCGCACCGCCTCCGCAACGCCGCCGGCCGTCGCGAACCCCACGTTGTCGGCCGGCGCGCCGGAGGCCAGCGCCTCGCACCAGTCCGGTCCGGTGTCGGGCAGCCCCACCAGCAGCACCGGCGCCGAGGTGGCCGCCAGCGCGGCCGCCATCGGGTCCAGCGACACCTCCCGCGACTGGCCGCCGATCAGCCAGGTCACCGGCACCCCGCCCACCGCTTCGAGCGCCGCCGCGGCGGCGAACGGGTTGGAGGCCAGGGCGTCGTCGATATAGCGCACCCCGCCGTGCTCGCCGATGGTCAGGTGGCGCGACGGCAACGCCTCGTAGGTGTCGGCCAGGGTCAGCAGCGCTGCGTCGATCGCCGCCGGGTCGAGGCCGCCCGCCCGGCACAACTCCTCGGCCGCCGCCCCGGCAAGCGCCAGGTTGGAGCCCAGGTGGCGGGGAATCCCCGCTCCCGCAACCTGGTTGCGGCGGCCCGGCTGCGGGAGCCGGCCTCGTTGGGTTCAACCCGACGCACGGTGAGGCCGGTGCGCGCCAATCGGTCGGTGGCCACCCGATCCTCGCCGTTGACGATCACCGTGCGGGGCGGTGGCCCCCGGTGAAGAGCCGCAGCTTGTCGCTCCGGTAGGCCTCGATCGAGCCGTGCCAGGTGAGATGGTCGGCATCGAGCGAGGTGAGCACGCCGATGTCGGGGGGATGGTGGGCGTCGGCGGCCATATAGGAGGAGACCTCGATCACCGCAGGCACCCCGGGGGCGGGATCGGGCGCCTGGGCCCAGATCGCCAGGCCGATGTTGCCGCCCACCAGGTGGTCGATCCCGAGCAGGTCCAGCAGCTGATCGAGCAGGGACGTCACCGTCGACTTCCCCTTCGTGCCGGTGATCCCCACCACCTCCCGGTCGCCTCCGTGGGTCCCCATCCACAGGTCGACCGCCGTCGTGAACCTGGCGCCGACCTCCTCCAGCCGGGCACCGACCGGGCCGCGGCGCGGGTAGCCCGGGGCGCGCAGCACCACGATCGGCCCCGCCGACCCGCCCGAGGCCGCACCCGCCTCCAGCTCGTCGATCGCCCGGTCGGTCGAACGCAGCCCGATCCCGAGCCCGGCCAGGCGTGACCGGTCGGAATCGGCGACGGTGTCCGGGTCGTCGACCGCGGCCACCAGCGAGCGGGGCCCGGTCCCGGTCACCGGGCCCAACGCCGCCAGGTTGTCGATGCCGAGGCCCAGCACGACCACCCGGGCGCCGGCGAGTTCGTCCAGTCGCACGTCCGACCTACCCGGAGGGTTCGAGGCGGTCGAGCATCCACCCCAGGTAGGGCTGCGGTACGCGGTGGTCCGCGGTGGGCACGAGGAGCGTGGCCAGCGAGGCCTGATGGTCCTCGGCGTACCGCGACGCCTCCGCGCCCGTCGCCCGCACCACCGCGGCGTCGGCCCAGTCCGGCCGGTCGTGAAGCGCCGCCATCGCCGCCGCCGACTCGACCATCTCGCCGACGCACTCGTAGGGCTTGGCCGCCTCGTCCCACAGCTCCCGGTAGCCGTCGACCTGCGCCTCGTCGTGCAGCGGGCGGCCGCCGAAGATCGCCTCGAATCGTTCCGGCGTGACGTGCGGCGCCAGCATCAGCGACGTGAACCGGCACTTGGGGCAGTTCAGGCACCAGGTGGCGTTGGCCCGCTGGTCGGTGTGACGCCAAATGGTGAACGCCTCGTTGCAGGAGAGGAACGCCCCCAGCTGGGCCTCGTCGGTCACCAGCCCGGAGGCGATCGCCACCTCGGTGAACGGGCGCAGGATCGAGAAGGTGCGCAGCCGTCCGCCGGTGACGGCGTCGAGCGCGGCCTGCGTCAGGTCCTCGGCCTGGAGCGACTTCGCCCACTGGTGGTTCACCGGCTCGCCGTCCACCCATCGGGTGGGTTCGGAGGCCGAGCGTTCGTTGCCGAGCACGACGTCGTGGCAGCCGAGGGCGTGGGCGACCAGCGCGGAGACGGCGGTGACCACGGCGGTCACCGGGATGTGGCCGTTGAGCGCCCCCCGTTCGTTCCAGTCCCGCAGCGACGGGTCCAGGCGACGCTCGGCGGTGAGCAGCTCCAGCCCGGCGGCCGCGGCGACGCGCCGGGGCGCCTCGGTGGCGTTGATGGTGAAGGCCGTGGCCCGGCGGCCCAGTACCGACAACACGAGCGCCGAGTCCTTGCCGCCGCCGACCGGTACCAGCGGCGAGACGTCGTCCGGGACCGAATCGATCTCGGCGGAGGCCGAGGGTCGCGGCCGGACGGCGCCGTCGACGACCAGTTCCCAGCGCTGCGGCAACGGCACCGCCAGGTCGTTGCGGGCGGCAAACTCACGCATGCCGTGGTCGAAGAGCGCCCGCACGAGGCGCTCCTCCTCCTCGGTGATCGGCCCAAGCTCCACCACGATCGTCTCGGGTGCCGCCACCTTGTAGTAGCTGGTGGCGGCCGTCAGCGCGACCAGACGGGCCAGCCCTGCCCACACCTCGGAGCCCGCCGCGCCGTCGGTGAGGTGCAGCACCCGTCCCGGTTGCGGCTCGGCGGACGAGCCGACGTCCGGGCCCGGAGCATCGAATCGCACGGTCTCGGTGAAGCGGGCCACCTCGGCGCCACCGGCGCTCAGCCGGAAGTGGGAGACCAGCCGATAGGTGCCGAGGTTGGGCTGCACGTCCGGGCCCGAGTCGGAGGCCTCGAAGGTCAACTCCGGCGGGAGGATGTCGAACCGGTCGACCGATGCCAGCTCCGGGCAGCGGCCTTCGAGGATGCGGGCCGCCGTGGTCGTCACGCGTCGTCCACCATCAGTCGGCGGCGCAGCAGGTCGAGCACCGAGATGCAGGCGAACTCACGCACCTGCCGCCGTCCGCCGGGTAGCCGCAGGGTGACCGCCGCCTCGCCCTGGGGCCACACGGCCGCCAGACACACGGTGCCGGGCGAGTGCCCTTCGAGGGGATCCGGCCCGGCGACACCGGTCGTGGCCAGCGCAACGTCGGTTCCCAGCCGAGTACAGGCGCCTTGGGCCATCGCCAGCGCCACCTCCTCGGTGACCACCGGGCCCTCCGGGACGTCGAGCAGCTGCTGTTTGACCTCGGGGTGGTAGGCCACGACGCCGCCCCGAAACACGCTGGAGGCGCCGGGCACCGACGCCAGCCGGGACCCCAACAGGCCGCCGGTGAGCGATTCGGCCACGCCGAGCGTCTCGCCGCGGCCCCGGAGGATGTCGAGTACCGCCGACTCCATCGTGTCGTCGTCGCTGCCGAACACGAGCGGGCCCAACCTCGCCCGCAGCCGATCGGCCTCCTCGTCGACGATCGCCGTCGCGGTGGCGGTGTCGGCCGCCTTGGCGGTGATCCGAACCTTCAGGCCCTCGACGCCCGACGCCAGAAACGCCAGCGTCGGGTTGCCGATCCGATCGAGTTCGGCCATGCGCGGCGCGAGGGTCTCGTCGAGGCCCGACTCGGACTCGCCCCAGGTGCGCAGCGTCCGGCTGGCGATGGCGGAGGGGTCGCCGCTGCGACGGGACAGATCGCCCAACACGTAGCCGCTGAGCATCTCCTTCATCTCCCACGGCACGCCCGGCACGGCGTACACCACGCCGTGCTGAAGCGGCAGCGCCAAGCCGGGCGCGGTTCCCGGCTGCACCGGGATGAACTCCGCCGACGCCGGCTTGCGGGCCTGGTTGAGGTTGTTCATCGGCATCCGCCGACCGCGCCCGCCGAACATCGACATGATGGTCTCCACCATCGCGTCGTCCTCCTCGAGCGGTTCACCGGCCAGCACGCCGAGCGCCTCGCGGGTGAGGTCGTCCTGGGTGGGCCCAAGTCCGCCGCACACGATCACCGCGTCCGATCGCTCGAGTGCCCGGCGCAACGTGTCGACGATGCGCTCGAGGTTGTCGCCCACCTTGGTCTGGAAGTGCGAGTTCAGCCCGGCCAGGGCCAACTGCTCGCCGATCCAGCTGGAGTTGGTGTCCACGATCTGCCCCAGGAGCAGCTCGGTTCCAACCGCGACGACTTCGACATTCATCTCAGCAACCTAACCATCGTGTCGGTTCGGCGATGGAACCGCCGGCACGGTCACGTCGGCCGTGTCGGCTTGGCGCACGCGCGGAACGGTCGTTCCGGGTGCCCACCGCCGAACTGGGAACCGGATCTAGTTGGACGGGGGCGGCGGGGCGCCCGGGGCGGGCGGCGGCCCGGCCTGGGGCGGCGGTGCACCCGCACCCGGAGGCGGGGGCTGCATGCCACCCGGGGGCGGCGGCTGCATGCCACCTTGGGGCGCCTGCGGGTTCCAGGCCTGCTGGCCCGGCTGGGGCGGCTGGGGCTGATACCCACCGCCGCCGAAGCCTCCGCCCTGGTTCTTCTTCCAGCTCGAGCGACGGAACAGGGCGATGATGAAGAAGATCAGGCCGATGAAGAAGAGCCCGAAGCCGCCGACCAGCGAGCCGACGAGCAGCCCGACCGACGAGACCACCTTCGAGATCGACAGCTCGACCACGTTGAACGTGTCGCCCGGCGACCCCTGGCACAGCACCTGGTAGGCCGCCCCGCTGTCGGTGTCGAAGTAGCCGATGAGGCTGAAGCTCTCGCCGTTGGCATCCGACGACGCCGACGTCGTGTCGTTGAGGTCGACGGTCGATCCCGACGAGTCGGTGATCGTGCAGTTCAGGAAGGCGTTGGACGACCAGATCGTGAAGGTGTCGCCGGAGCCGGTGATGCCGGCCGGTTCCCCGACCGAGAACTCCTGGGCGCTGGTCAGCTTGTCGGCCACGTCGCTGATCTGCATGATGCCGACCACAAACGCTCCGATGCCGCCGATCGTGGCGATCACCATCATGACGATGCCGCCGATCAGCATCTTCTTTGGTTTGCTCGTTCCTGCCACGGCGCCCTGCTTCCCTCGAGGTCGTCGGACAACCTACCGGACGGATCCGGCGCCCTGCTCCACCGGCGGCGGCAGCGGGGGCGGCTGAGCGGGGGGCTCGCCGATCAGGTTCGGCGGCGCCGGATACCCCGGCAGGGCCGGGGAGCCCGGGACGACGAGGTGTTCCCATCCGGTGTCCCGCTGTCCGCCGGGGTCGGCCGACGGCCCACCGGCCGGTGGGCCCGGTTGGCCCGGCGGTCCCGGTCGCCTGGTCCGACGGGGCGGGGTCCTCACGCCGTTGCGCTTCTTCCAGTTCGCCCGACGCACCAGCGAGATCACCAGGAAGATCACCCCGAGCACGAACACAATGAACCCGCCGACGGCGCCGATCAACGTCAGCAACGCCCCCGACAGCACGGTGCCGATCGGGAACTGAACCAGCGAGAACGTGGCCCCGTCCGCGCCCTCACAGGTGACCGTGTAGGTCTCGCCGCTCGTGGTGGGAAACAGGCCGATCAGGTTGTGGTCGGTTCCCGTCGTGTCCTCGGTGCTCTGAGGGTCGACCGGCGTCATCGTCACCGGCCCGTCGTTGTCCCGGGTCGAACAGCGCAGGAACGACGTGCCGGTCGCCCAGATCGACAGCGGTTGGCCGGTGCCCCGTCGAATCGTGGTGCCGGGCACCTCCACCGACTCGGAACTCTCCAGCGCCCGACCGAACTCGGCCAGCTTGCCGGCGCCGTCGAAGAACGTCAGGCCGCCGCCGATCACGGCGCCGATCATCATCAGGATGCTGCCGATCAACATCTTTCTGGGTTTCGGCGTCATCGGTTCATCTCCGGCGGGTGGGGTCTCGGGAAACGAAGCTATCGACGGTTTTCCCGAAATCCGACCTCCCGGCCGCCCGGCTCAGGTCTTGGCCGACTCCCCCGTCGTCGACGTCGCCCTGCTGCCCGCCATGACGTACTGGACCGCCGTCACCCAGGCGATCACCACGCCGGCCCACAGCCAGCTGTCCGACAACCAGCGCCAGTCGGTGAAGGTGGGCCAGGTCACCCACCCCACCGCACCCAGCTGGATGAAGGTCTTCCACTTGGCCAGCTCGGAGGCCGGCACCGACAGACCCCTGCGCCCCCAGTAGGAGCGGAACCCCGAGATCCCCAGTTCCCGGACGATCGTCAGCACCACCGCCACCCAGGGAAACCTCCCGACGACGGCCAGCGTGACGAACCCGCCCAGCACGAGCACCTTGTCGGCCAGCGGGTCCAGAAACGCCCCCGACCGGGTGGAGCCCTGCTTGCGGGCCAGGTAGCCGTCGACGAAATCGGTGGCCGACAGCACGAACCACAGCGCCAGCAGCGCCCACGAGCCCCGGCCGTCGTTGTCGAGCAACATGGCGAACGCCACCGGTGCCGCGGCGATGCGACCCAACGTCACCAGGTTGGCCGGGGTCATCAGGGCCGACGGACCAAACCCGCCGGCCTGGTCGTTCACGGTCGGTTCCCCCGGCTGTGCCGCCGCGCGGCGACCACTCACGCCGTCGTCCGTTCGTTCGCCGGGCGGGCCTCCAGGTCGGGGCCCTCGGCATCGGTGATCAGCACGTCGACCATCGCCCCGACCGGCAGGTCCTCGGGCACCGAGATGATGCCGTCGATCTCGGGCGCCTCACCGGTGCTGCGGGCCACGCCCGGGGAGTCGATCAGCACCGTGGCGGTGTCGCCGACCCGGTCGAGGCGTCGCCGGGCGGTGATCGACTCGACCAGTTCGGAGGCCTCGGCGTGTCGCTCGGCCATCAACCCGGGAGGCACCTGATCGGGCAGGGAGTCGGCGTAGGTGCCATCCTCCCTGGAGAACTTGAACAGCCCGCACCAGTCGACCTGGGCCGCCTCGATGAACGCCAACAGGTCGTCGTGATCGGCCTCGGTCTCGCCGGGGTACCCGATGAGGAAGTTCGACCGGAAGACGGCGGAGGATTCGAGCGAGCGGATGTGCTCGATGCGTTCGAGAAACCGTTCGCCGTCGCCCCAGCGCTTCATGCGTCGCAGCACCGGACGGGAGGTGTGCTGCAGCGACAGGTCGAAGTAGGGCACTCCCGTGGCCAGCATCGTGTCGATCAGCTCCCCGGTGAGGTCCGAGGGGTAGAGGTACAAGAGCCGCACCCAGTCGACCCGTTCGGCCACCGCCCGCACCAGCGGGATGATCCCCCGCTCGCCCACCCCCTGGTCCCGTCCGTAGGCGGCCAGGTCCTGGGCGACCAGCACGATCTGCGGGCCCCGACCGGCTGCGACGCCGCCGTGCGGCCCGGACCGGCCAGCGCATCGACCTCCGCCACGATCGAGGTGATCGTGCGGGAGCGTTGCGGACCGCGGAAGCTGGGGATGGCGCAGAACCCGCACGCCCGGTCGCAGCCCTCGGCGATCTTCACGTAGGCCCAGGGCGAGGACGACGCCGGGCGAGGCAGCTCCAGCAGGTCCATGTCGGGGACGGTGACGCCCGTCGACGATCCCCCAGGCGAGGGCCCCAGGGTCACGCTGACCGTGTCGGCCCCAGCGCCGGCGGATGTCGGCGCCCCGGTGCGCTCGCCGGCGAACCGGCCCAGCAGGTCGACGCCGAAGGGCGCCACGCGATCGATCTCGGGGATCGCCTCGGCCAGCTCGGCACCCGCCCGCTCGGCCAGGCAGCCGGTGACCACCAGCTCGGCGCCCTCGGCCCGGTCCTCGGACAGGCCGAGCACGGCCTCCACCGACTCGGCCCGTGCGTCCTCGATGAAGGCGCACGTGTTGACCACGACCAGCTCGGCCTCGCCCGGTGCGGGCGCGGCCTCGTACCCGGCCGCCAGGAGGGTGCCCTCCAGCTTGTCCGAGTCCACCTGGTTCTTCGGACAGCCCAGCGTTTCCAACCAGTAGCGCTTCGACATGAGGTGCCCAGGGTAGATGCCCCGCCGCCGACTCCAGATTCGAGCGGCCACGGCGGGCGGGCCGGGGGCGGAACCGGTCAGAAGTTGCCGGAGTTGATCAGGTCTTCGAGTTCCTCGGGCGTCATGTTCACCGTGCGGGCCTTGGATCCTTCCGAGGCGCCGACGATGCCGCGCTCCTCCAGCAGATCCATCAGGCGCCCCGCGCGGGCGAAACCCACCCGCAGCTTGCGCTGGAGCATCGACGTCGACCCCAGCTGCGAGCGCACCACCAGCTCCCACGCCTGTTTCAGCAGCTCGTCGTCGTCGTTGGGGTCAGCCGACCCGGCGGTGACCGGATCCTCGCCCTCGGGCCGCTCGGTTTCGTCGGCCACCCCCTCGGTGTAGCGGGCCTCCACCGCCGGGGCCTGCTCCCGCCAGTGCGCCACGATCTCGTGGACCTCGTCCTCCTCCACCCAGGCGCCCTGGATGCGCTGTGGGGTCGACGCGGCCGGGCCGAGCAACAACATGTCGCCGCGACCCACCAGCCGTTCGGCGCCGCCCTGGTCGAGCACCACCTTGGAGTCGGTGGCGGAGGCGACGGCGAAGGCCATGCGGGCCGGCACGTTGGCCTTGATCACGCCGGTGATCACGTTGACCGAGGGTCGCTGGGTGGCGATCACCAGGTGGATGCCGACCGCCCGTGCCATCTGCGCCAGGCGGCAGATCGAGTTCTCGACGTCGCGGGCCGCCACCATCATCAGGTCGGACAGCTCGTCGACGACCACCAGGATGTAGCGCATGCGTTCCCACTCGCGCTCCTCGCCCAGCGGCGAGGACAGCTTGTCGGCGTCGAAGTTGGCGTTGTAGCCGCCGATGTCGCGCACGCCCGCCTCCTGGAGCAGGTCGTAGCGCCGCTCCATCTCCCGAACCGCCCACTCGAGGGCGTTCGCCGCCTTCTTGGGGTCGGTGACCACGCTGGTGAGCAGGTGCGGGATGCGGTCGTACTGGGTGAGCTCCACCCGTTTGGGGTCGATCAGGATCAGCCCCACCTGGTCGGGCGTGACCCGCATCATGATCGAGGTCAGGATCGAGTTGAGGCAGCTCGACTTGCCCGCGCCGGTCTGACCGGCGATCAGGACGTGCGGCATCGTCGCCAGGTTGACCATGACCGAGCGACCGGTGATGTCCCGGCCGATGCCCACCTCCAGCGGCGCCTTCACCCTGGCGGCCTCCGCCGAGGTGAGGATGTCGCCCAGCGCCACGACGTCGCGGTCGTCGTTGGGCACCTCGACGCCGATGGCCTGACGGCCCGGGATCGGGGCGATGATGCGGACGTCGGAGGAGGCGAGGGCGTAGGCGATGTCGCGGTTGAGGTTGGTGACCTTGGAGACCTTCACGCCCACGCCGAGCTCGAGCTCGTAGCGGGTGACCGTGGGGCCGACCACCATGCCCACCAGGCGGGTCTCCACCCCGTGCTCGGCCAGCGAGGCCTCGAGGCGCTGTCCACGTTCGGCCACCGCCGCCTCGTCGACCTCCCGTGAATCGCTGCGCCCCAGCAGGTCCATGCGCGGGAGCGTCCAGTCGGACCCGTCGGCCGGGCCGAGATCCATCTCGAGCTGTTCGGGGTCGACCGAGTCGTCGATGGGAACGACCACCTTGGGTGGCTTCGGCGGGGTGGCCTGGGCCCGGGTCGAGGTGGCGGGCGGCGGCCCGACGGGCGGCACCTCCGGCGGCACCTCGAGCGTGCCGGTGTCCGGGCCCGCGTCCTGATCGAAGAACCGGCCCCGGTGACCGCCGGGCCCGTCCATCACCCGGGTGGGGGCGTCCGGGTCGACGTCCTCCTCGGTCTCGGGGCCGTCGAGGATCGCTTCGCGGGGCCCCAGCCGGAACAGCGCCCCGGCGGCGTCGCCGGCCAGGCGGCCAACGGGGGCGAGGGCCGACGCGGTGTCGCCAAACAGCGTGCGCATGCGCTTGCCGGTCAACAGCGACACGGCGAAGAACAGCACCACCGGCATCAGGGCGAGCGCGCCCCAGCGGCTGAGCAACGTGCCGAGCGGGTTGGCCACCATCCAGCCGAAGAGGCCACCGGCGTTGTCGTTGGCCACGCCGACCCCCGCCTCACTGATCGGCGGTGGCCCCACGATGAGGTGCGCCGCCCCCGCGAGGCCGGCGAATCCCACCAGAGCCCCGACCAGGCGGCGACGGGTGCTCGCCGAGGTCTCCGGGTCCTCCTCGACCTCGTTGGGGCGGGCGATCAGCCAGACGCCGACCGCCGCCATCAGCAGCGGGACCACGTAGGCGAACACGCCGGTGACGTCGACGACGACGTTTCGAAACAGGCGTCCCAGCGCGCCGCCGAAGCCGCCGTAGATCCCTAGCCCGCAGATGATGGCCACGCCGATCAGCAGCGTGCCGGCGACGTCGTCGCCGTAGCCTTCGAACGCCTCGGAGAACCATCCGCCCCGAGTGGTCGATCGTCGCGAACCCGACGCCCGGGACTTCCCGGTGGCGCGCGAGCGTGAGCCCGACCCGGACGCCGTTCGCCCGCGGCTGGTGGCCGTCGATCGGCCCGATCGGCCCGCCACCGACGACGATCGGTTGGAGCGGGTGCCGCCGGTGCGGTTGGACGACTTGCTGGTGGCCACGACACCCCCAAGGTACTTGCAGGCCAGGACAATCTCGCGCACCCCTCCCCCATCACCGGGCGGTGTGGGGCAGGCTGGGGCCATGGCTCGACTCCTGGTGGTTCACCACACTCCGTCACCGGACATGCACTCCCTGCTGCAATCGGTCGCCGATGGGGCGAGATCCGCCGCCGAGGCGCTCGACGCCGACCTCGAGGTCGTGCTCCGGCCCGCGCTGGGGGCCACGGTCCCCGACGTGCTCGAGGCCGACGGATTCCTGCTGGGCACCCCCGCCAACTTCGGCTACATGTCCGGCGCGCTCAAACACTTCCTCGACACGGTGTACTACCCGTGCCTCGACGCCACCGGCGGACGCCCCTGGGGGCTCTGGGTCCACGGCAACAACGACGTCGACGGCGCAATCCTGGCCGTCGAGCGCATCGTCACCGGCCTCGGATGGGCCGACGTCCGGCCGCCCGTCACCGTGATCGGCACCCCGACCGACGACGACCGGGAGCAGCTGTGGGACCTGGGCGCGGTCGTCGCCGCCGCCGTCCTCGACTGAGAGGCCCTAACGTCCCCTCACACCAACGAGGGGGACCCACATGACCGAGATCCACGGAACCTGCGACGACGGCTTCGAGCCGGTGAGGGCGGCGATGGCCGCCAACTTCGACCAGGGCCAGGAGTTGGGCGCATCGGTCTGCGTGACCCTCGCGGGTCAGCCGGTGGTCGACCTGTGGGCGGGCGATGCCGACGAGTCGGGTCGGCCGTGGGAGGCCGACACGATCGTCAACGTCTACTCGACCACCAAGACGATGGCCGCCACCGTCATGTTGATGCTGGCCGATCGGGGCGAGATCGACTTCGACGCCCCGGTCGCCACCTACTGGCCCGAGTTCGCCGCCAACGGCAAGGACGGCGTGCTCGTCCGTCACGTCATGGCCCACAACGCCGGGCTCTCGGGCTTCGACCCGCCCCTCGCCCCGGAGGACCTGTACGACGAGGAGGCCGTCGAGCATCACCTGGCCGCCCAGACGCCGTGGTGGGAGCCGGGCACCCACTCGGGCTACCACGCCATCTCCCAAGGTAACCTCGAGGCGGGCATCGTGCGGCGGGTCACCGGCCGATCGATCGGCACGTTCTTCCGGGACGAGGTCGCCGGGCCGCTCGGCGCCGACTTCCACATCGGCCTGCCCGAGTCCGAGGACGGCCGAGTGGCCGACCTGGTCCCCTCCGGTGCGGGGCTCGACGGGACCGACACCGACCCGGACTCGATCGCGGCCCGAACCTTGATGAGCTGTCCGCTCGACGCCACCGAGCCCCGCACCCGGGCCTGGCGGGGCGCCGAGATTCCTGCGGCGGGCGGCACCGGCAACGCGCGCTCGGTCGGGAGGGTCCACTCGGCGCTGGCCAACGGCGGCGAGGTGGACGGCGTCCGCCTGATGTCCCCGGAGGGTGTCGAGCGGATCTTCGAGCCCCAAAGCGAGGACCTCGACCAGGTGCTGGGCATGAAGATGAAGCTGGGCCTGGGGTTCGGCCTGATGAACGAGACGATCCCCCTCAGCCCGAGCGAACGCGCCTGCTTCTGGGGTGGCTGGGGCGGATCGATCGCCCTCATCGACCTCGACACGCAGCTGACCGTCAGCTACGTGATGAACAAGATGGCGGCCGGGCTGGTCGGCGACCTGCGCGGCGGCCTGATCGTCATGGCCGCCTACCAGGCCCTCGCCCAGCGGTAACCGCCGCCGAGCGCGGCCTGCCCACACCATGGCTGGGAGCGCCAAACCTGTTCACCCGCGAACGGCGCCACGAACCTCGCCACAGTCACCGCGGACAACGCCACTCTCGCGCCCAAGCGGATTCTGGGTGGAGAAATGGCGCTGGAGCGCCAGTTCCGCGCCCAGACCGAGCGTGGGCGCGATTTTGGCGGGAGCGCGGGGACGGCGCGGACCGGTGGTCGGCCGGGGTTACGCCTCGAGGATCACCGGCACGATCATCGGGCGGCGGCGGGTGCGCTTGTTGACGAACACCCCGGCGGCCTTGCGGGCCGCCTTGGCCACCTGGTCGGTGTTGGAGCCGCCGACCAGGGCGTCGTTGACCGCCTTGGCCACCTTCTGGCGGCCCTCGTCCAACAGCTCGGCGGACTCCATCTCCTGGACCCAGCCGCGGGTGACCAGCTCGGGACCCGACACGATCTCCCGGCGGTCGAAGTCGACGGCGACGACCACCGACACCACGCCCTCCTCGCCGAGCACCTGACGGTCGCGCAGCACCGACGTGCCGATCTCGCCGACGGTCTTGCCGTCGACGTAGATGTATTCGGCGGAGACACGCTCGCCGCGCTCGAGGCCCTCGTCGGAGAGCACCAGGCTGTCGCCGTCCTCGCACACCAGGATGCGATCCGACGGGGTGCCCATCTGCTCGGCGATCTTGGCGTGGTAGGTCATGTGGGAGTACTCGCCGTGGACCGGCACAAACCAGTCGGCGTGGGTCAGCGACTGCAGCAGCTTGAGCTCCTCACGCTTGGCGTGGCCGGTGGCGTGCACGTCCTCGATGCCCGAGTGCACCACCTCCACCCCCTGGCGGATCAGCTTGTCGATCACCTTGTTGACCGCATGCTCGTTGCCCGGGATCGGGTGGGACGACAGGATGACCACGTCGCCCTCGCCGACGTTGAGCCACCGGCTCTCGCGGGTGGCCATCAGTGTCAGCGCCGACATGGCCTCGCCCTGGGACCCGGTGGAGATGACGATGACCTCGCCCGGGTCGTACTTGTCGATGTCCTCGATGTCGATCAGTGCGTCGTCGGGGATGTGCAGCACGCCCATCTCCCGGGCCATCGCCACGTTGCGTTTCATCGAGCGGCCCAGCGTGGCCACCTTGCGGTGGTACTCCACTGCGGCGTCGGCGATCTGCTGAACCCGGTGGATGTGGGAGGCGAAGCAGGCGGTGACGATGCGGCGGCCCCGATAGCGGTGCATCAGGTCGTAGAGCACCTTGCCCACCTCGGTCTCCGAGGTGGAGTGGCCGGGCGACCCCGCGTTGGTCGAGTCGGCCAGCAGCAGCCGGATGCCCGGATCGGTGGCGATGGCGCCGATGCCCGACAGGTCGCTGAGGCGGCCGTCGACCGGGGTGAGGTCGATCTTGAAGTCGCCGGAGTGCAACACGGTGCCCTGCCCGGTGGTGATCGCGGTGGCGACGCCCTGCGGCACCGAGTGGGTCATCGCAAAAAACTGGCAGCTGAACGGCCCGATCTGATGGGTCTCGCCGTCGCGCACCTCGTTGAACTCGGTGCGCCCCAGCAGGCCGTTCTCCTCGATGCGGGGATAGGCCAGGCCGAGGGTGACCTCGGTGCCGTACAGCGGGAAGGACACGTCGGGCAGCAGGTAGCTGAGCGCACCGACGTGGTCCTCGTGGCCGTGGCTGAGCACGCAGCCGACGATCTTGTCGGCACGCTCGTGCACCCAGGTGAAGTCGGGCAGCACGATGTCGACGCCCAGCATGTCGTGGTCGGGGAACATGAGCCCGCAGTCGAGCAGCAGGATGGAGTCCTCGTATTCGAACGCCGCGCAGTTGCGTCCGATCTCCCCCAGGCCGCCCAGGAACGTGATTTTCAGTGATGATGCCATTGGAGGGGCAGACTAGGTGCCCCGACCGCCGGATTCGTCACCGGGCGCGCGACGCCGGGCGATCCGCCGGTCAGCGCAGGCCGGCCAGCAGGTCCCTGGCCCGATCCTCGAGTCCGTCGGGCGCCACGCCGACGGGGGGCCGGCATTGCCCCACCGGCAGCCCGAGCACCCGCATCATCGCCTTGGTCGGGATCGGATTCGGGGTCTGGTCGCCGCCCTCGAAGGCGAACGACGGCAGCATGCGTGCGTTCTGGCGTTGCGCCTCGGCGAGGTCGCCCTGCTCGATCGCATCGAAGAACGCCTGGAACTGGCGGCCCACCCAGTGGCTGGCCACCGAGATCACCCCCACCCCGCCGACCGCCACGATCGGCAGGGTCATCGCGTCCTCGCCGGAGTAGATCTCGAATCCCTCCGGGGCGGAGGCGGCGACGACGGCGGTCACCGTGGGCGTGTTGGCCGCGTCCTTGACCGCCACGATGTTGTCCACCTCCCGGGCCAGGGTCAGCAGGGTCTCCGGCTCGATGCGACGACCGGTGCGCACGGGGATGTCGTAGAGCACGACGTCGAGGTGGGTGGAGTTGGCCACTCGGGCGAAGTGGTCGGCCAGGCCCGCCTGCGAGGGGCGGGAGTAGTACGGCGTGACCACCAGCACGCCGTCGATGCCGGTGTCGGACACCCGCTTGGTCAGCTCGATCGTCTTGGCGGTGTCGTTGGTGCCGGTGCCCACCAGCACGGGCACCTCGACCGACTCGCGCACCCGGCGGGTGAGGGCCACCACCTCGGCCTCGGAGAGCACCGGACCCTCGCCGGTGGTGCCCGCCAGGACCAGGCCCTCGGATCCGTTCTCGGTCAGCCACTGGGCGAGGCGCGCAGCGGCATCCAGGTCGAGCTCGCCGCGATCGTCAAACGGCGTCACCATGGCGGTGATCACCCTGCCGAACTTCGCCATGTCGCCTCCTCGTTGCGTTCCGTTCCCATCGTGGCACGGGGCGGGCCCCACACGGTACGAGGTTTACGGCGCGCATCGGTTGATCGACCCGCCCGACGCCGTCCTCTCGGTCGGCGCCGGGTGGTTCGACCCGGTGGCCGGTGGCTCAGGCGTCGGCGGTGGCCTTGGCGTCGTCGGCGGCGATCTGCTCCAGCGAGAAGTTCTCGTACTCGTTGCCGGTGTCGACCAGGTCCTCGAACTGGATGACACCCAGCTCCTCGTAGCGGCGGCGCAGCCAGGAGTTGTTGCGGTCGAGCAGGCCCAGCTTCTTGGCGTTGGGCACGATCTTCGAGAACAGCATCATCTGGAACATGTCCCGCTCAGGCACCGCCAGGGTGCACTCGATGGCCTCCTTGACGTTCATGCCCATGCGCTCCCACACCTCCTGCTGGAGGAACCGGTCCCGCATCCGCACGCCCGCCTCGAAGGCGAACTGCTGGCGCTCGAAGATCTCCGCGTCGCTGAGCTCCTCGTAGTACTCGCGCAGCGAGAGCACGCCGAAGGCCACGTGGCGGGCCTCGTCGGACATCACGTAGCGCAGCAGCTTCTTGAGCAGCGGCTCGGTGGTCATCTGCTGCATGAACCCGAACGCGGCCAGCGCCAGGCCCTCCACCATGATCTGCATGCCGAGATAGGTCATGTCCCAGCGGGTGTCGTTGACGATGTCGTCGAGCAGCATCTTCAGGTGGGCATTGACCGGGTAGTGCCCGCCCCACTTGTCCTGGAGGTACTTGGCAAACACCTCGACGTGGCGGGCCTCGTCCATCACCTGGGTGGAGGCGTAGTACTTCGCGTCGATCCACGGCACGGTCTCGACGATCTTGGCGGTGCACACCAGCGCGCCCTGCTCGCCGTGCAGAAACTGCGACAGCGTCCAGATGTTGGACTCGATGCCGAACTTCAGGAAGTCGTCGTCGGTGAGCTTGGCAAACGGTCCGCCGAGCGCCCGCATGTCATCGGGGCTCGATGCCACCCCGGCGTTGGCAATGGCGTTGTCGGCGATCACCTTCTCCGGGTCGACGTCGGTGTCCCACGGCAGGTCGGTCTCACCGTTCCACTGGGCGTTCTTCGCCTTCTCGTAGAGCTTGTTGAGCGCCGGGCGGGCGCCCTTGTTGTAGTCCCAGGTGTACACCGTGTCGGCGTGGTTCTGGACGTGGTGGATGATCTCGTCGCGATCGGTGTTGGTGATCGCCAGAATCTCGTCCAGGTCGTCGACGTCGTCCCGACCGATCATCGATCGGTTGTCGCTGTTGGTGGGCATGGTGGCGGTCATTCTGGGTTCCCCTTGTTGATGGTCTGGTGTTGGTTGCTGGTTGAGGTTGGTGGTCGATCAGTGATCGTGGTGTGAGGGCGCCCGGGCGTGGAGGCCGGTGGGTCCGCGTCGTCGGCCGATGCGGCCCGCCCGACCTCGGCGGCCAACAGGCCGGGAAGCAGGTAGGTGTCGGCCAGGTGGGCGACGACCGTCGGGTCCTCCACCGCCAGGCCGCCGGGCAGCTCGGGCTGCAGCACCCGCGCCACGACCAGCCGGGCCCCCCACTCGCCGATCGCCTGCGCTGTGTCGACATCGCACAGGTGGGCGAACGCCGGGGCGGCCACGTCGCCAAGCGTCGCGTAGATCTTGGACGCGCGGTCCATGAGCACCTCGGGCATCACCAGCTCGCGTTCGTGCTCGAGCAGCCGCGACAACACGGGACGGCGCCACATGGCTCCGATCGCGCCGGAGACCCCGGCGGCGATCGCCTCGGTCAGGTCGTCGGTGGCGGCCACCCGACCGAGCACCTCGGCGACCACGTCGCCCGCCTCGCGCTCGACCACGGCCCGCAGCCACTCGTTGCGGCCGCCCGGAAAGCGGCGGTACAGCGTGGCGCGGGAGCAGCCCGCCTCGGCGGCGACGTCGGCGGCGGTGGTCTTGGCCACGCCCCATCTGGCGATGCAGGCGGCCGCCGCGTCGAGCAGCGGCACGACCTCCTCGTCGTGTGACACGGCGGCTCGCCGCAGCCACGACAGCACCGCCGGGAGTTCGAGGCGTGGCTCCTGGCCGTCGTGGACGGCGACCCCGGAGTTCGGGCGGCGATGGGTGGACGACCTGCGAAGGTCGTCGGTGCGGGTTACGCGACGCAGGCGGATGTCGGACAGCGCGATCGTGTCGGCCACGGCGTCACCGGACGGTGCCCGCGCCGTCACCGCAACGTCCAGAGGCAGTTCGGCGTTCCGCATCACCTGAGACACTAAGACAGGGTTTGTCTCATTGCACCGGGTGGGTGCGTGTTCTTCGTCACTACACGCGCGCTGTGCTGCAAGCGGCTCACGCTCGGTCGACGACGCCCGGGGTTGCGGCGCTCGTCCCCGGTTCAGGCGAGGATTCCACCGAGCAGCTGGGTGCGAACCAGGTGGTCGACTCGCGCCTCGTCCCCGAAGTCGATCCTGGCGGGGCTCCCCAGGTAACTCAGGATCATGGTGGCCAGGTAGCGGGCCGCCTCCCCACGATCGACCTCCGGCGCCACGTCGGACTCGAACCGGGTCAACAGGTCGGACAGGTACGAGGCCAACAGCTCGAAGACCATGGGATCCACCTCGTCGAGATACGGCGCGAAGTCCTCGGCCTCCTGGTTCACCAACCGCTGCAGCAGGGCGTGGTCGCCGGTGCGACGCACGCCCTCCATCAGCCCGCGGGTCACGCGCCCCACCAGCGTGGTCTCGTCGGCGACCGCCGCCGCCAGACCCCGCCAGAACTCGGCGACCTCCGCCGCCAGGGCCACCCGCAACAGCTCGTCGCGGCCGTCCGGGAACCAGCGGTACAGCGTGGCCCGTGACATCCCGGCCCGCTCGGCCACACCGGCCAGACCGAGCTCGGCCAGCGACGTGTCCTCGAGGCAGCGTACCGTCGCCTCGACCAAGCGGCGGCGGGGGTGTTCGGGGCCCAGTTCGAACAGCGGGTCCAGCCCGCCGTCGGGCCCGTCCACCTCAGACACGGGCCACGGGTTCGGAGCTCGACCGATGTGGCCGGTCGGTGGGCTCGGGGGTGTCCGATTCCAGGGCCCGCTCGGCGTAGATGCGGGCCTGGCGTCGCAGCATCAGGGGGTAACCGATGCCGAACACGAGGGCGAACAGGAACCACTGGCCCGCGTAGCCGAGGTGCGGGCCGAGGTCCGGCTCCGGCCGCGCCACCGCCGACAGCAGGTCGCCGTCGGTGGGCGGTTGCTGATCCTCCGCCACGAGCGCCACCGGGTCGAGGGGCACCTCCACCTGCTCGGCCAGACGCTCGAGGTCGAGGCGGTTGAACCGGTCGATGCGGCCGGGCCGATCGTCGCTCCCGCCGAAGCGGCCGCGTTCCGAGGTGCCCTCCACCCATCCCGCCACGGTGACCGTGCCCGGGGGCGGGGCGACCGCCGCCACCGGCACCCCCTCGTCGCCGACGACCAGCTCGACGAACCCCCGCACCACCGGCACCGCCTCACGCTCGGACACCTGCAACGGGGTGACCACCCAGTAGCCGGGTTGACCGCCCAGCGTCCGGTTGGCCACCAACACCTCATCCTCGATCAGGTAGGTGCCGGTGGCGGACGCGTTGCGGTAGCGAAGGTCGTCGACCGCGTCGACCCCGTCGCCGGGTTCGACCAGCGAGTCCAGCGGCACCGGCGCCTCGTCGGCTCGGGCCTCCAGCGTGTCCGCGAGCGCCTGCTTCTCGTGCAGGCGGTCGAGTTGCCAGAACCCCAGGTTGACCATGACCACCACGGCGGCGAGCACCACCACGTGGGTGGCCAGCCACATGGGTCGCAGCACAAACCGGTATCGCTCGGGCACGGCGTCAGGGTATCCGGCGCCGTCCGGACGGCCCCGGCGACCGGGCGCCTCCGAAGCCCGGGTTCAGTCGCCGGCGGTCGGCAGTTCGTAGTCGGCGAACCGCTCGCGCAGGGTCTTCTTGGAGAACTTCCCCACCGAGGTCTTGGGCACCTCGTCGATGAAGACGACATCGTCGGGAATCCACCACTTGGCCACCCGCCCGTCGAGGAAGTCGAGGATGTCCTGTTTCGTCGCCTCGGCACCCTCACGGAGCACCACGCAGGCCAGCGGCCGCTCGGCCCACTTGGGGTGCGCCACGGCGATGACGGCCGCCTCGGCCACGGCCTCGTGGGCCATGATCTCGTTCTCGAGCTCCACCGAGCTGATCCACTCGCCGCCGGTCTTGATGACGTCCTTGGTGCGGTCGACCAGCTTCAGGTAGCCCTCGGGCAACATCACGGCGACGTCGCCGGTGCGGCACCAGCCGTCCTCGGTCATCGACTCGGCCGATCGATCGTCGTTGTAGTAGCCGTTGGTGATCCAGGGCCCGGCGGCCTGCAGCTCGCCCTGGGTCTCGCCGTCCCAGGGCACCGGCTCGCCGTCGGGGGTGACCACCCGCAGCTCCACGCCCAGCACCGGCAGCCCCTGCGAACCCCGCAGCTCGTCGAGTTTCTCCTCGGGGGCGTCCTCCAACGTCGACATCACCTTGGCCACCGAGCCCACCGGCGAGGTCTCGGTCATGCCCCAGGCCTGGAGGATCGGCAGGCCGGTGACCTCCTCGAAGCGCTTGGACAGCGAGGTCGGCACCGCCGAACCGCCGCACGGCACCACCCGGAGGGCGGAGGTGTCTCGGCCCACCAGCTCCTCGACGACGCCCATCCAGATCGTGGGCACCCCGGCGGCCAGCGTGACCCGCTCCTCCTCGATGAGGCGGGCCAGCGTGGGCGGCGACAGGTCGGGCCCGGGGTTGACCAGCTTGGCCCCGCTGGCGACCGCCGCGTGGGCGAGGCCCCAGGCGTTGGCGTGGAACATGGGCACCACCGGGAGGATGACGTCGCTCTCGGCAACCCCGATCGAGTCGGCCAGCATGGCGCCCATCGTGTGCAGGTAGGTCGACCGGTGGGTGTAGGTGACGCCCTTGGGGTTGCCGGTGGTGCCCGACGTGTAACACATCGAGGCGGCGGCGTACTCGTCGTTGCAGCGGAACTCGGTGCGCTCGGCCGCCGCCAGCAACTCCTCGTAGTCGTGCACCTCGGGGCCGTCGTCGAAGGACGGGATCTCGTTGGGAACCCCGTCGTCCATGACCACGAGGTGCTTCACGCTGGTGAACTCGCCCACCCGTGGCACCAGCAGCCCGAGGAGGCTGCGGTCGACGAAGATCACCTCGTCCTCGGCGTGGTTGACGATGTAGGTCAACTGCTCGGGGAACAGCCGCAGGTTGAGGGTGTGCAGCACCCGGCCGCTGCACGGGGCCGCGAAGTACAGCTCGAGGTGCCGGGCGGTGTTCCAGGCGAAGGTGCCCACCCGGCCATCGTCGGAGATCCCCAGCGTGTCGAGCACGCCCGCCAGCTTGTGGGTGCGCTCGGCCCACTCGCCGTAGGTGGTCCGCTCCAGGCCGGCCGGGGTGTTCGTCGCGATCTCCCGATCGGCGAAATAGGTCTCCGCCCGGTCCACAAAGTGGTCCAGCGTCAACGGACGGTCCTGCATCGTGCCGCGCATCGGCAATCCCCCAGTTCTCACCGGCGGCCGGTCCGCCGGGGGCGTCACCCTACCTTCGGTGATGCCCGGCGGGGGCTCGCAAACCCGGCGCCGCCAACGGGGTCTACGAGGCCTGTTCGGTCGATTCGCCCGTACCGTCGGAGTCCGGGTGACCGGAGCCCAACGAACCCGGGTCGATCCGGCAGTGCTCGATGAAGGCGTCCACGTCGGTCTGCTTCAGGCGAATCACCCGCCCAAACCGATACGCGGGGACCTGCCCCTCGTCGATGAACCGATACAGCGTCCGAGCCGTAATGCCCAGGCGTTTGGCCGCCTGGTCGGTGTTGAGCCATGCAATTTGATCGGCCATTTCTGGCACCTCCTGGCCACCCGCCGTGGCACGCCCCCTCCGATGCCAAGCGCCCGCCGCCTGCGACCTCCGGAGGGAGGAAACGATGTGAAACGTACCGAGTACTGGGGCATGACACAAGACGTCTTCACCCTTTGTGGCGAATTTCGACGATATTCGGGCCGATTGACCCAGTCGACCACTCTCCGCAGCCGCCGCTCACCCTCGGTCGACGGGACCGGCGGGTCCGACACCCCGGGGAGAAGTCCCCCTTGCGCTCCGTGAGGAACTGCACGCACACTGGGGGCCGAACGACCTAGTTCCGAATGGGAGGGGCGTTCACTACGGCACCCGGCGGGACGGGTGTCGGGCGGTGGTGAACCACGGGGGTCACTGCGTCACGAGGCGTTGGCAGGGTTGCGTGGCCCGGGCGAGGGGGAATCGGTGACACAGACGGCGGGCACATCACCCAACCAGAGCGCGTCGCGTCGCACCCGGCCGCCGGCGATCCCCGCCGCAGGAGACGCAAACGGCACCGGCCGTCCCAAAAGGGGTGTCCAGCCCTCGATGATTCCCAACGGTCGTGCCGTGCTCGGTGGATTTCTGATCGCCGCGTCCGGCGTTGGGCTCTTCGCCGCCTATCAACAGACCAACGCCGCTCCGGAGACCCGGTTCGTCGTCGCGACCAGGGCGTTGGCGCCCGGCGAGATCATCGAACGCGACGACCTCGGCCTCGCACCGGCCGAGGTGCCGCCCGAGATGGCCGACTCGCTCTCCGAGGACTGGCGTTCGATGGTGGGTCGGGTGACCACCGCCGCCGTCGGTCGAAACCAGTTCCTCGATCCGGCCTCCCTGGCGGAGCCCGGCACCACCGACGGACCGGCGCGCCGGGTTGCCCTGGAGCTGACCCGGGCGGGCGCCCTCGACGGTGGACTCCAACGCGGTTCGATCGTCGACGTGCTGGCCGCCATCGACGGCGAGACCGAGGCGACCGTCGTCGCCGATCGGGCCAGGGTGGTGGCGGTGAACGACAGCGCTTCGGGCGACCTCGGTCAGCTGGGCTCGCTGGTCGTCACGCTGGAACTCCCCACCGAGCAGGCGCTGGCGGACGTCGTCGGCGCCAACGCCGCCGGCACGATCACCCTCGCCGCCCCGGCCCCCGCAACCGTGGCCGACGACCCGGAGCGGTCGGTCGACGGCGGGTCGACCGACGATCAGGGCGACGTCCGGCCCGAACCGGCGGAGGGCACCGATGGCTGAACGTTGGGTCGTGCTCGGCCTGGCACCGCCGCGAACCGGGTGGTTTTCGGACGTAACCCGGTGGTCCACCTCGGGCATGGCGCCGCTCGAGTTCGTCAAGTGCCTCTCCCCGTCCGAGGTCCGGGCACGGCTGGCCACGGACGCTCCCACTCCGCCCTGCTCATCGACGGGGCGGCGGTGGGCGCCGACCGGGACCTGATCGCCGCCGCTCGAGACGTCGGCGTCGTGACGCTGGTGGTCGACGACACCAGGATCGACCGCAACTGGCTCGAGCTCGGCGCCGCGGCGGTGCTGCCCGACGCCTTCGCCCCCGACGACCTGACCGACGCACTGTCGGTCGCCGCCTCCCGATCAGCGACGCCGAGCCGATGGAAAACGAGCCGGACTCCGAGGTCCCCGACTGGAGCGGCCGCCTGATCGCCGTTGTCGGTCGGGGTGGCGTGGGGACCTCGACGATCGCCATCGCCGTCGCCCAGGCGGTGGCGGACGCCGACGGGCGTGACGGCTCCGTTGCACTCGCCGACCTGTCGTTTGGTGCGTCGCAGGCGTTGTACCACCACACCGGCGACGTCGTACCGGGGCTGGTCGAGCTGGTGGAGGCCCACCGCCACGGCCGACTCGACCGCGACTGCGCAGGAACACCTCGAGCTGCCCAACCGCAGGTACCACGTGCTGGCCGGACTCCGGCGGCGCCGGACTGGACCGTTGCGCCCGCACGCACTGAGCGCCGCGCTGGCTGGCCTGCGCTCCACCTATGCGACCGTCGTCGCCGACCTGGACGCCGACCTCGACGGCGAGTCCGAGACCGGGTCGGTCGACATGGAGGAACAGCACGTCGCGGCCCGTACCACGCTTCGGCACGCCGATCACGTGTTGGCGGTCGGCACCGCCGACCTGTGGGGTGTCGCACACCTCGCCGGAGTCCTCGACGACCTCGGACGGTTCGGCGTCGACCCGACGATCGTGTCGATCGTCGTCAATCGGGCGCCACGTTCGCCGGTGAGACGCGCCGAGGTCCTCCGGGCGCTCATGCGCGACGGGGACACGCCGCCACGCCTCACCGGTTCCCGGCGCGGGTCGTCCGTTGGTTCACCCGACCCGCACGCTGCTCGTTCCCCGGAGGCGCCGCCCGCCGGGCGGGCCGCCACCTTCGTTCCCGACCGGCGATCCGTGGAGTCCAGCCATCGCTCCGCCGCACCGCTCCCACAGTCCGTCGTTCGACCGCTGGCGGCGCTCCTCCGAACCGAGGACGCGTCCTCCGATACCGCCCGAGCCGAGGCGACGGCGTCGTCCGGAATCGCACCCGCCCACGCATCGGGCGACGTCCAGCGATGAGTCCGAACCCGGCTGCCACCCCGACCGGCGACCTCTCGGCGCCCCAGGGCGGACGAGGCTCGCACGACCTCGAGTCGAACGCCTCGCCGCTGGCCGAGATCGAGGCTCGTGTGCAGCGCCGGGCCAAGTCGCTCGCGCTCGATCTGGACGTCGGCGGCTCCGAGGACGAACTTCGGGGCCTGATCGCGGAGGAGCTTGCGGCGTGGTCGATGGAGTGCCGACGCGGGCTCCGGCCTCACGACATCTCCGATCCGTCCCAGGTGGCCCAGCGGGCGTTTGTGAACCTGGCCCGCTACGGCCCGCTTACCGAACTCCTGGAGGATCCGGACGTCTGGGAGATCATGGTGAACGCCCCCGACGCCATCTTCGTCAAACGCCACACCGGGCACACCGGCTTTCACCAGGACGTCTTCCACGACGACGACCACGTGATCCGCACCCTGACCCGGATGCTCGACGATGCGGCCGGGTCCCACCGAACGCTGGAGCCGCTGCTGGGTCTCCAGGATGCGCAGCTGCCCGACGGCTCGCGCCTGCACATCGTCCACCGGGACCTGGCACGTGGCGGCCACCTGATGGTGAACATTCGGAAGTTCACCGGGGTGGCCTTCTCGTCGCTCGACGAGTTGGTCGACCGCGACATGCTGAGTGCCGACGCGGCCCGGTTCCTCCGCCAGGTCGTGGCGGCGCGCCTGTCGATGGTGATCGCGGGCGCCCCCGGATCCGGCAAGACCACCCTGCTGAACTGTGCGGCGGGCCACCTCGATCCCTCCCTCCGGGTGGTCGTCGCCGAGGAGGTGTTCGAAACCGACATCCCGCTGGCCAACGTCGCGTCGATGCAGACCCGGGGCGGACGAGGCGAACGCGAGGAGGTCACCCTCCGCGAGCTCGTCGCAGGATTCCTTCGCATGGCTCCCGATGTGGCGATCGTGGGCGAGGTGCGCGATTCCGAGGCGCTGCCGCTGCTGCGAACCCTGTCCTCCGGGGTCAAGGGCTACACGACGATCCACGCCGGTTCCGCCCGTCAGGCGCTGACCCGCCTGCGCTTCATCAGCCAGCTGGCCGAGGCCGGGTCCAGCCTGCCGCTGTCCGCGCTCAACACGCTGGTGAGCGAGGCGGTGGACGTGGTGGTACACACCGAACGGACGCCGGACGGGCCGCGCGTCACCGAGGTGTTGGCGGTCGAGGACCTGGCCGGCGGCCCGGAGGCCGCCCAGTTCACGGTGACCCCGGTGTTTCAACGCAGCCGGCTCGACGGCCCGCTCGAGTGGAGCGGCCTGGTGCCGGTTCGGGCCGGGGCCGCCTTGGAACGGGCGGGCATCGCGCTCGACGAGGTGCTTCCGGTTCCCCGCGGGACGCAGGCGTCGAATCACCACGACGCCCTGGCGTCGGCGGCTTCGAACCACCGACCGTCGCGCGATCCCGCGCCCAACGGCTCGTCGCGATCCCCAACCCCGGCGGTCGGCGGGGCGGACCGATGAGCACGGTGGCCGGATTGGCGATCGCCATCTGCGGGGCGGCGGGTACCGCCGTGCTCGTCGACCCGCTCCTGGGGCGGCCTCTGGGCCGAGCGTTGCAGGTGGACCGAGCCTCGGCTGCGGACTCGATGCGGCGCCGGCTCGACCAGGCGGGGCTGACCGAGATCTCGGTCGGCCAGCTGGCAGGGCTGTCCGCCGGCGCCTCGATCGGCGCCCTGGTGGTGGGTCTGGTCCTCATCGGCGCCGCCGTTCCGGCACTCGCATTGGCGGCCACGGGCGCCTTCGCCCCGGTGGGTCTCATCCGTCGCCGACGACGCCGACAGCTCGAAGAGGCGCGAGAGGCCTGGCCCGCGATGATCGAGGAGATCCGGCTGCTGTGTTCGTCGGTGGGCCGGTCGATCCCACAGGCGCTCTTCGACGTGGGCGGTCGCGCCCCCGAGGAACTCCGTCCGGCGTTCGAAGCCGCCCACCGGGAGTGGCTGCTGACCCGGGACCTCGAAGCGACCACCGAACTGCTCCGCGATCAACTCGCCGATCCCACCGCCGACGCCACGTGCGAGACCCTGCTGATCGCCCATCAGCTGGGCGGCGCCGACCTCGACCGACGGCTGGCGGCCTTGGCCGAGGACCGGCGGCAGGACCTGCTCGATCGCAAGGATGCCCGGTCCCGGCAGGCCGGGGTGCGCTTTGCCCGCCGGTTCGTGCTGCTCGTCCCCCTCGGCATGGCGCTGGTGGGACTGTCGATCGGCGACGGGCGCGAGGCCTATCAGAGCGCGCTTGGACAACTGCTGGCGCTCGGGGCGCTGGCGGTACTGGTGGCCTGTTGGGTGTGGTCGGGACGGATCCTGCGACTACCGAACGAGCAGCGGGTGTTCGGCTCATGACCCGCGCCCTGGCGCTGGCGTTTGTCGGGCTGTTCGCCGGATCGGTCCTGGTCATCGCCTCGTTCCCGCGTCTCAACCCGGTGCCCCTGCACCAGCGCCTCCGGCCCTACCTGCCGGGTGCGGCGGGCCGCCGGGGAGCGACCCTGAGCGGGCTGCGGGCGCTGGTGTCTCCGGTGGCCAGGTCCTGGGGTGACTCGCTCGCTCGGCTGGTCGGGCTCGACGACGACGTCGGCGACCGGCTGCTGCGCCTTCACCGGGACGACGAACCAACCGCGTTCAGGGTCAGGCAACTGATGTGGAGCCTGCTGGCGTTGGCCGTCGGCGCCGCAGCGACCGTGATGTTGAGGGTGCCGTGGGGGATGACCATCTTCGTGTTGTTGGCGGCGCCGTTGCTGATGTTTCTCGTCACCGAGCAACGCCTGGCCGGTGCGGATGAGCGGCGTCGAACCCAGGTGCTGCACGAGTTGCCTGTCGTGGCCGAACAGCTGGCGATGCACCTGTCGGCCGGCTATTCGCTGTCGGCGTCCGTTGCCAGGCTCGGCCGGCGCTCGAGCGGGGCGTGCGCCGAGGACCTCAGGGTGGTCTCCCGCCGCATCCGCGGTGGCACCTCCGAGCTGACGGCGTTGCGGGAATGGGCCCAGCTCTCCAAGGTGGACGCGGTGTCGCGCCTGGTCGGCGTCCTGGCGCTGAACCAGGAGGCCGGCGACCTCGGGGCGCTGATCGGCATGGAGGCGCGCAGCATCCGCCGGGAGGTCCACCGTGAGCTGATGGAGACGATCGAGCGACGGGAGCAGTTGGTGTGGGTCCCGGTCACCGTCGCCACGCTGGTTCCCGGCGTCGTCTTCCTCGTCGTCCCCTTCATCCACGCGCTCAGCCAGTTCACCGGGTGACCCGTGATGGCCGCCCGACCCCATCCCCCGGTTTTCCCAACAGCGACCAACGAAAGGACCAACCATGACCACCACCGCCGCACCATCGACGGACGCCGACCCTCGAACCGACCGCCTGAGCCCCGTGGTCCATCCCGCCGGGCAACCGGTCACCACGCGTCCGACAGCCGAACAACGTCGCCGCAACCGCCGCGCGGACGTGGCGGAGGGCGTGATCTCCACGGCGATCGCCGTGCTGGTGATCGCCTTCCTCGGGTTGTTGATGTGGCTCGGGTTTCGGGTGATGTTCAACTCGGCCACCACCAAGGCGAACCAGACCATCGAGCAGATCGGCAACTGAACCGCCGCCATCGCCGTGCCCGGGATGTGCACTCGGAACGGGCGTCGGGCACCCTCTCGGCCGCCCTGGGGGTCACGGTGTTTCTGGCCTTCATGTTGTTGGCAACCCACGTGCTGATCAACCTCTGGGTGGCGTCGCTGGTCGATCACGTGGCCTGGGACACCGCCCGGCGCGCCGCCTCGGACCCTCGCTACGCCACCGCACCTGCGCGTGTTCGCGCCGAGAACATCGCCTGGGCCCGGGCCCGCCTCGGCGGTCATGCCGACAAGGTGCAACTGGACTTCGTCGGCAATCCGTCCGGTCCGTCGGTGATCCTCCGGGTGAGGTCGTCCCCCGCCACGATCGTCGGAGGGGCCTCGGGCATCGGCGGGGTCAGCGAGGACGTCGTTGTTCGTCGGGAGCCCGGGTGATGCAACGTCCGCGGTTCGCATCTTGGTCGGCATGCAACGACCGGGGTCTGGTCGGCGGGTCCGACGGGCTGCTCGCCGGCGTGCTCGTGGCACTGGTGGGCACGCTGCTGATCGCCAACGTCTGGTCGGTCATCGCCACGCGCACCGACGCCGACGCCGCAGTCCGAGAGTATCTGCGGGTCTACACCAGGGCGGACGGCCCGGGCGTGGGTGCCGCCTCCGCCGAGGCGGCCGCGCTCGCGTCGTTGAGCTCGTCGGGCCGGTCGACCGCAACGGTTTCGATCTCGCCACCGGACGGATCCTCCTTCGGCCCCTGCGGTCTCGCCCGGGTGACCCTGCGGCTTCGGGCCCCACTGGTTCGGGTGCCGGGGGTTGCGGCCATGGGCTCCCGCACGGTCACCTCCTCCGGTTCCGAGGTGATCGACCCGTGGCGCTCGATGAATCGCGGCGCGGCGTGGCGTCCGGGAGGCGTGGCGTGCGGCGGCTGACGTCACGGTTCCCCGGCCGCGGCGCCCTGCGACCGCCGGGCAACGACCGGGGGTCGTCGCTGATGCTGGTGCCCGCCGGGGTGTTGGTGGTCGTCCTCCTCGGCGCGATCGCCGTCGATCTGTCGGCCGCGCATCTGGCTCAACGGCGGCTGGTTCAGGTCACCGAGCGCGCCGCGGATGACGCCGCCGGAATGCTCGATCGCGATGCGCTGCGTTCCGGGAACGCCGTGCGGGTAAACCCGGCGGCGGCGGAACGTCTGGCCCGGCTCCAGGTCGGTGCCCTGGAGGTGAACGGTTTGCAGACAACCTCGACCTCGGTGACGCTCACGCCCGACGGCCGTGGCGTCAGCGTCAGTACCCGTGCGACGGTGCGGCGCATCTTCGGGAGGGGACTTCCCGGCGTCGCGCCCACCTATCGAATCACGGCGCGTGCCACCGCACGGCTGGAGTAGGCGATGACGGCAGCGAACGACCCGAGCCCGGACGTCACCTCGGGCACCACCGTCAGGTTGGTTCGAAAGTGCGCCGTCGACGAGGGGACGGACGAGCCGGGCGTCGGTCAGCCCCACCGCAGAGGGGGTTCGCCGGGGTCAGGACGTTGGCCCGGTGTACGTCCACCGGCGTCGCCGTGTTGGTTGCCCACGGTGAGCGACCGGTGCCGTGGCCTGGAGACCGAGGACTTGCCGGCGTACACCCTCGGAGTCGCCGCCGGACTCGGCGAGCCGACGGATCGGGGTACTCGCCGCCCTCACCCACGTCCTCGCCGGGCTCCACCGCGACGGTTGGGCCCACCTGGGCCTCAGCCCGGCCACGTGATCTGGCGAGACCGCGCCGGGCGGGCGGCCGCCGCCCGGTGAATCTGCGCCGCCGGAGGTCACGCTGTGTTCCCTCGGTTCGGCGGTTCATCCCGCCGGACCGGCCAGGCGATACGCCGACCGGGAGGCATTGGCCCAACTCCTCGCCTCGACCATGGCCGCCGCCTCCTTGCCCCGTCCCCCCGACCGCCGAGGTGCGCCGCCGACGTCGCAGCGCTGGCCGAAGGCCGGTCGGGTGCGTTGGGCGACCTCGCAGCCGCTGCGGTCGCCCTTGACGATCTGGCCGAGGCGGCACGTCGCGACAGCCCGATCGGTTCGGGCGCCCCCACCACCGCGACCGCCCACCACCGAGACCGCCCGGCCGTGGCCGCCCGCCCCGGCCGTTCGCACCGAAGTGGCTCCGGCGGTTCCGTCACCGCGTGACGGGGGCGACGGTTCACCCCGGTGCGGGTGGCGGGGCTGGTGGCGATCGCGGCGTTGGGTGTCGGTGCCACGTCGCTGGCCGCCCGCAACGAGACACCGCCGCCGAGCAGCGGGCATCGCCACCGTGTTCGACTCCGATCGTGCCTCCGCCCGGGTCGATCCAACCGGTCTCGGGTGCGGTGTCCCCGCCGGGCCCATCGGGGGTACTCACTCTCGCTTCAACAGCTGGTCGCTGGGGGACGACGTCGTCGACAGCAGGCTCGTCGACACCGACCGACGGATGGAGCGAGCTGGTGGCGCTACGCGACACCGGCGAGGTGTTTCTGGTGCGGCGTTCCCCACCGAGGCGTCCCAACCGGTTCGGGTGCGGTCGATCGTCGGTTCCCGGCGCGGATCAGGTGACGGTGACCAACGGGATCAGTGGGCCCGCCGCCGTCGGTCTTCGCCTGCCCGACGGCTCGGTCGTCCCGCTCACCGAGGCGATCAGCGTCTCGACCGCCCCGGCGACGCCACGGCGGGCTCGTCGTGAATTGCGCTCCGATCGCCCGGTTGGTTCGTGCGGTCCTCGGCCTGGGCGGCGGCTTGGCGATGCTGCTGCTCGCCGCTGCGGTTACCGTCGTGGGAGGACCACCCGGCGGGCGGTGCCGCTCGGCGCGACGCAGGTCGAGCGCTCGCCGATGCCGATCCCATCGTCTGGGCCGCCCTCGCGGTTCGACTGGCCGCCCTCTGCCTGGCGTTCAGGTGGCTGGCGATCATGGGTGCGGCCTGGGCGGCGGCGCTCCAGCGAGGGGACCGGGGGCCGGGCAGGGTCGACTCGCCGCTCGGCTCCCCGCCCCCTGCGTCTGGCGGTCTCGATCAGCCTCTCGCCGATGCTGCTGCGCCGCTCCGTCAGTGGCCGGGGCCCAACAACAGCCCCCCACCAGCGTGCCGACCAGCGTGGCCACAGCACCGGCGGATTTCCGCCCCGCCCGGTGCGGCGGCACCCTCCGGTTTCGTCGGGCGTGTTGGAGCGACCCCGATCCGTCCGGCCCCGGATCGGATGCCGACGCCCGGGCCCCCACCGTCGGCACGGCACCCGCACCGGTGCTGCCCACCGGCCTCCAGCTCCGGACGGCCCGACACCCGCCTCGCCGGCACCGGGCCACCGGCGTGTCCCACGATCGTCACCCGCAGCGACGTCCACTGGTTCGACCAGACCCGGGCCCACCTCGACGACCAACTGGGCCGCCCCTCCTCCGAAGCCGAGGCGCTGGCCTACTGGGAGCGCTGCGTGACCCACAACGCCGCCAGGCTGCCCGATCCCTCAGAACCCGACGTGATCGGCCCGGGGCAACCATCGAGCTGCCCGAACTCCCCCGGACCCTCTAACCGGACCGGGGCAGAGAGCAGCGCTCCGGGACCCCCCAGAGATCTGGTGTCAATCCCCCATCGCCACGCAACCTCCCACACAACATGATGTGGACATGACCTTCCCACAGGCCGCCGCCCCGGTTCCCATCAGATCGGCCCCGGACGGGGCGGCACACGACCGATCAGTCAGCGACGTCCCATCCGCCGACACACACAGGCCGAGCCGCAGGTTCGCCGGTGGCCGTGGCCACACCCTCGCCCTGCTGGCCGCGGGTGTCCCGGCTGCGGCGATCAGCGCCTGGAGCTGGATCGGCGCCACGCTGCCCACCGCCGCCGACGCCTCGATCGGGCGAAGGACTCCTACTTCTTCGTCTGCCAACCGTTGCCGGGCCCGGGAACCAGGCTGGCGCTGACGATCGGCGGGACCCTGGCGTTGATCGTCGTCGTGGCGACCGCCTTGCAGGGCTGGCACGTCGAGGCTCGACCGCAGGTGGGGCCTGGTGCTCCTGGCCGCAGGGGCAGCCTCCGCGGTGGCCGGGTCGGTGCTGCGGATCCTCATCATGCCCACGCTCGACGGAATCCAGGGGCGATGGCAGTGGTCGGCGGGCTTCCCGCCATGCGATCCCTCTCCCTGTTCCGTGCTGGCGAAGCGTCGTGTTGACCAGGAGTGCGTTGCGGAGTCCGGCACCTGATCGAGGTCGCCCGGCCGTGCCGAAAGAGACGACGTGACAGGCTGGTCGGGTGAGTGCCGAGATCGTGCTGCGCCGGGTGGAGCTTCGGCTGGCCCACGCTCATCGTGCGGCGCACGGCACGGTGACCACCCGGCCGACCCTGATCGTCGAGTTCCGCACGACCGCCGACGGCGAGGTGCGCTCGGGCTGGGGCGAGTGCCCGGCCCTGCCACAACCCGGCTACTCCCACGAGTACACCGACGGGGCCCAGGCCGTGCTCAGCGACGTGCTGATCCCCGCCGTCGTCGGCGGCGGGTCGCGCAGGCCGGAAGCGGTCTGGGCGGCCGGTGCGGCTGCCAGGCGCACCCGATGGCCCGATCGGCGCTGGCCCTGGCGGCCGAGGACCTGAGCGCCCGCCGTCGCGGCCGCACGCTGGCAAGTTGCTGGGCGCCTCGACCTCGACGCTTTCGGCCGGAACGACGATCGGCGCGGCCCCTCCTGAGCCCGAGCGAAGCCGAGGGCGTGCTCGACGACCTCGGTGACTGCGCGGTCGCCCATGCCCGAGCGGGGGTACCGGCGCCTCAAGCTGAAGATCGAACCCGGCTGGACGAGGCTCCGGCAAACTCCGGTGCTGGCCACCCACTCCGCGAGGCGAGCCAATCGAGGTGGAGGTGGCGGTCGACGCCAACGGCGCCTACCGGCACGACGACCGGAGCCACGCCGCCGCCCTCCGGCGGCTCAGCGCGTTGAGCCTCGCCTGGATCGAGCAGCCGTACCCGGCGGGGTCGCTCGTCGAGGCTCGCCGATCTGAAGCAGAACCACCACGCCGATCTGCCTGGACGAGGCCGCCACCGGACTGGATGCGCTGCGGACCGCCGCCGCGCCCTTCAGGGCTGCGCCCGGTCGTGTGCGTGAAGGCCGCCCGGCTGGGCGAGGCCGATGGCCTGCGAGGCGCTGGCGTGGTGCGCTGGACCGGGGCTGGACGCCTACGTGGGCGGAATGTTGTCCTCCGGCATCGGCCGCGCGGCCGACCGGGCGCTGGCCGCGCTGCCGGGCGCCACCCGCATTGGGCGACGTCGGCGCCGACGATCGGCATGCTTCGAGGCCGACCTCACCGCCGGGGTGACGCTGCACGCCGGGCGGGTGCCGGTGGTCGCCGAACCGAGCACCGGTGGGTTGGGGGCGTGTCGATCGACCGAAGGCCCTCGAAGCGCTGACCAGCCACCACCGGTGGTCGATGCCGTGATCGCAGATCCGGCCCCAGACCTGATGAGGAATCCGCACGACAGTCGTGCAGGATCCTCATCGCGAATTACCCACACCCCTTGGGGAGTGGGTTGATCGAGGTGAGGCGCAGAGCCCATCTCGGTGAGACGCTCGGGGGCGTGCTCCTCGCCCACCCCGAGGATGCAGGCGATCGCCCGCATGTCGTCCCGCCGGATGGTGAGCTTCCATAGCCGTTGAAGTCCTGGCGCTGCACCTGAATCATGCGCAGGTACCGGTTCAACATGTCGGCCTCGGTGCCCTCGAGACCCTCGAGGCGGGTGAGGTCGATCTTGGCGCCGGAGTCGGCCTGATCGCTGCCCGCCCCCTCGTCCTCGTCGTCCTCGGGCAGCAGCTGGTCGACCGGCACCTTGTAGAACCGGGCCAGGCGCTGGAGCCGGGGCACCGAGATGGCCCGCTCGCCACGCTCGTACGCGCCAAGCACCGACGCCTTGAACTCCTGATCGGAGATCGCCTCCACCTCCTGGAGGGACAGCCGCTTCTGGCGGCGGATGAGGCGTAGGCGCTCCCCCACCTGGGCAGGAGCTGGCCCGAGCTGCGGGGTGGCGTCATCACCTCATCAGGTGGTGGTGCTGCCACGTGGGCGATTGCCACTGATGGTCGGTCCCGCGATCGCTGGGTGAGGAAGGCCTAACGGCGGCCCAGGCGTGGTGGTCTCCGGCGGATCGCGCTCCCGTGTTCTCCGGCCGTGGTCCTCGCCTGCGGATCGTCGACCGCCAGGATCTGCCCCTGCCACGCTGGATGGCGCGGACGCAGACTCTCCTGCAGGCGCGTTGCTGCCGCGCGGCTGCCCATCGCCGCCGTCTCGGCCCGCCGGCCCGTGGGCCCCGGCAGGCTGGATAGTCACTGGAACGTTCGCGCTCCTGGAACGAAAGCTGCCTCGGGTCGATGGTGATCGGTCGCTCGACGTGGGGATGCGTCCGTCACCGTCGGCCCGGACCCACGGCCCGACCGGGGGCGCGCCGCCCCCGTCGCCGACCGCGCGTCGAGCAGCCGTCCCGGGGTGAACGGACCGACGATCGCGGGCAGCTGCCCGGCGGCACTGCTCCAGCGCAGCGGCGGCGACCCGTTCCAGCTTGGCGAGATGGCCCTGCGCCCGTTCGCCCGTCCAGCGCACCACCGACCGGTCGTTGCAGAACGACAGCGCGGTCGGCCCCACCTCGGTCAGCCTGCACGCACCCTCGGGGCGCTCATCACCGGCGAAGGCGACGGTGACCGGCTCAGGCGCCGGCACGACCGTGACCTCCCCGTCGGGCTCAGCACGCCGGGCGCACCGACGCGTGCGAGGCGCCACGAACCGGCCCCGTCGGTGATGCTGATCTGCGTGCCCGGCCCCAGCCGACGGGGCTCACAGGTGCCGGGTGAGCTCGTCGCCCGCCGTCGGTGAGTGCACCGAGGCGACGAGGGCGTGGGCCACCAGGTCCGCCAGCGGGGATCCGCTCATCCCCGCCGCCCGCCGGCCGCCCGCCGCCACCGCCCGGCCGCCGTCACTTGAAGGCGCTGCGCAGCTTCTGGCCGAGGCCCGACTTGGGCGGCGCCACCGTCTCGCCGCGCAGCTCGGCGAAGCGCCGCAGCAGGTCCTCCTGCTCGTCGGTGAGGTCGGTGGGGGTCTGGACGACCACGTGGGCCACCAGGTCGCCCCGGCCCCGGTCACGGCCGCGCCCGTCCAGGCGGGGCACGCCCAGGTTGCGGAACCGGTGGTCCCAGCCGGATTGGGTGCCCGGGGGAACGGTGAGCTCCTCGGGGCCGTCCAGGGTGGTGATGTCCACCTCGGTGCCCAGCGCCGCCTGGGCGACGGTGACCGGCACCTCGAGGTGCAGCGTGGTGCCGTCGCGCACCAGCGACTGGTGCGGGGCCACGTTCAGGTGCACGTAGAGATCGCCGGCGGGTCCGCCGCGGCCCCCGACCGCACCGCGGCCGGTCAGCCGCAGGGTGGAGCCGTCGTCGACGCCGGCGGGCACCTCGACGGTGAGGGTGGCGTCCTCGACCACCCGCCCGTCGCCGTCGCACTTGGAGCAGGGGCTGGGGATCAGCTCGCCCGTGCCCTGGCAGGTGGGACACGGCGAGGCGGTCACCATCTGGCCGAGGATCGAGCGGCGCACCGACTGCACCTGCCCCTGCCCGCCGCAGGTCTCACAGGTCTTGGGGCTGGTGCCCGGCGCCGCGCCGGTGGCCTCGCAGGTCCCACAGGCGACGGCCGTGCGGACGGTCACCTCCTGGGCGCCGCCGAACACCGCCTTCTCGAAGTCGAGGCGCAGCGTGGTCTCCAGGTCGGGGCCCCGCTGCGGGCCGGTGCGTCCCCGTGCGGCACCGCCGCCGAACCCGGCGCCGAATCCACCGCCACCGCCGCCGAAGAAGGCGTCGAACAGGTCGCCGAGACCGCCCATGCCGTCGGCCATGCCGGCGCTGCCGTCGACCGAACCAAAGCGGTCGTAGTTCTCGCGCTTCTGGCCGTCGGAGAGGATCTCGTAGGCCACAGCCACCGACTTGAAGCGGGCCTCCGCCTCGGGGTCGTCGGGGTTGG
>JAWKIE010000030.1:0-62562 GCA_041394485.1 Microthrixaceae bacterium
TCCCTGCAGCTTCCTCAACCGTCGAGATCGGATCGTCAGGGCGAACGCCGAGGTTCGTCGGGAGGTCAACGGCCGGAAGTTGAACATATCGTTCCACCACCATGGCCAGCTCCCATGCAAGCAAGGCGTGAGCGAACGCCCGGTCACGCTCCTGTTTGCTGGTAGAGCGCAAACTGCGGAAGTGCGCCGTGGCCGCTGGTGCCTCACCGAGACTACGGTCAGCGGCGAAGAACGCAGTCGGCATGCCCAGTGCCAAAGCCAGCGCCGCCACGACCCTTGGCCCTGGGGCGGATGACCCGTTCTCATACTGTGAGACGGCAGCGGCAGATACGCCGACCCGTTCGGCCAGGTCCTTCTTTCGAAGCATGGCGGCCTGGCGGGCGATGCGCAGGCGGGTTGGGTCAAAGAGAGCTGATGTAGTGCGGAGATCGCGATCGCTCACTGACTGTCCGTGTTTTCGTTGGCGTTCGGTGGCACAGGCATGAGGGTAATCTCGGGCTCGGGCATTTCGTCATGGCGCGGGGTGTGGTCCTGCGGCGGCTCGCTCTCAGCTTGCGGGAGAGCGATGTCAGTTGGCAGCCACATCGGTTCATTCCAGGCCCACGGCGACTCGGTCACTTCGTCGGCGCTCAGGGGCGCCCCGACCCAGATGCCGCAACAGCCTTCGTCAGGGTTGCCCGCATGCATGATGACCAGCTCGCGCAGGACGTCTGGCTGAGGAGCGACTACCGGGAGAGCCGGGACGCTTTGACCTCCGAGATCGAACGAGAGTTGGTCGGTGTTGGTGGTCGCGAGAAGCTGTTTCGTGACGCTTGACCGCTCGTCGTCGAGACGGAAGTCGTCGAGATTGACATTGCCGTCCTGACCGCAGCGGTATACGTGAATGCGTTTGCCTGCCCCCACGATCACCAGCGAGCCCGAGGGGCGTGAGGATGTCCAGCCTTCCAGCTCTGCCACGTCCTGTTCCAGGAGGAACCAAGAGTTGCGGTAGATCGCCATTCCGAAGACCACCGCGTCATCTCCAACCTCGGGTTCGTGGCGGCTGGCGTTGACGTCGTACGCCCGGCCGATTGCCTCTACGGCTATGTCCGCAAATTCGCCGAGGTCGATGGGGAGAGGAAGAGAGTGCATGGGTGGGAGTGTACTGGATGTGCTCGGGTCGCGAAGCAATCTGAAGTAGGAACGCTCCGAAACGGCTCAGGAGTACAGGCGGCTGGTGATGCCGTCGGCGAGAGTGTTCGAAAGAGACGTGATCAGGGGTGCCAGGGTGTGCCGTCCTGGCTCGTGGAGGCATCAGACCTTTGGAAGCACGATGGCGCAGTACCGAACGAGGTCAGGCGAGGAAGGCTGGGAAGCCGCGCTGTGCGCCGTTCACGTGCTGAGCCGGGACCAGGCCGCAAGCTTGGTGGGTGGTCTCCCGTGACCACGCCAATCATTACCGCTCGGTCAGCGAGGCGGTTGCGAGAACTTGGCATCGACGACGAAGCGACCATCTACGTCGGTGTTTGCAAGTTCTGGTGGCGGGTCATGTTTCCGGTTTGGGCTCAATGTTTGGTCGTTGTACGTCCAGGTGGGGTGAGGGCGTTCAGATACTTCTACGTGACGATAGGTCGAGAGCTAGGTGCGCCCCGCGATGAGCTTCGCTGGTGGAAGAATCGTGGAGGTCGGCCGCCGCTCGATCAGCCGTCGATAGAGATCGAGTGGGCGGGCCGATTCACCTCCCAGCATGCGAGTGCAGCTGATCTGCCCAAACTCGAAGCCGAGCTTCGTGAAATCGCCGGACCGCCCTTGACCACGTGAGATTCTCAGAATTGAGCGTCAAGGCTGCCACGGGCCGAGGCCAGTCGGTGCGGGTCAACGCGGTTGGTGTCTCCGTCATCTCCGCAGTCGAGGAGGAAATCGCCCGGCTACCCGCCCTCGAGGATTCTCTTCAGGTTGGCGAGATCCTGGTGATTGGCTCGTTTCATCGCCGACGCCATCACCGGTCCAGCGACCCTTGAGAACCCTGAAGGTTTGCCGCGATTGCGCAGCGTCATGCGGGTGGACGTGCCGCTGACCGCTGTCCAGATGTAGGTCGTCTCCATCGGAAACGGGCCCTCCTGGGTGCGCATCACGAGCAGCTCACCCGGCACCAGTGTGACCAACTCGTAGGTGTAGGCGAGGCGTCGCCCCATGAAACGAGCCACGAACGCCACCAACGAACCGGTGGCGGCTGGTGGAGGGGTCTTCCACTCCACCGAATCGATGTTGGCGTACCACTCCGGGGCGTTGGATGGATCAGCGGCATAGGCGGCGACCTCGGCGAGAGGTCGATCGATGACCATCTCGGTCACGACATCGACGTTCATGGCGATCGGACCTCTTGGGGGTCGAGAAGGATCGGAACGGGTGCCATCGGATCAGTGGAGGATGCGCAACGCCATCAGCGAGAGCAGCTGGACTCCCAGGCCGACAGCGAACCACCGGAGTTCTTTGTGGTGTCGGAGCACCACGGCGACAATGACCGTGAGGACGGTAACGCCGATGACCTGACCGATGGCGCCCGCGTCGGTGGTGGGAAGCACCAGGTCACGCAACACGGTCGCTAGCGACCGTCGTCCGGAGCGCCTTGGGCGATGCGTTCGCCGAAGTCCCTGAGCCGCTGCACCGACTCCTCCGGGAGCCGGCCCTGCTCGGCGAGCGCAGCCTTGATGTCGGCGTAGATCGACGCCTCCAGACCGCAGCGTCGACACATGTCGAGATGCGCCTCGACGATCGTCGACGGTCCGTCGTCCAGCTCCCCGTCAAGGTGTCGCTGCAGCACCTCACCCACTTCGGCGCAGTTCATGCGCATTCCCAGCCGCCGACGGCGCAGGCGATCGAGCATGCTCATCGCGACATCCCGGCGGCGTATCCCTGTTCTTCCAGCGTCGTGCGCACGCGCCGGCGGGCCCGGTGCAGGCGGCTCATGACCGTTCCCTCCGGGATGCCGGCGACACCCGCCGCCTCGGCGTAGGTCAGGCCCCCGATGTCGACCAGTTCGATCACCTCACGCGCGTCGGGCGACAGCCGCTCGAACGCGTCCTCGACGGCGGCGTCGAAGGTCAGGTTGATCACCGCGGTCTCGGCGGTGGCGCCTCCGTCCGCCTCGGGGTCGGGCAGCCGCTGCTGAGCGGCGGTGAGCAGCGACGGGCGTTGGCGGCGATGACGGTTGATCTCGGCGTTCCGCATGATGGTCATCAGCCACGCCCTGGGGTAGCGGCCGTCGAACCGGTCGATCGAGCGGTACGCCCGCAACATGGTGTCCTGCACCAGGTCCTCGGCGTCATGGCTGTTTCGGGTCATCGACCGGGCCACGCGCAGCAGCACCTCGACCTCCGGGAGCACCCACCGCTCGAAACGCGCCGAGGCCGACTCGGCGGTCGGTGCGTCGGCGGTCATGCTCCACGGTAACCCCGGCGCGTTGCGGCACGGCCTCGGGCGGGATCGCAGGTCCTGATGGTGACTCCGTTCGGTCGGCTCGCCACGGGAACCCGGCGATCAACAGACTTCTTCCATCGCCGCGGCACCGGTTGGGGGACGGACCGACCAGCACCGGAAGGAATGACCTGCTCGTGGGGTTCACCCCCTGTGACACGCACAACGGATCTGATCGTGGTCGGTGGCGGAGCGGGCGGGTTGATGGCCGCGCGGGAGGGGCTGCGCCGGGGCGCGAAGACGACCCTGATCCAGGACGGCCCGCCAGGAGGAGATTGCACCTTCACGGGATGTGTCCACTCCAAGACGCTATTGGCCGCCGGCGAGCGACGAGACGGGTTTTCCGACGCCATGTCGGCGGTGCACGACACCGTCGAGCGGATCGCCGCCACCGAGGATGCCGACACGCTGCGCCAGGAGGGCATCGAGGTGATCACCGGACGGGCACGGCTCGGCCCATCGAACTCCGTCGAGGTGGACGGAACCCGGCTGAGTGCTCCCCGCATCGTGATCGCCACCGGGTCGAGGCCGTCGTTCCCCCCGGTCGACGGCCTCGCCGACGCGTCGCCGCTGACCAACGAGACGCTCTTCAACCTCACCGAGCAGCCGGGACGGCTGCTCATCCTGGGTGCCGGACCGATCGGTTGCGAAATGGCCCAGGCGTTTGCCGCCATGGGAACCAGGGTGACGCTGATCGAGCGCGCCGACCGTCCGCTGCCTCGGGACGAGCCCGAGGTCGGTGCCGTGGTGCGAGCGGTGCTGGAGCGTCGGGGCGTCGAGGTGCTCACCGGGGCCTCGGTCACGTCGGTTGCCCGCAGGCCGGGTTCGGGCGAGGTGACCGCCCACCTCGACGGTTCCGGGACGGTCGAGGCCGACGAGGTGTTGGTGGCCACGGGCCGCACGCCGGTGACCGACGGGCTCGACGTCGGCCGGGCCGGCGTTCGGTTGACGACGAACGGCGCCATCGAGGTCGACGCCACGATGTCCACCTCGATCCCCGGGGTGTGGGCGGTCGGCGACGTGACCGGTCACGCCCAATTCACCCATGCGGCGATCCGCATGGCGATGGTGGCCGTCGCCAACGCGTTCCGGCGACCCCTGCTACCAAGACAGCGGTTCAGCGAGGCCGCCGTCCCGACGGTGACCTACCTCGACCCCGAGGTCGCCCACGTCGGCATGACCGAGGCGCAGGCGGCCGCCCACGGCGGGAGGGTCGCCTGGCTGCCGCTCGACGAGTTGGATCGGGCGCTGACGTCGGGCGCAACCGACGGGTTCGTGAAGCTGATCGCCGGACCGCGACCGGTGATCGGCAACCTGGGCGGCGGCCGCATGCTGGGGGCGACCATCGTGGCGCCGCGCGCCGGGGAGATGATCCACGAGGTCGCCCTGGCCATGCACACCAAGATGTTCGCCGGACGACTGGCCCAGGCGGTGCACGCCTATCCCACCTGGTCGATGGCGGTCCAGGAGGCGGCCGCCCGGTTCTTCGTCGAACACAAGGGTCGCAGCGCCCGTCCCGCCCAGGCCCAGAGCGACGCCGGTTCGCCAACGGCCATGGCCGGCCGTCGATGAGCGCCGTCGTCGCCCCCCGGGAGGCCGGCTCAGCGTCCGACGGCGTGGGGGAGTCGAGGGAGACGCGCTGGAAGCGCCGCTCGGTCAGCGTGCCGTTGGTGCTGGGCGTCACCGCCGCAACCGTGGCCGTGTCGCCGCTCATCGCCGTGGTGCTGGCGGTCGCCGACCTGGCCGCGCTGCGGGTTCGGTTGCCGAGGCTGCGACTCTTCGGCGTCGCAGTTCAATACCTGATCAACGACTCGGTGGAGATTCTGCTGGCGCCGCTGTTGTGGCTTCGGGCCGGGTTCGGCACCACCCTCGGGTCCCGGGCGTCCCAGCGCCGCCACGCCCGGCTTCAGCGATGGTCGGTGGAGGTGCTGGCCCGCCGGGCCGACCGATTGCTCGGCCTTCGCGTCGACGTCGAGGGCGCCGAGGCGCTGAGTCCGGCGCCGGCGATCGTGTTGTCGCGCCACGTCAGCCTGCTGGACGCCTCGCTGCCGGTGCTGCTGTTCGGCCGTTCCGAGGCCGACCTCGACGTGCGCGGGGTGATCATGGCCGAGATGCTCGCCGACCCCGGCTTCGACCTGCTCTACGGACGGTTGGGGTCGGTGTTCATCAACCGCGACCGGGGAGCGGGAGCGCAGCGGGCGATCCGCCGGTTGGGGGAGGGGCTCGACGGTCGCAGCGTCGCCGTGATCTGCCCGGAGGGGCGGCTGTTCCGTCCCGACGCCCGTGACCGGGCGCTGGCCAGGCTGGAGCTGACCGACCCGGATCGGGCCGAGCGGCTGGGTTCGCTGCGCCACGTGCTGCCGCCGCGACCGGGCGGCGTGCTGTCGCTGTTGGACGGCGCTCCCGAGGCCGATGTGGTCGTCCTCGCGCATGCGGGGTTCGAGGCGGTGCCCACGGCCAAGGCCCTGAGCCGTCGGGCGCCGGTGAACCAGGTGATCGAGGTGGCGGTCTGGCGGGTGCCCAGGGGCCAGGTGCCCGCCGACGAGGCCGAGCGGGTCGAGTGGCTTGACTCGCTCTGGCTGCGCCTCGACGCCTGGGTGGAGAACCGGACGGCCGAACACGCTGTGGGCTGAGACGTGCTGCATGTCACCTCGCCCACCGTTGTACCGCGTACGACGTACGGGTAGCGTTCCGCGCGTCCTGCGAGGCCCTCCACCGGGCCGGGCGTCCGCCCGAGACCGTGGACGAGTTGCCCCAGTGATCACCTCAACGCTCAAGGCCGCACCGTCGGTGCGCCCACCGCCCTGATGCCAGGGCCTCAACCCCGAAAGCCCCCCGTGACCGTCACGCTTCCCGCAACACCCGCCCCCGCGCTCTCGCGCCTGCGCGAGACCTGGTTCTCCAACGTCCGAGCCGACGTCCTGGCCGGCCTGGTGGTGGCGCTGGCCCTCATCCCCGAGGCCATCTCGTTCTCGATCATCGCCGGCGTCGACCCCAAGGTGGGGCTGTATGCGTCGTTCTCGATCGCCATCATCATCGCCTTCGCCGGTGGCCGCCCCGGGATGATCTCGGCCGCCACCGGCGCGATGGCGCTCGTCGTGGTGACCCTCGTGAAGGAACACGGGGTGGAGTACCTCTTTGCCGCCACCATCCTCGCCGGGCTGATCCAGGTGGGCATGGGGGCGCTGGGTGTCGGTCGGCTGATGCGGTTTGTGCCCCGAACGGTGATGATCGGCTTCGTCAACGCGCTGGCGATCCTCATCTTCATGGCGCAGCTGGAACACATCATCGGCAAGGGGGTGGCCGTGTATGCGATGGTCGCCCTCGGCATCGCCATCATGGTGGGGCTGCCCAAGCTGACCACCGCCGTGCCGGCGCCGCTGGTGGCCATCGCCGTCCTCGGGTTCGGCGCCGCCCTGCTGGGTGTCTCGGTGCCGACGGTGGGCGACATGGGTGCCCTGCCCGACTCGCTGCCCGGCCTCGGCCTCCCCAACGTGCCGTTTGGGTTGGAGACCCTCAAGATCATCGCGCCGTACGCCTTCACGCTGGCGGTCGTCGGGCTGCTGGAGTCGCTGCTGACCGCCCAGCTGATCGACGACATCACCGACACCCGCTCGGACAACGACCGGGAGTCCAGAGGGCAGGGCATCGCCAACGTCGCCACCGGGTTCCTCGGTGGCATGGCCGGCTGCGCCATGATCGGCCAGTCGATGATCAACATGTCCTCCGGCGGCCGCACCCGGCTGTCCACCCTGTCGGCCGGCCTGTTTCTGATGGGCGGCATTCTGGTGTTCGGCGACCTGATCGCCGCCATCCCGATGGCGGCCCTGGTGGCCGTCATGATCCTGGTGGCGGTCGGAACCTTCGATTGGAGCAGCATCAAGCTGACCCAGCTGACCCGGACGCCCCGCACCGAGACCGCCGTGATGGTGGTGACCGTGGCCATCGTCGTGTTCACCCACAACCTGGCGCTGGGAGTGGCCGGGGGCGTGCTGCTGGCGGCGATCTTCTTCGCCCGCCGGGTGGCCCACATCGCCGACGTCACCAGCGTGGTCGACCCCGACGACGGCGGCACGCGGATCTACCACGTCACCGGAGAGCTGTTCTTCGCCTCCACCAACGAGCTGTTGCATCTCTTCGACTACACCGACGAGGTGGAGCACGCGGTGATCGATCTGACCGACGCCCACATCTGGGACACCTCGGCGGTGTCGGCGCTCGACGCGGTGGTGGCCAAGTTCGCTGCCCACGGCATCGAGGCCACGCTGGTGGGGCTCAATGCCCACAGCGCCCAGCTGCACGAGCGGGTCTCGGGACACCTGGCCTCGTCCCACTGAGTATTTCGTGCGACGCCCGTTTCGAGTGGCGGAACCCCGTCGCCCATCGGTTAGGGTGTCGCTTCCCGATCGAGCCTCGGCTCGGACGGGACAAGCGCTGGTCCCGTGGTGCAGTTTGGAGTGCACGCCGGCCTGTCAAGCCGGAGGTCGCGGGTTCAAATCCCGTCGGGACCGCCACCACAGACACCGGAACCAGGGGCCAACCGGCCCTTGGAACCGGCATCTGTGGCGAGGGTCGGGTAGCTCAGTTGGTAGAGCGGTCGCCTGAAAAGCGATAGGTCACCGGATCGACGCCGGTCCCGACCACCTCACCCGGAGCGGGCCGAACCCTTGGGTTCGGTCCGCTTCGCGTGGTGGGCGCGTGAAGGCGGGCTACAGCTGCGTTCGCAGGGACAGCACGGCCTCGTGAACGAGGTTGCCGAGCACGGCGTAGGAGCGCCAGGCGGGGAAGCTGGAATCCCATGGGGCCGGTGGGGGCTGGTCGTCGTGGTCGATGCCCAACTCTGTGGCCATCACCAGGCGCACGTCGTTGAGGGTGCGCATCCAGGCGGACAACGTGGCCGCGTCGATGACGCGCTCCCCGAGCGTGCCCTGCACCAACTCGAGCGCCGAGCTGCGCCCGGCCATCAGGTCGCTTCGGGTGAGCGCGGCAAACTCGGCCGACGCCTCGGCCGACTCGGGGTCGCCGTCGCCGTATCCGGCGGGAAACAGGGGAGCGAGTTCGGGTCCGTCGTCGGTGAGGCGCCGCTGCTGCTCGGTGAGCACGCGGCCGACCAGCGCACGCTCGCCGCGTCGTAGGCGCACCCGAAACCTGCCGTCGCCCAATGGCGCAAATCGTCGCCACATGGCCCGATGGACCTCCTCGGCCGTTCGTCTCAGCCAGTCGCTCTGGAAGGCCGTCGACGGCTCGCCCGTCGCCTCGGCCATGATGGCCGAGATCACCGCTCCGTCGTGCGCGGCGCCGAGCAGGGTGACCAGATCGTCGCCCTCGAGGAGCCGCCCGTCGATCACCTCGCTGAGGGCGCCGAGCGCGTTGGACAGCGCCGCAACCAGCCGGCCGTGATCGAAGCGCTGGCCGCCGTCCGGATTCTGGTGGGACAACTCGGGCAGGTCCTCGGTGAGGCGATGGGCCAGCGAGGCGATCGCCGTCCGCAGACGTCGTGGCACCTGGTCGTCCTCGGCCCACGGGCTCCAGGCGAGGATGGTTCCGGGCGCCACCGCCATCGACCCGTCGGTGCCGTCGGTGTCGTCGGTGCCGTCGCCAGGATCGTTCGGGTGGTCGTCGTTCGGGTGGTCGTCGTTCGGGTGGTCGTCGTCCGACTCGGGGTCCCCACCGGCGTGGGTGGGGTCGGGGTCTCGATCCCCCGTGTGAGGGCGCTGGTCGGCCGAGCCGTCGCCGCCGTCGGGTGGCACGACCGGGATGAACCAAGGATGTTCGCCCTCGGGCGGGGCGTCGACGACGCTCACCGGGTGCGGGTCGGGCGGGACGTCGCGGCCACGATCACGAGTCCTGTTCCATCGTGGCCCACAGGCCGTGTTCGTGCAGGCGGAACACGTCCAGTTCGCAGCGCTCGCGGGTGCCGGAGGCGACGGTGGCGCGCCCCTTGTGGTGAACGTCCAACATCAACTTGGTGGCCTGCTCCTTGGGGAGGCCGAGCACACTCTGAAAGACGAAGGTGACGTACTCCATCAGGTTCACCGGGTCGTTCCACACGATGACGACCCAGGGACGGTCCAACGACGAGGACTCGTCGGTTTCGGTTCGTTCGAGGACGTCCGGGCTGGTCCCCGCCATGGCGGAGACCCCGGGAGCGCCGGTCATGCTTCCACCGACCCCGGTTGCAGCCGCGTGGCGGTGCCCGGAGCGGTTTCGCCGGCGCCGCCCGACGGAGCGGGGGACAACAGCGCCATGCGGGTGATCGCCGCCACCAACACGGTGACACCGGCGATGTGGGCCGCGACGAGCACCGGTGGAACCCCGAGGGCGTACTGGGTGTAGCCCAACGCCCCCTGCGCGAGCGTCAGGATCACGATGATCTGCGCCCGAAAGATGAGTGCCCGGTCGCGTCCGCGCGCCGCCTCGACGGCCAGCCAGATCACCGCGCCGACCAGCAGCCAGGCGGTGGCGGAGTGCAGACGAACCACCGAGGTGATGTTGAACCCGAACCGGGGGGCGTCGGCGTCGCCGGCATGGGGACCCGCCCCGGTGACCACCGGACCGGTCAACAGCACCAGGGTGAGCGCGGCGCCGACCGCACGTGCGGCAACGCCGACCCGGGGTGCCAGGGCGGGATCGGACGGTTGGGGTCCGCCCGCCTCGTCGGCCGCACCGGCGCGCACGTGCAGCACGGTGGCGGCCCACACCAGCACCATCGAGATGAGAAAGTGACCGATGACCACCGCCGGGTGGAGGTCGGTCAGCACGGTGACCCCGCCCCACACGATCTGGGCGACGACGCCCGCCACCAGGGACCACGCCCAGCGGGTGAGTTCCGGGCGATAAGGGCGCCGGCGGAGGGCGCCGAGCACCGCAGCGGCGACCGCAACCGAGACCGCCCCGGTGAACAGCCGGTTGGCCTGCTCGACGCCCTGATGCCCGGACAGCGATCCGATCACCTCGGTGTCGGAGCAGCGCGGCCAGTCCTCGCAGCCGAGGCCGGACCCGGTGAGCCGCACGGCGGCACCGGTGACGACGATGATGCCCAACAGCACCAGCGCCGCAAAGGTGAACCGGCGGTAGGCGCGGGGTGAGACGGTGAGCCGTTCGTTGCGGGGGGAGGGCCCGTTGGCGGGGTCGCCTTCGAGCGACGCATCACCGGGCCGGGTACGGGTGTCGTCGGTGGCGTTCGACGGTGAAGGCGGCCGAGGGGTCACGGCCCTCAAGATAGTGCTGCGAGGCAAAAGCACCCGTCGTGTGGGCACCTCCACGGTCGTTGCTTGGCCTCGGCCCGCCGGCGGGGCGTACCCTTCGGGCATGCGGACGGCGACCCCCCTGACCCACACCTCGCCGTCGGCCGTCGCCGACCGGGCGGCCACCGGCTGGAGTGCGGTCGGCGCCTACGTGGCGCTCACCAAGCCCCGCATCATCGAGCTGCTGCTGATCGAGACCGTCCCGGTGATGATCGTGGCCCAACGGGGGCTGCCCTCGATCTGGCTCATGGTCGCCACCGTGGTGGGCGGCACGCTGTCCGCCGGCGGCGCCAACGCCGTCAACATGTACATCGACCGCGACATCGACGCCAAGATGGAACGCACGGCCAATCGCCCACTGGTGACCGGCGCCGTCACCCCCCGAAACGCCCTGATCTTCGCCCTGGGCATCGAGGCGATCGCCATCGCCCTGCTCTGGTTTGCGGTCAATCCGCTCAGCGCGCTGCTGGCGTTTGCCTCGTTCGCCTTCTACGTCGGCGTGTACTCGCTGTGGCTCAAGCGTCGCTACTCGTCAAACATCGTGATCGGCGGTGCCGCAGGTGCCGGGCCGGTGCTGATCGGCTGGGCGGCGGTCACCGGGTCGCTCGGTTGGGCGCCGTGGTTGCTGTTCCTGCTGATCTTTCTGTGGACCCCGCCCCACTTCTGGGCGCTGGCGGTGAAATACCGCGAGGACTACGCCTCGGTGGACGTGCCCATGCTGCCGTCGGTGGCCACGCTGAACGCCACCGCCCGCAAGATCCTGACCTACACGCTGGCCCTGGTGGCCGTCTCGCTGGTGCTGGCGCCGGTCGCCGACCTGGGATGGGTGTACCTGGCGTCTGCGGTGGTCAGCGGAGGGGTGTTCCTCCGGTCGGCGCTGGCGGTGTTGCGAACTCCGACGGCCGCCACGGCGATGCGTCTGTTCGGTTGGTCGATCACCTACATCACCGTGCTGTTCGGGGCGATGGCCGTCGATCAACTCGCCGGGCTGGGCTGGCCTTGGTAGCCGCAGCCCGGGTGACCGGCGGTTTTCCAACCTTCGGCCCCGCGGAGGTAATGTCCGCAGCGGCCGCGCCGAGCGCCGGCGCAACAGTCACAGCAGCAGTCGTACAAAGAAGCCGCATTGAACAACTCCGACGTCGAGGTAGGGAACGGATATGGCAGTTACCGACACCACGGTTGAGGCGCCCCTGCCGCTGGCCGAGCTGTCTCCGGCCGCAGCCGAGGGGCTGCCCGAGGCGATCGAAGCCGAGCTGACCGCACTCGAGCACCACCTCGGTGCCGTCGACCACAAGCGACTCGGCCGGCGGTTCACCCTGTCGGCCCTGGTGGTCACCGCCGTCCTGTTTGTCGCACGGGCGTTGGGCTGGGCGGGCGCCAACGGCGACAACCCGCTGCTGGGCAGCTGGTCCCTGCAGATTCGCGAGTCGGCCGACATCGCCGTCATCGTGCTGGGCGTACTCGCGTTGATCGTGGGTGTCGCCGTCTACGTCGTGCCGCTCCAGGTCGGCGCCACCGGCATCTCCTTTCCCCGCCTGGTTTCGCTGTCGTACTACTCGTGGCTGATCTGCTCGGTGCTGTTCGCCATCTCGGCGCTGGGCGACGGTGGGCTCGGCGGCAACTCCTACGAGATGGGCCGGTTGGGCATGTTCTCCCTGCGGCGGCGCCGTCTCGCTGCTGGGCGCCATGGTTGCGGTGATGACCACCGTCCTCACCCTGCGGGCACCCGGCATGTCGCTTGCCCGCACCCCGATGTTCGCCTTCTCGATGCTGGTGTCCGGCGCGCTGTGGTTGGCGACCGTGCCGGCGATCGTCGCCGTCGCCGCCCTGATGCAGGCCAACCGGCTCGAGGCGGGCGCGATCAAGACCGAAACGCTGGGCGACCTGCGCTTCCTCGGCTGGCAGCCCGCCATCTGGATCATCGCCATTCCGGCGATCGGATTGGCGGTCGACGTCGTCCCGGTGGCCACCGGTGCCCGGCTGATGCAGCGCTTCGTGTTTCGGGGCCTGCTGGTGGCCCTGGGGGTCGCCTCGTTCGGAGTGTGGGCCGTCAACCCCGAGCTGTCGTTCAACACCTTCATCTGGGCGGCACTGTCGGGCCTGGCGCTTCTGGCCGTGCTGGCCACGCTGGGTGGCCTCCTGCCGCAGCTTCGTCGCCTGAGCGGCGCCCCCGCCGCCGGGCGCCCTGATCGGCTCCATGGTCTCGCTGGTGGTGCTGGCGCTCGGCGGTATCGTCGGCCTGCTTGCCGCGATCAACACCTACGGCGGCGGTGAGGACGGCCTGCTCGGCCTCCCGGCGATCAACGGTCTGATCGTTGGCCAGTCCAACCTGATCCTCGGGGCCGCAGTCGCCGCCATGCTGGCCGCGCTGGCCTACTGGGGTGTGAAGTTCACCGGCTCGATGCCTCCCAAGGGTGCCGCCGCCGCCTGGGGCTGGTTGCGGCGCTCGGCGGCGTGGTCGCCGGCGCCGGTGGCATCGCCGACGCCATCGCCTCGATCGACGGCGGCTCGGGTGCCCCCGAGGTGGCCGGCTGGCTGATCGCCGCCGGTTCGTTGGTGTTGGCGCTCGCCCTGCTCGGCGCCGCCGGAGCCCTGGCGGCCGGAATGCGCGCCGGTGAGTCCGACGGTCCGGCCGACCCGTTCGAGGGCCACACGCTGGAGTGGCTCACCGCCTCGCCGCCGTCGGTGAACAACTTCGACGATGCCCTGCCCGAGGTGGTCTCCGCCTCGCCCCTGCTGGACGCCCGCGAGGCGGCCGGCGACGACGATGGGAGCGACCAATGAGTTCCATTCCCGCCGAGGTGACACCGGCGATCCTGCCGAAGCGCCGCCAGACGGTGGTGGGCGCCGCCTTGGCCGCCGGGGCCTCGGCCATGGTGGTGGTGCTCCTCGTCGGCAACTACCTGGAGATCCGCTCGGCCTCGGACAACTTCTTCGACGGCGTCTCGATGCCGCTCGCCCAGCCCAACGTCATGTTCTGGGGCCTGGGCCTGTCGGTGCTCTCCATCCAGTGGGCGGTGTGGGCGATCGCCCGCGACGAGCGCAGCCAGGCGTATTGGGCCATGGCGATCACCATGCTGCTGGGCCTGTCCTACCTCAACAGCACCTGGTACCTGATGTCGCAGAGCGAGCTGGCGGTGGGCGTGCAGCCGGAGGCCGGCGCCACCTTCGCCGTCGTCGGCGCACACGTCGCCATGGTGATCGTCGCCCTGGCGATGGTCGCCGTCATGGCCTTCCGCACGGTCGGCGGACAGTTCTCGAGCCGCTACCCCGACGGATGGTCGGCGGCGGCGGTCTATTGGCACACGATGGTCGGCGCCTACGTACTGGTTTGGTACGCCGTCTACGTCACGAAGTGAGGCGACGCCACCCATGATCAACACCGGTTCACGCACCTACTACGGCCTGGCCGTCGGCGCCTTCATCACCGCGCTGCTCTACGGCTTCATCACCAACACGATGGCCGAGGGCACCTGGACGACGCTCGCCGGGAGTGGAGCGGTCGACGCCATCCTCGGCCCCCTCACGTTCGGGTACAAGGGCGGGGTCGGCGACCACTTCGGCTACGCCGCGCTGATGGGCTTCTCCGGGCTCTGCGTCGGCCTGGGAGCGATCACCACCGCGTTCCGCGACGGAAACGCCGTGTCGATCGCCGAGGTGGAGGCCACCGACCGCCGCTACGCCGACCAGCCCCCGATGAACGTGGTGCCGTGGCCCGCGCTGTTCGCCCTGGCGGTCGGGATCACCCTGGTGGGACTGTCCTTCCAGCCGTTCCTCTTCGGCCTGGGGGTCTTCGCCGCCATCCTGGTCGGCGTCGAGTGGACACTCACCGTGTGGAGCGAGCGCACCTCCACCGACCCGGAGGTCAACCGCACGGTTCGCCGGCGGGTGCTGTGGCCCCTGGAGGTGCCCGTCGGTGTCGCCGCCGGGCTGGGCATCATCGTGTTCTCGATGTCCCGCCTGTTTCTCGCCACCGCCGGCATCGGTGCGGCGGTCATCGCCGCAGTGCTGGCGCTGGTGGTGCTGGCACTCGCCTTCGTGCTCGCCGCCCGGCCGACGATCAACCGCGGTGTCGTGTTGGCGATCGTGATCCTCTTCGGGATCGTCGTGATCGGCGCTGGCATCTGGGGTGGGATCGCCGACAGCAACAAGGACCACCACGGAGGCGAGGAGGCCGCCTCGGCGACCGCCGACGCCCGGGGCCAGACTGACGTGATCGTGGCCTCGGCCGACGCTCCGACCCCGCCGATCCCGGCCAGCCAGTCGACGCCCGGCACCACGGCGTCCGCATAAGTGATCGTTCCAACCCGACCGATGGACTCCCCGATGAACCTCCTCAGCCACCTTCCCTCACCGGTACGGCGCACCGTGCACGGCGTGATCGGCGCCGCCTTCGTGCTGGCGTTGGCGTCGTGCGGCAACCAGGACACCTACCCCCTGACCACGCTCAGCCCGAAGGGCGAGCAGGCCGACACGATCCACACCCTGGTGAAGCCGATCTTCGCGATCGCCGGCGTCGTCTTCGTGCTGGTGCAGGTGATCATCCTGGTCATCGTGGTGAAGTTCCGGAAGCGCAAGGACGAGGTCGACGGCGAGGGCGAGCCGGTCCAGATCCACGGCAACACCCCGTTGGAGCTCACCTGGACGGCACTGCCCGCGCTGCTCCTCGCCGGTCTGGGCGTGTTCAACGTGCAGACGATCTTCGAGCTGGAGAACCGGGCGCCCGACGCCATCGAGATCGACGTGTACGGCCAGCAGTGGTGGTGGGAGTACCGCTACGACCTCGACAACGACGATTCACCCGACATCATCACCGCCAACCAGATGGTGATTCCCGCGGGTCGTCAGGTGGAGCTCAACATCCGCAGCCGCGACGTCATCCACTCGTTCTGGATCCCGGCGTTGAACGGCAAGATGGACGCCACGCCCGGCTCGACCCACTTCATGGCGATCAACGCCAACGAACCGGGCATCTACGAGGGCCAGTGCACCGAGTTCTGCGGCCTGTCGCACGGCTACATGCGCATGGAGGTCAAGGCGCTTCCGGAGGCCGAGTACGAGCAGTGGCTGACCGCCCAGCAGGCGCCGCCCGCCGAGCCGGGGAACGAGCTCGCCGAGGAGGGACGCACGACGTTCCTGTCGCAGTGCGCCTACTGCCACCAGGTCAACGGCCTCACCTCCGACGGCGAGTACACCAACGACGGTCCGGTGGAGGACTATCAGGGTCTCGACGGCGCAGCGGTGCCCACCGTGCGTCCCGGGGTGGCACCCAACCTGACGCACCTGATGAGCCGGGAGCGCTTTGCGGGCAACATGTTCCCGCTCTACTACGAGGACGGAACGCCCGACGAGGGCGCACTGAAAGAGTGGTTGACCGACCCGGAGGCGATGAAGCCGATGATGCCGGACAACCTCCAGGGCATGCCGAACCTCAACCTCGACCCGGCCACGGTGGATGCCCTGGTCGCCTACCTCCTCACACTCGACTGACCAACGGATCGAAGGACCCACCATGACGATCGTTGAACCAGAGAAGACCAACCTGCCCGCCACGGTCGACCCCGAGGGGTCGCCCGGCCAACTGGTGCCGGCCACCGACGGCGCCGACACCTCCCGCCCGCTGGGCGTGTTCACCCGGCCCACCGGCGGCTCGGGCTGGCGTTCGTGGATCACCACGGTGGACCACAAGCGCATCGGCATCATGTACAGCTGCACGGCGATGGTGTTCTTCATCGTCGGCGGCGTCGAGGCGCTGCTGATCCGCACCCAGCTGGCCGCCCCCGAGCAGCGGTTGCTGTCGGCCGACCTGTACAACCAGGTGTTCACGATGCACGGCGTCACGATGATCTTCCTGTTCATCATGCCGTTCGCCGCCGGCCTGATGAACTACCTCATCCCGTTGCAGATCGGTGCCCGGGACGTCGCCTTCCCCCGCTTGAACGCACTCAGCTACTGGATCTACCTCTTCGGTGCGATCTTCGTGAACAGCTCCTGGTTCCTCGGCGGCGGCGCCGACGGCGGCTGGTTCAACTACGCACCCAACTCCAGCGTCGTGTTCTCCCCCAGCCACGGCATCGACTTCTACGCCGTCGGCCTGCAGATCGTCGGCCTGGCCTCGTTGATCGGCTCGATCAACCTGATCGTCACCATCTTCAACCTGCGTGCCCCCGGCATGACCTGGTGGCGCATGCCCACCACCACCTGGATGTCGCTGGTCACCCAGATGCTGCTGGCCTTCGCCGTCCCGGTGATCTCGGTGGCGCTGTTCCTGCTGACCTTCGACCGCCGATTCGGGGCGACGTTCTTCGACGCCTCCGCCGGCGGCGACCCCTTCCTGTGGCAGCACCTGTTCTGGATCTTCGGTCACCCGGAGGTGTACATCATCCTCATGCCGGCCTTCGGCATGGTGTCGGACATCATCCCGGTGTTCAGCCGCAAGCCGCTCTTCGGCTACCGCTTCGTGATCTTCTCGGGTATCGCCATCGGCTTCCTCGGCTTCGGCGTGTGGGCGCACCACATGTTCGCCTCGGGCATCGGGCCCATGTCGGTCACCGCCTTCTCGCTGGCCACCATGTTCATCGCCGTGCCAACGGGCGTGAAGGTGCTCAACTGGATGGCGACGATGTGGGGCGGCCGCATCCGCATGACGGTGCCCATGCTGTACTCGATCGCCTTCGTGGCCATGTTCACCATCGGCGGGCTCTCGGGCGTCACCCACGCCTTCGCCTCGGCCGACACCCAGCAGACCGACACCTACTACATCGTCGCCCACTTCCACTACGTGATCTTCGGTGGAGGCGTGTTGGGCTTCCTGGCCGCCACCTACTTCTGGTTCCCCAAGATCTTCGGCTACATGCTCGACGAAAAGGTCGGCAAGGTGGCCTTCTGGTTCGTGCTGATCGGCTTCAACGCCACCTTCGGACCCATGCACGTGTTGGGCATGGAGGGCATGAGCCGCCGGATCTTCACCTACAGCGACTACCAGGGGTTCAACCTGTGGAACCTGGTGGCCACGATCGGCGCCTACACGATGGCGATCGGCGTGGCGCTGTTCCTGTACAACGTGTACTCGAGCTACAAGGCCCACAAGGCCAACCCGGTGGACGTCGGGCCCGACCCGTGGGATGCACGCACCCTGGAGTGGACGATCCCGAGCCCCACGCCCGAATACAACTTCGACCCGATCCCCACCGTGCACGAGCTCGATGAGGCCTGGTACCTGAAGTACGGGCACGACGAGGACGGCCGCCCGGTGAAGATTGCCGACATCGAGGACGTTGCGCAGAAGGGCGACTCGGTCGGGGTCCACCTGCCCTCACCCTCCTACCAGCCCATCCTGGTGGCCGCCGGCATGCCGTTCCTCGGCTACGGCGTCATCTTCAACCTGTGGTTCGCCGTGTTGGGCGGGGCGCTGATGATCGCCGGCATGGTCGGCTGGGCCCTGGAGCCGCCGGACGACGTCGACACCCCACACGACGAGCATCACGACGGTGATCCGTCCGACGACGCCCCGGCGGAACCGGTCGACTCCTCCGTCGATGAGGCCACCGACGGCGAGACCAACGACGAGGCAGAGGCCACGTCCGCCACCGAGGAGCCCGCCAATGTCTGACACCCTCACGGCTCCGGCATCGCCGGCCGCCGAGTCCGATCACGGCCACGGCGTCGTGCACGACACCAACACCGGTATCTCCAACGAGAAGCTGGGCATGTGGGTGTTTCTCGGGTCGGACTGCATGCTCTTCGGCGGCCTGATCTCCACCTACCTGCTGTACAAGAACCGGCCGCTGGCCCCCGGGGTCACCGGCTCCACCGAACGCATCTCCGAGGTGTTCGACATCGCGTTCACGTCGGCCAGCTCGTTCGTGCTGCTGATGAGCTCCCTCGCCATGGTGCTGGCGGTCACCTCGATCGCCCGGGGCGACCATCACCGGCTGCGCCTGTGGCTGGGCACGACCGCCTTCCTCGGCGCCATTTTCATCGGCGGCCAGGTCTACGAGTTCACCGAATTCGTCCGGGAGGGCTTCGGCTACACGACCAACGTGTCCGCCTCGGCCTTCTTCACGCTGACCGGGTTCCACGGTGTTCACGTCACCTTCGGCATCCTGATGTTGTTGACCCTCATGGTGCTGTCGTTCAAGGGCCGAATTCCGCAGTCCAAGTCCGAGGCCGTGGAGATCGTCGGCCTGTACTGGCACTTCGTCGACGTGGTGTGGATCCTGATCTTCACCGTCGTCTACCTGATCCCGTAGGAGCATCCTCGTGAGCACCCCCAGCCCCGACCCGGCGGCCTCCGGCACCGAAACGCTGCCGAGCTCGCCCTTCAGCGAACACGACACCCTGACCGCCGCCGAGGCGGCCACGCTCGAGGCCGATCCGGGCCTCAACCGCATGGTGCACCACGCCGACATGATCTACATCAAGGTCGGCGCCGTGCTGGCGGTGCTGACCGCCATCGAGATCGCTCTGCCCGAGCTGCTCGACAACGGCAAGATCTACGGGCCGCTGCTGATCGCCCTGATGTTGATCAAGTTCGTTCTCGTCGCCGGGTTCTTCATGCACCTCCGCTTCGAGGCGAAGGTACTCAGCGGCTTCTTCTACGGCGGCGCCGTGCTGGCCGTGATCGTCTACGTGGCCGTGCTGTCGGCCATGGTGTTCTGGAAGGGTTCGGGCAACCCCGAGTTCGACAACCCGCCCCCGGCCCAGCCGGCGGTGACCGTACCCGAGGTCATCCCGGGCGGTTAGTGCCCGGCCGCGTCAGCCGTCCCAGCGGAACGTGCGGACGGCCACCAACGGCGCCCCGACCCCCCACAACACCAGCACCACCCACAGCCAGGCGGTGGAGAAGGTCTCGGGCCCCATCGCGGTGACGGCGATGCCCGACAGCGCCGCCGCCGGCGACACACGTGCCAGCGTGGCGAGCACGTCGGGGAACCGCTCCAGCGGGATCACCATGCCGCCCAGCAACAACAGCACCAGGTAGAGGCCGTTGGTCGCCGCCAGGTTGGTCAGCGCGGGAAGCGTCCCGGCGAGCGTCAGCCCGATGCCCGCAAACGCCGCGGTGCCCAGCACCAGCGCCAGGATCCCCAGCGGCCACGTGCCGGGCGGACGCCACCCGAGGAGGGCGCCGACCCCTCCCAGCAGCAGCAGCTGACCCACCTCGATGGTGGCCACCGTGGCCACCTTGGCGGCCAGCCAGCGCCCCCGCCCCAGTGGCGTGGAGCCCAGTCGCTTCAGCACGCCGTAGTTGCGGTCGAAACCGGTGCCGATGCCGAGGCTGACCATCGCCGTCGACATCACCGCCAGCGCCATCGTGGCCGGGGTCAGGTAGTCCACCGCCTCCACGCCCTCGAAGCTGACGACGTCGATCTGGCTGAAGAACACCAGGATGGCCAGGGGGATGCCCATCGACACGAGCAGTTGCTCGCCCTGGCGCATCGCCAACGTCAGCTCCGCACGCCACTGGGAGCGGAACGCCCTCACGTCGTCTCCTCCCCGGGGGATGTCCCGGTGGCTGCTGCGGACGCCTCGCCGGTCAACCGCAGAAACACGTCGTCGAGGCGCTTGCGTCCGGCGCGAAGGTCGGCCAGGGCCACGTCCCAGTCGGCGAGCGCCGAGGTGAGGTCCGCAACCAACCGGGGCGAGCCGGCCGCCGCCATCACGTATTCGCCGCGTTCGATCTCGCTGACCTCGACCCCGAGGCGCCTCGTCAGTTCGCCGGTGTCCAGGCCGGGTTGGGCCCCGAAGCGCACCTCGTCGCCCGACTCCAGGCGCAGCAGGTCGTCGGGGGTTCCGGCGGCCACGGCGACGCCGCGGTCGATGATCACGATGTGGTCGGCCAGGTGTTGGGCCTCGTCGAGATCGTGGGTGCTCAGCACCACCGCCACCCCGTCGTCCCGCAGCCGGGAGATCAGTGACCGAATGAGCAGCCGTCCCTCCAGATCCACGCCCGCCGACGGCTCGTCGAGGAACGCCACGCTGGGGCGTCCCACCAGCGCCAGCGCCAACGAGAGGCGCTGTTGCTCGCCGCCGGAGAGCCTGCTCCACGTCGACCGGGCCCGATGGGTCAGCGACACCTGCTCCAGCAGTTCGTCCGGGTCGAGCGGGTTGGGATAGAACCCGGCGAACTGCACCAGCACGTCGCGTGGGCGCTGGTGCCGGGGCAGGCCGGAGCCCTGCAACATCACCCCGATGCGTTCGGTCAGCGCCTGGTGGTCGGCGACCGGGTCCAACCCGTCCACCCTGACGCTTCCCGACGCTGGGCGGCGATAGCCCTCGCAGCACTCGATCGTCGAGGTCTTGCCCGCCCCGTTCGGGCCGAGCACCGCCGTGACCTCACCGAATCCGGCGGTCAGCGAGAGGCCGTCCACCGCGGTGAGCTCGCCGTAGCGAATGCACAGGTTCTCGACCTCGACCGCGGTTGCCACGACGGACGACGCTACCGCCGCGCAGCGCCGGCGAGTCAGTCGGCCTGTCGCCTGGCCCGTCGACCGTGCCTACCTCGTGGACTCCGTCGCGCACGAGGAGTTCCAGGTGTTCGGTTCGTTCCTCACGGGGTTCTCATCTTGCCCCACCAGAATCGGGTGGAGGCCTGGGACGAGGACATGAGGAGCCGGCGATGATTCAGGAACCTGTGGCGACTGCCGGACGGCAACGACGTCCGCTCGCGTCTTCCCAACAGCACCCAACCCACCACGACGAGCACGTGCACCCCCACGTGCCCGATTCGTCCTTGGCCGTCGGCCTCGATCGCCGGGCCGTGATGCGGTGGGGGATGGTGGGGCTCGGCGCGGCGCTGTTGGCGGCATGCGGGTCGGACGACCCCACATCGCCCTCCGGAACAACGGCCGACACCGCCACCACCGGCGCCACCACAACCGGCGCCACCGCGCCGGGCGGCACCGAGGACAGGACGACGGGCCCATCCAGCGCCGACAATGCCGAACCGCTCGCCGGCTTCGACGCGTTCGCCGAATCGGTCCAGGCCTTCACCAGCGGTGATGTGTGGATGGTTGAATGCAACGGCATGCCCTCCCACCAGATGATGGTGGGAATCACCAGCTGGCAGCAGCAGTTTCCGGTGCCGCAGCCGTACTACGACACCAACGCGTGGCAGCTCCCGCGAGCCCCGGAGATGTCCGACGAACCGGTCTCGGCGAAAACGGGTTTGTTCCGAGGGGCCATCGCCTTGGCGGTCAACGGCGTTCCCATCTTCAACGCCTTGAACAACCGGGGCGACGACGCACTCCTCGCCGGCGAACTCGACGAGTTCGGCGGTCATTGCGGCCGCGCCGACGACTACCACTATCACGTCGCGCCGCTGCATCTGGAGGAGGTCGTCGGCTCGGGCAAGCCCATCGCATACGCCTTGGACGGTTTCGCGATCTACGGCTCGGTCGAGCCGGATGGCGGCCCGGTCGAGGCGCTCGACGACTACAACGGGCACGTCGGGTCGGACGGCGTGTACCACTACCACGGCACCGAGACCTACCCCTACATCAACGGTGGTCTGGTGGGAGTCGTGTCCGTCTCGGACCAGGTCGATCCGCAGCCGACGACCCCCGCGTTTCGGCCGGCCGGCGAGCCGCTGCGGGGCGCAACGGTCACCGGCTTCGACGATCTCGGCGACGGTTCCTACCGGCTTGACTACACCATCGGCGGCGAGGTCGGCTCGGCCGAGTACACCGTCACCGACAGCTCGGTGGCGTTCACGTTCACCAGTCCGGCCGGAGCGGTCACGACCGAGACCTACGCCAGGTGACACGCGGGGTCGAGCCCTGCGGGTGTGCGGCGGCCTCGTCGCTCGTCGGGCCGATCACTGCGACCGTCGCCGGTTCAGCCGATGGGCAGCTGGAACCGGGAGAAGAACGCCCACATCGCGGCGCTGGCGTCCAGGTTGAGCGTGGTCGGCCCCATCAGATCGCCCAGCTGGGCGTTGAACTCGCTGCCGGGCCAGGTGTGGCCGCCGCCAACGACGATGTCGAAGATCACGTCGGCGCCCTCGGGGCACTCGTAGGTGCGCCGGGTGACGTCGTCCTCCACCTGCTCGTCGGTGAAGGAGTCCTCGCAGCCGTTGCGGACCGCCCACTCGGCGACCGCCGCCGGATACCCCGCACCCTCCAGATCCGCCTCGGGAACCTTGGAGGCATCGGCTGTCCCAGCGATCAGCCCGCCGAGATCGCCGACCCCGCCGTTGAAGAACAGGATCGGGTCGGCGGTGCCGTGGAAGCCCAACATCGGAACCGGGCGATCGGTGTCCTCACACGAGGCCATGACGCCGGCCACCGGTGCGACGGCGGCAACGCGGTCGGGGAACGCGCAGGCGACGCCCGAGGTCATCATGGCGCCGTTGGAGAGCCCGGTGGCATACACCCGCGACGTGTCGACGCACTGCTCGGCCTCGAGGGTGTCCAACACCTCGGCGACGAAGGCCATGTCGGGGTTGGTGGCCGGGTCGGGCGTCACGTCCCAGGAAACCGGGTTGCCACGGCCGTTGGGGACCACCGTGATGAACCCCTCCTCGACGCCCAACTCGGGGAGCCGGCTGGCCTTGGCCGCCAGTTCGGCGCCCTCCATCAGGCCGTGAAAGTCGAAGACGACCGGAGCGGGCGCCTCGTCGGTTCCCTCCGGGACGGTCAGCAGGTAGTAACGCTCCTCGTCGGCCACCTCCATCGTCACCTTTTCCGCGGTGAGCGCGGGATGCCCGCCGGTGCCGCAACCGGCCGAGGGCACGGCCGCCCCGGCGTCGGCGACGGAGTCCACCGCCGTGGTGGTCGGCCGGTCGGGCGACGCCGCGTCCGTGGTGGTGGCCGCCTCGTCGGCGGTGGCGGTTGTGTCGTTGTCGCCCGAACAGGACGCGGCCAGCACCCCGAGGACGACGGCGGCCGCGATGCGACTGGAACGGGTGCGCCGAAGCGGGGTGGTCATCGCCCCATCGTAGGGGGCGTCGCCGCCGCCCACGTAAGGTCGTTCAATGGCTCGATCCGACACCCACGCCCGCCTGAACCTCGACGGCACGATCGTCCTGTTCGACGTCGACGGCACGCTGGTCGACTCGGCCCCGGCGATCACCCACTGCCTCGCTCGGGCGATCGAGTCGGTCGGTCTTGTTGCGCCGGCGGTCGAGGTGCTCGGGGCCGACATCGGCCCGCCGTTGGAAGAGGCGCTCGCCGCTCACGGCGTTCCTGCCGGGTCGATGGAGGAGGCCAAGGCGACCTATCGCAGCAGCTACGCCACCGAGGGGCTGGAGCGTAGCGAGCTGTACCCCGGCGTGGTCGGATTGCTCGACGCGTTGACGTCGGCCGGGGTTCGGCTGGCGACGGCGACGTCCAAGCGGGTGCCGATGGCCACCGACGTGTGCCGGCACCTGGGCATCCTCGACCACTTCGAGGTGATCGGCGGAGCCGGCGAGCTCGACCGGTTGCACAAGCCCGAGATCCTCGCCTGGACCCTGGAACGCCTGGGCGGACCGGTGCCCGGTCGCACGGTCATGGTGGGCGACCGCCGATTCGATGTGGCCGGCGGCAACGCCCTCGGCCTGCCGACGATCGGGGTGCTCTGGGGCTACGGCACGGCCGAGGAACTGCATGGCGCCGGTGCGAGGATCACTGTCGATGCGCCGGACGCCCTCCCGGTCGCGCTGGCCGGGCTGCTCGAGGCCTGACCTCGCCGCCGGGTCGGCGGGGTCCGGGCCTCGGGGTCCCCCCGAAGGCGTTCGGCCCGGCCGGGTGCCTGCCGCTACCGTCGCGGGAATGCTGGACGTCCGCACCCTCCGAACCGACCTCGACGGCGTCACGGCGGCCTTGGCCCGCCGCCGCGACGAGTCGCTGGCCGACGAGGTGGCCAGAGCGGTCGAACTGGACGCCGAGGTGCGGCGCCTGGGCACCGAACGCGACCGGCTGCGCAGCCGGGTGAACGCCATCTCCAAGGAGGTCGGCGGCCTGTACCGCGAGGGACGTAAGGAGGAGGCGGAGGGACTGCAAGCCGAAAGCCGCCGGCTGGGCGAGCGCGAGAAGGCCCTCGACGCCGAGGCCGACGAGGCGGCGGCGGGGCTCCGGTCGTTGCTGCTGGTGATCCCGAACGTGCCCCATCCCGACGCCCCCGACGGCGATTCCGACGCCGACAACCCGGTGCTCGACAGCGGGGGGCCGGACCCCGACAGCTACGGCGACGCACAGCGGGTGCCCCACTGGGACATCGGCACCGAGCTGGGCATCCTCGACACCGAACGCGCCACCAAGCTCAGCGGGGCGATGTTCAGCCTGTTGCGGGGCGCGGGAGCCACGCTCAGCCGTGCGCTCACCCAGTACGGGCTGGACCGCAACGCCGAGTCGTTCGTCGAGATCCGTCCGCCGTCGCTGGTCACCACCGAAACGCTGACGGCCACCGGGCAGCTTCCCAAGTTTGCCGACGACGCCTACCACCTCGAGCGGGACGACCTGTGGGCGATCCCCACCGGGGAGGTGCCGCTGACGTCGATGCACCGCGACGAGATCCTCGCCGAGGCCGATCTGCCGCTGCGGTACATGACCGCCACCCCCTGCTATCGGCGGGAGGCAGGCTCGGCCGGTCGCGACACCCGCGGCATGCTGCGCAGCCACGAGTTCGACAAGGTGGAGATCCTGGCCTTCTCGACGCCCGAGCAGGCGCCCGGCATGTTCGACGAACTCCTCGACTGCGCCCTGAGCGGGATCGTCGAGTTGGGGCTGACCTGGCGCACCGTCGACATCTGCACCGGCGACCTGGGTCAGAGCCACCACCGCAGCATCGACATCGAGGTGTATGCGCCCGGTGCCGACGCCTGGCTCGAGGTGTCGTCGGTGTCGTGGTTCAGCGACTATCAGGCCCGTCGGGCCAACGTCCGATACAAGGGCACCGACGGGGGCGGCACCCACCTGGTGCACACGTTGAACGGCTCGGCGGTCGCCGTTCCGCGGGTGTGGGCGGCCATTCTGGAGAGCAACCGAAACGACGACGGCACCGTTGCGGTGCCCGAGCCGCTGCGGCCCTACATGCGGGGCATCACGCAGATCGGGTAGCGCCGCGGTCGGTGGTCGCGGCGCCGGACCCGGGAGGGTCGGGATCGGCCGGGTCGATGCCCACGCCGGCCAACAAACGGCGCGTCCATTGAAGGTCCAGGCCGATCACGGTGTCGCGCCGTCCGTCGATCCGGTCGACGAACCCGCCGGCGCCTCCCTGGATGCCGTAGGCGCCGGCCTTGTCCATCGGTTCGCCGGTGGCGACGTAGGCCTCAACCTCGGCGGCGCTCAGCTGACGGAAGGTCACCTCGGTGGTCGACAGCGCACCGAGGCGATGGGTGAACGCCCCGCCCGGGTCGCGGGCGACCACGGCCTGGGCGGTGAAGACCCGGTGCGTGCCGCCGGACAGCCGGGTGAGCATGGCCACCGCGTCGGACTCGTCGGTTGGTTTGCCCAGGATGTCGTCGCCCAGCACCACGACGGTGTCCGCTCCCAGCGCCGCCTCGCCGGAGCCCACGGCAAAACCGGCCTTGAGGGCGGCCAGCCGGGTGACGTAGCCGTCGGGCGACTCGCCCAGCCGACGGGTCTCGTCGACGTTCGAGGGCCGCACCTCGGGGTGCAGGCCCAGGGTGGCCAGCAGTTCGCGTCGACGAGGCGACCCGCTGGCCAGGACCAGCCGGGGGGAGGGCGCGGGGTCAGCCACCCGAGGTGACCGCCTCGGCGGCGGGATCGAGGCGCGGGTCGTCGTCGGGGTCGGCGAGCCAGCCGTCGGGCAGCGCCACGCGTCGAGGTCCGCCGGAGTGCGATCGGACCAGCCGCTCGTTGCCGGGGATCAGCTCGGCGGTGGGGTCGAGGGTGTCGAGCAGGGCCTCGACGTCGGCCAGGGTGGTCACCCGTGAGGCGGCCCGACGGGCCTCGCCGCCCGTCGGGTACCCCTTCAGGTACCAGCTGAGGTGCTTGCGGAAGGCGGTGACCGCACGGTTCTCCGCACTCTGGGGCACACGGGACCGTCGAGCGGCGGCCCGGCTGCGACGTGGCGGCAACGCCTCGTGTTCGGCACGCCAGGCCACGGCCTCGCGGGCATGCTCGAGCGCGGTGGCCCGCACCTCGCCGAGCGTCGGCGCGGGCGGAGCCGCCTCGCCGTCGAACACGGCCCGAAGCTGCGAGAACAGCCACGGTTTGCCCAGGCAGCCCCGTCCGATGACCACGCCGGCGCAGCCGGTCTCCGACATCATCCGGACGGCGTCGTCGGCCTCGAAGATGTCGCCGTTGCCCAGCACCGGAACGTCCAGCGCGGCCACCAGTCGGCCGATCGCCTCCCAGCGGGCCGACGGGGCATAGAGCTGCTCGGCGGTGCGGGCGTGCAGCGCCACCCAGGCGGCGCCCTCGTCCTGGGCGATGCGTCCGGTGTCGAGGAACGTCAGGTGGTCGTCGTCGATGCCCATGCGGAACTTCACCGTCACCGGAATGCCGTCGGCGGCGGCGACCGCCGAGCGGATCATCCGGGCGAACAGGGGCCGTTTGTAGGGGAGTGCCGCCCCGCCACCCAGCCGTGTGACCTTGGGGGCCGGGCAGCCGAAGTTGAGGTCGAGGTGGTCCAGGGGGCGGCTGTCGACGAGGTAGCGGACCGCCTCGCCCAGGTAGTGGGGGTCGGTGCCGTAGAGCTGAAGCGATCGGAGCGGCTCGGAGGGGTGGTGGTCCAGCATGGCCAGGGTGGGGGCGTGTCGCTCGACGATCGCCCGGGCGGTGACCATCTCGTTGACGCACAGCGGTGCCGCCCGTCGGGAGCACACCACCCGGTAGGGCGTGTCGGTCACCCCGGCCATCGGCGCCAGCACCACCGGCGGCCAGATGCGGTGCCGTCCCAGCGTCAGCGCAGCCGCGCTCGACTCGACCGCTGCCGAGGCAACGGTGCGCGCTGGAGCGGCGGCTACGGGGGCGGTCACCCGTCCAGTATGTCGGCCCTCGGTGTCGGCGGCCCAGGCGAATTGGCGTGGGCGCAGCGTCGCCGGGCACCAGAATGTTCCGATGGAATCAACCGAACCGGTCCAGGAGCCCACGGCCGCCAGGGTGGACTACAACCTCTCGACCCTGACCCGGGCCGATCTGGCGCCGAATCCCGTCGACCAGTTGCGCCGGTGGCTGCTGGACGCCGCCGAGGCCGGCGACCCCGAGCCCAATGCGATGGCGCTGGCCACCGTGGACGACGATGGGCGACCCCGATGCCGCAACGTGCTGCTTCGGGAGTTGGACGACGACGGGCTGGTGTTTTTCTCCAATCGCAACAGCGCCAAGGGCCGGGCGATGGACGCCCGCCCCGTGGCGGGCGCGTTGTTCAGCTGGCTGGGGCTCCACCGCCAGGCCCGGGTGGACGCCGACGTCGAGCTGGTCGACGGGGCGGCCGCCGACGCCTACTGGCAATCCCGGCCTCGCGACAGCCGGCTGGCATCCGCCGCGTCGCCCCAGGGGGAGGTGGTGGCCAACCGGGAGGCGCTCGAGACGTTGGTTCGGCGGGCCACCGAGGCGGCGGAAGGCGGTGCGGTCGAACGACCGGATCACTGGGTGGGCTATCGGTTGGTTCCGCACACCTTCGAGTTCTGGCAGGGCCGTCGCGCCCGGCTTCACGACCGGTTTCAGTACCGACGGGTGGCCGGAGGCTGGGAGGTCGATCGACTCGCACCCTGATCCGGAGGGGTGTTCGGCTCGTCGGGCGGGCCGCCGGGCTCGTCGGAGGACCCGGTGCTGCGAAGGCGGCTGGTCGCCACCCAGGCGATCGCCGCCACCACGAGGGCGCCGCTGACCCACCCGAGCGTGGCCTGGTGATCGACCACCCACGTCTGTACGTCGCCCTGCCAGTCCTGCGCCGCCACGCTGAGGCCGCCCTCGATCCGGTCGCCACGGGTGATCCGGTACTCGGTCCAGCCGTAGTAGGCCACGAACAGTCCGGCGATCACCAGCAGTCCACCGGAGATGCGCTGGATCCACGGCAGCACCCTGCGCATGTTGCGCACGATCGACGTGCGGCCCAGCGCGACCGCCATGGTCAGCACCGCCAGCAGCAGGCCCATGCCCAGCCCGAAGGCGGCCACGGTGAGACCGGCGGCCAACGCGCTCGAGCTCTCCAGCGTGGAGGTGAGCACCCCGGCGAACAGGGGCAGCGTGCAGCTCAGCGACGCCACCGCGTAGCTGATGCCGTAGAGGAACATCGAGGACAGCTGGCGGCTGCCCACCGAGAGCTCCAGCTTGGGGAGGCCGACGGTGGGCTCGAAGCCGGCCAGCATTGCGATGCCGAGGACGACGACCAGCACCCCGATGCCGATCGTGATGAACGGCAGGTTGGGCTGAAGCACGGTGCGGATCGAGCCCCACAGCAGCCCCATCGTCCCGAAGACGACCAGGAACCCGGCGGTCATCACGCCGGAGACCTTCAGTGCCCGGCCGACCGACGCGGCGGTGGAGGGGCGAACGTCGGCCGACCCCTCGTCGAGTCCCAGGTAGTAGGTGAGGTAGGTGGGCAGCAGCGCAAAGCCACACGGGTTGACCGTGGCGGCCATGCCGGTGGCGAACGCCCAGGCCAGCGGTGCGTCCATCAGCGGCAACCCGTCGTATCGGTGGACTCGGCCATCGGGTTGGTCACGAGGCGACGCCGAGGTGTTCGTCGATGTTGGCGCGCAGCTTGGCCTCGTCCATCGCCCCCAGCTCACGGTGGGCCAGCGTGCCGTCCGCATTGACGAACAGGGTCATCGGCAAGGCGACCAGGCCCAGCCGCGTGGAATGCGCCTGGTCCGGGTCCTCGGCCAGGGGATAGGTGGCGCCCACCTGGGCCGCAAAGGGTGCGCCCTCCTCGGCGCTCTCGCCGGAGTCGAGTCCGAGGAAGCCCACCTCGTCGCCCAGGTCCTGGTACACCACCTCGAAATCGGGCATCTCGCGCAGACACGGTGTGCAGGTGGAGGCCCAGACGTTGAGCACCAGGGGCCGGTCCAACAGCTCGTCGAGCGTCGTCGAGGTGCCGTCGAAGCGTTGCAGTTCGAGGTTGGGCATCAGGTCGCCCACCTGGGGAGCGCCGTCGGCGGCGCCCGGGTCGTCCTGCGTGAGGAACTCGTCGACCGACACCGACTGCTCCGCGCCGTTGCGGTTGGAGAGCGTGACGACGGCAATGGCCACACCGAAGGCGATCACCAGCGACGCAACGGTGATCAGCGCCAGATCGCGACCGGAGAGCCGCGTTCGTGCCGTGACGGCACGACCGTCGGCCGGCGTGTCCTCGGGTGGTCCGGGGTCGTCGGGCGGTGAGGGATCGGGGGTGGGGATGGTTCCGCTCACGAATGTCACGGTACCGCCCCCTCAGCCCCCGACCTCATCGCCCGGGCGTCGCGCCCACCCGGCCCCGCCGTCGGCCCGGCCAATCGCCCCGGGGGGAGGGCGTTGGCCGAACCGCGGCCGGTGTCCGTCCCGGCGGCTCAGGCGCTGAGCCGTTCCCGAAGGTGTTCGGGAATGGGCACCTGGGGCAGGTGCTCCTCGGGACGGGGGTTCTTGGGCGGGCGGCCCCGCGCCCGCTTGAAGTGGACGACCTTGCCGCCCACAAACAGCTGGCCGCCCCACACGCCGAACTGCTCGTTGCGGGCGACCGCAGCCTCGAGGCAGTCGGTCAGCACCGGGCAATCGGCGCAGAGCCCCTTGGCCACGGCGATGTCGGCCAGGTCGGCGGAGAAGAACAGCCTGGTCAGCTCGCCGGTGGAATCGGCGCAGGCCGCCCGGGCCTCCCATCCGGGAGTGCCCGCGACGGCGGTGGTACAGATGTCGGGCAGCGGGTCACGGTTGATCTGGGTGACGGTCATCATGGTTGCTTTCTCGGGTGGGAGTGGTGTGGGTGGGAGTGGTTGGTGGGGACCTGTGGGTGGGAGCTGTCGGTGTGACGATGTGTCGGTGTGACGGTGGGACGAAAAGCAGAAAAGCCGCCGGTTCCCGTGATGGGATCCGGCGGCCTCGGAGGAGGTTCTTGGTTGATCCAGGTGGATCAACCGATACCTCTCGGCTGTCGGATCCCGTGCACAATCGGGTTGGCATAACCGGTGTCGGACGGCTTGGTCCCGGTGTGCAGCGAGGTGGGCGCCTGGGCGTGCCACGTGCCTTCGGCAAGCTCCGCACCCTTGACAAACGCCACGCCGGAAGCGGGCTTCGTCCGGGAACGCCAGGCCATCGCGTCAAGCGCGCGAACGGCCACCGCGAAGTGGCGGTGGCTCGCTACGTTGACGGTGGCTGCTGCCATGACGGGCCTCTCATCGGGCCGACCGGAGTTGGTTCGGCCGAGGTGGATCCAGACGAGCGAACCATCTCGACCGGACGTCGTCAACCTATTTACGAAGAATTCTCCAAGCGGCCGCGATCGGCGGGCGTGTTCGAGCGGATGCGAGGTCGTCCGGCGCCGGGGTGGTGGGGGCGGCGATCGGGTTCGATAGCTTCCGGCGCGTGCAGGAACCCCCGCTCCACCCGCGACGCCCCACCGTCACCATGCGGGTGCCTCCGTCGGGGTGCGGGCCCGACCGGCGGGCGAGGCTGGACACGATCATCCGGTTGTGCGACGTGGCCATGTGGGATCTGGACGTCGCACGGGAGCCGGCGCCCGGCGCCGTGTGGGTGGTGCGCCGTACCACCGTGTTGGTGGGACGGCGACCGGAGGCGGCGGAGCGGCTCACCGTCGACACGTGGGCCTCGGCGGCGGGGCGGGTGTGGGCCGAACGCCGGATCGACCTGTCGGGGGTGGACGGGTCGGTGGCCGTGAGCCTGGCCACCCTGTGGGCGTCGATCGACCCGGCGACCTCCCGCCCGACCCGCCTGGCCGACCATCCTCCCGTGGCCGACCCCACCCGGCGTGTGCGGATCTCGCTGTCCCACGCCGACCCGCCCGAGGGCACGTCGGTGCGTGACTGGCCCATCCGGCGCAGCGACATCGACGTGCTGGGCCACGTCAACAACTCGGTGATCTGGTCGGCGTGGGAGGACACCGAGGCGGGCGGAGCGGCCGCGTCCGACGACGCCGGAGTGCGCTACGAGGCGGAGTATCGCGCCCAGCTGTTTCGTGGCCCCGCCGAGCTGAGGTGCGCGGCGGACGGCGCACAGGTGTGGCTGGGCGCGGTGGGCGAGGCGCCGGCGGCCTCCGTCCGACGCTGCTGACCGACCGACTCAGCCCTCGGTGGCGGCGACCGGAAGGAAGATCTTGGAGCGCCAGTACTTCAGCTCCTCGATGCTCTCCTTGATGTCGTCGAGCGCCCGGTGGCTGGTGGCCTTGCGGGGCAGGCTGGAGAGTGCGCCGGGGTACCACCGCCGGGCCAGCTCCTTGATCGTGGACACGTCGACGGAGCGATAGTGCAGGTACTCCTCGATCTCGGGCAGATACGCCGCCAGAAAGCGGCGGTCGGTGCCGATCGTGTTGCCGCACAGCGGCACGGTGCGGGCCTCCGGTGCGTGGGTCTTGATGAACTCCAGCGTCGTCGCCCCCGCCTCCTCCAGCGAGATCGTGGAGGCCGCGATTGCGTCGAGCAGGCCCGAGCTGGTGTGCATCTTCACCACGACGGGATCCATGCCGGCCAACGCCTCCTCCGGCTGGTGGATCACCAGGTCGGGGCCCGCGGCGACGATGTTCAACTCGTCGTCGGTGGCCAACGTGGCGATCTCCACGATGACGTCGGAGGTGTGGTCCAGCCCCGTCATCTCCAAGTCCATCCAAATGAGCACGGCGCCGATCGTACGCCGAGTCGGCCCCCGCCGCCCTCCGGCGACCAAGATGGACCCATGTCCGACGCCCAACAACAGCACCCGCCCACGCCCGGATCGACCGCCGCCGGCCTCCTCGAGATGCAGGTTCGTCGGCTCGATCCCGACCTGGAACTCCCCACCTACGCCAAGGCGGGCGACGCCGGGCTGGACCTTCGGTCCCGTGTCGATCTCACCCTCGCCCCCGGGGGCGGACGGGCGCTGGTTCCCACCGGCCTGGCGGTGGCGATTCCCGAGGGGCATGCGGGTTTCGTTCTGCCCAGATCGGGTCTGGCGCTTCGCCACGGCATCACGGTGACCAACGCACCCGGGTTGATCGACTCGGGCTACCGCGGCGAGCTCCAGGTGATCCTGGCCAACACCGACCCGGAGGAGCCCTTCGAGGTGAACCGGGGCGATCGGATCGCGCAACTCATGCTCCAGCGGGTGGCGCAGGCCACGCTGGTGGAGGTCGACGAGTTGCCGCCGACCGACCGGGGCGAGGGTGGGTTCGGGCACTCGGGGCGCTGAGGAACACCCGGTGCCGGAGGGCGGCTCAGCGGTGTGACCGTGGCAGGTCGATGGTGACCCGCACCTTCACGATCGACGGCCGGGCGGGCGGCTCGCTGAAGCCGACACCGACGGGCGCCTCGAAGCGCTGCGGCGCGCCCAGGTCGGCGCCGTCCAGGCGGGCGTGACCATCGGTCACCCATCGCCAGCCGCGGGTCTGGTACCACTCCCGGGCGCCGGTCGGGGAGGTGCCGTAGGTCTCCACCCCCATCAACCATCGGGCGATGGGTGCCTCCACCCAGCGGGTGATCGCGAGCGGCCGTGGAAACGGCACGGGACGCAGCCGACCACCGGCGAGCTCGAGCTGCAGACGGGAACAGGACACCGAGGTGCGCCGACCATCGGAGGTCACCGAGATCGGTCCGACGGCGACCTGGTCAAACTCGTAGATCGAGCCGATGAACTCGGCGCCCGCCGCATCGCCCACCAGCAGGGTCCGCCGATCGTCGGGGTCGGTCCACATCACGTCGGCCAGCGGTCCAATGGGCGAGGTGGGCCAATGACCGACGACGAAGCGGTGCCCGTCGCCGAACGACGCCGAGGAGATCGTGCCGGCAACGGCGACGAGGCCGCCGGCCCGCGTCGCCGCCCATCGTCGGGCGGTGGTGGCGAGGTTCACCGCCGCAGCCTGCCCGTCGTCCGGTGGGATCGCCCAGGCGTGCCGGCGGGCTCAGGCTTCGGGCGGACCGCCGCTGCCGACCCGGGGCCGAACTCCGGCGAGGCCCGTGAGCGCCTCGGCGGGCTGCGGCCGCCCCATCAGGTAGCCCTGAAGGAACTGGATGCCCGAGCTGCGCAGCGACTCGGCCTGCTCCTCGGTCTCCACCCCCTCGCAGATCACCGGTGCGCCCCGGGCGTTGGCGATGGAGACGATGGCGCTCATCACCTCGCAGGGGGCCTCCGAGTCGAGCTCGGGACGTCGTTGCATCGAACCGAGCGTCAACATGAGCGACCGGTCGACCTTGATGATGTCCAGCGGCATCAACAGCAACTGGCCCAGGTTGGAGAAGCCGGTCCCAAAGTCGTCGATGGCGATCCGCACGCCCGACGAGCGCAGCTCCTCGAGGTGTTCCACCGCCTCGCCACCCGCCGTCAGGACGGCCGACTCGGTGACCTCGATGATCAGCCGACCCGGATCGATCCCCTGACTGGCTGCGATCGCCAGGGTCTCGGTCACGAAGTAGTCGTCGGAGAGTTGGCGGGGCGACACGTTGACCGAGACGGCCAGGTCGGGCGCGCCGCCCTCGGCGTCCCAGCGCGCCAGCTGCGCGCAGGCGGCGCCGATGACCCAGCGGCCGATCTCGCGGATGTCGCCGGTCTGTTCGGCCACCGGGATGAACTCGTTGGGACCGACCACGCCCAGCGACGGGCTGGTCCAGCGCAACAGGGCCTCCAGGCTGACCGTCCGGCCGCCGTGTGCCTCGACGACCGGTTGGTAGGCCAGGTGGAACTCGACGTCGTAGTCGGCCTCGGCCAGCGCCCGGCTGATCACGTTGGATGCGGTGGCTCGGATCTCCATCTCGGGCTCGAAGGCCAGCGCGGCCGAGCCGCCAACCCGTTTGGCCTCGTACAGGGCGATGTCGGCGTGGCGGAGCAACACCTCGAGCTCACAGCTCTCGTCGGTGGTCGCCACTCCCACGCTGGCCTGCAGACGTTCGGACCTGGGGCCCACCTCGAAGGGCGCCTCCAACGCGGCGAGAAGGCGGCCGGCCGCAGCGGGCACCGCCGGTGTCGCCGGTACGTCGGGAAGGACGGCCGCAAACTCGTCGCCACCCAGACGGAGCAGCGTCTCGCCCGGGTGCAACGTCCCCGCCAGACGTTGCGACACGTCGCGCAGGAGCTGGTCGCCGACGAGATGGCCCAGCGTGTCGTTGGTGTTCTTGAATCCGTCCAGGTCCAGGATGAGCAGCGCGCACCTGCTGCCGGCGCGCCTGGTGTCGGCCGCACGCAACGCTGGTTCCAGGGCCCGACGGTTGGGCAGGCCGGTGAGCAGGTCGATCGACGCCTGGCGCATCAACTCGTGTTGGAGTCTCCCCGCAGCGTCGGCGCGGGCGTCCGCCTCGGTCTGCTCACGTCTCGCCCGGTTGCGGGAGCGCAGCAGCGACCAGAGCCCGCCCGAGAGGAGGGCGAGTGCGACCGCGCTCGAACCCATCGCCCAACGTCCGGCGCTGCGGGCCTCGGCCTCCTGGGTGGCGGCGGTGCCGGCGAGGAGGTTCTGGAGCTCGGCGTGGCCGTGCGGCTGGTGCTGCGGCGCCTCGGGGTCCATCATCACCAGGCCACAGCCGGAGATCTCCGCCAGGAGTTCCTCGGCCCGCCGGCGGTCGTCGGGCGCGAGGGATCCGAGCGCCAGGGAGTGGTCCGATTGCAGTACGTCGATCTCGTCGGACAGATCGACCGGCTGGTCGAGCAGCCCGTTGGCGTCGAGCGAGCCGGCGGTGTTGACCTGGAGGGATGCCAGCTGCAGGTCAGCGGCGGCGACCGAGGCCCGCTGGGCGCGAAACGCGCTGCGTACGCTGAAGGCGGCGACGCCCAGGGCGATCGCAACGACGGCGACGACCACGAAGGTCAGCAGCTTCTCGTGGCCGGCTCGGCGCGGTTTTCGGCTCATCAATGCCCTTGGGAACGGTGTGTACGACGAGGTGTCGGCGCGACCACGCGCCGGCTTGAGTTTCCCGTCGGCGCTCGGGCACCGCGGTCCCGTCCTGCCGTGTCAGTCGGGGGGCGCGGAGAACGCCACCTTCACCACCGGTTCGCCGTCGAGCGTCCCGATCGTCTCCCGTCGGCCCCCGTGCAGTGCGATCCGGTGGGCGGGGCCTTCCGGCCCGGGCCGGGCCGCGTCGATCGTGCCCGACTCGTCAAGGTCGGACTGCCGTGCGATCGCCACCAGCCGTGGACGCCGCGCCTCGGCGGTGCCGTCCCACTCGACGGCGGTCACGAGGCGTTGACCGACGCCGGATCCACAGTTGACGTACCGTCGGTAGCGGCTCCCGGTGCCGGGATCCCACGGGCCGTCGCCGGGTACGTGGGTGTGGCCCAGGACCAGCCACGGGCCCGCATCCTCGCCGAATCGGTCGGCGAAGGCCTCGTGCAGTTCGGTTTCGTTCAGGGTGAACTGATCGCGATCCATCGAGAACGGACCGCGGATCGAGCGCAACCGGTTGCCGGCCCGCCCTGAGAGGAACGCCCGGCGGGCGGTGCCGTCGGTGATGCCCAGCTCGTGGCCGCGGAGGTCGGCGATCGTCGTGGCCAGCGAGGTGACGATGCGGCCCCGCCAGGCACCACGAGGCCCGTTCCAGGGGTCGGTGAGGTGCCCGTGGGTGATCACCGCCTCGGGGGTCCGGTCGGGCTCGCCCAGCGAGATGACGTCACGAACCGCGAAGCCCGGGAGCCGCCGCCGCATCGCCGCGGCCACCTCGGGCCTGCTCAGCGGATCGTCGTGGTTCCCGCTGAGGCGCCAATAGCGGCCGGGGGCGGCGAATCGCTCGGCGATCGTGCGGTAGGTGGCGGCATGGTTCTCGACGATTCGACCCAGCTGCACGCGGGCGGTGGCATGGCTGACCCGGCGGTCGATCGGCCAGAGCACGGCCCCCAGCAGGCGCAGCGCGTCGATCGCCGCCCCCATCGCCGTGCCTCCGGCCATCCACAGGTCCTCGACGTCGCCCGCCTCGATGAGCCCCCAGTCCTCCTTGGCGTAGTGCTCCAGGGTCACCCGGTAGAGCTCGTCGGTCTCCTGGAGTCGAGGCCAGTCGCGTGCGCCCGGAATGCACCGGTGGAGGTCGCTCGAGATCAGATACCGGCCCCCCGGGTCGAGGTGCAGGTGCCGGCCCACGATGGCGGGGTCCGCGGAGCGGAGTGCCCCCGGGAGTCGTTGCGCACGGCGGCGGGAGATGGCGGTGTCCAATGGGAGGCTGCCAAACATCGCGGTGCCGATCAGCGGGGCGACCGGAAGGGCCGCCGTCAGCTTCGCCGCCGCCCACGCCTTGGCGGTGGCCCGGTCGGGCAGCGAACCCGTGCGGACCAACGCCTGGTCGATGGCGGCGTCCAACCGGGTCGGGTGGGTTTCGCGCCGGGCGAGGAATCGGTCGGCCGCTTGCACGGCGAGGGTGGAGATCGGGTTCATGTCGAGCCTTGCGCCCGGTCGAGACGGCTTCTCCGCCCGCGGTGACACCTCACGGTAGTTGCGGCGATGGCGGCGATGCCATGGGGGAGCAGGCCGCGTGGCCGATTGGTGCGATCACCCCGGTGTCCGGTGTGGGAGCCCTCACGTCGGCGGCGCGGGGCGCACCGTCGGAGGGCCGACACGCCCGGGGCCCGGCCGCTACATTCGGCCGGTCGCCGATCAGTTGGGAACCACATGCCCGAGAACACGCCCGCAGATGCCTCGAGTGGGGCGGCGCTGCCGCTCACCGGAACCTCGGCCCTCATCACCGGTGGGGGCAGCGGCATCGGCCTGGCCGCCGCCGAGACGCTGGTGGCCGACGGCGCCGACGTCACCCTGATGGGCCGCACCCAGGAGAAGCTCGACGCGGCAGCCGAGGGCCTGTCCGCCGCGGCTCCCAACGGCGTTCGGGTGCGCACGATCGCCGGCGACGTCACCCAGGACGCCGACGTGGCGGCGGCGGTCGCCCTGGCCGACACCGACGGAACCTTGAAGGTCGCGATCGCCTCGGCCGGCGACGGCACGATGGGGCCGGTGGTCGCAACCTCGACCGACGAATGGAACCGCATCATGGGCGTCACCCTCACCGGGGTGTTCCTGACCTTTCGCGAGGCAGGCGCCGCCATCGTGCGAAACGGGGGCGGATCGATGGTGGCGGTCTCCTCGGTGGCCAGCCGCCTGACCCACCGGTTCATGGCGCCGTACTCGGTGGCCAAGGCCGGGGTGGACATGCTGGTGAAGGTCACCGCCGACGAACTCGGTCAGGTCGGCGTCCGTGTCAACGCCGTCAACCCGGGCATCATCCGGACCGAGTTGGTGGCGATGATCGAGGAGGACTCCTCGGTGGGCAAGAGCTACCTGAGGAACACCCCCGTCGGCCGCTTCGGCGAGGTCGCCGACGTCGCGCCCCTGATCCGCTTTCTCTGCGGGCCCGAATCCAGCTTCGTCACCGGGGAGACCGTCGGCGTCGACGGCGGTCATCACCTGCGCGACGGCCCCGACTATCTCGAGTGGGCCGAGGGGATGTACGGCGAGGCCGCGCACGGCCGGGTCGAGGCGCCCGGCGACTAGCCGGAATGGAGGTGGCGCAGGGCCGGGACGCCGATCGCGACGCCTCCGACGAGCAGCCCGGTGATCACACCGGAGCGTCCGTCGACCACCAGTCCCGGCGTGGCGGCGAAGACGCCGACGGCGGCGAACACCGACGTGAGCAGATCGGCCAGCACCTGGCGCACACCGATCGGCGCAGAGCTCTCCCCGAAACAGCCGCAGCTGAGGTCGGCCTCGTTGCGAACGAGCAGCCCCAGCAGCGCGGCGAACGCCAGGTAGAACGCCGTGATCACGCCCCACAGCACGAAGCCGCCCAGCACCAGGGCCGCGGCGCCCAACGTGATCTCCGCAACGCCGAGGAGCATCGGCGCCCATGTGGACCTCAGGCCGATCTCGGCGAGCACGTCGCGCATCGAGTCGGGTCGGCGCACCTTGGACGCCCCGGCGATCACCAACAGGCCGGCGGCCAGGTAGGGGAGCAGATCCAACGCCGCCATGTGGCCGGAGGATATCGACCCACAGCTGCTCGGCAGTAGCGTTCGCCGATGGGCTTCGTCCTGCGGTCGCTCGACTGTTAGGCCGAGCGAGCGTTCCATCGTCGTCGGATTGGTTCCCGTGTGGGTGCTGACGGCGCTTGTGGTGCTGACCGGGTGCGCCGATCGGGACGTGGCCCGGGCCGACGAATCGGGGTCACCCCTGGTGGCCGTTCCGGTTTTGGCCAAGGATCTCTCGCCGAGCGGCGACGAGCTGCACGTGGCCAACACCCGGGCCTCCGTTGACCCGTCCAGATTGATGGGGTTTGCGATGAACCTCGACGGAACCGCGCGGCTGCCGGGAACCGAGGCGTTGGTGGTTCCGCAGCCCAACGTCGCACAACGGCGGACGGGTGATCGTCGACTCAGACGGCTTCGAGCGGCTAGGTCGGCGTCGTCTCAGCGGGCGCAACCGCTCGGCAGGCTGGATTTGTCGAAGACCCACTGGCCATCCGAGGTCTCCTTGAACCGGCACTCTCCCATAGATCGGGCCGTAGGCGGCGACAACCGCGTAGGTCGTCCCGTCATGGGGGTAATAGTTGCTGACGAGTTCCCATCTCACCGTCCCCTGCTGGGACTTCACAGTGCAGTATTGGGTGTAGCGGGTCGGCTCATTCGGGCTCTGGGTTTCAGGATCGCACTCTGTTGGCGCGTTCAGCTGACCCCCGAAGGCCTTGGAGTGAGCGAACTCAGCGGTTACTCGCTCGTTTTGGCTCAGCGACGGGTTGCACCCGGCAACAAGAAGAACGGCAACGGTCAGACCCAGAGCACCGATCCCTCGGAGCGCACGGGCACGCAGAGCACCTGCTCCCGGCTCTGGCTGCTCGGCTGGGGTGCGTCGGGAAACGGAAAGCGGTCGTTTCGCGGTGGGTCGCCCTTTGGTCCGGAGGTGTCGTCCCTGAGCGTAGCGACACTCCGGCCGCTCCTCGGCAGCCTTTGGGCGGGTGTTCAAATCGGTGGCGCACGCTGGTTCGGAGACGTTGATTTCGCGCACGAGTTGTGAACACATCGAGCTTTGGGCACCTCGGTGAGCCAACGCGGGTTCCGGAGGGTGCGTCATCGTTCGGCTGTACCGGTGTCCAATAACGACCGTTTGTGAAACGCCGGTGGCTCCGCCGGGCTCCGAACCGAGCGCGGCTGGTCACAAGCTCAGCTCGCCACCAAGCTCGGCCGGGCAATCTCGAGCCCGGCGGGTCCGGCCGACACCCCGGCCGGACTCGCCGCAACAACCACAACCTCATCCACCAGTTTGAGGCGACGGCGCAGCCCTGGCCCTCAGCCCGGTTCCCCGCAGGATCCGGTAGCCCAACGTGCGATTGAAGTGTAGCCCAGCCGGAACCGTCGATCGCCTCGACTGACCCACACTCGCCGCCGGCGCAAGAACTCCAACTCTGTCTTCGACGACATCAACCGCCGCCCTCCACACCCCAACAACGTTCTCGACGGCCGGCTCGCCCCCATCGCCGAACTCCCCGAAGCCGACCAACAAGCCCTCCGACCACCTCTCGACGCCCTCACCCGCACCTGCCCCACGCCATCACCAACACAAACAGTTGAGCACGTGGACGGCGGATCAGCCCTGGTAGGGTTTAAGTCCGCCCGCTCGACGGCAACACGGACCGACATCCTGTTTGCGCATCGAACGAGCAGGCCCTCGCCAGCCCAGTGCGCGCCTTCGATCACGTCGGGCAACTCGATGAGACAGTTCGGCATCACCCCGAACCAGCCGGAGCGACGTCTCACAGGCGAGCAGCCACCCGGGGTCTGCCCGGCGACCACGATGTCCTCGTCAGAGTCGATGCTGCACGCCCCGTCATCAACGCCCAGCGGAACGACGACCAGCCGCCGAGCCGACCACACGAACAGTCCCTCATCAACCCCTGACTGCGATGTCGTTTTCATCCCGGCTCTCCGAGGACCACCGCTTGTCCCTATCGATGCGAACCGACAGACCCAGCGAGTGAGGCCGGTCGTCGACTCCCCTTATCTCGATCTCGACCACTCGGTGGCCAACGACAACCGTGCGGACCTCGACACCGATCATGGCGTCGCCGTGATCAGACGGACCGTTCCATCAGGGTCCACACCCCACGCCGCCGATCTCCACTTCTGCCCACTCGGCCCCGTCACCGGGCCCGTCACGCTGGAACTTGCAATTTCCACTCCTCATCGGCACCGAACGCGCCGCCGTACCAAAGTTGTCGACCAAGTGTGATCTCGCCGGATCCAACGTACCCTGCGAGAAGCCCATCGAGTCCGTGAACACACCCGACTTGCTCGGATTCTCAGCAGATAGCCGAACTTGCCACCCGGGATCGTCACACCCGTCGTATCCAGCACATCACCAGCGCCGTTCGACACGAAACGAGCCCCGCCACCACCACCCGGTGCTGTTCTTGGGGCAACCCTGTCCGCACCAAAGACCCCAAGAAGCGCGAGGAATCGAGCTGCCTTCAGCGGCCGGGTCGACAAGGTCCGAGGAGGAGTCAGCCGTTGGTTTCAACCTCGGCCGATGGTGGACGCGAAGTCAGAGCGGTGGTCGTAGCCGCATCACGGGGGAGTTCGCCTCCTCGATGTCGACATGCGGAGTGCTGCCGTGCTCATGAGTCGCGGCCGCTAGTCCGGTTTCCGCCGCGCTGCCGCCCACGCCAGCGCGACGAGCAACGCAACGACGCCCACAACCAGCACCGAGGCGGCCTGACGCACGAACGCCCACAGACCGAGCTGCGAAGTCACGCTGGTCCCTCCCAGGGATCTCCGAGGGCAGTACCCGGCAGCGACTCCCAACTCACACCCGAGACGAAGCATCTCGCCGCGCAGTGCTGGTGAGTTCGCAGTCGTACTCATAGACCTGCGTACACAGCGTCTCCAGAGCGATCGCCCATTCGCCCGCATCGATGAGCACGGAGATCCTCTCGACGTCAGGGACGGGGAGTCCTTCGACCGCCTTGAGTGCGGCCCAAGATCCGTGGCCACGTTCGATTCGGCCATCACAGCGGGAAGGCGGGGTGATGATTCCCCTCCGCCAGGCTCGAGGATCACGCGGATGTTCTGTCCACCGCGGATGCCGTCAACGTGGAAGGCGGACCGGGTCGCCGTTCTTGGTGAAGACGGCGCCCGGCTTGCCGGTCTGCTGGATCCACCGGAGATTCGGGTCGGTCGCGATATCGGACACGTGGCGATCTGGTCGTCGCTCCAGCCCTTAGGGAACGCTGACTTCCGCCCGGGGCGTGCCTGGCCATTTGTGGCCGTCGACGATGTGGCTACGGCGCGACGACGTAGTCAGGTCAACGAAATCGTCGGCTAGTCCGCTTGGGGCAACACGCTCGACCTCCAGGCCCGAGAAGGCCAGCAAAACCCGGCCGAGGTCATCTGCCGGGTCGCAGTCGGAAGCCGGCTCGGGGCCGTCCACCGTCGAATCGGCTGGCGGTGGGCACGCGAAATCGGGTCGGTAGTCGTACCCGCACGTGATCGGATCGTCCTCGGCCGCAGCGAGCAGGTTCTGCGGAAGTTGCGCACTCACGACGGCTACGACGTCGGCCTGTGCGACTGCTGGGCCTCGCGCACTGGACTCGACCTCACCTGCAGCCTGATTCGATGCGGTGGCGATGCCGACATGGCCACCGACCAGAAGTCCGAGGCCAAGGATGACTGCATGGAGGAGGCGGCGGCGCATCGTCATGAGGCCTCACTTTCGGCGAGCCGAGAGAGCGCCACTTTCCGGACCTCCGCCCATGGGTCCTCCAAGAGCCGTCGCAGCAGAACTTCAGATGCCCGAGGGTGGCGCACGACTGCCATTCGCACTGAGTCGCTGCTGTCATTTGCGAGCGTTTCTAGTAGTTCGGCGCTGAGCTTTCGCTTGCGAGCAACCATGTCCCTCACCCGAGGGTCGTCGTCCTTCGCGAGAATTCTGAGGATCTCCAGCGGAACCGTCTTGTTCTGTGCGACCCAGAAGCGCATATCAGGGTAGCTGGCGATCACCTCCTCCCAAACGCCATCCTCAGCCTCCTCATGTGATGCTCGCCTCTGCTCAGTCAGATCTTCGCTTGCGCGTAGGGCGACGAACTCTTTCGCTGTTGCAATCGTCATCCGTTGAGCTGTCCCCACGGGATGAACTGGCCAGTACCGGACTTGTGTTTGCCGGTGACGAAATCTCCGTACTCATCAGCATCGTGAATCCAACGGAGGCCGTCACCTTCCTCGCGGAACACCTTCCACACCGACCCGCCATGTCCGGCTTGATCTCGAGACCACCAAAGCCCGTCCGACCTGCTCTTGCTGAACGTGCCAAACCGGCCATGACGAACTGTTCGCTCGGTTCCCCCTTGAGTGATCTCCCACAGCGTCCGGTTGCAGTTGTGGACGAGGACGTCGCTATCGCCGGTGTCGACGTAATAGCTGTGGACGCCTTCAATGGTGAGGTCGTAGGCCTCGTCGTAGTGCCAGGTAGACCAGTCGAGCGAGCCCGCCGCAAGCTGCTCGCCGGATGGCGTGAGCAGGAGATCGCCCGCATCGAGGTGCTGGGTCTCTTGCCACTCGCGGTCGGTTGCGTTCCAGAAGTGGTGGTCCTCCGTCGTCGTCACGGAGCCGCCGTCGACGTCGAACTCAAGGAGCCAGTCGTAGTGGGGCCAGACGGCCTCGACTCCCCGAGGCCCGCTCTCTCCGGTTTCAGGGTCGGTGGCCCAGACCTCATCGCCAGGCTCAAGTTCGGAGATGGGCTTGGTCGTAGTTCCATCGCCAAACAGTACTGCGGTGTCTGCGGAGAACGATCGTAGACACACCCCAGGTGTTCGACTTGGGGCAACAGGTGACACCACCGCCTCGTCGTCAAACACCGGCCCGGAAACCCCGACGAATCCGGGCGAGACAGGCTCTTGGTTCGCGACGAGGGTGCCGAGTCCGGGGTTGATGGCCGCGACGCCGTTCCGAGCGTCGGGAGCCGCTCCCGCGGACGCGTCCGAAGCGCCCAAGCCGATGACCGCGACCAGCGTGGCGAGCACGACCAGGAGCGCCCGGAGGCGGGGCTGGACGTCGCCGAGGAGCGGCCGGGAGACGGGTCGGGTGCTGGACACTGCCCGCGAGTCTCGCAGCCCGGCGGCGGTTGGTGGCGGTCCCCGCTGGAGCTGGTTGTGTTCAGCTGCTGGGTTCCGCCGCCCCGGAGGGCGGCTGGCGACTGAGAGCGGCTGAAGAAGAAGCCAGAGGGCCGCCGGGCGTGTTCAGCCGCTGGGTCGACCAGCGGCGGCTCTCGCCGAGCTGGGTGCTCGAACGGGAGGTTTCCGGGGAGGGAACCTGCAAATGTGTGCGCGCCGGATCTGCTGTTCAGAATCGATTTGGGTGCTCGCGGAGACTGGGCTTGCGGGGTGGGGGTGTTGGGGTCGCCCGGTGGCCGGTTCAGGTTTGGGGTTCGGCGACGTGGATGGCGATGTGGAGGTCGGTGGCGATGTGGGCGAGGCGGTCGCCGATGTTGCGTGGGGTGCCGAACCAGAGTTGGTGGCCGTAGGTGAGCCCGGCGGCGAGGGTTTCGCCGACGAGCAGGCCCGCTGAGCGGTAGCGGGCGCCGATTGCGGCGGCTTCGTCGAGGAGAGGGCGGGGGTCGAGGATTTGGAGGACTTCGGGGTGGGGTCGGCGGATCGCTTGTTGGTCGCTGTCCGCGAGGAGCCCGGAGAGCTGGCCGGTGCCCGGGGGCGTGGATGCGTTGCAGGAGCCGGTAGTGGCGATACGCGGGCAAGGCGAGCGGTTCGTCCTCGCCGAGCTCTGGTGGGCGGGCGCCGACGAGAACGCGGACCGCGAGGTATTCGTCGATCACCAACACGTCGCCGACTTAGACGTCGTCGGCGGTGTCGTGACCGGCGAGGATCGGGTCCGCGGCCAGGTCTGTGTCGAGGGCGGCCTGGAACTCGTCCATCAGGTCCCCGGTCGTCATCCGCAACAGCAACTCGCGGCCTTCGGGGGTGATGCGCGGGTCGCCGGCTCGCTGGCGACGGCGGCGCTCTTCGAGGAGGTTCTCACCGATGGTGCTCACAGGTTCCATTGTGCCTTCTGTCGCGGTGTTCGCCATGCCGGTTCGCAGTGACGGTCAGGGCGCGTCAGAAGGCGGGGCGGGATGCGGGCGGTTCTCTTCTTCTGACTCTTGGTCCAAAGCTGCAAGCAACTCTCGAGACGACACCTTGGGCTGGGCAGCGAAGGTGGGGTGCCGGTTCCTCGATCCGTTCTCGGTGTCGTCGGTGTCTCCCTGGTCGAGGAGGGCGGCGGTGTCGGGGTCTCGGTGGCGGTGGTTGTGCCAGCCGGGGTGGGTGGCCTGGTGGATCGCGAGAAGGTGCCGGATGCTGACTTGGGTGTAAATCTCGGTGGTCTCTAACCGGACGTGGCCCAACATGGCTTGGATGTGGCGGACATCGGCGCCGCCTTCCAACATGAGGGTGGCCATGGTGTGGCGGAACAGGTGACAGGCCCCTTCCTTGCCCACCCCCGACGCCTTGACGTATCCCCTCGCCATCTGGGTGAGGCGGGAGGGTGAGAAGTGGGTGCCGTCGTGGGTGAGGAACACCCAGCCCTCATCAGGCTCGAGCGCCCAACGGGGCCGGGTGTCGTCGAGGTAGGCCTGGACCCAGATCAGTCCCGGTCGCCGACGGGAACGGTGCGGTCGCGTCGGCCTTTGCCGGACCACCATGGTGCGGCGGTCGAAGTCGACATCGAACAACTGCAACCGTGCCAGTTCCGGCTCGGCGCATGCCGGTCGAGTAAGACCTCCAGGATGGCCCGGTCCCGCAACCCGCCCGGCGAGGTCACATCCGGCATCGACAGGACCGCTTCGGCCTCCGAAACCGTGAGCACATGAAGCTGCGGCAGAGCACACGGGCCTTGTTCCTATGAGCAGGGGCAGCCCCCACGCTGGGCGGGTACTGACCCCGAAGGATGCAGGTCGACGGGCTTCCTTTGAGAAGACTGGTGCGAGGGACGGCTCACGGCCCTCGCCAATCACGAGGGCTCGGTCACCGAACTCGACCTGGAGGCCTTGATCCCCCGCCAAGATCACCAGCTTCGGGCGGGGGTTCTACGGTGAGATCTATACCGCGCCGGAACGTCGGGACGTCGTCTGACGGCCGGAGCAGGTCGGCTGAGGTTCCCTTGGTCGGGCGATGTGTCTATGCTGGACGGCGATGACGACGCGCGCCGGACTGCTCCTTACGTAAGGCGGGACATCCCAAGAGCGCGCCCGCCCGCACCCCCCGCCCTCCAGGCCGGGGGGTTTGTTGTTTTTCCACCCGCCGCCCGGCCTTCGACAGCACCCAAGCACTCACCGTCAAGGAACCAGACAATGCCCCCAGCCAACGTGACCCCCAAGAAGATGCCCTTCGAGAAGTACGAGCCCTGGATTCCGGTGCGCCTCGACGACCGAACCTGGCCGGATCGGCGCATCGAGGCCGCCCCGATCTGGTGCTCGGTCGACCTGCGCGACGGCAACCAGGCCCTGATCGACCCGATGGACCCGGCCCGCAAGCTGGCGATGTTCAACGAGCTGGTGCAGATGGGCTTCAAGGAGATCGAGGTGGGCTTTCCGTCGGCCTCCCAGCCCGACTACGACTTCGTGCGGCAGCTGATCGACGAGGACCTGATTCCCGACGACGTCACCATCCAGGTGCTGGTGCAGTGCCGGGCCGACCTGCTCGAGCGCACCTACGAGTGCCTGGAGGGCGCGCCGCGGGCCATCGTGCACTTTTACAACTCGACCAATCCGCTGCAACGCGAGGTGGTCTTCGGGCTGGACAAGGCGGGCATCGTCGACGTGGCCACCACGGCGGCCCGGCTGGCTCGAAAGCTGGAGGACCGCATTCCCGACACCGAGATCCGCTACGAGTACTCGCCCGAGAGCTTCACGCTGACCGAGCCGGAGTTTTCCGTTGAGATCTGCGAGGCGGTGATGGACGTCATCGAGCCGACCCCCGACCGGCCCATCGTGTTGAACCTGCCCGCCACCGTCGAGTGTTTCACCGCCAACACCTACGGCGACTACATCGAGTGGTTCGGGCGCACGATCGCACGCCGGGACTCGGTGGTGATCTCCCTGCACCCGCACAACGACCGGGGCACCGGCGTGGCCGCCGCCGAGTTCGGCCTGATGGCCGGCGCCGACCGACTGGAGGGCACGCTGTTCGGCAACGGCGAGCGCACCGGCAACCTCGACCTGGTCAACGTGGCGATGAACATGTTCGCCACCGGGGTCGACCCCGAGCTGGACATCTGCGACATCGACCGGCTGCGTCGCACCGCCGAGTACGCCAACCGGCTGCCGGTGCACCCGAGGCACCCGTATGCGGGCGACCTGGTGTACACCTCGTTCTCCGGAAGTCATCAGGACGCGATCAAGAAGGGGTTCGCCGCGCTGCCCGACGACTACGACACCTGGGGGGTGCCGTATCTGCCGATCGACCCCCATCACGTCGGCCGCACCTACGAGGCGGTCATTCGGGTCAACAGCCAGAGCGGCAAGGGCGGCGTCGCCTACGTGATGTCCGAGGAGCACGGATTCAACCTGCCCCGACGCATGCAGGTGGAGTTCTCCAAGACGATCCAGCACATCACGGAGGACTCGGGCACGGAGATCGACCCGGCGACCATGTGGACGGCGTTCCAGGAGGAGTACCTGCCGGATCGCCCCCACTTCGAGCTGGTCTCCCACGAGCTGCACACCAAGGAGGGGGTCACCAAGGTGACCGCCCAGGTGCGGCGCAACGGCGACCATCACACGGTGGTCGGCGAAGGCTCGGGGCCGATCGGGGCGCTGGTCAAGGGACTGCGCTCCGAGTTCGGGGTCGACCTCGACGTCGTCGACTACGCCGAGCACGCCATCGGTGCCGGGGCGGACGCCCGGGCAGCGGCCTACGTCGAATCGATCGGCGAGTCCGGCAAGCCCCGCTGGGGCATCGGCGTCGACCCCAACATCACCACCGCATCGTTCCGGGCGGTGCTCGGCGCACTGGAGCGCCAACTGCGGTAGCGCGACGATGCGTGGCGGACCCGGGTCGGGCGAGCGTGGCGAGGTGACGTAACCGGGCGTGGCCGCGCGGCGTCCTGTCAGGGAGCGCCGGCACTCCGGCCCGGCGCGAGAGGACGTGGTCGCGTGAGTGAGCCCACCGGCGATGCAGATGCCGCATTGAAGCTGATCGACAAGATCCGGGCCTTGGCCGAGGGGTTGCCGGCGGAGGAGCGGGTCATGTTGGCGACCCTGCTCGGGCCCGGCATCGAGGCCGCCTGGGCCGATGCGCCCGCGTCGGACGAGCTCACCACCGCGTGGACGAGCACCGCGCTGGCCGCCCATCTTCAGGCGGCGGTTCGTCGCCGCGAGCTTCGCCCGGACCTCTGGTTGGGTGGGGCGGCCCCGCCTTCGTCGAACTAGGCGGCGACGACGGGCCGTTGAACCGCCGTCCGGAGGCGGGCGCGCGCCCGGTGGAGCACGACCTTGGCGTTGTTCGGGGTGATGCCCAGCGCCTGACCGATTTCGGCCGGACCAAACCCGAACTGCGCCGCCAGCGTGATCGCCGTGGCGTCACGACGGGAGAGTCCGGCGAGCGCCCCCTTCAGCTGATCGGCGAGCTCGCCCATCTCGGTCACGACGTCCGGCCCGGGCAGGCCGTCCGACGTCAGCTCCAAGGCCACCTCGTCGTCGGAGTCCAGGATCGGCCGACGTGAGGCCTTGCGGGCGTGGTCGATCACGGCTCGCCGGGTGATCTGCATCAGCCACGGGCGCAGGCGCGCCGGATCCCGAAGGGTGCCGAGCCGCTGCCACATCAGCGTGAACACCTCCTGGGCGACGTCGTCCACCTCCGCCGAGGTGCTGCCGCGCCGCATCTCGGCTCGAACCACCGACAGGACCAGCCGCTCGTATCGCCGGTGAAGTCGGGCGAACGCGCGGTGGTCGCCGGCCGCCGCCTTGACCACCAGGTCGTCGTGCTCGGTGGATGGGTCGTGGTCGGTGGTGTCCGGCCGACCCGCCAGGGTTGTCAACATGGAATCGAACGTACGGAGGGGGCGTTAACCAGCGCGTAACCGGTGCCCGGGCGCAACGTCCGGGCCACCCCCGGTGTGTCCGAGTTCCAGGTGGATTCGGGGCGTGCCGCTCAGTCGAGGCGAAAAACCGGGTGTCTGGGCGCAATGCGGGCGAGCTCAGCGGGGGACGAGTCCGCGTCGACGCCCTCGAAGAAGACGCCGACCTCGAACGCCCAGCGCTTCAGGTAGGCGCGCAGGATGGGCTCCTTGTCCGAAGCCGCCAGCTCGGTTGCGGTGAACTGCTCGCATCGTCGCCCGATGCACAGTTCGCCGCCGCCGGCCGCACGCAGGTTGCGCACCCACTGGGTCTCGCCACGCGGTGCCACCAGATAGCGACGACCGTCGACCGTCAGCAGGTTCACCGGCACCGAGCGCCACTCGCCGCTGGTGCGTCCGCGCACCCGAAGCTGGCGGGCGCCCCACAGCGGGACCCCCAACCGGATCAGTCGGTTCACCAGCCGGTTCGCCACCGTGCGGGTGAACCGGCCCGGCCGCCGGTAGTGGACGGGATCGACGTCGGCCGTGCCCGCGTTGGTGGTCGTTGTCATGGCCGTTGTCGTGGTCGTGGCACTGATCGTCGCGGCGGCGGATGTGGTGGAAGTGGCCGATGGGGTGGTGGTCGTGGGCATGTTGGCTCCTGAGTCAAGGGAGAGCACCGCTCTCGTTTGAAGAGTGTGCGCCCTGTCGTGCGAAAAAGCAAGAGCAGTGCTCCCGTTTCGTTCCAGTGCTCTCGTTTTCGGGCACACTGGTGGGATGGCGAGCAAACCCACCGGCGTTCGGGCTCGCGCCCGCGCCCAGTTCATCGACGACATCAAGCGCGCCGCGAAGGCCCAGCTGCGGTCCGTGGGGGCCGACTCGCTCTCGCTCCGGGCGGTGGCACGGGAGCTGGGCGTGGCGTCATCGGCGCTGTATCGCTACTTCCCCAGCCGCGACGAGCTGCTGACCGCGCTCATCACCGATGCCTACAACGACGTCGCCGATGCGGCGGAGGCGGCAGTCGCCTCGACGGCCGGCCGGCCCTTCGTGGAGCGATGGCTGGTGCTGGCTCAGGCGATCCGAGGCTGGGCGCTCGATCGTGCCCACGAGTTTGCACTGATCTACGGCTCCCCCGTGCCGGGCTACGCCGCCCCGCCCGAGACCGCAGCGCCGGTGCAGCGCCTCACCCTCACCTTGTTGCGGCTGTTGCACGAGGGGCCACTCGAGCATCGGGTGGGCCCGGCAGCGTTCCGGGCGCCGCCGGCGACCTCCGGGGCCTACGACCTCGTTCGCTCGCTGGCCGAGGAGGCGTTCGAAGCGCACGGCGACGACCCGGTCGGTCTCACCGATGGGGTGTTGCGGGCGGGAATCGGCCTCTGGACCCAGCTGTTCGGCCACCTCGGCTTCGAACTCTTCGGTCAGTTTCAGAACGTGGTCGTCGACTTCGACGAGTTCTTTGAGGTGCAGATGGTCGAGGCGGCGGAGCGCCTGGCGCCGGGGTCGGCGACGGTCGGAGGGCCTGGGTAGCCTGCCAGCTGATCGACGGCGGACCAGCCCTGGAGCAACCCGTGACCGCTCAGCCACTGTCAGGCGAATCGACCATCGAGGAACCCGAGGACGAACACGCGCACAGCCATGCACGCAGTTCCCATTCCTCGGGTCGTTCCGGGTCCAATTGGCAGGTGCACCACCACCGTGACGTCTCCGGCGGTGCGGCTCGTGCGGCCGTCTTCGGCATCTCCGACGGCCTGGTGTCCAACACGGCGCTGATCCTCGGTGTCGCCGGTGCCAATCCGCCCGCCAACACCGTGCTGGTGGCCGGCCTGGCGGGGCTGATCGCCGGGGCGGTGTCGATGGCCGCCGGCGAGTACGTGTCGATGCAGGCGCAGAAGGAGTTGATCGAGCGGGAGTTGAGCGTCGAGGCGGCCGCCATCGAGGATCACCCCGAGGCCGAGCACCGCGAACTGGTCAGGCTGTACCGGTCGCGCGGGGTCGACCGCCAGACCGCCGAGCGGATGACCACCCAGGTGATGTCCGATCCGGAGCTGGCCCTGGAGGTCCATGCGATGGAGGAGCTCGGCCTCAGCTCCGAGTCGGTCGGTTCGCCGTGGCAGGCGGCCGGGTCGTCGTTCGTGTCCTTCACCGTCGGGGCCGTGGTGCCGCTCGTGCCGTGGGTCGTCGGCTCCGGCACCGCGGCGATCGTGGCGTCGGTGATCGCCGCCATCGTGCTGTCGGCCATCGTCGGGGGGCTGCTGGCCCGGTTCACCGAGCGGTCGCTGCTGCGCTCGAGCGCCCGGCAGGTGCTGATCACCGTCTTCTCGTGCGTGATCACCTTCGGTGTCGGGGCGGCGGTCGGTGCCAACGTCTAGGCGATTCACACGGTGACCGACGAGGGCCCGGGCGGCGACGCGGGCGTCACGGTCGACGGGGCGCCGTTCTCCGCGCCGGTGCGCGCCTGGTTTGACTCGGCGTTCCCCGAACCGACCGTCGCCCAGCGCCGGGCCTGGCCGCCCATCTCCGCCGGTGAGCACACCCTGCTGTGCGCCCCGACCGGATCGGGCAAGACGCTGGCGGCGTTTCTCTGGGCCATCGACCGTCTCGGCGGCGACCCACGGGCCGAGGGCACGGGCACGCGGGTCGTCTACCTCTCGCCGCTCCGGGCCCTGGCGGTCGACATCGAGAAGAACCTGCGCAGCCCGATCCGCGGCATCGAGCTGGCGGCGCAGCGCCTCGGCGAGCCGTTCTCGGCCCCGTCGGTGGGGCTGCGCACCGGCGACACCTCGCCGGAGGAACGGCGGAGGATGGCCAAGCGGCCGCCCGACATCCTGGTCACCACCCCCGAGTCGCTGTACCTGTTGCTGACGTCCGCAGCGCGGGAGGGGCTGGCCGCGGTCGAGACCGTGATCGTCGACGAGATCCACGCGCTGGCACCCACCAAGCGCGGCGCCCACATGGCCCTCAGCCTGGAGCGGCTCCACACCTGGGTGACCGGGCGAGGGCATCGGGCACCACAGCGCATCGGGCTGTCGGCCACGCAACGACCGCTGGAGACCGTGGCGGAGTTCCTCGGCGGGCGAGACGTTCGGGGCTCGGTCTCCACGGCGAGACCGGTACGCATCGTCGACGCCGGTATCACCAAGGAACTCGACCTGGAGGTCCGGGTTCCGGTCGAGGACATGGCGTCGCTGGGCACGATCATCGAGGAGCCCCACGCCGGAGCCGCGGCGGCGGGCCCGCAACGGCGCAGCATCTGGCCGTCGATGCACCCGGCGCTGCTCGAACTGGTGGAGACACATCGCTCGACGCTGATCTTCGTCAACGCCAGGCGCATGTCGGAGCGTCTGGCGAGCCGCCTGAACGAGCTCCACGACGAGGCTCAGGCCGCCGAGGGCGACGACGGCTCGGGCGACGGACCTTCCCCGGCACGTTCGGAGGTGGTGGCCGCCGGCGCCGAGTCGATCGGCACCTCCAACCCCGACGGCATCGAGCTGGTGAAGGCCCACCACGGGTCGCTGTCGCGGGAGCGCCGGTTGCTCATCGAAGACGAGCTCAAGCGGGGCACGCTCGCCGGGCTGGTGGCCACCTCCAGCCTGGAGCTGGGCATCGACATGGGCGCGGTCGACCTGGTGATCCAGGTGGCGTCGCCCGGGTCGGTGGCCGCCGGGCTGCAGCGCATCGGCCGGGCCGGACACCAGGTGGGCGTGCCGTCGCGGGGCCGTATCTTCCCCCGTCACCGGGCCGATCTGCTCGAGACCGCCGTGGTGGCCGAGCGCATGCACTCCGGGGAGATCGAGCACACGAAGATCGTGCGCAACCCGCTCGACGTGCTGGCCCAGCAGCTGGTCGCCACGGTGGCCCTCGACGACGCCACCGTCGAGGAGTTGTACGCGATGGCCCGGGGCTCGGCCAACTTCGCCCAGCTGTCCGACGCCCAGTTCCGCAACACCCTCGACCTGGTGTCGGGCCGGTACCCGGCAGAGGAATTCGGCGGGTTGTCGCCGCGTGTGGTGTGGGACCGTACCGAGGACGTCGTGCGTGCCCGACGGGGCACCCAGCGCATCGCGGTCACCTCCGGCGGCACGATCCCTGACCGCGGGCTCTACGCCGTGCAACTGCCCGACGGCACCCGCGTCGGCGAACTCGACGAGGAGATGGTCTACGAGAGCCGCGTGGGGGAGACGTTCCTGCTCGGCGCCACCACCTGGCGCATCGAGGACATCACCTTTCAAAAGGTGGTCGTCACCCCGGCGCCCGGGGTGCCCGGCAAGATGCCGTTCTGGCACGGCGACGGGCCGGGACGCCCGGTGGAGCTGGGACGGGCGGTCGGTGCGTTCGTTCGTGAGTTACGTTCGAGTACCGAGGCGGAGGCCGCCGCCCGCCTGAAGGCGGCCGGGTTGGATCCGTGGGCCGCCGACAACCTGTTGGGGTACCTGCGGGATCAGGTGGAGGCCACCGAGGTGGTTCCCGACGACCACACGATCGTCGTCGAGCGCTTCCGCGACGAGATCGGCGACTGGCGCATCTGCGTGCTGTCGCCCTTCGGCGGCCGCGTGCACGCCCCGTGGGCGGTGGCGCTGCGGCAGCGGTTGGCCGAACGCTGGGACGAGGAGTTGGGCGAGGGTGCCGTCGAGGTGATGTGGGCCGACGACGGCATCGTCATCCGGCTCCCGGAATCGGTGGACGAGCTTCCGCTCGACGAGTTGATGATCGACCCCGACGATGCCGAGGCGCTCGTCGTGGGTGCCCTGCCCTCCACTGCTGCGTTCGCCTCGGCCTTCCGGGAGTCCGCCGCCCGCTCGCTGCTCCTGCCCAAGCGGCGGCCCGATCGGCGCACCCCGCTGTGGCAGCAGCGCCAGCGAGCCGCCGACCTGATGGGGGTCGCCGCCAAGTACCCGCAGTTCCCGATCCTGTTGGAGGCCACCCGGGAGCTGCTCGAGGATCACTTCGACCTCCCGGCGCTTCGCACGCTGCTGGGCGACCTGTCGCAGCGCCGCACCCGCCTGGTGGCGGTCGACACCGACACCGCCTCGCCGTTTGCGCAGTCGCTCGTGTTCGGCTGGGTGGCGGTGTACCTCTACGAGGGTGACGCGCCGCTGGCGGAACGGCGCGCCGCCGCCCTGGCGCTCGACCGAGACCTGCTCGCCGACCTGTTGGGCTCCGAGGAGCTGCGATCGCTGCTCGACGCCGACGTCGTGGCGCAGGTCGAACTGGAACGGCAGCGGTTGGCCGACGGCCGCCGGGCACGAGACGCCGACGAGGCCCACGATCTGCTGCGATCGCTGGGCCCGCTCGCCGCCGCCGACCTCGAGGTTCGCAGCGAGGCCGACGCAGCCACGGTCGCCTCCTGGATCGCCGCGTTGGTCGACGAGCGCCGCGCCTACGAGGTGACGATCGCCGGCGAGTTCCGGCTCGCCGCGGCGGAGGACGCCGGGCGGTTGCGCGACGCACTCGGCGCGCCGGTGCCCCTGGGACTGCCCAACGAGTTCACCGAGTCCGGCCCCACGCCGGTGCGCGACCTGGTCGGCCGCTACGCCCGCACCCACGGCCCGTTCACCGCCGCCGAGGTGGCGGCGTGGTCCGGCCTTCCCCTCGACGTGGTTCGGGTCACGCTGGAGGCGCTTGGCGCCGACGGCATCGTCAGTTCGGGCGAGTTCCGTCCCGGGGGCGCGGGCACCGAGTGGGCGGAGGCCGAGGTGCTGCGCCAACTGCGCCGCCGCAGCCTGGCGGCGCTGCGTCGCGAGGTGGAGCCGGTGGACGGCGACGGGTTGGCGCGGTTCCTGCCCGCCTGGCAACACGTCGGCAGCCGTCGTACCGGCGTCGACGCGGTGGCCGACGCCGTCGAGACGCTGGAGGGTGCCGCGCTGGCGGTGTCGATCCTCGACGCCGACCTGCTGGGCGTTCGGGTGCGCGGCTACTCACCGGCGATGCTCGACGAGCTGTGCACCTCGGGGGAGGTGGTCTGGGCCGGCGCCGGATCGCTCGGGGCGAACGACGGTCGTATCCGCCTGGCGTTTCGGGACCGGGCGGCGCTGTTGCTGCCCGAACCGATGGAGGTGCCCGACGAGCCGCATCACCAGGCGATCACCGCTCACCTGGCGGCTTCCGGCGCCTCGTTCTGGAACGAGATCCAGGCGGCGGTCGCCGCCGCCGGCCTGCCCTACGACGACCCGACCGTGTTGGAGGCGCTGTGGGATCTGGTGTGGGCGGGGGTGGTCACCAACGATTCGCTGGCGCCGGTCCGCACCCGGGTGGCGGTGGGCGCCCGTCGGCGATCGCCCGCCCCGTCGGGCAGGCGGAGCGGGCGGGGAACTGGCGGTCGGCAGCGTGGCGGCGGTGCGGGCAGGCCGCGCGCCGGCCGGATCTCCCGGTTGGGCCCGCCCGCGGCCGCCGGCCGGTGGTCGCTGGTGTCGGGCCTGCTCGGAGCCGGTGCGGCGTCGGTCGAGGTTCGGACGGCCCGGGCGATGAGCCTCCTCGATCGCTACGGCGTGCTCACCCGGGAGATGGCGTTGGCCGAGGGGGCCGAGGGTGGCTTCGCCGGTGTCTATCCGGTGCTCAAGCTGTTGGAGGAGCGCGGCGAGGTGCGACGTGGCTACTTCGTCGCAGGGCTGGGGGCCGCCCAGTTCGCCCACGAGGGCGCTGCCGAGCGGCTGCGCACCGAACGCGAGTCGATTCCCGCCGAGCCCCAGGTGCGGACGCTGGCGGCCGTCGACACCGCCCAGCCCTACGGTGCGGCGTTGGCCTGGCCCGAGTCGTCGGGCAGCCCGACCCGCACGGTCGGCGCCCACGTCGTGCTCATCGACGGGCTCCCCGCCGCCTACCTCGATCGCGCCCACCGCAACCTGATCACGTTCTCCGACGAGGGCCGTCCCGGCGGCGAGGAAACCGGCGCCGATGCCGCCCGTGGTGCCGCGGGTCGCCCCGAGCTGTGGGTGCCGGCGGTGGCCGCCCTGGTGTCCGACGGCAGGGTGTCCAAGATCGAGCTGGGCACGATCGACGGCGAGCCGTCCGCCTCCCACCGATTGGCCGGAACGTTCAAGGCGTCGGGGTTCCAGACCGGCTACCGGGGCCTCACCCTCCGCTGACCCGCCGCCGACGTGGGATCATCGGGCCATGAGCAGCGAACCCCGGCCTGACCCCGGCCGCCGAGCCCCGCAGGCCGCCTCGGGAGGCTCCGCCCGAGTGGCCGAGGCGTTCGCCTCGGCGGGGATCGACCCCGAGGTGCGGCGTTTCGACGAGTCCACCCGCACCGCCGCCGACGCCGCCGCTGCGCTGGGGGTGGGGCAGGGGCAGATCGCCAAGACCCTCGTGTTCCTGGCCGACGGCAACCCGGTGGTGGTCGTCATGGGCGGCGCCGACCGGGTGGACACCGAGGCGCTCGGTGAGGTGCTCGACGGGGCGACGATCGGACGGGCCGACGCCGACGCGGTGCGATCCGGCACCGGCTTCGCCATCGGTGGGGTGAGCCCCGCTGGCCTGCCCGCCGGGCTCACCGTGCTCGTCGACCGTTCGCTGAGCGCCGTGGGCGAGATCTGGGCCGCGGCCGGGACGCCGGCGAGCGTGTTTCGCACCGACTACGCCGGGCTGCTGGCGATCACCGGTGGCCGGGAGGTCTCGGTGGCCGCACGATGAGTGCGGGCGGTGCGAGCCGGGTGATGGGGCACCGGTGGTGACCGGCGACGCGTCGCCGTCGGCGGTGCCGTTGTGGGTGATCGACGGCAACAACGTGATGGGCTCGGCGGCCGACGGCTGGTGGAACGACCCCACCGCTGCGGCCGCCAGGCTGGCTGCCCGGGTGGCCCGATGGGCTCGAACGACCGACGCCTGCCTGGTTCTGGTGTTCGACGGCGCGCCCGACGAGGCGATCTCGGCGTCGGAGGGTGGCAACCTCGAGGTGCGCTTCGCCCGCAGGAAGGGCCGCGACGCCGCGGACGACCGAATCGTGGAGGAGGTGGAGGCCCGCTACGCCGATCATCCGGAGGCCAACGTGGTCACCTCCGACCGGGGGCTGATCGCCCGGCTTCCGCCCGGGGTGATCACCCACGGCGCCGGGGGGTTTCTCCGAGGGCTGCCTCCGGCGTAGGGCCCGGCCTACGGCAGTGCGGCCCCGTAGGCCAGCGCCATGCGCACCAGTCGGCCCTGGCCGCCGGCCATCTCGCCCCCGAGCGCCACCGAGATGGCCTCCTCGGGCGTCACCCAGGCCAGATCGAGGGCGTCCTGGGAAGGCGAGCACGGCCCGTCGACCGGGACGACGTAGGCGAGGCTCACCGCGTGCTGGCGGGGGTCGTGGAAGCCGGTGACCTCGTGATCCGGGAAATACTCGACCACGGTGAAGGGGACGACCGACACGGGCAGGAGCGGTTCGGCATCGGGGCCCAGGTCCTTGGCCAGATGGCGCAGCAACGCATCGCGTACCCGCTCGCCGTAGTGAACCCGGCCCGAGACGACGGCCCGGCTGACCGATCCGTCCGGCAGCATGCGCAGCAGCAGGCCCACCTCGACGACCTCGCCCACCGTGTTGATCCGCACCGGCACCGCATCGACGTACACCATCGGCACCGAGTCGCGTGCGGCACCCAGCCGCTCGGGGCTGAGCCATCCCGACTGGGCCAGCGGGTTTCCGTTGGTGGACGGGTGCACCACCTCGACCTCGCTGAACGATCCGCCGCCGTCGCTCACAGTTCCGGCGAGTCCTCGAAGACCTGGACGCGGTCCTCCTCGATGAGTTCCAGGGCCTCGTCGTCGGCCGGCATGACCGCTGGAGCGGGCTTGCGGTGCGGCTCGGCGGCGTCGCCCTCGAGGAGATCGGCCACCTCGTTCAGCCCGAGCTCGTCGCGCACCGAGCGAACCACCTCGGCGTCGTCGAGCAGGCCCGGCTCGAAGTCGTCCTCGAGCACGAAGTACTCCACCGCGCCACGCAGCAGGGAGCGCCCCTCGTCGTCGAGATCCTCGGCGTGATCGAGCAGGGCGGAGATCTCGCTGGCCAGTCGATGGGCACGATCGGCATCCGCATCCGGGCTGGCCTGCAACTCGGTGAGGCGTTCGGCCACTCGCGCCCGCAGGTCGGGCACGTCGGAGATGCGCAGGTCGGCGGCCAGCATCCGGGCCCGGGCAAGTGCAACTTCGGTCGACATGGCTGCTCCTGTCATCGCGACGCGTCGGGTCGGCTGGTACCCGCCCGGCTAGGACCCTAAGCGGGTGCAACAGTGTGCCACGGGCGACGTGGCGCCGGTGGCGTGTGCCGACAGGATGTGTGCGTGCCCGAAGGAGACACCCTGTACAAGGCGGCCGAGCGGTTGCGGCCCGCGCTGGAGGGCGCCGAGCTGACCCGATTCGAGGCGCGCCGCTTGAAGGGGCTCCGGCCGCGGCCGGGCGAGCGCATCGACTGGGTGCGCTCGCACGGCAAACACCTGTTGATCGCCTGCTCGGGCGGGTTGGTGGTGCAAACGCACCTCCAGATGGCCGGCACCTGGCGCCTGGTGAAGGCCGGGGATCGTTGGCCCCGCCCCGCCCACCTGCTGCGCTGTCGGGTGGACGTCGAGGGCTGGCAGGCGCTGTGTTTCTCGGCGCCGACGGTGCGCACGTGGCCGGTGGCCGACGTCGACACCGACCGGTCGCCGTTGGCGCACCTGGGGCCGGACCTGTGCCGGAGCGAGAGCGTCCCCGAAGCGGTCGTTGCGCTGATGGGCTCGCTGACCGGGCCGGACGCGGCGCTCGGCGACGTGCTGTTGGACCAGCGCGTGTTCTGCGGTGTCGGCAACGTCTACCGCAACGAGGTGTGTTGGGCGCTCCGGCTGCATCCGGCGACGCCGATGGGGCTCATCGCCGACGGTGTGCGTCGGCGACTGGCGGTCACGGCGGCCCGTCAGTTGCGGGCCAATCTGGGCGCTGGACCGAGGCGCACCGTGTCGGGCGGATTGGCGGTCTACGGGCGGGCGGGCTCCGGGTGCCGTCGGTGTCGGACCCGCATCGTCACCCGCCGGATGGGTGAGGGGGACCGCGTCACCTTCTGGTGCCCAAGGTGTCAGCCGACGCCGAACTCGGCCGAGTGACCGCTAGCGTCGCCCCGGTGAGCCACGACCCCAGCACCCGACGGCGCACCGGCCGCCGATCGTCGCAAGGTGCGGGGATGGCGGCGATCGGCGTGCTCATGCTCGCCGCATGCGGGGACGACCCGACGGTCGCCGAGGCGCCCGCGTCCGCCCCAACCGGTGCCTCGACCACGGCCGTGGTCGAGACGACGGGTCCCGGGCCCGACTCCGCCGCTCCCACCACCGGTGCCAACCCCGACACGACCCGGCCGGCCCCCACGCCGGTGGCCGCCGGGCCGTTGGCGGCCGAGGCGACGGGTTCGTTGCCGTTGACGGTGGTGGCCGACGGGTCCGAGGTGGCGTTGGGTGAGGTGGCTGCGAGCGATCGGCCGACGTTGTTGTGGTTCTGGGCGCCGCATTGACCCACGTGTCGGGCCGAGGCGCCCGACATCGAGCAGTTGGCTCGGGATCATGCGGACGAGTTGAAGGTGGTTGGTCTGGGAACCCAGGACAGCCTGGCCGAGGCGGAGGAGTTCCGGTCGGAGTTTGAGATGACCTCGACCGAGTTGTTGTGGGACTCGGGGTTTGATTCCTGGCAGGCGTTGGGGATTCGGGCGCAGCCGGCGGGCATTCTGTTGGGTGTGGACGGTGAGGTGATGGCGTCGTGGCAGGGGCCGGTGTCGCCCGAGGACGTGCTCGCCGAACTGACCTGAGGCTCGTCGCCTGAGGGCCCCGGCTCCCGGCACCCCGACCGAGGCGGCTACGAGGCGGCGGGGGAGACCGCGTCGGCACTCGGCGCGTACACCCGAACCGAGTCGACCTCGAAGGTGGCCGGGAACTCCGAGTCGGCACCCGGGGGTCGAACCCAGTCGTCGCCGACGGTGATGCTGAGCGTGAGGTACATCGGGTTGGAGCCGTCGAACGGCGCCGGGTAGAGCGCCGAGGTGATCAGGCCGGGCTCGAGGTCGGGGTCCGAGACGGCGGTTCCCCACCGCGTCGGCGCGTCCTCGCCCATGGTCAGATACTCCTCACCGTCGACCGACCACGTCAGCTTGGCGGGGCTCCACACCACCTCGAAGGTGTGAAACCCGCTGGCCTCGTCGTCGACGGTGGTCGAGGCCAACTCGGACGAACAGCCCTCGCCGCAGCCGGGTTCCGCCCATGAGGCACCGCCGACGATCGTGCCCGGTTCGGACCCGTCGATGTCGAGCAGGGTGATCTCCCCGGAGCGGCCCGCGTCGCCGTAGACCAGGTCCTGTGGTAACAGCGACACGGTGGCGCGGACCCCCGGCGTCGTCGCCACCCTCGCCCGCACCACGAACCGACCGTAGGCCGACGCAAAGTTGCCACGGGTGCGCAGGGTGGCGCCGCCAAAGTCCCGCCTGGCGCCACCGGGGCAGGTGACGGCCTCGTCGGTGGCGATCAGGTCGGCGGTCCCGTCCTCCAGGACGATGTTGTCCGGTGTGGCGCAGCTGAGCTCGGTCGGGGTGCGGCTGGGCGCCGCGAACTCCGCCGTCCACCGGGTGTCGTCCAGCTCGGTGCCGGAGAAGTCCTCGAGGAGGACCAGCGGCCAGCCCTCGCCGATGCGATCGGGGCCGGGCCGGACGGCGCGCCCGGCGGCGCGTCCACCGGCGGAGCCGTTGGAGTCGCCCGGCGACACCCCGCCGACGGCGACGATCACGCCCATGGTCAGCACCGCGAGGGCGGCGGGGATGGCCCAGCGGATCCGACCGCGATCCGCACCGGACCGTGACCGGCCTCCACGAGCATGTGGTGTGGATTCGATTGAGACCACGTCCGCCTTCGCCTGACCTCCGAGGACGCTCCGCAGTGCGTCGTCGGAGGTGATGGTAACCGAATGCGTCGCTCCGGCCGCCGCGCAAAAGAGTCGGATGACCCATCGGCTTCGCTGGATATCCGGAGCCGAGTGGATACACTCTCCGTGGTGGCACTCGACGGCGGTCGTCGGGCGGTCACACGGCGGATTGGCAAAAATGGCGAACATCGTGGGTGCGCGGGCGCCCGAAAACCCCGACCAGTTGGTCGACTTCGACTTTCAATCGCGAACACTACGGCGCACCGGCGCCTGGGCGAAGGTTGCGCTGGCCACGGCCGACACCCTCACGATGCTCGCAACCTCACTCTTGGTGATGGCGGCCACCGCGCAGTTCAGCGACTGGGGGGCGGGCTCCTGGCAGACCCATCTGTGGTTGTTGGCCGCCTCGGTGCCGATCTGGCCGACGGTCTTCGTGCAGCACAAGATGTACGGCACCAGGTTCGTCACCCGGCTGCTCGACGAGACCCGGCGCGCCGCACACGCGATCTTCATCGGCATCGTGGCGCTGGTGGTCATCGCCGCCCTGACCAAGCTGGACGTGTCGAGGGCCTACCTCGCCGCCCTGTGGATCTTCGGCAACCTGGCGCTGGGATTCGAGCGGTACGTCGCCCGTCGGATCTTCGCCCGCCGCCGTTCGCGCGGTGCCTCGATGAAGCGCGTGCTGGTGATCGGCACCAGCACCGAGGCCCTGGCGCTGCGACGCATGTTCATGACCGAACGCCACCTCGGCTACGACGTCGTGGCCTTCGTCGACGACGACCCGAAGGCGCCCGCCGCGATCGACGGCATCCCGGTGCACTCGAACATCGACGACCTGGTGCCGCTGGCCGACGCCAACCAGGCGCAGGGTGTCATCATCGCCTCGACGGCACTCAGCCTGGAGCGGTCCAACCACCTGGTGCGCGAGTTGTCCGAGGCCGGGCTTCACGTCGAGATCACCTGGCCGCTCCGTGACATCGCGTCCAACCGGCTCACCGTCCGCCCGTTGGGCCGTTTCCCGGTCGCCTACGTCGAACCGGTGGCCCGGTACGGATGGCGCCGGTTGGCCAAGCGCACCTTCGACGTGGTGCTGTCGGGCACCGGGCTGTTGATCGTCTCGCCGTTCCTGGCGATCGCCGCCCTCGCGGTGAAGCTGACGTCCCCCGGGCCGGTGCTGTTCCGTCAGACCAGGGTGGGCCAGCACGCCCGCCCGTTCGAGGTGCTGAAGCTGCGCACGATGGTGGTGGACGCCGAGGACCGGCTGGAGGACCTCAGCCGGCTCAACGAGGCCGACGGCCCGATGTTCAAGATGAGCGACGACCCCAGGATCACCAGGGTTGGCGCCATCTTGCGAAAGACGTCGATCGACGAGCTGCCCCAGCTGTGGAATGTGGTCAAGGGCGAGATGAGCCTGGTGGGGCCTCGCCCGGCGCTGCCCTCCGAGATGGCCGAATGGGACTCCGAGCTGTACAACCGGCTTCGGGTCAAGCCGGGCATCACCGGCATGTGGCAGGTGAACGGCCGCAGCGAGTCGTCCTTCGCCGACTACCAGCGTCTCGACCTCTACTACGTCGACAACTGGTCGATCCTGGTCGACGCCGGGATCCTGGCCAAGACCCTGCCGGTGGTGCTCTCCTCACGTGGGGCGATGTAGCGGCCGGTTGGCTACCGTGCCCCATGATCGAGGGCAGCAACGACGGAGCCGGCAACGACGAGGGTCGCACCGGCGATGATCAACCGATTCGGGTGGACGCCGGCGGCTGGGGCCTTACCTGGGCCGCCGACGGTGCCGGACGGCTGCGTCAGCTCGGCTTGGGCCCCGCCGGTCACCTCGTCGAGCCGGGCGACGTGCCCGTCGGGGTGTTTCCGGACGCGTACCCGACGTTTGGAGGCGGCGACGCGTTGCGTCCCCCGGCGCTGCGGCTGATCCACGCCGACGGCACCCTGACCAC
>JAWKIE010000031.1:0-60989 GCA_041394485.1 Microthrixaceae bacterium
AGTGCAGCCGCGCGGAAATGATGTTCATGTGATTCACGCTGCTTTCAGCGGATCTGCGGCGTAGGTCCACTTGAACGGTCGGGCGGTCTGGTCGTAGTCAGCGATGAACGTCAACAATTTGGTGATCAAGTCCTCCCGCGAGGAAAACCTGCCACCCCGGATGACTTTGCGTTGCAGGATCGAGAAAAACAGCTCGACCTGGTTCACCCACGACGCGTGCGGCGGCGTGAAATGAACGACCCAACGGGGATGATCCTCGAACCACTTCGTCGTGTGTTTCGACCGGTGTGACGACCCGTTGTCCAACACCACATGGATCTCCAACGCAGGGTCCACAACACGATCGATCTCCGCGAGGAACCCACAAAAATTGACCGAGTCGTTCTTACCGTCGATCGGCTCGGCCAACACCTGACCGGAATGCACGTCCATCGCAGCGAACAACGATGCTGTGCCATGACGGCGATACTCGAACTCGCGGCGCCGGTGCCGCCCAGACCGTGCGCTCTGATCGGGATACTTCGGTGAACGCGCCGCGATCGCGGTCTTCTCATCAACCGACAACACGATCGCACCACCTGGCGGGTTCAGATACAGGCCACACACATCACGGACCCGATCCCAAAAATCTGGGTCGTCGCGACGGTTCAGCCAGCCCCGAACCTTGGTGAGGTCGATATCCATCGCGTTGAGGATCCGCCACACCTGTGACACCGACACCTCGATACCATCGTCGTTGAGTTTGGCGGTCACTTCCGGATAGGTCCACGTGGCCACCGGATCATCATCGGGTTTCTCCGACGTCGCCACCGCGGCGATCTTGATCCGTTCGTCGTGACCAAGACGGCGTGGCCGCCCCGAGCGTTTTCCGTCTTTGAGTCCGTCCAACCCTTCGGCGAGGAACCGTTTGCGCCATGCACCCACCCGGTGCTGCCCGAGCCCGACCCGCAGTCCGATCTGACGTATCGACACACCCTCGGCACACAACAAGATGATCTTTGCCCGCTGAACGTCGCGGACCGGCATGGTCGTGGACCGAGCTCTTCGTTCCAGCTCCGCTCTGGTCATGTCGTCCAAAACGACCGCATCCACTTTGAACATGTGCCACCCCTCTGGTCAGGACCCAGACCAGATTACACGCGTGTCATTTGCGCGGGACTGCACTAGAACCTGCCGACCTACCACGAGCAAGGCCGGAAGACACATACGAAGCGAACCTGCTACATCCATGATCAACCCGCTTCGTGTACCCAAGACCTCAAGCTCAACCATCCACGGGCGTGGTCGAGTCCGTTCGGGTCGAAGTTCGCTGTGCGAATCGGCCCGCTGGTACGCTCTCTCAATCCACCTGCAGCTTGTGCACCCTCGCCTCCGAAACCTGGAAGTCGGGCTGTGAACATTCAGAACTCAATCGGGCATGTCCAATATGCTCCGGCGACCACGGCCGATGGCTCAATCGCTTCTCACCTTGTGGTGGTTGACCGACTCGAAAAACATTCCGGAAGGATACCAGGCCTATGAGCTATCTAGAGGGACGATCCATCCTGATTACAGGTGGGACTGGGTCCTTCGGTAAGGCGTTCGTGCGCTACGCGCTCGAACACCTCGATCCCCAACGGCTGGTCATCTTCTCCAGAGATGAACTCAAACAGTACGAATTCCGGACCGAAATTGGCGACGATCCTCGCCTTCGATGGTTCATCGGAGACATCCGGGACGCGGACCGGCTTGCACGGGCCCTCGATGGCGTCGAAGCCGTGGTTCATGCGGCGGCGATGAAGCAAGTAGACACCGCCGAGTACAACCCATTTGAGTGCATCCGGACAAACGTCATGGGCACCGAGAATCTGATCAACGCCTGCATTGACTCCGGCGTGGAGCGGGTCATCGGGCTTTCCACGGACAAGGCATCGTCGCCTGTCAACCTCTAGGGAGCCTCGAAACTGTGCTCCGACAAACTCCTCGTAGCAGGCAACGCATACGCTGGCCACAGCGAGACCCGATTCGGTGTGGTCCGTTACGGAAACGTAATGGGGAGCCGCGGTTCCGTCATTCCGCTCTTCCGAAAGCTCGCAGCGACGGGACAGTTGCCCGTCACAGATGAGCGCATGACACGGTTCTGGATCACGCTGGATCAGGCGGTGCAGTTCGTCGTCGACAGCTTCAACCGACTGGTTGGCGGAGAGCTGTTCGTTCCTCGAATCCCCTCGACGAGTGTGATCGATCTCGCCCGAGCCATCGCACCCGATGCGAAGATTCACACCGTGGGAGTCAGGCCTGGTGAGAAGCTGCACGAAGAGATGATCTCGGAAGACGACGCCCGCCGCGGCCTGGCCTTCGACGACTATTTCGTCATCACCCCGGTGCTGGACTACTGGCAGTCTGCCGAGTTTCAGGAGGGCAAGGCACTGCCTGACGGCTTCGCCTACCGGTCTGACACAAACGACCTGTGGCTCGACGTCGACGAACTTCGCGAGTTGCTCGCCACACTATGACTCAGGCCCACATACCGTACGGTCGACAGTCGGTCGACGAGGCTGATATCAGCGCTGTGGAAGCTGTGCTTCGTGGCGCCTGGCTGACTCAGGGCCCCACAGTCGAGGCATTCGAAGATGCAGTTGCCCACAGAGTACAAGCACGCCACGCCGTCGCCTTCTCCAGCGGAACTGCTGCGCTACACGGTTGCACGGCGGTCGCGGGGCTTGGCGCTGGCGATCTAGTCGTCACCTCACCCCTCACCTTCATGGCCAGCGCGAATTGCGCACGCTACGTCGGAGCGAATGTCGGTCTAGTGGACATTCGCCCCGAAACCTTGAACCTCGACATAGGCCAGATTCCGGCTGAAACAGATGCGGTGGTGGCCGTGCACTATGCGGGTTTGCCCGTCGACCTTCGGGACATGAATGTCCGGCCGAGGGTTGTCATCGAGGACGCTGCCCACGCGCTCGGAGCATCGACTCCCGACGGTCCTGTTGGTAACTGCGCCCGAAGTGATATGTGCATGTTTTCGTTCCACCCGGTCAAGCCGGTCACTACCGGCGAGGGCGGCATCGTCACGACTAATGACGACAGTCTTGCTCAAAAGTTGCGGCAATTCCGATCTCACGACATCGAGCGAACACCCGATCGTGGGGCCTGGGCCTACCAGATCAGCGAGCTTGGGTTCAACTATCGGATGACAGATATCCAGGCGGCTCTGGGACTGTCCCAGTTGACGAAGCTCAACACGTTCATTCATCGCCGAAACGAATTGGCGGATCGATACCGAGCTTTACTAGCTCCTCTACCGGTGGTCCTCCCGCCGGAAGCACCGCAGGGGTTCACCCACGGGTATCACCTGTTTGCTGTTCGCGTTCGTGACCGCGAGCGGGTCTTCAACGGTCTCCGTTCTGCTGGCATTGGGGTGCAGGTCCACTATGTCCCGATTCACCATCCACCCGATCAGTGTCGACATCGGGATTGGCCCAGGCGAGTTCCCCGCGTGCGACGAAGCGTATGAGCAACTCATCAGCCTGCCGATGTTCCCGGACCTGACGGAGACGGAGCAGGATCGCGTCGTCGCCACACTGGCCACACTGGTGACCTGAGGTGCAGGCGGTAGCTTCCCAGCCGCTGGCTGTGCTCCGATCTGATGGCGGCGCCAGCATTGGGCTTGGACACCTCACACGAAGCTTGGCACTCGGTGAAGCCCTAGCCGCTGTTGGCTGGCGAGTCGTTCTGGCTACCAGCAGTGCTCCGGGCGAGATCACTTCGATGGCACTGGCCGCTACGATAGATATACACGTAATCACGGCGCCTGTCGGAACCGCGGGTGACGCTAGCAATTGGCTTCGCTTCATCCGGACCTCGTTGTCGTCGACGGCTACCAATTTGGTCACAGGTTCTATACCCAGTTAGGGGAGGATGGGATTCGTTATGCGGTCATTGATGACAACGTAGAAACGGCAGCGATCTGTCCCGCATTCGTGATCAACCAGAACCCTCGCGGTGAACCGAATGTATTCTCATCTCGAACATTCAGAGCTATTGATCGGTCTCCGATATGCCTTGATTCGCAGGGACGTCCAGACACGCTCGTTCCCGTAAGATGCCCAAAGAGGCCGAGTCGCCCAAGGTACTCGTATCGATCGGTGGGAGCGACCCAAAGCGCCTTACCGCGCCGCTGATCGGTGAGATGGGGCACCTTGGCGCTGATCTCAGAATTGCGATTGGACCGGCGAACGACCACGACGCCGCTATTCGATCAGAAGCCAGGTCGGCCGGGTATGCAACAGTCATTGAGCCGGAGCAATACCTGGCAGAGCTCGCCGGGTCAGCCTGCGCCGTCGTTGGCGCCGGGGGACGGTTTGGGAGGCCGCATATCTCGGTGTCCCCACGCTAGCGCTGATCGTCGCAGACAACCAGGCCGAACCGGTTCGATCCGCCGAAATGCAGGGGTTCACCCACGTCATCGACGGCCGAACGGTCGATCCAGTTGGCGCGGCGTCTCGTGCATTGGCGGGCATGTTGGATGATCCGCTTCGACGTGCCGATATGGCCGATGCCGGCCAGAAGGCCATCGATGGCCGAGGAGTCCGGAGGGTGGCCGATGCACTTACAAAGGCGGACCATAGATGGGTTCCTCGTGGTTGAACTACGCCCCATTGTGACGAGTGACGCCGAACGTCTCTTCGAGTGGCGCAACCTCCCGGAGGTTCGCCGTTACATGTTCACCGATGTACCGATCCGGCGAGAGGAACACGATCGTTGGTTCAAGAGTGTGCTCTGTCGATGCCACGCGTCGAGATTGGATTATCCAAACCGACGGGGTTCCGGCAGGCCTGATCAGTCTCACCAGCATCGACGAACACAACGCTCGTTGCTCCTGGGGCTTCTACATCGCATCTCCAGCACTGCGCGGCGGGGGCCTCAGGCAGTAGTGCCTGGTTCCAGACGCTTCGCTATGCATTCGATGATCTCGAACTTGAGAAGGTGTCGAGCGAGGTTCTGGACACAAACCTTTCGGTCATTGCGCTGCACGAGAGCTTCGGATTTCGTCGCGAGGCCTACTTTCGATCCCACGTGCGACGCGGGGACGAGAGGATTGATGTGATTGGCCTCGCTATGCTTCGGGCCGACTGGCAACTCTGCCGGCCGGGCATCGAAGATCAACTGCGGCGCAAGCAGCGCTCGCACGCAGATTTGAAGGGCAAGTGATGGACCTCGTAGTCGATGGCCGTACCATCAACAGCACCCAACCTCCCTTTGTGATCGCCGAGTTGTCCGCAAACCATCGTGGAAGTCTCGCAGCAACGCTAGAACTGATCCATGCAGCCCACGAAGCCGGTGCCGACGCCGTGAAGTTCCAGCACTTCACTCCAGATACGATCACCGTGCGATCTGACCACCCAGACTTCAGGATCAGCGGGGGAACGCTGTGGGACGGAGCACAACTGGCCGACTTGTACGCCGAGGCCATGCTGCCGTGGGAGTGGACCCTGAACTCGTAGCCGAAGCAAACAAGCTCGGCATCACCTGGCTCTCAAGTCCGTTCGATCCCACCGCGGTCGACTTCCTCGTGGCCCTCGATGTACCCGCTTTGAAAATCGCTTCGTTCGAGATTGTCGATCTCCCGTTGATCCGCTACGCAGCGACTCAAGGTAAACCGTTGATCATCTCTACCGGGATGGCAACCTTGGCTGAGATCGATGCTGGCATCGGCGCTGCCCTGGACAGCGGTGCGCCTGCCGTGGCGCTGTTGCGATGTAATTCCGGCTATCCCGCCGATCCCAGAGAGATGGACCTCCTCACGATTCCCGCAATGCGAGGAGTGTGGGATCTACCCGTTGGGCTTTCCGATCACACGGTCGGAGCGAGTGCTGCGATCGCTTCAGTAGCGCTCGGCACAAGCATCATCGAAAAACACCTCACACTGCGCCGGTCTGATGGAGGCCCAGACGCAGCCTTTTCGTCAGAGCCTGATGAGCTGAGATCGTTGGTTGCGTCGGTGCGAGAAGTACATGCTGCGCTCGGCACCGTCCGGTTCGGTGCCTCACCAGGAGAGCAAGCCAGCTTGGCGTTTCGCCGTTCGTTGCGCAGTCCGCCCCATATCCAGCGGCGAGATGATTACCGCCGAGAATGTGCGGTCAGTACGTCCTGCTGGGGGGCTTGCACCCGATCAGTTCGAAGCAGTAGTTGGCATGAGCTCGAGCCGGGCCATCAAACAAGGAGAACCGATCATGTGGTCTGATCTCGGCCGATCTGTGAATCGATGACGGAGATCGACCACCCGACCGAGCTGATCTTGGGCACTGCGCAGTTCCAGTCGGGATACGGAATCGTGAGGGACTCAGAGCAAGCGCATCAGTCAGACAACGCAGATATTTTGAAGTTGGCCGCCCGCCTTGGCATAGCCGCTCTCGACACGGCGCCTGCCTATGGCCGGGCAGAAGACGCAATCGGCCAGTCAGGGTGCGGCCTACCGGTGCACACCAAGCTCGACCCGAAGCGAAGCCCCGCGGAATCTCTATCGAAATCGCTACAAGATCTGCAGCGCGACCGCATAGACGTGCTCTACATCCACGATTCGGCGGAAGTGCTTCGGCCCGAGAGTCGCGTAGTCGCCTCTGCATCTGAGTTGGTAGGTGAACGAGTCGGCAGTCTGGGAGCATCCGTATACGACCTGCCCGAGTTCGAAGCGGCTGTCGACGACCCTCGCATCGGCGTGGTGCAGGTGCCCCTCAACCTCTTCGATCGTCGTCTCACCCGAGACTTGATTGCATCAGCCGACTCAACTGGCACGATCCTCTATGTACGAAGCGTGCTGCTTCAGGGCATCCTTGCAGCCGACCCATTGGAACTCGTCGGCCCGACTTTGCCGTTGCGTCCATACGTCGTGGCGTTCGCTGAGCTGGCGGAACTCGCCGGCAGGACGAGGAGGGACCTCGCGATCGGCTGGGTCAAGGCGATCTCGGGAATCCGCGGCATGTTGGTCGGAGCCGAGTCGGTCATTCAGCTTCGCGAGCTGGTCGCATCATTCAACTCCCCACCACTGGACGACGATTTGATTGCCGAACTCGAAGCACTTCCCTATCCACCTGCTGCTCAGTGCGATCCGCGTAGCTGGACGATCGTGACTTCGCCATGAGCCTCTACACCGACCAACACGTGGTGGCGATTGTGCAGGCTCGCATGGGTTCGGTTCGACTCCCGGGGAAGGTCCTCAGCCCGGTACTTGAGAAACCCGCTCTTGAGCATCTGATCGAGCGGCTCTCTCGTGCGGAGCTGGTTGATCAGGTCGTACTGGCCGTTCCTGACACCGCGGTCAACGACGAACTGTCCATTCTCGCTGACCGTCTCGGGGTGACTTGCTTCCGCGGCAGCGAAACCAACGTCCTCGATCGTTTCGGGGTAGCAGCAGATTCGACCGAGGCCCAGATCATCGTCCGGATCACCGGAGATTGCCCGCTGGTTGCACCCGAATTGGTCGATCGAGTCCTCTCGGAACTAGCGACCAAGCAATATGACTACCTCAGGACTGGACAGTCGTTCCCGGATGGGTTTGATGTGGAGGCTTTCACCATTGAGGCCCTCAGGCGGGCAAGGGCGGAAGCGACCGAGCCGTACGACCGGGAACACGTCACGCCATATATGCAGCGGGATCCGGATACTCACAATGCTGTTTTTGAAGCCGCGCACGCGGTACCCGAAGAACGAGTCACGTTGGACGAGCCCGAAGACCTTGAAGTGATAGGTGCTGTTTTCGACTTCTTCGGACACAACCGCTTCAGCTTCGAGGACGTTGCCGAGTTGATGCGTTCGGAGCCGTCGCTGTTCGCCGGAAACCGACATTTTGGTCGAGATGGCGGTGCCTCGATGGGCACGGGTGAGAAGCTCTGGAAGCGGGCGAAGCGTGTGATCCCCGGTGGCAACATGTTGTTGTCCAAACGGGCGGAGATGCACCTCCCCGCTGGCTGGCCCTCCTACTTCTCGCGGGCCAAGGGCTGCAGGGTTTGGGATCTCGACGACCAGATGTACGTCGACGTGGGACTCATGGGGGTGGGAACCAACATCTTGGGCTATGGGCATCCAAAGGTGGACGAGTCAGTTAGTGCGGCCGTCGCTGCCGGGAACATGTCGACCTTCAACTGTCCGGAAGAGGTGTGGCTCGCTGAGCAACTCGTCGACCTGCATCCTTGGGCCGACATGGCTCGCTTTGCCCGCTCAGGCGGCGAGGCCTGTGCAGTGGCAGTCCGCATCGCAAGGGCTGCCTCAGGGAAAGACGGCGTTGCGTTCTGCGGTTACCACGGGTGGAGCGATTGGTACCTGGCGGCCAATCTCACGGAGGGTTCGCCACTAGCCACCCACCTTCTACCTGGGTTGGATCCCGCAGGTGTGCCTCGCGGACTGGCAGGCTCGGCTCGCGGATTCGCCTACAACGATCTGGCAGCACTCGAGTCGCTCCTCGAAACTGGCGATATAGGCGTGGTTTTCATGGAGGTGCAGCGGTCGGCCGAGCCTGATCCGGGCTTCCTGGACGGCGTCCGGGCTGCCGCATCTCGCCACGGTGCCGTTCTGGTCTTCGACGAATGCACATCAGGCTTCCGCAAGACTTTGGGTGGTCTGCACCTGCTGCACAACGTCGAACCCGACATTGCGGTGTTCGGTAAGACGTTGGGCAACGGCTACGCCATCAGCGCAGTGATTGGCACGGAATCGGTGATGCAAGCAGCTCAAAACACCTTTATTTCCAGCACGTTCTGGACCGAGCGCATCGGACCATTTGCGGGCCTTGCAAGCCTTGCGGCAATGCGTTCCGAGGATGCTCCCGCTCGAATCGATGCGATCGGGCTTGAGATCCGGAGGAGGTGGGTTGAGCTGGCCGAAACGGTGGGGCTCCCGATCCAGACGCTGGGGCTTCCTGCGCTGGGAAGCTTCCTGGTGAGCGGTCTCGACCCGTTGGCAGTAAAGACCTTCGTCACCCAGGAGATGCTCGCCCGGGGCTACATTGCGGGAACTGCGACCTATGCCTCAGTCGCCCACGATTCCGAAGTCCTCGACGGCTATTTCGACACGTTGCGCCCTGTCTTCGACGCCCTTGCAGGGATCGAGTCTGACGAGGAGCTGCTTGCACACTTGCCAAACGGAACCGCCCACAGCGGCTTCCAGCGGCTGGCCTGATCGTGGCGATCCCCATCAGCATCAACACCGAGCGGCTGATTCTGAGGTCGGTCGATGCTGGTGACGTCGGAGAGCGGTACCTCGGCTGGTTGAATGACCCCGAAGTGACGAGGTTTCTTGAGACGGTTGGTTGCCCGGATCTGGATGCTTTGCGTGAGTATGTCGATGCGACTCTGGCTCTCGACAACGTCGTCTTCGCTGCCATTATCGAGCCGCAGATGGGGTACATCGGCAACATCAAACTTGGCCCAATCGACCGCCGCCACAACCGCGGCGACATCGGGATCATGATCGGCGCCCAAGCGGCGTGGGGTCAGGGGTTCGCGGAGGAGTCGATCGCAGCGCTGTCGCGCTTCGCTTTTGCGTCGCTGGACATAGCAAAGCTGTTTGCAGGCGCCCACGGGAGCAACCGGGCTTCCATTCGCTCGTTTGAAAAGGCGGGTTTTGATATCGAAGGCACATTCAAGAGTCACGTGAGCCTCGACGGAAATCGAGACGACGTCGTCATGTTGGGTCTCGTCAACCCAACGTTGACTCGGCCATGACGGGGTTGCTTCGGGCTTGGGCGCATCGCCCATCCCGGCAGTGGCCCCTACCGCGGGCGAAGTGCCGAAGTTCAGGTTAGGGCAACCCGTTTCAGCCGGCGCGGCCGATCTTGCCTGGTCTGTTCTTCCACAGGTGGCCATGATGCTGCTCGGGCACTCGGTGTCCGACCGCAGCGGAATAGCTGCGCTGCGGGAGCGCGCTCGCAATCACGCTCGAGCGATCGCCCCGCAGGTCGGTCCGGCGCTCACCCGCGTCGGCCCGGTGCTGGTGGTGGACACCAGCGTCCAGACCGAACGGGTGACTGCCCCGTTGATAGGGGAACTCGCCAGTCGCCATGGCGAGCCGGAGCACCCCCGCGTCCCCCCGCTGGGGGTGAACTCCATCAGGGGAGCCCTGCAAAACGTCGGACGAGTCGAGCGCAACCTCCGAGACGCAATGTCAATTGCCGGAGTCACCGTCCCGCTTGGTCTTCGTGATGAGTTGCTCAAGGTGGAGATCGTCAGGCGTCGCTTTGCCAGCGCTCGGCTTCACCTCGCGGGGGTCGATGCGATTCTCGTCGGATCACAGCAAAATGCTCCAACTCGAGCACTTCTCTCCGTTGCCCGTCACCAGCAGATCGCTTCGTATTACCTCCCTCATGCCCCGATGGCGGACAACGCCTTCTATCACGACCTCCCGACGAATTGGGCACTGCTCCGTGGGGATGCGGAGGCCAGCTTCTACCGTGATCTCGGGGCCATGCCAGCTAAGCGTCTAGCGGTCGTCGGCACCCCAGACGAGCCGGTGTCACACGCGGCACCACCAGCTTCTGACCATGTCGTCTATGCGCCGTCCCCTCACTCTCCACAGGTGTTGCGGGCCGACATTGACGTGATCAGGTACGCCCTTGAGGATCCCGTCCGAGTATCTCTGCATCCTCGGATGCGCTCTTCAGAATACCTCCAGTTGTTCCCAGCAGAATGGGTGATCGTCGACGCTCCAAACACGTCTACCTACTTGCGGGAGCATGGCGCGAAGGCAGTTATCCAGCACGGGAGTGGAGTCGGCCTAGAAGCACTCGCGCTAGGGCTGGAGGTGATCGACCTTTGCCACTATGAGGAGCGACCCAACTACCCCTACATCGCTGGGCCGCTCGTCCAAGTCGTTCACGACGCCCATGGTCTGCGGGTAGCGATGGACGCGCTTCCGCTTCGCTTTGACCAGAGGGACGACCGAATTGCTCACGCTCGCTCGTGGTGCACCGACTCGAGTGAGGATATTGCCAAGACCATCGCCGAAATCATCGAACGAACATCGCCGAGCACAGGATTGGGTGAGGTACTCCTTGACGGGTGGTCACGCTATTTTGGGGACGTGTAAGTAGCGGCCTTGCTCCTCCGCCAGCTCGTCGCCTTCCAGCCAAGCACGAGATGGTGCGGAGGCAGGAATGGACCGCGGCGTCAACCGAGCGCAATCCCATCTTGTATGCGCCGGCGATCCCAACAATCATGCCGGGGTGAGCAAGTCCTCCCAGATCGACGACCCCATATCAGATGTTGAGGCGCCGAAGACGGTGCTCTGGTTGGCCAAAGGGCTAGGCAAAGGTGGCATGGAGCAGTTGCTGCTCAACCACGCTCGGGCGGGCAACCGGACGGCCTTCTCCTACCGAGCTGCCTACCTCGTTGATCGGCCGCACTCGGTTGTTGAGGATCTGCGCAGCGAAGGGTTGCCGGTGCGACGTCTCGGTAACGGCCGGATCGCGGATCCACGCTGGATTCGGGACCTCCTAGCGGAGTTGCGGGAGGGGGAGGTGGACATTCTCCACGTCCACTCCCCTCTTCCCGGCTCGATTGCACGTGTCCTGCTTGCGATAACCCGTCGCCGGGTGAAGGTCGTGGTGACCGAGCACAACCGCTGGGATCGCTATGCGTCCGACCCGATGCGTGAACCGGGCGACGTTCGGCACTCAACGATGCCGCACTGGCGGTGTCGGCGGATTGCCGGTCGACCATGCCCCGAAGGTTCAGGCACAGGTGCGTGCTGGAGCACGGCATCGACGCCGACGTGGTGCTTCGGTCGTTGGACCAGCGCCAGCAGGTTCGTGAGGAGCTAGGTATCGCAGACGATGCGATCGTCATCGGCACGGTGGCGAACCTACGTGAGCAGAAGAACTACCGCTGATGCTCGCTTCGGCGAAGCGCGTGCTACCGATCATCCCAACGTGGTCTTTCTGGCTGTCGGACAGGGACCACTGGAAGCGAGTCTAAATCGGCTCCACGACGGGCTGGAGCCTGGGCGATCGTTTTCGGTTTCTCGGCTTTCGGTCGGACGCAACCGATGTCATGGCGGCGCTCGACGTGTTTCTCCTCAGCTCGCGCCACGAGGGCCTGCCGGTGGCGCTCATGGAGGCGATGACGCTTGGCCTTCCCATCGTCAGCACCGCGGTCGGCGGCATCCCCGAGATGGTCACCGACGACCACGAGGGGCGCCTAGTCGCCGACGGGTCCGAGCTTGAGCTGGCGCAGGCCTTGACCGAGGTGATCGGCGATGCTGCGCTTCGGTCAGCTGGCGCGCGCAGAGGTCGAGCCACGGCGTTCGAGCGATTCAGCGCTGCTGTTGCGACCGCCGAGATCGAGGACATCTACCGTGAGGTGCTCGATCGCTGAGCCCTTTGTGCTAGAACAGCTCGATGTCTCCGAGGCTCAGCGCCAACTGGTCCATCGTTGGCACCATCGGTATGGCAACCGGGCGCCAGGTGAGGATCGGGCCCAGCGCCGGGACGGGCACGAACCCTTGGCGGGCATCGGCGAGAGGCCGCCGGCCTTGCGGCGTCGAGCCTTTCAGCAGGTAGTCGACCCCGGCACCCTTGAGGGCCTTCAGCCCGCTTCGGTGAGCGCGCCGCGGGGCGAGCACGTCGCAGATCGTTGCCTCGACCGCCGTGCCCCGGCGTCGAGCCCGGAACACCACCGCCGTCCTCGACGCCCGTTCCCAGGCTGATCGCCCGGTAGCGCAGCGGGTCGAACCGGTAACGCCAGTGGAGAAACTCCGGGGTCCGGTCAGTGGCGATGTGCGACCCGGTGCCGATTCGGGCCAGGAGCACTTCGACGGCGCCGTGATCGGCGAACACCTCACCGGCCGGTTGCCCGACCGCCGACTCCTCCGACCACTTCTCGGCGGCGGTGCGGGCGCCGGCCAACTGGCGATCGAACCCTGGCCGGTCAACCGGACCGACACCGGAAACTTGCCGACCTGTTGCCAGCCCATCTTGAGGTAGCCCAGGCGGCTCTTGTCGTTGGGCGTGTTGAACACGCAGTCCACGCCCTCATCTTGCAGGTCGTCGAGGGCGCTCAGCGTCAAGCGGCTGAAGATCCCTCGCCCCTGCCAGTCGGGGTGGGTGGCGGTATCGACCGCCCGGACTGCCTTGATAGTGGTGCCGTCGGGACGGCGAAATCGCCAGCGAAGGAAGGTACGGAGGCCGACCAGCGTGCCCTCGTCGTCCTCGGCAACCCAGGCCGGTGACTGCCCGAACGGGTTCTCGTCGTGTTTCCATGTGAAGAACGCCTCGTTGGGGTCGTCTGCCTGCCAGCCGAGCGCCTGGCGACACAGCTCGATGATCGCCCGACGGTCCTCCGGTTCGGTCTGCCGGAAGTGCAAATCGCCGGTCGGGTCGTTGGTCGCAGGCATCCTTCGAACATACCGGAACGATTTGGGCGGGTCCCGCCCCTTGAGGGAGCACGGGTGCCGCTCGAGCGCAAACTCAATCCGTAAACCGTTCGATAGCCCGGTGAGTTCCAGGGGTCAACGCACGCGTCCGGTCAGAATGGCCGGGTCACTCGTGCACGCCGACCCCTGGAGCCCACAGCTTGCCACGCAATCCGATCAGAGCGGATGAACGCGACTTCATCCATGAATGCCTGTCAGTAGACCGGGCGGTTTCGTTTAGCGATATCGCCCGGGAACTTGATCGTCACCGGTCCACGATCTCACGCGAAGTGGCCCGCAACGGCGGTCGTCACGCCTACCGTCCATCAACGCAGGACATGCGGCATCCACCCGCCGACAACGCCCGAAAGCCTTGGTCTTGGCCGTTGAGGGCCCGCTCCGCGACCTGGTGATCGAGCTGGTGTCGACGGGCTACTCGCCGGTCGCCACAGCGGCCCTGTGCGCCCGTCAGGGTGGCGGGACGGTGTGCGCTGAGACGATCTACCAAGGCATCTACGGCGGCAGCCTCGGCCTCAAAGCGACCGACTGTCTCCGGTCGCGGCGGCCCAGACGCAAGAAGCGTAGGGCGGCCACATCGCCGCGAACGTCAGCGCTGGGACCGAATGCTGTCCCGATCAGCGAACGACCTGCCGAGGCGGCCGAGGGTGCTTCAGGTCACTGGGAAGGTGACCTGATCATTGGTGCCCGCAACCAGTCCGCTGCGTTGACGCTGGTCGAGCGTGTCGTGCGCCAGTTGGTAGGGACCACTTTGGGGGTGTTGCGCCACCTGGTATGGACCACTGGTGCGCCAGCTGAAAGGGACCATTTGGTGGGGGGTCTTCCGGGGTCGGTGTTGTAGACGCTGAACTGCCGTCGTTGCGTCTACGACCCGAAAGGCGGCGCGTCAATGGCATACCGGGAGGTTGCGGTGTTTGAAGTGCGAGAGGTGTTGAGGTTGTGGCTGGCGTTGCTGGCGTTCCGGAGGATCGCGGAGATGGTGCGGTGCGACCGGAAGACGGTGACGAAGATCGTGCGGATCGCTGAGGGTCAGGGGCTGGTCCGCACCGACAGCCCGGATCGGTTGTCCGACGATTTTGTGGGTGGGGTGGTCGCGGAGATGGCCCCGAAGGTCCCGGACCGTCACGGCGAGGCGTGGAACGTGCTGGTCGGCCATCGGGAGAAGTTGGAGGGCTGGCACAACGACGACGTGCCCGCTGTGAAGATGGTCGAGTTGCTGGGCCGCCAGGGTGTGGTGGTCCCGGAGCGGACGTTGAACCGCTATCTGGCAGCAGAGTTCGGGACACCAGCGCGGTCGACGGTCCCGGTTGTTGATGTGCAGGTCGGCTTCGGCGAGCCTCTGGCTGTGTTGACGAGAGACCGGCAAACGGTGACAGTGTGGGCCGTTGGATTCACCGCAGTTGTCCGGCCACACGTTGTGGCGGATGTCGTTATTAAGAACCTCGCACTGACAATCAACGGATGCAGCACGTACGGGTGGTTCTTCGATAAGTGTCCGGGACAGGATCGGCTGCTGCGGCGTGATGACGAAGGTGACGCGTGAATGATCAACTGTGGCGTTCGTTGAGAATACGCCCAATCACGTGGGTTCCTGATCGACCCCGCACGTGTCCGCGCACCCCAGGACAAGGGCAGCGGTGGAGCGGGCGGTCCAGTTCGTCCAGACGTCGTTTTGGGCCGGTGAGAACTTCGGCTGTCTCGCTGAGGCGCAGACCGCAGCAGAGCTGTGGTGTGCCTCACGGGCCGGCCTGGACTACAGGACAGCAGGCCCAGCAGGCGGTGGTGTTCGCCGAGGTCGAGCACCGGTGCTGTTGGGGGCGCCGTCGGAGCGTTACGACGTGCCGCTCTACAAGACCGCCAAGGTCCACCGGGACCATCACATCCAGGTCGCCAAATCGTTGTACTCGGTCCCGGGTGATCTGATCGGCACGACCGTCGACGTTCGGGCTGACACGGCGCTGGTGAAAATCTTTACTCCGCCGGCCGGTCGGTGAAGAGTTCATCCGCCAAGCCGGGGGCAAGGATCACCGACCCAGCCCAACCCGCCGTCGGGCGGGCTCACCGACCTACGCCATGCGTGACATCGACTCCCAGATCCGCCGGGCGTATGCCCACGGGCAACACGTTGGGGTGTTCGCCGAGGTGATCCTGGAGGGGCCGCTGCCCTGGACGAGGATGCGTCACGTCTACAAGCTGTTGCGCACCTGCGACCGTTACGGGCCCGACCGGGTCAACGCTGCCTGTGAGCGGGCTGCTGACGCCGGGGCGACGTCGGTAACCACCGTCGTCGGGATGGTCGAACGGGCCCTCGAAGCCGACAAGACCAAAGACGATCCGGCCCCGCCGGACAACGTGATCGTCGGCCGGTTCGCCCGCGACGCCTCCCACTTCGCGACCGGACGGAAGGTGACACGATGACCACCACCGCCACGCTCGCACCATCGGTGACCCCCGAGCTGACCGCTACTTTGCGCCGTTTGAAACTTGGTCAACTTGTTGACACGCTCCCCGAACGGTTGGCGTTGGCGAAGACCTCGAAGATGTCTCACGCCGAGTTCCTCCAGCTGTTGCTCAGCGACGAGATCGCCCGGCGTGACACCACCTCGGCTGCTCGGAAAGCCAAAGCAGCGAAAACCAGGCTCGACGGACGGATGCGTCTCGGGCACTGGGACGCCACCGCGAACGTCACCTACGACCAGGCCGTCCTCGACGAGAGCCGCCAGCCTCCGGTTCGTCGACGCCGGACAGAGCATGTGATCATCGGACCAGTCGGTGTCGGCAAAACGTTCCTCGCCGTCGCCCTCGGGCACACAGCGATCCGTCGGGGCAGATCGGTCCACTTCGAACGATCCGACCAGCTGTTCAAACGACTCCGGATCGCGAGACTCGACAACACCCTCGACGCCGAACTCCGCAAACTCCTCCGCGTCGACCTCCTCATCATCGACGACTACGCCCTCACCGCGTCCGACTCAGCGGCAACCAGCGACTTCTACGACCTCATCGTCGAACGGCACCGGCGCGCCTCGACGGTCATCACCTCGAACCGGGACCCCTCCGAATGGTTAGCGCTACTCGCCGACCAACTCCTTGCCCAATCAGCGATCGACCGGTTCTCCTCCGCCGCGTTCGAACTCGTCATCGACGGCGGAGTCCTACCGGGACCGCCAAAACCCCAACTGGCACCACCCGCCCACTGACCAACAACCCGCCACCCGACCCAACCGGCGAGCCCGTCAACGCTCGACGCCGTCACACCCTTGACGCCGACAGCGCCACCCACCATCATCACCACAAACCCCAACGACCCCCTCTCAAGTGGTCCCATGCAGCAGCACCTTCGGCCTTTCAACTGGCGCACGACAGTCGAGCGGTCGTCTGGTTTCCAGATGGTCTACGCGTTGCCGAACGGCTATCAAGCAGGGTGTGTGATCGAGGCGCTGGTCCGTTGGGTGCAGAGCACACCAGCGGAGATGTGTGAGTCGGTGACGTGGGACCGGGGGCTCGGAGATGGCGCATTGGGAGGTGCTCACCAACGAGGTGGGGGCTGCCGGTGTTCTTCTGTGATCCTCACGCACCGTGGCAGCGTCGAAGAACGAGAACTCCAACCGGCAACTGAGTTTGGTTCCCAAGGGCACCGACCTGCACGACTACAGCCAGGCCGACTACGACCAGGCATGCGCCGTCCTCAACGACCAGCCGCGCCGCCAGCTGGCCTTCAATCAGCAGGCGAACGCGCTGCCGGCCTCGCGTGCAGTGACGTTGAACCCACCCCCTGGTGTGACCCCGAGTTGGGGCTGCGGTTAGGTCAGGTTATTGGGGCTCCATCCGGTTGCGGCTAGTCGATGAGTCGTCCACGGTGATGAGTACGACGGTGGCGAGGCATGGCTGCGTGCCGGTGGGGCTTGCCGGTCGGTTGAACGCCGGGTTGGCCGTGGTTCGACAGCCACGAGTTTGCTGCTTCGACGATCCATCGCAGTCCGAGGGTGAGCCGGTGTGAGTCTCCTTTTAGTTGGTTTGGTTCCCCGTTTCTGGATGTCGGCGTCCCGAGCCCCAACTCGGTGAGCATGGTGCAGATCTTCAGGTAGTCATGGCCCCGGTCGAGGTGCGGGGTGCCGACCTCCTTGAGCAGTCCGTGCCGGTCGATCGCGGATCGAGGTTGAGTTTTCAGCATTGGGATGTCGTTGCGGTTCGCACGCCGTCGAGTTCAGCCCAGCGGGGATGCCCACGGCGCCGTCAGGCTGATCGACCATTTGTGGCCGATCTTCTGATCGGTGGGGTTCGGGCCGGTTCCTTCCGCCACATGGGGCTTTGTCAGGTGACCGTCAGTAGCGACGGTGTCGAGTCGAGGCCAAGAATCCGGTCATAGGCGGCCAGGGCCTGGTCGAGCAGGGTGTCGAGAGCTCCTGCTTGGATCCACTCGTCGCGTCGTGCTCTCAGGGTGGTGTCTGAGACTTGGCCGTCGAGTAGTGCCTCGATGTCGACCACTCGAGGCTCCGGTGACGAGGCGGATCATCAGGCCACGGAAACAGACCCGGTCGCTGATGCGGGGCCGGTGACAGCCAGGGGGTGATCTTCGGGATCAGGTTGGCTGGGAGGAGCAGTTCGACTGGTTTGCAGATGGCGGCATCCATGACTTCAGGCTCGAGCGCGCGCATGATGGGTGGTGCCTCCATCGGTTGTTGGGTTGGGACGCACTCGACATAAAAACCGAGCCGGCACCTCAACCGGTGGATGGCACCCCGCCCCGAACACGTGTTCGCGACCTATCCGCGCGGCCCCTTAGGGGCTGCGCGGTTAGGTCAGGTTGTGGGGCTCCATCGGTTGCGGTAGTCGATGAGTCGTCCGGTGATGAGTACGACGGTGGCGAGGCACATGGCTGCGTGCCGGTGGGGCTTGCGCCGGTCGGTTGAACGCCGGAGTTGGCCGTGGTTCGACAGCCACGAGTTTGCTGCTTCGACGATCCATCGCAGTCCGAGGGTGAGCCGGTGTGGCGTCCCTTTGGGTGGTTTGGTTCCCCGTTTCTGGATGTCGACGTCGGTGAGCCCCAACTCGGTGAGCATGGTGCGGATCTTCGGGTAGTCATAGCCCCGGTCGAGGTGCAGGGTGCCGACCTCCTCGAGCAGTCCGTGCCGGTCGATCGCGGTCAGGGTTGGTTTCAGCATTGGGATGTCGTTGCGGTTCGCGCCGTCGAGTTCCCAGCCCAGCGGGATGCCGGCGCCGTCGACCCCGATCGACCATTTGTGGCCGATCTTCCCGCGGTCGGTGGGGTTCGGGCCGGTTCCTTCCCCGCCACATGGGGCTTTGTGGAGTGACCCGTCGATGGCGACGGTGTCGAGGTCGAGGCCAAGAATCCGGTCATAGGCGGCCAGGGCCTGGTCGAACAGGGTGTCGAAGACTCCTGCTTGGATCCACTCGTCGCGTCGTGCTCTCAGGGTGGTGTCTGAGACTTGGCCGTCGAGTAGTGCCTCGATGTCGACCCATGAGGCTCCGGTGACGAGGCGGATCATCAGGCCACGGAAGCAGACCCGGTCGCTGATGCGGGGCCGGTGACAGCCAAGGGGGTGATCTTCGGGATCAGGGTTGGCTGGGAGGAGCGGTTCGACGGTTTGCCAGATGGCATCTATGACTTCAGGCTCGAGCGCGCGCATGATGGGTGGTGCCTCCATCGGTTGTTGGGTTGGGACGCACTCGACATCAAAACCGAGCCAGCACCTCAACCGGTGGATGGCACCCCGCCCCGAACACGTGTTCGCGACCTATCCGCGCGGCCCCTTAGCCTCGATCCGGCATGCTGAGACCGTGAAGAACTAGGTTCAACGCGACAAATGCGCTCCGTTCCAGCAAACTTGAGGGTGTTGAGGACCACAAGGAGGCTGGGATGGAACGCATCCGTCAGGTGCAACATAGCGCGCACGATCGGTGCGTTATGACGGCGCCGATGAGACCGACAAGGTCGTCGCGTTGGGCGGCCTGGGGCCGCTCGCTGAGTACGCCGACTGCCTCGGTCTGACCAGCGGAATGGCGACGGCGGTGCCCTATTCAGGCCGGAATCCCCGGTCGTTGATCGGGGCGGCCTGTTGGTCCATCACCTGTTGATGTTGAACGCCGGAGGTGATTGCTGCACCGACCTTGGGATGCTCAAGCCGCCGGAGGCGTGTTGGGTGACGTTGGTTCGGACACCACGTTCCGGCGGATGATCGCCGACCTCGCCAAGACACCCGGATCGACCGGCGCCATCGACGAGGTGATGCGTGAGATCCGCACCAGGGTGTGGGCCGAGCATGGCTGGTCTGATCCCGGCCGCCGAGTTCTGTTGGACATCGGCGCGACGCTCACCCGTGTGCACTCGGAGAAGGAAGACGCCAAAGGTAACTACAAGCGCGGGTTCGGGTTCCACCCGGTCGCCTGTTTCGCTGACTGCTCCGGCGAAGCCCTCGCTGTTGAGCACCGGCCCGGCAACGCCGGCGCGAACACCATCGCCGACCTGGTCGGGATCATCGACGCCGGGTTGGACGCGCTCCCCGAATCTGTCGCCCAATCGCATCGCCCCGGCGCTGTCACAGCTGACGCGACCAGCGAGATCCTGGTTCTGCTCCGATTCGGCCGGGCACACCCTCGGATTCCTCTGGGACATGTGGGACCGCAACCTCAGGTTCTGTGTCACCGGCCGCTCGAACAACATCTTGAGCTCGGTGATCCTCGGCTTCGACGAGAACACCAACTGGGAGAACGCTTTGCGGCCCAGAGGTGTCGACTGGGACGGCAACGATTCTGATGTCGACGCCCGCAAAGCACAGGTCGTGGAGGTCACCGACGATCCGGCGATCACGAAATGGGTTGGCCTGAACGAGCGACCCAAAGACGACCTCGATGTTCGCTACCCGCCAGGCACACGGATCGTCATCCGGCGCGAACCGTTGCATCCCGGTGCCCAACAGCGGATGTTCGACACCAACGGCTGGCGACACACCATCATCATCTGCGACCTACCCGACGACAGCCCGGCCGAGATCGACCGGCTCCAACGCAGACACGCCCACGTCGAAGAGAACATCAAACGCCTCAAGACCACCGGACTCGACCGGTTCCCGTTCCCCGACACCGCCCGCAACAAGGTCTGGACCGCAATGGTCGGCTGGGCCCACACCCTCTGCCGATGGTTCCAACTCGACCTCCTTGCCGGAACCGAGTTCGAACACGCCCACCCCAAAAGCTCCGACGCTGCCTCTTCGGAACACCGGCGATCCTCCGCGTCCGGAACCGGCAAACCTGGACGCTCTGGCCCAAACACTGGCCATGGAACCCACAGCTCCGCACCGCCGGACGGCGGCTCCGCACCATGAACACCCCCACACCACTCCGGGTCTGACCGTCTGCCGCCCCGAGCATCCAGCCGCCCGCCCGAACAACTGGCCGGGCTACCTCACCGACCCCACACAGCAACCCGAACAACCCTCAGGCTCGGGACTCGGCCGACGCCAGCACCCCCGTCCCATCCAGCGCAGCTCCATCGGTTGTTGGGTTGGGACGCACTCGACATCAAAACCGAGCCGGCACCTCAACCGGTGGATGGCACCCCGCCCCGAACACGTGTTCGCGACCTATCCGCGCGGCCCCTTAGAGTAAGCCGCGCCTCTTGGGGTGGTTCCCGACCATGACCATGAGATGGTCGTCATGTGTGCTGTTCTTCCCAGCTATCTGGAGGAAGTAGAGTGCCGAAAGGTAGTTTGAATGGGGATGGGCCTCATCGTAACCTCTGCCTGTAATTGAATGTCACTACAGACGAATTTCGCCACCGACAAGGTCACCCCAACAGCACCCGTTTCATTTCTATCCCAACTGCGACTCCAGTGGAGACGAAGCGCGAATTGAGGAAACGTTCTCAACCGGCGGTGACAGTTCGTCTTCCGTTGTTCTCCGCACTTGGGGTGCCCCAGCTACTGGCGGCGCCGGTGGATCAGGAGGCGGTCTTGGACGCGTTGGCGGCCCGTGGCGTGGTTGTGGCATCTGCGAGTCGGAGGTTCGGTCCAGGTCGGTCTTGGCTATTGACATTGCAGAGTGGCTGGCGAGCGCCTTTGAGCAACGGGCACAGAACGCTCCATTCGGGTCCCGCGCCTACCAGCCCAACGACCGGCGATCTCCATGTTCGCCGGACGGTCGTCGCCGGTTGCCCGGCGAATCAGGAGTGGACGGTGGGGTCGGGGCCGACGATCACCGCCGCACCATACTTTGGGGCCGCCGCACCCTCGTCGCCCCGCAGCCAGACCCCCTTACCCAACCGGCCGGTGCCGAGTATGGACACCAAGATCGTGTCAACTGGCGCCTTAGTGTGTAGCATGCACCCAGCGAATCACACTTGGAGGGAAGCATGCGCGCAGGACTACGAAACGGGCTCCGGATCGACGATCTGGGAGACGAAGCACTGGTCTTGGACGCCGACGGTGGTGAGGTTCACCGTGTCGACGGTACCGCTGTGCAGGTCCTTCGCCTTTTGGACGAAGGGGATGGGAGCGCCGAGATTCCAGAAGCCCTTCGTGACGGGGTCGATGAACTGATCGAAGCCGGACTGGTTGAGCGGCCATCCGGCTGGTCGAGGCGCAAGCTGCTGGTCAGCGGGGGGGCGACCTGGGCGGCGGCCACCGTGACCACGTTCGCGCTGGCCGACCCGGCCGCTGCCTCAACCTCGTGCCCCGGCGGTGTCACCCCCACGATGGGCTCGCAGATGTACACAGCGAACGCTACCTACACCACTGGCCCGGCTGGCGCTGGTTCGTCCTCCTACAGCCTGACCGTGCGCGCCTGGGGTGCGGGCGGTGGCGGCGGTGGCGGCAGTGTCGACTCCACCGGCGGCGGCGGCGGCGGCGGCGAGTACCGAGGCGGAAACATCACGGTCACGGAATGCACCTCGTACAGCGTCACGGTTGGGACCGGCGGGGGCGGCGGGGGCAACACCGGGGGCATGGGCGGCAGCTCGTCCTTCGGAAGTCTGTTGATCGCCAACGGGGGGTCGGGCGGAACCGAGCCCGGCTCAGGAAACGGCACAGGTGGCGCCGGTGGCATGGGCGGTATGGGCGGTACCACCGCGTTCAACGGAGGCGCAGGAGGCAACGGGGGAGGAGCCGACTCCTTCTTGAACAGTGGTTCGGGTGGTGGCGGCGGCGGCGGCGCTGGCAGCGGGGGCTCCGGTGGCACGGGAGGCAACGGCGCTGGCGGAAACTCGGCCGGGGCCGGGGGCATGGCTGGCGGTGGCTCCCCAGGCGGAGGAGCGGGCGGCAACGGCGGCAACGATTCCAACACCTCGGGCACCGCGCCAGCCGCGCCAGGCGGCGGTGGAGGAGGGGCCGAGGAATCAGTGTTTGGCTCAAGTGGCGGTGGCGGGGCACGAGGCCAGGTGTGGGTCGACGTCTGACCCAACCCGCCCTATCGGTTCACAGTGCCGCTCAGGAGTGGCGGGGAGCGGTCTGTGTCAACAACTCGCCGACGGCTGAGGCTGCTTCGCCTCGTGTACCTTCGAGGAGTTGCGCTGACCGCAAGGCCGCCAGCGCCCCATCCAACGCCTCATCAGGCCTGGATTCTGCGCACGGCACATGTGAAAGCAGCAAGCCGATCGCTCGGCCGGGACTGATCTGGGCCCAGCGGTTGCCGCCCCCCGGCAGGAAGCTGACGAACGCCACACAGCCCACCACCAGCGGAGATGAGCGGGTGGCGATGTCGAGTCGCTCCACCTCGCCCGTCGGCTTGAGAATTCGAACCGGACGGTTCCACCCCGTCACCTTGCCGGAATTTGAGTCGATCAGCGCGTATTCGTCGCTCAACACCTCGGCGCCCGCGGCGGCTGCCGCCTGTGTGAGGGTGCTCTTTCCACCGCCGGACGACGCCGGCACCAACAGGGCGCGACCTTCACAACCGATCACCGCCGAATGCACTGCAATACGGCCGATCAAACGGAGCGACGCAAAGACGGCCAGTGACCGTTCCAGAAGATCCCACGCGATCGACGGTGGATGGTCCCCGGCGGCTTCGACGTCCGGGACCACGACCCAGGCGTCCGACAAGCCGATCCGAGCAACCACCGGCCCGGTCGGGATGGTCCTCCGGTCAAGGCCCACCGGCGGCCACCGTCGTCGCAGCTCGTCCAAAAGATGGGGGCGCAGTGCGACCTCATACACATCACCGTTGTCGGCCACCCCCCACCTGCGCACCAACGACGGATCCTGCTCAAAGTCGGTGGTCATCGCAGCGGACCCTCTCACGTGACGCCGAGCGCGTCGAGGGCAGGCAACCGGCGCACCAAGTGGGCAACACGTTCATGCACGATCCCGGCGGCCGCCTCGGGCTCCCAGATCAGCTGGCCTTCATGGCGGACGGTCATGCCCTGACCGGTGAGGCATTCGATGACGTGTGTGCGCAACGTCCCAACCTCGGGGGTCACCCCCGCCCAGATCCCATCCAACGCCAACACCTCAACGAGGTCAAGGGCGACCATCGTGCCCGTGGCCGGTGCGGCTATCCAGCCGTGTTGGCGTCCCAGGCGCCGCTCACGGCCGAGCACCCGATTGAGCCGTCGACACGCATCGACCGAGCCGGGGGCCACCCCGCCCGGCACAACCGGGGTCGCGTACTGCCCCGCAACCAACAGGGCCATGGCCGTGGTGGCGTCGTCGAGTGACCAGGCGGGGTGCATGGTCAGCAAGTCCCCGGCGGTGAGCCGACCCGAGCCGAGGGCCTCAACCAATGGCCGGTGGAACCGCGGATCCAAGGCGACCTGCATGGCGGGCAGCTCGATCGGAGTGTCCTCGAAATCGCGCCCCAGCCCACCGATCTCCAGGCATCGCAACGCCGCATCGTGCTCGGCAGGCGTGACAGCGGCCAGGCCTCTGCGAAACACGTCGGAACGGAGTGCGGTCTGGAGTGCGAGGTCTCGAATCATCTCACGGCTCAACGGATCGCGAGACGCGGCGAGCACATCGGCATAGCCGGGCGGCACCGAGTAGTGCGCGTGACGATCAAGCGGGTGGACTCCACCGATGAAGCTGCACTTGGCCCCTGCCATTGCCTCATGAACATCCTGTACATCCAGCGGCTTGAAATGAGCGCCCAGGTACTCGTGAGCGCCCAGCCCCCCTTCGAGGTCCGCCCATGAGTGCATCTGGCGGGTCTCGCGGTTGCCCATGGGAAAGTAGCCTGCGCCCGCAGCGGCGAAGTCCGTCAGTGCCGCAGCGGCGTCGCCGAATGCGAGGACCGCTTCCCGGCCGTCGGCGTCAACCGTCAAGCGAAGCGCTTCGGCCAACGCCTCCATCGACGACCAGCCGGTTGCGGCCTCGTACATGACCAGAGCAAGCCCACCGGGGGCCAACCGCCGCGAAATGATCTCGACGATGTTGCGCTTGGTTCGCGCGCTGACCCAGCTGTACACACCGTTCACCACGATGATGTCCACCTCGGTCGGTCCGAGCGACCTCTCGTCGACCATCGTGGCGAAATCGGCCTCGATGAACGTCGCATTCGCCAGTTCTGCCGCTTCGGCGAGCTTGCGGGCCCGCTCGACGTGGGCAGGGTTGAAATCGACGCCCCAGACCTCGACGTTTGGATGGCCGGCGGCCACGGCGCACGTCATCAGGCCCGTGCCGCACCCGACATCGAGCCAAACCAGCGGTCGGCCGAGGTCAAGCGGTGGTTGAACGCCCAACGCTGAGACCATCGACAGCCAGGCTGGACAGATTTCCCGCACCACTTGGTCGTCGTAGACCACGTCGGTCGTATACCCGTCGGACCACGGCCCGAGCCCCGAACGCCGCCCAGCGGCAACTGGATTGGACCAATCGACTGGGGTCACGACGCACCGATCCCCAGGGCGTGGCGATGCTCCAACGACAGGGAATGGGTGTAGGTCGCAGGCAACGCGGTGCCCAATCGCGCCGACACAGCGAAGCGGTCCTGTTCGGGTCGGGTGGACCGAAGGAGTGTTGCGGTGAGCCGGACGGTTGACTCCGCTGCGCCATCGGGCAACTCGTCGCGCACCGGGTGGATGCTTCCGGCCGCGAGTGCCTGCCCGGCCAGTCTCTCCTGGTTCAGCGCGGACTCGCCCGGCCAAAGCTCGCGAACACAACTTCCGCCCCGTTGCAGGTCCGAACTCGAAGACCCGTCGGTCGGCAGGCACTCGCGAAGTGCGACCGGCCGGGCCCAGGGGACCCCCACCGTCTCGGCAACGGCCAGCCTGGTCTCCATCACCGACGTCCCCAGCACGGCGGCGTTTCGAACCGACTCCTCCACCGGACAACGACCAAGCCGGTACACGTCCACCCGTGCCGTCCGGCGGATTGCCAGGTCCGCCAGCGTCTCCCGAAGCACCACGCTCGCCGCAGCCCGGACCCGCTGGGCGACGACCGGCGGAGCACCCTCAAGGGGGTCGTATTGCTGGGCCAAGGAGACGAAATCCACGGCGTGCGCTGCCAACGCCTCGCTCACCTGCGCGTGCGACGCTGGTCGCAGGTCATCGGCCAGGTAGCTGCCAACCACCTCGTCCGATGGTGCATCCAGTAGGTCGTCCAGCCACGCTCCGACCGCAGGCCGTACCGCCGGGTAGGCGGCGCCGTGTGCGCGCAGGCCCTCAAGCGGAGCCAGCACCTCGCTGCTTTTTCTTTGGCCGAGGCGCACTCTGTGACGGAGGAGGCGCACCAAGGGCACCACCTCGCCCCATCCCACGACCGTGCGATAGGCGACAGCCATCAGAGCGCCGGGACGCAACAGCGAACACGCGGCGTCCAACACCTGGTCCCGCCGTGCCGGATCGCTCGAATCGAGTACGCCATCGACGACCACCAGGTCGCAGGGGGAGACGATCGACTCGTCGGGCGGCCCAGGTCGCTCCTGGATCACGAGGTTGGAAAGCGCAGCATCCCGCGCCACAGAAGCGAGACCGGCAAGGCGGGCGGGCGACGGGTCCCACACGTGGACCGACGTCTGGGGATGAACGGCCGCAGCCACAGCCGGTGTGAGCACGGAGCGACAGCCCAGCCAGGCGATCCTGTCGAACGTCGAAGCCGCCCCGACCGACTCACCGGCCCACGTTGCCGACATCTGGAGCCACGTCGGTGTCAGCTCGTATCGAAAGCGCCGCAAGTCCACCCGGGGCGGTATCGAGCGAGGCGCCGATGCATCGTCCTTCCCGGGTTCGACGTCCCGGCGATCGTCCGTTCTCATGACCCGGCGGGCATCAGTGACTTCACGCTACGAAGCACCTCGAAGAACTCTGCTTCGGTGTCGTACCAGTACGCCAGGCCCAGGGGGCTGCGGCCGAACATCGCACCCAACTCCCGAAGACGTTCGGCGACATCGTCAGTTTGGAGAACGGTCGACACCACGGAGGCCGCCGCTTCGGCCGGCGTTAGCACCATCGTTCGTCTATCCATCTGATGCAGCTGACACCACGCGGCCAGAGGATACCGCCCGGGCGGCACCACAGGCCGCTCCGACGCGGAGCCGGACACGTCGACCACGGCGTCGGCGAGAACCGCCGGGTCATGATCGATGAGCGGCGGGTCGACAACCAACTCCCCGGTGTGCAGGTCGACGACCGGCTCGGCCACATCCACCAAGGCGAACCCAAGCCGCGCCAGGGCGGGTTGAAGTCGGGGGGCGAACCCGTCAACCCCAAGAGGCAGGAGAACAGCACGGTCATCTGCCACAACGGCTCGGCCGAGCACTCGAACTTCACCTTCTCGGTGGTCCCGGTCGCACACGTCGTGGCCGATACGAACGATCAACGCCCGCAAGGCTCTTGCCGGATCCCGGGTCCGCAACGGCACCTCGTCGCCAGAGGCGTGGAGCAGGTTCAGCGCGGATCCCGGGCGTTCGGAGTCCCCTCGTCGCCCTGACCGGACCGGCAAGGCGAGAGAATAGCTGTGTCCCGCACGCGGATCGTCCACTGCGGAGCCCCTGAACAACCGGTCGAGAACCTGCCCGGTTGCTTCGGAGTCGACGCGGATCCCCACATGATGATCGCGGACCCGATAGACCCGAACGGCTTCCCAGCGCCACGGTGACGAGTCGATATACGGCGCACACATCCCCCCGCTGCGGGTGAGGTAACGAATCGGTTGTCCTGAGGCATCCGTCGGCGGATCCGCCGTCGCTCGGGCAAGGTCGCGCGCCAACGCCGCAACCTCGGTGGAACCGTGGGCGGAATCGGTGACCACCCGCGATCGGTCGATGTGATAGGCGGATGGAGTGCCCACCGAGGGAAACGGGTCATGGTCGATCTCCCCGAACACCGTCGGCAGCGCGATGCCCATGGTCTCGGCGAGGGCATCGACCGCGGCCCGGGTGGCGCTCACCTCACCGATGCACAGCAACATCAACCTGATGTCCACTTCCGCGAGCCGAGCCTCAAGCGACATGAGTTCCGGCCCGATCGCCGCGCAGAAACCACAGTGCGGATTCCACTTGATCAACAGGACCGACCCTGCGTTGAGTTCATCCACCCGATTGGGATCAGCCGCCTCCAAACGATGAAACTCGTCAAGCGCCGTTCCGGCCTGCACGACAGGAATCGCCTTCAGCTCGATCGCCGGATGATCCGGTGGCGGATCGTCCGGGTCATCGCCGACGGCTACGCCATGAACGAGACTTTCCATCCGCATCTGGTCGAGAAACTCGACCACGTCCCTGAGAACCTCCTGGGGGTCGGCGTCATGTTCGGCCGCCAACCGAGCAGCGACCTCCTCCAGGCCGGTACGCCCATCAAGCTGTCGCCAGATCGCAACACCGGCGGCGTTCAACACGACCGCTCGGCGCCACCCGTCGGCAAGGACCGCCTCGGAGCCGACTTCGATGAGCTTCACGTCGGTTCGAGGTTGTGGAATCGCCTCGGGCATCGTCATGATTTAGCTCGGTGAGGTGCAACCACTCCCCCGAGCCTATCCGCCGACAGCAGGGGATCTTCAAAGCCTGGTCAATTACGAGCGCGCGATGGTGGCGATCGACCCCCGCGGCACTTGTTGGATCTGGGGCGTGGTGGAATCCGGCCATGTCACGCTCACGGTTGCGGTCTCGCCAAGACCGCCCTCGCCAAGACCGAAATGCAAGGTGGTGGCGTCCTGGCTTTGGAACGAACCACTTGCACGGACCTCTGCGGTGGCTCCGTCCACCGTCACCCGAGCCCCTACGCCCCGGGGGTCTCGACCCGATTGGTCAACCAGCTTCACCCCGACCCAATCCCGGTCGGGCGGCAGGTCGTTGCGCCACAGCGTCGGTGCCGCCTCGGAGTTGACGATGAGGAGGTCGAGGTCGCCATCGCCGTCGGCATCAAAGGTGGTCGTCACCCTGCCGAGATCGGTGTCGCTCATACCTACACGGCGGGTGGAGCGAACCATCGGCGGCTCGCCCGTGTTGATCCAGACGGTGGTCGGGTCGCTCGCAAAGTACGGCGGTTTGCTATATCCGTTGGTCTGAACCACGTCGACGTTGCCGTCGTGGTTCAGGTCGGCCACCGACGAACCCCAACCCCAGTAGCCGTCACGCAGGCCGTAGCGGTCGGTTGCATCCACGAAGGCTGAATCTCCGTCGTTGAGAAACAGTCGGTTGCCGCTGCACCCGTGATCGAACGGGCACTTCCCGTCGGCGGTGGGGTAGGCGATCGAGGTGACGAACCAGTCGAGCAACCCGTCGCCATTGACGTCGGCGACCGTCGACCCCATTCCGTTTTCGTCGGTGCCAACGTTCGTCTGGTCGGTCACGTCCTGAAACCTCTCGCCCCCGAGGTTGCGAAACAACCTTGAGGTGCAGAAGTCACCGGTGAGGAACAGGTCGGGCCAACCGTCGGCGTCGTAGTCGCTGAGCGTCGGTTGAAAGGCGAACACACCGTCGAAGTTCAGCCCCAGAGCCTCGGTGGAATCGCGAAAGACTCCTTCCCCGTCGTTGAGGAGCACCTGGGTCTGGCTGCCCTCTGAGTTCTCGCCGCTGCACCCGCCAGCGCCGGTCGGGTCGCCCTCCGATGGCAGCTCGCCGAACCACTGGGCGACCACCAGATCCAGATCGCCGTCACGGTCGACGTCCCCAAACGTGGCGCCGTGCGAGGTGAGACCAACGTCCCGGTCTGTGGAGATGTCGACGCCGCGGTCCGTGGCCTGGTCGGTAAACGTGTCGTCGCCGTCGTTGACGAAGAGCAACACCCGTGGCCCGGAGGCGCTGGTGACCAGCAGATCCAGGTCGGCGTCGCCGTCGATGTCGCCCCAGACCGGCGCTCCATCCCCCGAACCGTCATCGGGCCCTTGGATCCCGGCCAACTCAGCCACGTCGGTGAACGTGCCGTCGCCGTCGTTGCGATACAGCAGGTTCGGCAGCTCCGTCCGGGTGAGATACAGATCCTGGTCTCCGTCGAAGTCGTAATCTTCCACCGCCGCACCGCCAGCAAAGAAGTCACCTCCCCGGGGGGTCGGGGTCTGCCTCGCCTGAGGCGCATCGAGTCCGGCGGCCTCGGTGACGTCGGTAAAGGTCAAGCCGCCCAGAGCCTCCGGATCGAGCCAACCGTCGGGAATGACAGCTGGCTGAAGGGGGGATTCGCTCGCCTGCTCGGGGTCGAGAGGCTGACCTGTGTCCGTCGACTCCCCGTCGACGGTGACCTCGGGGGCGACGACGACAAAGCGCTCGCCTTGGGGTTCCACGCGGAAGTTCTCCACGCCCGGCTGCGACGAACCGGCCCGTGTCAGCGACCCTTCGGCACGCACCGTGAGCATTGGCGGCGCCTGGGGGGACGACCGGCTCATCGACACGGTCATCGAGTCAAACGCATAGGTGGCCGGTTCGGCGTCGGCGTCGGCGGCGATCAGCTCCCGGATCTGCGCCAAACGCGCTCCCCCCGAGGACCGAGCGGCCAGTTCGGCATCCTGGCGCTCCAACGCCGCCCGTTCGACCTCCAGCGCATTCAGCACGTCAAGCGCGATCTGCTTGGCCTTCGCCAGGTCGATCGGCGGATCAAGACCGTCAAGCGACGGGTCGGCGACGACGTTGGGCAGGTCGTCCATGCCGAGCGGGGTTGGCAAGCCGTCGGCGGGGGCGTGGGGCACCGACGTTGCCGCCAGGTCCGCCGGGGTTGTAGCGATGAGGAGGGCTGCACCAACCGCCACAACAGTGCCCACGCTCAGGGCGGCGCTCCGCCCGCTGCCGCCGAGGCGTGCGACCACCTCGGCCGGTTGTGGCACGTCGGCAGGCACCCACCGCTCGATGACCTCTCGCATCGCACACCCAACGACCAGCGCGGCCAGGATGCCCAACTTCACCCGCAGTTCGGTGTCGAAGGGCGCCACGAAAAACGCCGCCAACACGCCCACCATCCCACCAAAGACCATCCGCTGGAATCGTCCAGATGGGGTGGTCTTGGGGTCGGTGATCATGAACGCCAGGAAAATCAGCACCTCGGGAGACGTGACCAACACGCGCCACAGCTCCCAATCGCACAGCGGCCCGATGTGCCACCTGGCGAGGATGCAATGACCCCCGGCCACGATCACCGCCGTTCCAGCCGCGAAGATCGCCCAGAAGGTCAACGCCATGCTGGCCAGATGCAGGCGGCGGGTGATCAGCAGCACTCCTGCGCCGATGACGACAAGGGTGATGATCAGGCCCACCGACATGGGGCCCCACCACAGATCCTGAAGGTCCACCTGCAACTCGTTCATTCGCCCGATCGGCGACCTTCTGAACGCAATGACGCCGACCACCAGCCCCAGATTGGACGGGTTGAAGATGTGGCGTCCGTTCAATCGGATGACGTACTTGGACAGCAACGAGAACGCGGCGATGGACGCAAACGCCCACCAACCTCGGGTGGACCACCAATCGCCGTGCTCGGTGCCGGGCACCCGCAGAATCAGCGCAACGCCGTTGCCGGTGAGCATGGCGCTGGCTGGCCAGACCAGACGACGCTGCCGCCACAGCGTCAGCCCAAGCTCCAGCACGGCGCAGACGCCAACCGACACCAGAATCTGGGTGATCGACAGGTCGAACTCGAACACGACCTGTCCGAGGATCTGCACGGTGGTGATCACCGCCGCCAGATGCAACCGAGGGTCGGTGAGTCGCGGGAGAACAACCGGCAGGCTTCGCCCGGCCACGTTGATCGCTCGCTGCGGAGGACCCGCTACTCCCCCGGTGCTCGCCATCGAGCGGATTCTAAGCCGGAAGCGCCTACTTCCTTAGTCGGCCGGTCGCTGGCACCTCTCGCGATCGGTCCGACTCCGACGACGCCTCGTTGTTGAGTAGTAGGAATCAGGGCTCGAGGTCGTCACAGCGCAAACTGACTGGCTGCACCAAACAGGGCAGTTCAAATGAACCCGCCTCAACTCACGTTCCGACGAGTTCCTCTTATCAGCGCGAGCGGGCCTGACCCATCTGTTTAAGGCCGAACCGGGCATCAGCGCGGGTTGCTCTCCCGCGTTCACGTGGCTCGTCGAGCGTGGCGCGGAGTGTCGTAGAGCGCTGCGGTGTCACCCTTGGCGACCAACCGGCCATCTCGTTGATCAACAAGCAGGTCAACGACTCCCGGCCTTGGTTGCGACCACTGGTGTTCCTGCCATCAGTGCTTCGACGAGGGCAAACGGCATGCCTCCCTCGCTGTCTGATGGGTTCAGCGCAGCGTCGCTCTCGATAAGCATCCGTCCGGGATCCGGGATCTGCTTCAGGAAAGTGAACCCAGCCATCGAGACCGACCCATGTCCACACTTGCGCCGGTGCCAGCGGTGACGATGGCGCGACGGATGGCCGAGAACGCCTTCGACTTCTCCAGGTTTGGAGTTGAAGCATGGTTGCTCTGCCTGGCCCGCCTGGCGGCTGCTACCCGGGTTGGGATTGAGCTACTGCGACTCAGCATCGGCGGCGCCCCTGCTCGACAAGTTTGCCCGACCCGGCGGATCGATCGCCGCACCTGGGTGTCGGCGTGACGCCGCCGACCCAGGTTCGATGGCCACCAGCCGATCCACTTGGTTGGCGACGTGTTGCGGAGCACCGACGGCGGGGCGCCGGTCGGCCAGCGAGTGGGAGCCCGGAGCCGGTCAGCCCTGGGGAGACTGACCGGCTGAACCGAGTTACCTCGCTCTGACGTCGATCTCGCCGCCGTCGATGGTGACCGTCTTCGTGGTCCTGCCCGCCGCCGAGATATCCCACGTTGAGGTTGCTTGGAAGAAACCAGCGTCAAGGTCAGCTTGGGTCACCGTGTGGCGCGGGGTGGCGCACGTGTAGTCGGCGCCAGCTGCGAGGTTCTTAAACCGGTAATTGCCAGCGCCCGGCGGCACGAACGGCGCAAATGGCCCGCTCATGGGAGCGATCGACTGGCCGGGTCGGCGGTCGACCCGACGACCTCCTTCGGTGACTCGACTGGCTCGTCCCGACCGATCAACGACAGCTCCTCAAGCATGGCCAGCCCGGCGGTGACGTCCGCCGCCACCACCTCTCGGTCGACGCTGGCACCGTCGGCCCAGGCAGCGACGGCTTCGTCGACGTCACCCTCGCCGTCGCACGCTGCCAACAGCGTTCCGGCGGACGCGTTCAGCTGGTGTGCGGTTTCGGTCAGCAGGTCGTAGGCGATCGCTCGGTCTGCCATCGCAGACAACAGCACGCCGGTGGACCGCAGGGGGAAGGTTGACACGGCGCTCACGTTAGCTGTGCGTCTGGCTCAGCTCGAAGCGTGCCGACCGGACGGACGGTCCGCTGGCATCAAGAATCTCGGGCGTCTTCTGGTGCTCAGCGGTACAGATCGAACCCGGTCCGGAGAGCGCCAAATCGGATTGGTCATAACTGCGTCGCATACCTCAGGGTCGTCGACGGGCCCCAACCTGGCAGATGTGAAGACTCCTACCCGCAAACACGAGGGCTCCTACCTGGCAACTTCGAGGGCGTCTACCCGGCAACTTCGAGGCTGTTGTGCGACCTGTCCTCGTGTGACACAATTGCGTCATGGCGACCGAATCTGTCCGTACCGTCCGCAACAACTTCTCCGACGTCATCGGGCGGGTACAGCACCAGCACGAACGCGTCACTATTACCAAGAATGGTGCGCCAGCCGCGGTGATGATCAGCCCGGAAGACCTTGAATCGATGGAGGAAACGCTGACCATCCTCTCGGAGCCCGGCGTCCGCTCGGAGTTGGCCGAAGCAGAACAATCGATTTTGGAAGGGGACGTCGTCGTCGGCGCCGACGCCATCCGGGCGCTACGCCAAACGTGAGCGATGGCGGATATCGTATGGTGTTGTCGCGCCCCGCTACACGTGCGCTCCGTGAGAGGCTACCCGAAGCGGTCGCAGTCGCCGCGATCGATTTCATCAATGGCCCGCTGACCGACAACCCACAACGAGTCGGGGGCGTGCTCCACGGCGAGCTTGAAGGCTGTCGCAGCGCTCGACGAGGTACCTATCGAATCGTGTACCGCATCGACGAGACCAAACGCGAAGTGCTCGTCCTCCGAGTTGCTCATCGGCGTGACGTGTACTCGGGGTAGGCAACCCGGAAGCACGAATACCTCTATCCCGAATCTTCAATGGCATTCAGTGGTCCGGCCCGGGGTAGGGCGTGAGGCCGGATCACGACCAAGGCCACAACCACGACCGCCACCATTCCCGTTGCCGACATCAGCACTGCCACCGGCACGCTGCGCCGCATGATCAGGCGGGTGAAGGGCCACGCGATCAGCAGGTGGGCAGCCACGACGCGCTCCAGTTCGCTGCGGACAACCTGGCCCGACGAAAGCCAGCGCCGCTGGCGCAGCGGCGACCATTCCAATGGCGCACACGTTGGCGAGTGCAGCGCCTCTGCCTGCCGACCCCACCCAGACCGACCCGAGGACCATCACCGTCAGCGCGGTTGTGCCCGCCGGGCCGACCGTTCGTTTGGTTACTGCCATGCCCAGGGCGAGCGGGGCCAGAACGGCACCCGTGGCCAGCGCTGGCTCGGTGTCGGGCACCGATGCCCAGACGCCGATCAGGCTGACGACACACAACGGCGCCGCCCACTCCCCCAGCGGATGTGGGCGACTCGTGTTGTCGCCCCACAACACGACCGCTGCGGCACCCACCAACCATGGCACGTTGCGGGGCTTCCGGCGCTGCCCATGACGGCGCCGACCAGTCCGGCGGTGGCAACCGCTCGTCGCTGCAGCGCTGGTGGCACGACCAGCGTGGCTCCTGCCAGAACCAATCCGACGAGGCAGGCCTGAGCGGCCAGGACCAGGTGGTAACGCTCAACCATCATGGGGGCGGCCCAGCCCCGACGCCCGGCTCGTGCCGTTCACGGACTCCGCCATATCAGCGATTCAGCCAGAGCGTCTCGGCGATGCTGAAGAGCACGACCACCGCAGTGAAGCTGGCGACACCCACCACCAGGTACAGCAACGCCGTCCGAAGACCCTTGAACCCGCCCAGTAGCCACTTGGGCAAACGGCGGCGATCCGGCTGATCGTTGGAGATCTCCGCCGATGGGCATGGATCGGACCCTACTGGTCGTGATGCGTACCATCTCGGGGGTGACACGCATCTTCCTCTCCGCCCCGGACGTCCGCCAGCCCGAGAAGGACCTTTTGCTGGCTGCCGTGGAATCGGGTTGGGCGGCGCCAGCCGGACCGGACTTGGCCGCCTTCGAAACCGAGATCGCAGCGGCGTCTGGCGTGGAGCACGCCGTCGGACTCTCCAGCGGCACCGGGGCCTTGCACCTAGCGCTGCATGCATTGGGGGTGGGCGTCGGCGACGAGGTGATCGTCTCGACGTTCACGTTCGCCGCCTCGGCTAACGCTGTCGCCTACGTGGGGGCCACGCCGGTGTTCGTCGACTCGTCGGCCTCCGACTGGAACCTCGACCCCGAACTGCTGGAGCAGGCGCTGACCGAGCGTGCCGCCGCCGGACGTTTGCCCGCTGCGGTGATCTCGGTGGACCTGTACGGGCAGCCTGCCGACTACCGGCGGATCGAGCCGATCTGTGCCAACTACGACGTGCCGCTGATCGAGGACGCGGCCGAAGCGCTCGGTTCGTCGCTGGAGGGACGCCCGGCCGGATCGTTCGGTCGGGTTGCCGCACTGTCGTTCAACGGCAACAAGATGATCACCACATCGGGCGGCGGCATGCTGGTGGGCGACGACGAGGCGCTGATCGAGCGGGTTCGCTTCCTGTCCACCCAGGCCAAAGAACCCGCACCCCACTACGAACATCACGAGATCGGCTTCAACTACCGGCTGTCCAACCTGCTGGCAGCGTTCGGGCGGGGCCAGCTCTCGACGCTTGACGAGCGCATCGCTCGGCGTCGTGACTACTTCGACCGCTATGTCGAGGTTCTGGGCGGCGTTGACGGGGTCTCGTTCCAGCCCGAAATCGACGGCGGATTCTGCAACCGCTGGCTGACCTGCGCCCTGATCGACCCCGCCCTGGCCGGGTTCAGCTCCACCGACCTGCGTGAGCACCTAGAGAGCGACGACATCGAGTCACGCCCCACCTGGAAGCCGATGCACCAACAGCGGTCCTTCGCCGACGCGCCAACCGTGGTCAACGGCACCTCCGACCTGCTCTTCGAACAGGGCATCTGCCTACCCAGTGGCAGCGGCATGACCGACGACGATTTCGACCGGGTGCTCGCCTCGATCGGGACCTTCCTCAACCGCTGAGAGCACGCTCGACTTCGAGTTTCGCTGTCACATCCCATCCGTAGGGTGATTCACCCCACCCAGCGAAACGGAGACATGTGCCATGACGATGACTGAGAACGACCGATACCATCTCCACCAGCAGCTCGAAGCAGCACTGGACGAACGAGGGGCCAACACCATGATGGAACTTCTCCCACCCGTCGGATGGGCGGACGTCGCCACCAAACGCGACCTCGACCAGCAGCAAGAAGTCACCAACCTGCGATTCGACCAAATCCAAGAGCGATTGGACCTTCGATTCGACACGGCCGATCTGCGGCTCGATGCCAGAATCGCCGGAACTGAACGCAGGTTGTTGGCGATCTTGGTGCCCGTAATCGTCGCCGGAATCGCCTTCCTTGCTGCGTTGTCGGCCTGGGGTCCGGGCTAGACCAGTCACCCGAGCCTGGCCTTCACGACCTCAGCTAAGGAAGCCAGAGCATCTCGCCGGGTCAGCGATCGGTTGTTGAGATGGGCCTTTTGCGGCCAGGCCAAAGCGGTGAGATACGCGACCCTTTCCCGGAGCGGTAGTTCACGGGCCACGTCCAGCTTGGCTCGGCCCAAGCTGACGACATCGGGTCCCGCCCCACCTGGAAGCCGATGCACCAACAACGGTCGTTCGCCAACACGCCAACCGTGGTGAACGGCACCTCCGACCTGCTCTTCGAACAGGGCATCTGTCTGCCCAGTGGCAGCGGCATGACCGACGACGACTTCGACCGGGTGCTCGCCTCAATTGGGGCGTTCCGCATCCGCTGAAAGCACGGTCGAACTCGAGTTTCGTTGTCGCAACCCATCCGTACGGTGAACCAACCCACCTAGTGAAGCGGAGGCACGTGCCATGACGATGACCGAGAGCGACCGATACCATCTCCACCAGCAACTCGAAGCAGCGCTGGACGAACGAGGAGCCAACACCATGATGGAACTGCTCCCACCCGTTGGATGGGCCGACGTCGCCACCAAACGCGACCTCGACCAACTTGAGGAGCGCACGGACCTGCGCTTTGACAACGTGGACCTCAAGCTGACCCAGGTTGATCTTCGAGCAGAAGCACGAACAGCGAAGCTTCGTGCCGACCTGACCGAGGCTGGACGCAAGATGCAGGGCACGCTGTTGTCCGCGATCGCTGTGGCCACCGCCGTCTTGGCGGCGGTGACTGCGTGGGGCCCGGGCTAGTCAGAGCACGGACCGATCTCGCTGTCACCTACAAGCCGCAGCTCAAGCGATCGATCGCCTCGCGATAGGTGTCGAACCACGGACCGTCGACCTGGGTGAGCAGGTGTGTCTTCGCCCGATCGGCGAGTTGAGTGCGGAGGTCGCCATCCGACAACAACGATTCGAGCGCAACCGCCATGGCCGCCGGATCGCTTGGCGGCACCAGGAGAGCCACTCGCCCGTCGTCGCACCACTCCCGCACCCCGCCCACGTCGGTGGCAACGATCGGTGTCGAGGCAGCCATCGCCTCGACCAAGACCAACGGCAAACCTTCGTTGACCGACGACAGCACCAGCACATCGGCCCCCTTGAGCGCCTGAGCGACGTCGTCGAGGTGGCCGGTGAGTTCGACCTTCACGTGGTGACACCCCTGGTTGAGCACCTCTGCCTGCGACGCGATCGTGCTGCGCAACGGTCCGTCGCCGACCAGGGCCACCTCCAGGGGCTCATCGATGGAGCGATCGAGGATGATCAGCGCACTCAGCAGCGTGGCGTGGTCTTTCTTGGCGGTCAGGCTGGCAACACAGATCATCCGCAACGGCCCACCGTGCTTGGGTGGAAGGGCCAGACACTCCCGCATCCGGGGCAGGGACAGATCCAGGTGCTGAAGCACGCTGCGACGGCGCGCCGCCGGGGCGGTTTTCAACGCCGCCGACGAGACGGCAACGAGGTGATCGATGCGACGTCCCGTCGCCCGATGGACCATCCGGGTGACAGGTCGATAGGCGGCCGACCCGTTGTGCTCGGTGTGGATAAAGGCAAGGTTGTCGATGCCCAACGACATCAGGCGTAAGAACCCGCCGGAGGACGGCGAATGAGTGTGGACGATGAGGCGCCCATCGGCCTGTCTTGCCAGTGAGCGCAGGCGTCGTCGTCCGCCCAAAAGCGGCACCTTGCGCACCTCGATGCCGGCCTGGTCGAGTTCCCGGCGGAACGGGCCATCGATCTGATACCAGACTTCAACCGGGTAGCCCAGGGCCGCCAGCTCGGTAGCTTCGTGAACCGCGAGCGTCTCGGCGCCGCCGATTCTGAGCGTGCGGATGGCGATCACCACCGTGGCCTTCGGCGCTTCGGTCACCCGAACCTGGCCTTCGCGACGTCGGCCAGGGAACCCAGGGCATCCCGTCGGGTCAGCGAGCGATCGTCGAGGTGGGCCTTCGACGGCCAGGCCAGGGCAAAGAGGTAGGCGGCCCGGCTACGAATGGGCAACTCCCGGGCGATGTCCAGCTTGGCCCGACCCAGGCTGGACCCCTCGCGCCGGTGCCGCTCGATCATCGCCAACTGGTCGGGGTCGATGCTGTGCTCCGCCCGCCACGTCGTCCACGCTGGCGACGCAACGCCCAGGCGCTCAACCGCCAGATCGACCGCCATCGCCAACACATCGGTGCCCCGCCACAGTTCTGCCTCCGAGACCACAGTTTCGGGCGTCAGGGTTGGGTCGGTCAGGTATCCGGCCAGATCTCTGAGGTTCATCAAGGCCGGTTCCGGCGAGCCCAGCAACAGATGGTAAGCGGAGTGCAGCAGGCGGTGCGGCGGGTTGAGCGCACCGAAGCTCACCCCGCCGATGTCGAGTCGGTCGGGTTGGGCAAACAATCGGTCGAGTGGGATGCGGTGCCCAAACACGCCGTCGGCCAGGGTGCGATGTAGATCGAATTCGACGCCATCGCTGAATGCGGCCTCGGGCACCGACTTGGCGAACCGCCGGTTGAATCCGGGACGGCGCTCCACCCAGGGCATCGTCGCCCCCAGGCCTTGGACGATCTCGACCGCCCGGTCGATGTCTCGGCCTGCCACCAGCAGGTCGATGTCGGCGAAGGTGCGCACCGACGGATCGAGCGCATCGAGGTGAGCGATCGCCGGACCCTTGATCACCAGATGTTCGATGCCGCCTGCGGAGTCGAAGGCTTCTCGCACCTCGAGGAGGCGGCTCTCGAGCTGAATGCACCACAGCAGGGCGCCGTGCTGGCGCTCGACAAGGTCGGCCTCCAGGTCCGGCGGGAGTTCGACCTCGCCCGAGGCCGACGCCGCCAGGAGCGGGCCAATCAGCCGGGTCTGCTGAAGCCGTGTGGCGAAGCCCTGCTCCTCCGGCTCGGCAGGCAGCTCAATCGGATGAGCGCCCGGCAGCCCCCAGCCGGCGATCGAGCGCAGCGACGCTTCCATCGAATCGACAGGCGGGCTCACGCTGCATCCCCTGAGGATGCCGCCGTCGGCGTGGTTTCGACCAGCTCGGCCCCCACGAGCGAGTCGATCGCCGCCTGCACATCCGGCTCGGTGATCTCGCCCAGCTCGGGCCACACCGTCCGGATCTGCTTGGCCAACTCCCCCACCGACTCTGGCTGGTCGAGCACGAGCCAGACGAACAGCGCCGACCCCTCAATGCCTACCGTGTCACGTCTGGGGCCACCGACCCACGCCCGGCCATCCAGCGCCCGAAACACCATGCGGGGTGCACGCCGATAGCGCTGGGGAACGGCTGCCACACCACGGATCATATTCGCCCCTGGCGCCGACCCCCAGGGCCGCCGCGACTGGACGTCAACCCCAACGAGGAACCAACACCCTGGTGGCTGAGGCCCCAACCAACCTACGGGACCATGTTGAACTCGTCGGGGTTGGGACCGTTGCGCTGACCTCGGTCGAGTCCGGTCACCCGGGACATCTCGTCGTCGGAGAGCTCGAAGTCAAAGATCTCGAAGTTCTCGGTGAGGCGCTCTGGCGTGGTGGTTTTGGGGAAGATGATGTCGCCCCGCTGGATGTGCCACCGCAACGCCACCTGGGCGGCGCTCTTGTGGTGGGTCTCGCCGATGGTCCGCAAGGTCTCGTCGTCGAGGATGCGGCCCTGGGCGATCGGGGCCCACGCCTCGGTGACGATGCCGTGATCGGCGTTGAACGCGCGCAGCTCGTGCTGGGCGAAGTACGGGTGCACCTCGACCTGGTTCACCGACGGCACGGTGTCGGTCTCCTCGAAGAGCCGCTGCAGGTGATGGGCCTGGAAGTTGGACACGCCGATCGAGCGGCATCGACCGGTTGCCTTGATCTCCTCCAACGCCTGCCACGTCTCGACGAAATCGCCGACGTCGGGCAGCGGCCAGTGAATGAGGAACAGGTCGAGCGTGTCCAGGCCGAGCGCGTCCAACGTCGCGTCGAAACCGGCCAACGCATCGGCACGGGCGTGCTTGTTGTTGTTGAGCTTGCTGGTGACAAACACGTCGGCAGGGTCGAGCTTGGACTGGCGGATCGCCTCGCCCACCTGGGCCTCGTTGCCGTACATCTGGGCGGTGTCGATGTGGCGGTAACCCACGTCGAGCGCCCGTTTGGTGGCCTCCACGGTGTCGTTGGGGTCGATCTGAAAGGTCCCGAAACCCAGCTTTGGAATCTGGACGCCATCGTTGAGAGTGATCGTGGGGACGGTGCTCATGGGTGGTGCTTCCTTCTGTTGGCCGGCATCTCGGTACCCGGTCGGGTGGTTACCAAACAACGTCGGGGTCTCAGGTGGCCGATCGTCCCAGCTTCCAGTAGCCCCGAACGGTGGCCTGCGACCTGTTCAGCCCGCGCTCTCCGAAGAGATGTTTGCGGATGCGTTGCATCGAGGCCGCCTCGCCGGCCACCCAAACCACCTCCGGCAGGTCGTCGAGCCGTTCGATCGCCTCGAACAGCGCCGTGCCAGGCGGGGCGTCGTCGGGAAGGTCGAGCCAGCGGACCGTCGTCGAGGGGCCGGCGTGCAGCGCCACCCGAGCGCTGGGGTCGGCCACTTCGATCAGCGCGGTCACCGGCAGCTCCGGCACCCGGTCGGCGAACTCCTCCAGCAGCTGGTCGATGGCGGGGATGGCGCTCTCGTCGCCCGCCAGCAGGTAGGACGTCGCAGTGGTGGTGACCTCGTAGCCCCGGCCAGGCCCGGAGACGGCAACCTCGTCGCCCGGTTGGGTCGCCGCCGCCCACCCCGAAGCGGCGCCGTCGCCGTGGGCAACAACGTCGATGGTCAGCTCGTTGGTCGCTGGGTCGTGGTGGCGGGGAGTGAAGGTGCGGATCGGCGCCCGTGCCCCGTCCGCCAGCTCAAACTGGTTGCCTGTCCAGCCGGGCAGCTCGAGCGTTCCGTCATGGCGGGGCAACAGCAGCCGCACCGAGGCCGCCGGTTCGGCGACCTCCATCCCATCCAGCTCGGGCCCGGCGAGCACGATGCGACGCATCCGCGGCGTGAGCTCCGCCACGCGTCTGACGGTCACCCTGCGGAACTTTGGCGGTTTCCGCCGCAGGGGAACGTCGTGGTCGGACCGTCGTGCGCTCATCTCACCACTCTCCCAGAAGCGAGGACTCGCCCCAGACCTCGTGTCACAAGGGATTCGTAGGGTGATCTTGTCGCTCCGTTCCTTGTCGGACCGAGGCCCGGTCGCAGGCTGCTGGGCCTGTTCGCCACGCTGGCCGGGCTGTTGGTCGCCGTGCTGCTCCGGACTTGGTCAACGCATGGTTGGTGACGGTAACTGCCTAGGAGTCTGCTGATCAATTGGTTTCTTTGGAGGTCGTTTGTGTCAGCAGTGGGGGCCGGGGCGTGAGGTGACTGCGGCCGATGTCGGGATGTGTGCCGGTCGTGCTGGAATGGTCGTGTTTGGTTGGGGATGTCGTCGGGTTGGCGTTGCCGTATCCAGCCCGGTTCAGCTGGTTGAGCCGCTTGGGGTGAGGTTCCAGGTGGTGCCGTCGTGGGCGAGGCCGAGGTTGATCAGTCGTTTGAGGTTGATGACCGCGGCTCGGGTCGACAAGGCGATCTTGTTGCGGTCGACGCCGCGGTGTCGGCAGCGTCGGTGGCCGTTGGCAACGAGCCATGCGATGGTGCGTTCGACCATCGGCCGGTGTTGGCGGTAGTCGGCGATCAGGTCGCTGTCTGTTCGCCAGGTTTTCCGGTTCGCGGCGAGATGCTCGTCGTTGTCCGAGACGTGGAGTGTTCTGCCGCCAACGGCTGCGGTGCAACGCGAGCGGAGCGGACAGCCTCGACATTTCGCTCCGAACGTCGCAGTGCCCTTGTCGGTGATGTGGGTCGTGATCTGGTTCGGGCAGGTGACCGCTCGGGCGGTGTAGTCGATGACGAAGTCGTCGCGGGTGAACTGGTTGTTGTCGAGGTTGGGGTTCCGGGCGAGCGGCCATGGCTTGATCACCGGGCGCTGTTTTGCATCGGTCAGAGCGGCGAGCGAGTCGCCGGACCCGTACGCGGAATCGGCCAACACGTCGAGTCCTTCGGGTTCACCATCGAGGAGCTCGATGCCGGTCGGGCCGTCACCTTCGTTCGCTGGTGTCAGATCACACGCAGTGATCAGCCCGGTGTCGGGCTCGACTGCGACGTGAGCTTTGTACCCGTCGCGATATGACGACCTCGACTTGTGCATGTGGCGTGTCTCCGGGTCGACCGTCGAGATCGTGCGATGCTTCGCGACCCTGCGCTCGATCTTCCAGGTGCCGTCCTCGTCGCCGGGCTCGACGTCTTGGCCGGCAACCAAGGCCAACAACGCAACCAACCGCTGTTGGGTCTCATCGAGATCGACGTCTTCGACCGCGGCCAGAACGGCGAGGGCGTCGTTGACGAGACGGGTGACCAACTCGTCGCGGGCTGCAGGGTCGTTCCACGCGCACGCCGGCTTGCCCGAGCCGGCCTTGTAGTCGTCGCCAACAACCTCGACCGCCGCAGCAGCCGGGATGGCTGTGCGGACTCGGCGCATCATCGACACCAACTGCGTCACCGTGTCCTGGGTCGCGACAGCGTCATCGAGCAACGTCGAGTCGAGAGCCCGCCGATGCTTGTTCGCCAACACGTTTGTCGAGCCGATCACGTCGCGCACCGCGTCGAAGATCCGCTCCGGACGATCCGAACGCCGCAGCCGGTTACGCCACTGCGTCAACGTCGTGGGATGAAACCCCGGATCGGTGATCGACAACCCGCACGCCACCTTCCATCTCAAATCGGTCGCCAAAGCCTGGGTTGCTTCGCGATCCGACAGCCCTTCGAGAGACTGCAACACCAGCACCGACGCGATCACATCACCCGGCTGGGATGGGCGGCCACGCCCCGACGGGAACAGATCCGCGAACCCATCATCAGGGAACAGACGCCGGCGATGCTCCGCGAGGAACGCGTACACCGAATCGTCGGGCACAAGATGCGACACGAACGCCGCAGCGTCCAATAACTCGACATTCGAATCCGACGTTCCCTGCATAACCCAATTTTCCTACACCCCACCAGAAAACGCGAGCCTTTCCCCCAGAATTGTTCAGCAGTCTCCTAGTTCAGAAAGTTGGGAGGGCGCTTCTCCCGGTGTGAGGCGAGGCCCTCGCGGGCGTCGGGCCCGCCGAACCCGTAGAACTCGGCGAACAGCGAGGCGTCGAACGCCGGTCCGGCCGAGCGGTAGTGGTGGTTCAGCGTGTGTTTGGTGAGGGCGATCGCCTCGGCCGACCCGGCGGCGAGGTCGGTGGCGATCGCCATGGCCTCGTCCTGCACCGCATCGTCGTCGACGGCCAGCGACACCAGGCCGATGCGTTCGGCCTCCTCCCCGCTGAGCGGCCGGTTGGTGAGCAGGTAATACTTGGCCTTGGCCATGCCGCACAGCAGCGGCCAGGCCACCGCCGCGTGATCGCCCGCGGCGACACCCAGGCGGGTGTGCCCGTCGATGATCCTGGCGCTTCGTGCCGCCACCGACACGTCGGCGAGCAGGGCTGCCACCAGCCCGGCGCCCACGGCCGGGCCGTGAATCGCCGACACCACCGGCTTGGAGCAGTCGATGATGCCCCACACCAGGTCGCGGGCCTCGGCCATCACCCGACTGCGCACCTGACGGTCCGCCATGATCGTCTCGAGCATGTCGAAGCTGCCGCCCGCCGAGAACCCCTTCCCGGCGCCCCGGATGAGTGCCACCCGGGTGTCGGCGTCGCGGTCGATCACCCGCCAGACGTCGGCCAGGCTGCGGTGGGCGTCGAGGTCGACCGCGTTGAGTCCGGGTGCGTCCAGCGTCAGCCGCAGCATCCCGTCGTCGGGGCGGTCCACCACGAACCCGCTGAAGTGGCCGTACCGATCGTCATCCGAGGTCATCGGCCAAGTCTCGCATCAATCGCCGACCAGGCGACGACCGATCCGCGGGCGGTGCCTAGACCGCGAAGCACTCCAGCGTGACGCTCCGGTTGGCGAGTGCGTCGGCCACACCGGAGTACACGGTGCCGTCGATGATCAGGCCGAGGTGGCCGACGACCCGCAGGGGGCACTGGCTCTGCACCCGCACGTTGGTGGCACCGTCGTTCATGGCGGCGTTACCGGCCGGAAACACGACCTCGTCGAGCGAGGTGTAGAGGTTGACGTACTTGACCGGGGAGATCACGTCGGGCCCGGCGTTGAGGGAGTTGAGGTACGACGAGCCAACCGCCATCTGCTTGCAGGCGGTGATGTTGATGCAGGTGCCCAGGGTGACCCCGGTGGCCAGGTTGGCCAGTGCGGTCCCGTAGTTGGGGGTGCCCAGCATCACGATCGTGTCGACCTTGGTCTTGCCGCCATAATTCTTGACGCAGTCCCTGGCGACCAGGCCGCCCTGGGAGTGGGCCACCAGGTCCACCTTGGCCGCACCGGTCGAGGCCTTCACCGCGTCGATCTTGGCGCACAACGCCTGGGCGGTGGTGGCGATGTTCCGGGTCCCCAGGGTGGGCAGCTGGAAGACGGTGGTGTTGTAGCCGTCGCTGCGCAGCCGGTTGGCGATGACCTCGTTGGCGAAGCCCGGCGAGAACGTGCCGGCGACCACGATCACCGGGTCGTTACCCGGGGTCGGTGCCGGCTGGCAGGCCGTCGCGAACGCGGCGGCGAGGAGGAGGGTGACGGCGATGACCGCTTTGGCGGGAAAAGTGTGGCGCATGACGCATACGGTAGTCACGCCACCACCACAGCAACAGGGGCGGTTTCTCATCAGTCTGAATGCGAGAACCATACATTTACTCAAATACTGAGGAGGCCTGCGCCGAGATTGCTGGGTCACACGGCGGTGAGGACGACCCGCCCCGGCAACCCCGGCGAACCGGCACCGGCGGCGCCAGCACCGTTTGGACCCCCGAAGCCCCCATTTCCGGCGCCTCCCACCACGACCGCGCCGGCACCGGCGACCACCGCCGAGCCGCCGCCCCCACCGCCGCCGCCTTCACCCAGCTTCTGCCCATTGTTCATGGCTCCGGCGTCGCCGCCGGAGCCGCCGACGAGACCACCGCCGCCGCCCCCACCGCCACCCCCGCTGAAGGGCTTGTTGTTGTGGGCGGTGCCGTTGCCACCGGCAGTCGTCGTGGTGCCGGAGGTGGGAGCCCCGGCGCCGCCGGGCGTCGCTGCGGCGCCGGTGCCTCCGTCACCGCCGCGACTGGTCGTGGTCAGTGGGCCGGTGGTCAGCTCGCCGCCGACACCGCCGGTCGTTGCCACTCCGTCGCGGTTGCCGCCGCCGCCACCACCGCCGCCGCCCGGGGCAAGAACCCGGATTGTGAAGCCGGTGGTGCTGATCTGGCTGGCACCGCCGCCCCCGCCGCCGGCGCCGGAACCGGCCGTTACGACACTGCTGCCACCGGCGCCGGCCGCGCCGGCGGTCGCTCCAAGCGTCGCCCCGGCACCCGGAGCGCCTCCGGCGCCGGTGGACGTACTGCCAACGCCACCACCCTGCCCGACCCGCACGGTCAGTTGGTAGGGCGCGGTGGCGGCGGGGATCGTACCGGTGAGCCGGGTGCCCACCCCACCGGCGGCCCCGGCGTCGTTGCCTCCGGCACCCCCACCGCCCCGGACGTCGTACGTCACAGCAACCCCGGCACCGACCATCACGGTGTGCGGGCCCAGGTCACTCGTGTCGAGCAACAGGCCGACCGATCCCGCCGCCGCCGGCGAGGCGAAGCTGTCGAACACCATCGGCGCCACCCATGCAGCGCCCACGACACCGCTCAGCTGCGCGCCGCGCCGCATGGCCTCCCGTCGTCCCACGACCGAACTGGCGGTCGGGGTCGACGCTTCTTCCGGACGTTCGAGCATGCGCAGCCTCCTGAGCCACTGAGCCAATCGGCAAAAACGGGAGACCATGAAGGTTTTGTTCCGTCGCAACGCGACGGGAATCGGCACCGCCGACCCGACGCGTTAGCTTCGAGCGCATCAACGACGACCCGTCGATTTCCGGAGCATCACATGGTTGACTGGCAGACACTCGACGAGGCGACCAGCCGCGCCGCCGAGACGAACAAGCTGATTTTGGTGGACTTCTTCTCGCCCACTTGAGGCGGCTGTGGCCAATTGGATGCCGTGACGTATCCAGACGAATCAGTGCAAACGACGATCGCCCGGTACTTCGAGCCCGTCCAGATCGACACCCAGGACGGCACCGAGGCGACCGCAGCCGCAGTCAGGAAGTTCCGCCAGGTGTGGACCCCCGACCTGCGCATCCTCGACGCCGAGGGCGTCGAGCTGTACCGCTGGAACGGGTACCTGCCGCCCAGCGAATACGTCGCACAGTTGCTGGCCGGACGGGCCCACGCCCTCCTGCGCAGCGGACTCGACGCCGACGCCGCCGAGGCCTACCAGGACGTCCTGCGACGCTTCCCCACCAGTTTCGTCGCCCCGGAGGCCGCCTACTTCGCTGCGGTCGCCGCCTACCGCGGCTCGGGCGACCCGCCCGACCTCATCGACAACTGGCAACAGCTCCAGCGCCGCTACCCCGACAGCACGTGGCGGGTGCGGCAGTCGTTCATCGAGGAATCGGACTGACCCGCGATGTCGACACCCGAGGCCTCAGAACCCAACGTCACCGTCCGCGACGACCCCGAGGGCCATCGGTACGTCGTCGAGGTCGACGACGAGGTGGCCGGGTTCACCGTGTATCACGTTCGGGCGGGACGGCACCTGTTTGTCCACACCGAGATCGACCCCGGCCACGACGGTCAGGGACTCGGCTCGAAGCTGGCCCGCGGGGCGCTCGACGACGTCAAGGCCCAGGGCGGCACCATCGTCCCGATCTGCCCGTTCATCGCCGGATGGGTCGAGCGTCACCCCGAGTACCAGGCGCTCGTCGACGAGGAGCTGCTGCAACAGATCGCCCCGACCGAGCCGTAGGCGACCGGGCGCACGTCGCCCGGGCACCGAAGCGGACCGGACGCGAGAGGTCGCCCGCCGGGGGTGCGCCGCCTCAGCCGGAAGGTGCGCGCTCCGGGGCCCGTCGGGGCCACGGGCGAACCTGCTCCAGGATCCGGGCCAGGCGCAACGGCACCTCGTCCCGGTGGCGGCCGGCGATGATCTGCAGGCCGACCGGCAGGCCGTCGCTGGTCAGTCCCGCCGGCACCGAGATCGCCGGGTTCCAGCACAAGTTGGCGGGCATCGTGTAGGGCGTGGCCATACCCATGCCCACCTTCTGCCCGTCGATCACGGTGGGCGGCGGGCCCTTGTCGGGAAACGCCGCGACAGCGGTGGTGGGGCACAGCACCACGTCCACCTCGTCGAACAGCGCCGCCATGTGGCATTGGAGCTCCTCGCGCAACCGGAGGACCTCGGCGTAACGACGCATGCCCAACTCCTCGGTCGCCTCCAGGCCCCGCCGCACGAACGGCGTGAACTCGTCGGCCAGCTGCGGCCACATGCCGGGCTCCAGGCCGAGCCACAGATCGGCCGCACCGGCCTGGAACCACAGACGAACCGGGTCGCCCAGGTCGACCACCCCGTCGTCGGTCGCCAGGCCCGCAGCGTCGGCCAGCTGCTCGGCCGCCGCCCGACACAGCGCCGCCACCTCGGGGTCGGTCACGCCGAACCCCAGGTCGGGCGACCAACGGGCCCGCAGGCCCTCGGTGGCCAACGACTCGATCAGGTCGCCGTAGGCCAGGTCGGTCGCCGGGAGCGACAGGCGGTCGCGGTCGTCCGGCCCGGCGGTGGCGTCGAGATGGCGGGCCGATTCGGCCACCGTGGTGGTCAACAATCCCACCACCGCCGTCTGCGATCCGCTCGGGCCCTCCAACGGGATGCGCCCGTGGCTGGGTTTCATGCCCACCAGGCCTGCGAACGACGCCGGGATGCGGGTGGAGCCGCCCCCGTCGGACGCCGTGGCCACCGGGATCAGCCCGGCGGCGACCGCTGCGGCGGAACCGCCGCTGGACCCGCCCGGGGTGCGGCCCTCGCCCCAGGGGCTGGTGGTGACCCCGAAGGCCAGCGTCCGGGTGAAACTCAGGGTGCCGAACTCGGGCGCCGCGGTCTTGCCGACGGGAACGCCACCCGCCGCCCGCAGTCGTGCGACGTGGATCGAGTCGTTGGCCACCGGCCCCCGGTCGGCATACACCACCGACCCGTGTGACGTGGGCAGGTGGGCGCAGTGCTCCAGGTCCTTCACGCCGAAGGGCACCCCGGCAAACGGACCCGGGTCCTCCCCCGCCGCCACCCGGGCGTCCACCCGCCGGGCCTGCTGCCCAGCGCCGTCGGGATCGACGTGCACGAAGGCGTTCAGCGCCTCGTTGCCCGCCTCGATCCGGCCCAGGTAGTCGTCGAGGACCTCGACGGCCGATCGCTCGCCGCCTCGGACGCTGTCGGCGATCTCAAGCGCCGTCGGATGCTCCTGCTGGCTCATCGGTTCCCCCTCGTGTTGGCCACATCGTGCCAGACCGCCGGACCGATTTCATCGGTGACGCCCGCCGACGGCGGGCTCGGGCGACGAGCTCAGAGATAAGGGTCGCCGGGCCGCCGCGACCGCACGACCCGGGCGGGCGAGCCCCATGCGACCGTGAGGCTGGGGAGGTCGCCGGTGAGCACGGCGCCGGCGCCCAGCACCGAGTGCTCCCCCACCGTCAGGCCGTGGCGAACGACGGCGCCCATCGCCACCGCCGTGGCCGTGCCGATGTTGACCATGCCGCCGGTGAGCGCGCCCGGCCCGAGGCTGGCGCCCTCCCCGAGGATGGCGTCGTGGTCGAGGTTGGCCTGGGCCCCCACCAGCCCGTGGGCACCCACCGACGCCTGCGGGCCGACGGTAGCGCCGGCCAGGACGACCACACCCGGGCCCAAGCGGGCCGACCGGGCAACCGAGGCGGTGGGATGCACGACGGTGAGGCACGGCAGGCCCGACGCCTCGGCCTCCAGCCGTTGGGACACGACCAGACGGGTGTGGTTGTCGCCGATGCCGATGACCACGCCGTCGATCCGCCCGTCCCGCCACCACTCGGCGACGGCGTCGGAGCCACCCACGACGGGCACGCCGAGCACCTCCGACCCGACCTCGAGGCCATCATCGACGACCGCCGCCACGTTGACCGCCGTGCCGGCCTGGGCCGCGTCGATCACGCACCGTGCGTGCCCCGAGCCCCCGACCACCATCAACCGTTGCACCCGCCCACGTTAGGCGGAGCGCCGCGCGGGCAGCCTGTGTGGTTCGGACGGTACCTCGCCGCCCATCGACCTCCGTGGGCTAACCTTGTCACATGCGTCTGCACATAGCGATGGATGATGCGCTGGTGGCCGAGCTGGATCGCCGCGCCGGCAGCCGGCAACGCAGCGCCTTCATCGAGGCCGCCGTTCGACAGGTACTCGACGACGAGCAGCGTTGGGAGGACGTTGAGGGCGCGCTCGGGTCGATCTCGGACACCGGTCACGAATGGGATTTGAACCCCGCAGCGTGGGTCCAGCAGCAGCGGCGCGGCGACGATCGGCGTGCCGGGTAGTGGCCAGGCTGCTGCTGGACTCGACGGTGCTCATCGACGCGCTTCGCGGGCGGCCTGCCGCGGATCGGGTCCAGGGGCTGCGCCGCATGGGGGTACAGCCCTGGGTGTGTGCCATCTCGGTGGAGGAGATCTGGCGTGGACTCCTGCCCGGCGAGGAGGCCCAAGCGTCACGGCTGGTGCGGGGGCTTCGACTCGCTCCGATCGGGGCAGAGGAAGGGCGGCGCGCCGGAACCTGGCGTCGTGAGTTTGCCTCCCAAGGCACCACCCTCCATCAGGCCGATTGCCTCATCGCTGCTGCTGCGGTCGGGATCGGCGCACCGCTGGCCACCGCCAACGTCGAGGACTTTCCCATGGAGGAGCTGCAGGTGGACCGGTGGCCGAGCGACGTCGACTGAACCTGGCCGTTGGTTGGGTCAGGGGCAGCCGCCGGTGGGGTCCTGCGGCGGGGCCCCGGTGAGTGCCGACGCGATCAGCACACAACCGGCGTCGAGCCCCGCCGACGATCCGGACGTGGGCCACGAGTGGCCCCAGCCGGAGATGGCGGCCAGCCCCACACTGGTTCCGTCGGCGCAGTCCGGCCACCGGGTCCACGTCACCGACCCCTCGGCCCCCGGGTCCTCGGCGGCCCCGCACCCGGCCTGATCCGCCCAGGATGCGGCGGACTCCGGCACGGTGCGCAGGGCGATCGTCGAGTCCCCGACCGGTTGGTCTCCCCCGTCGAAGGGAACGACGGGGTCGTCGACGCCGTGGGTGATCACCAGATTGGGAGTGCCGTCCCCACAGATCGGCGGTGGGAGGCCGGCGTTGAGCAGCACGGCGCTGAACCGCTCGGGGTGGGCGCAGCCGTAGAAGGCGGCGAAGGCCGCCCCGGCGCTGTGGCCGCCGATCGCCAGGCGGTCGGGGTCGATGCACCCGGCCTCGGCAAGTTCGTCCAACAGCGAGGTGACGAACGCGTCGTCGGCCTCGAAGCCGGCCAGCACGTTCCAGCCCGTGGGGTCGCCCATCCCCTGCGGGGCGATGACGGCCACCCCCGCCTCGTCGGCCGGGCTCGGTGATGCCCGAGGACTGCACAAACTCATCCGCCTGCGATGCGAACCCGTGCACGAGCACCACCGCCGGCAGCGGGGCCGACGCACCGTCGGGGATTCGCACGATGGCCTGCCGGGTGTCGTTGCCGACGGTGACCTCCAGCGGCTGATCGGCGGGCGGACAGACCGCCGCGGCCGGGGTGCCCGCGCCGACGCGCTCACCCGCCGACCGCGCCACCTCGCCATCGGGTCCGGCAGACTCCTTCCCGCCGCAGGCCGCAGCAGCGATCACCACCCCGGCCACCACCAGCCGCGCGGTGAACGACGCCACCCCCGGTCACCGGTGCGGTGGCCGCACCGCGCTGAGCAACCCACGCCGAGGCGACCGGTGTGCTGAACTCGGGCGATGACCCAGCCCGTGAGCCCGACCAGTTCCACCGGCCGGCCGGTTGGCGTGGTCGCATCCTGCTTCCGCTCGCCGGTCAAGTCGATGCAGGGCCTGACGGTGGATTCCCTCGAGTTCGCCGGGACCGGCGCGGTCGGCGACCGGGCCTGGGGGCTGATCGACGACGCATCCGGACGGCTGATGACCGCCAAGCGCTTCGGTCGACTACTGGAAGCCGCGGCGGACGACTCCACGATCACCCTGCCCGACGGTCGGCGCCTCTCCCTCGACTCACCGGAGACGTCGGCGGGCCTGTCGGAGTGGCTCGGGCGCCCGGTACGGCTCACCCGGGCGGCCGAGGCGGCAGCCACCGGTTACGACATGACCTTCGACCCACCCAACGACGACGCCGAGTACTTCGAGATCCCCACTCCGGCGGGAAGCTTCCTCGATCTCGCTCCCGTCCACCTGATCAGCGCCACGACGCTGACCGCCTGCGAGCAGGCCCGACCCGATCTCAACTGGGAGGTTCGCCGGTTTCGCCCGAACCTGGTGGTCGAGGTGGCCGATGAGATCGGCCCGTTCGAGGAGGAGACCTGGACGGGACGGAGCCTGCACGTCGGTAGCGCCACGTTGTCCGTGCAGTCGCCGACCGTGCGGTGCGCCATGCCGCTGCGGGCGCAACCAGCGCGCGACGACGACCCTCCGCTCGACCGGCAGCGGGGACTGTTCGCCGCGATGAACGAACTCAACGAGGCCTCCCCCAATCATCTGGGGCTCTACCTCGGTGTGGCGGTGCCCGGTACCGTGAGCGTCGGAGACCAACTCCTGCTGGGGGACTGACGATGGCCCAACACGACGACCCCGGGGCGACCGCAGGCGACGAACGTGCCCGCGATCCGTTCTCGCCGTACCAACTGGGTCCGGTGAGGCTGCGCAACCGCATCGTGAAGGCGGCGACCTTCGAGGGCATGATGCCCAGGGGCGCGGTGAGCGACGACCTGGTCGAGTTTCACCGCCGGGTTGCGGCCGGTGGCGCCGCGATGTCCACCGTGGCCTACTGCGCCGTGTCGAAGGGCGGCCGGGTCAATCCCCACTCGCTGGTGATGGAGCCGGGCCGAACCCGCGACCTCGAGCGCCTGACCGACGCCGTGCACGAGGAGGGCGCCGCCATCGCCGCTCAGCTCGGCCACGGCGGGCTGGTGGCCAATGCCCGGGCCAACCGGGCCCCGACGATGGCGCCGTCCACCCGCTGGAGCAACCCCGGCATGGGCGTGGTGAAGGCCGCCACCGAGACCCAACTCGCTGAGGTGGTCGCCGACTTCGTCACCGCCGCCGGGGTGGCGGTCGATGCCGGGTTCGACGTCCTGGAGCTGCATCTGGGCCACAACTATCTGCTGTCGTCGTTCCTCAGCCCCAACCTGAACAGGCGACGGGATCGCTACGGCGGCAGCCTGGAGAACCGTCTGCGGTTCCCCCGGCGCGTCGTCGACGCGGTGCGCGGCGCCGTGGACGACCGCGTGGCGGTCACCGCCAAGCTCAACATGGCCGACGGCGTCAAGGACGGCCTCTGGCTGGAGGAGAGCCTCCGGTTTGCGTCGATGCTCGAGGCCGACGGCCAGCTCGACGCCATACAGCTCACCGGGGGCAGCTCGCTGCTCAACGGCATGTACTTCTTTCGGGGCGACGTGCCCATGGACGAGTTCATCGCCACCCAACCCACGGTGGTGGGATGGGGTATGCGGGTCATGGGCCACAAGATCTTCCCCGAGATGCCCTTCGAGGAGGGGTTCTTCCTGCCCTTCGCCCGTCAGTTCCGCGACGAGCTCTCCATGCCGTTGATGCTGTTGGGCGGTATCAACCGACTCGACACGATCGAGGGTGCGCTCGGCGAGGGCTTCGAACTGGTGGCCATGGCCCGGGCGCTGCTGCGGGAGCCCGACCTGCCCAACCGCATGCGGGACGACGCGTCCCACCCGAACGGGCTGTGCATCCACTGCAACAAGTGCCTGCCCACGATCTACTCCGGCACGCACTGCGTGTTGGTGCCCGAATCGAGCCCGACCGGGCCGGCCGCCGGCTGACTACTCCTCGGCGTCGACGACGAGCGCGTAGGAGCCCAGCGAGCACAGGTGGGAGGCGTCCACCTCGCCGTCGGTGGTGCGAACGGCCACCAGCGCTCCGGACTCGGAGTCGAAGCTGACGTCCTCCACGGTGCCGAGCTCGAAGCCGGACGTGGCCAGCACGCGGCTGCCCCGCATCGTCACCCGGCCCTTCACCGCGTCGAGGTCGCGGTCGTCGCTGACCTGTTCCGGCGCGTCGCCGCTGTCGGCGATCACCGCGTCGCCCCCGAAGCGCAGTCGCTCCCATGGCACGATGTCGGCCTTCCTGCCCCGGCCCGAGACCTGCACCGCCTCGACCCGGTTGGCGCCCACGTCGACGATGAACGCCTTGATCTTGCCCAGTTCATCCGCCGTGTCCCCGGCGACCACGGCCCGCTTGTCGGCCGCATTGAAGGTGTCGATCATGAGTTGGCTCCAGGCTGGTCGGCGGTCGAGGGCATCGTCTGTTGGCGGTACTCCGACACGGCCGCGCCGAAACCGGCGAGGTCGTTGCGGATGAACTCGGTCGACTCGGCGGGTACGAGCAGGTTGTCGCCCGAAACGGCCATCTGGTCGCTGATCGGCACGAAGGCGGTCCCGGAGAGTTCCGGCGCCTCCACCTCGTAACCGACCGCCTCGGGTCGCCCGCCGGTGCTCAGCACCACACCGACGACCTCGCCCAGGGCGTTGCCGTCGCTGGACACCACCCTGTTGCCCACCACCTGGCTGGCGTCCTTCGGATGACGCAGGGGCCCCTCCCCCGGGGCCGTGTCGGTGATCGCCGAGTCGTCGGCCACCATCAACGCATCGGCGCCGATACCGGTGACCGCCTCGGCGGCGAGCACCTCCTTCATGCGCCCGGCGAACACGCCGCGCTTGTTGAGGGTGAAGCCCAGCAAACGGTGTCGGTCGGCGTCGTAGACGACGTCGCGGACCTCGGCGATGTCCTCGCCGGTGGCGATCGAAACGACCGGGTGACCGATCAGGTCCCCGGCTCGAAGCAGGTGCGTCATCGTCGATCTCCGTTAGGTCGGGCCGCCAGCACGGTGCCCCGCCGTCGGCTCCGAAGCACCGCCAGCACCGCCAACACCAACACGACGACGACCGCCACCGCGATCACCGCCCACATCCATGCATCCATCGTGACTCTTTTCGGGTTCATGCCGCCGGTGGGGCCCGACGACGTCGAGACCTGCTTCGACCTGCGACGGCAAGCTGGTACCCGGAGGTTGGTGTGACCAAACCCACACTCCGACGACTCGGACAAGGGAGGCGCCCGGGCCGCTCGGCGCAGGACTGTGGAAACATCGGGCCGTGCGCCACCTTCGTGCTCTGCTCCCCTGCCTGGTCCTCGTCGGGGCGGGCGCCTGCTCCGACGACGGAGGAGCCCGCTCGTCGGCGGGCGGCGACCCGGTCGCACCGTCGTCCACGGCGTCGGCGGCGAGTCGGGGATCGTTCTCGTTGTTGGCCTACAACGTCGCCGGTCTGCCGGAGGGCATCTCGAAGAGCAACCCGGAGGCCAACGCACCGCTGATCGGTCGATTCCTCAACGACTACGACGTCGTACTCACCCAGGAGGACTTCGGCTTCTACACCGACGCCATGCGTGCCGAGACCGACCACGAGTTCCTGTCGGTGCCGCATCCGGGCCCCGACCGGCTCAATCCGGTCGGGCGCGACGACGCGATCACCGGTGACGGGCTCAACGTGTTGTCCGATTTCCCGATCGACACCGAACTCGACCGGGTCCCGTGGATCAACTGCGGCGATGCGTCCGCCGACTGTCTGGCGCTGAAGGGCTTCGCCGTGACGACGATGGACCTCGGCGCCGATGCGGCGGGTGGCGCATCGACCGAGGGTCACGACCCCAACGGCGACGGCGACGGCGACGCACTCACCGTCGAGCTCATCTCCCTCCACGTGGAGGCGGGCGGGGTCGACTCGGCGCTGCGGGCGGAGAACCTCGAGCTGCTGGCCGAGTACCTGCAGGACCAGGCTCCCGGCCGTCCGGTGGTCATCGGCGGCGACTGGAACCTGCGCACCGACGAGGAGCCGGACGCCACGCAGTACGAGGACTTCCTGGAGGCGACCGGGTTGCAGGACGCCTGCTCGACCGTGGAGTGCGGCGAGGACGTCGACGTCATCGACAAGGTCGCCTACCGATCGTCGGACCGACTGACGCTAACACCGACGTCCCACGCCTTCGAGCGGGAACGGTTCGTCGACGGCGACGGCGAGCCCTTGAGCGACCACGATCCGTTGCACGTCGACTTCGACTGGGAGACCTCGGCGAACTGAGCGCCCCGCCTACAAGTCGACGATGGTCAGCTTGTTGTGGCGATGCATGTCGTGGGCGCCCTGGTCCTTCATGGCGGCGATGACGGCCGTCTGGTTCTCCTCGGTGACCGACACCGCCACCAGGGCGTGGCCCGCCTTCAGTTCCCGCTCGATCAGGTCGAGGTATCGACCCTCGTAGCCAATGCTCTGGATCGTCCGCTTGATGCGCTGCATCACCCCGCCGTCGTCGGCCTCGGGGTCCAACTCGTCCAGGCCGCTGCGCCCCGAGTGAACCTGCATGCTGTCGAGATCTACCTCCACATCGAGTGACCTCAGCCGCTCCTCGAGTTCGGACACGTCGGTCCCGGGATCGTCGACCACCCCATACACCCGGTCGTCCCGGTCGCCCAGCACGGCGGCGGGGTCGAGCGGCGTTTCGTTCTGGTTCTCACTCATCAGGTTTCCTCCTTGGCCTCCCGCAGTGCCCGGGCGGGTCATGCGCTAAACGTCGCCACCCCCGGTCGTCCCCGCCCGGGCACCGTCGGACCAGGCGTGGGCACCGATGAGCGGGACGAACCTCACGGCGCCCAGGTCCTGTTCCTCGATCGACCCGTTGGTGACGGTCGCCCGAATCAGCCGCTGGGACCCGTCGTCCCGCTGCACCGGCATCACCAACCGCCCTCCCTCGGCCAACTGCTCGATCAGCGGCGGCGGCACCTCCGGCCCGGAGGCGGTGACGATCACGGCATCGTAGGGCGAGCCCGCGGCGTAGCCCGTCGAACCGTCGCCCACCGCCACGGTGACGTTGTCGTACCCAAGCCCCTCAAGGCGGGCCCGGGCGGCATCGGCCAGCTCGGCGTGCCGCTCCACGCTGATCACCTCGGCGGCCACTCGGCCGAGCACGGCGGCGCCGTATCCCGAGCCGGTGCCGACCTCCAAGACACGGTCGAAGGGCGACACGCCGGCGGCGTCGATCATCGCCGCGACGATGTAGGGCTGCGAGATCGTCTGGCCGTGTCCGATCGGGAGGGGACGGTCGGCATAGGCCAGGTCGGCGTCGCGCCCGGTCACGAACCGCTCGCGCGGCACCTCGGCCATCGCCTCGAGCAGTCGACGTCCGGAGATCCCCCGCCGCGCCACCTGCTCGTCGACCATGGTGCGCCGACGTTGCGCATCGGTCACGTGAGGTTGGACCATCACCTCAACGTACCCATCTCGATAGGTTTTGGGGCGACGGTCGCCACCCCGAACGGCCGCACACCTGGAGCGACCGATGACCTCATCCCACCCCCTCGCCGCCGACCCTCCCGCAGGCTCGCCCCGGCTGCGCGCCGGGGTCGAAACGCTGACGATCACCGACGCCACGCCCGGAGCGCACCTGCGGGTGGAGACCGACGAGGGGATTCCGGTGGTCACGTTGGTGGCCGACGCGGCCGGCAACGCCCACGCCACGTTCATTCCGGACGAGCACACGGTGTTGGACGACCCGGAGTCGCTTCACGCCGCCATCAGCGGCGGTCGCACCCTGGCCCCCGGCGGCTATCGCGTCGTCGCCGAGCACTGGGCGAGCGACGTCGTGAGGGTTCTGGCCGTCGACGACCTCCCCGACCCCTCGCTCTACGACCAGACCCTCGACGAGGGATACGGCTACCTGAGGGTGCGCGACGGCGTCCTGTTGTCGGCGATGGTCAGGTTTCCCGACGAGAACCTCTATGGCCCCGGGCCGTGGCCGACCGTCGTCGAATACTCGGGGTACGGCCCGTCCGATCCGGACTCACCGCAGCCGGGAACGCTGTTGGCGACGCTGTTCGGGTTCGCGGTCGTCGGCGTCAACATGCGGGGCACCGGCTGCTCGGGCGGCATCTTCGACCTGTTCAGCCCGGCCCAGGCGGCCGACGGTTACGACATCATCGAGACCGTCGCACGCCAGGACTTCGTGCTGCACGACAAGGTGGGCATGGTGGGGCTCAGCTACCCCGGGATCTCCCAGCTGTACGTCGCCGCCACGCGGCCCCCGCACCTGGCGGCGATCGCGCCGCAATCGGTCATCGACGACCTGTGGCGCCAGCAATGGCCCGGCGGCACCTACAACTCCGGGTTCACCCGGGTCTGGCTCGCCCAGCGCGACGCGCAGACCCGGCAGGGCGGCATGGCGTGGGATCAGGCCCGGATCGACGCCGGGGACGAGATCGCCCGTGCCAACCAGGCGGTGCGGACGCAGAACCTCGACTTCGAGAGCTTCGGTCGGGCGCTGGAGGACTTCCGCCCGTCGATGGGGCCCCGCCGGATCGCCGACCAGGTCGACCGCATCGAGGTGCCGGTGTTCCTCACCGGGTCGTGGCACGACGAGCAGACCGGCAGCCGATTTGCGCTGATGCTCAACAACTTCACCAGCTCACCCCACACGGTGTTCACGTTGTTCAACGGCCATCACCCCGACGGCTACTCCGCACCGATGATCGGCCGTTGGTTCGAGTTCCTCAACTTCCACGTGGCCAAGCGGGTGCCCCGGGTCAACGAGCTGGTGCGGGCGGTGGCACCCATGCAGTTCGCCGAGCACTTCGGCGCCTCCCACGAGCTGGAGGAGGACCGTTTCGCGGACCTGGCCGACGACTTCGAAGCGGCGCTCGACCGGTACCTGGCCGAACCTCCGGTGAGGATCCTCTTCGAGAGCGGCACCGTGCACGAGATCCCCGGTGCACCCGGCGCCCGATACGAGATCACGGCCCGGTGCTTTCCACCGGAGGGCTTCCGCCCCCAGCGCTGGCATCTCGGCCCCAACGGCACCTTGAGCGAGCAGGCCCCGACCGAGCCGGGCGTCGACCGCTATCTCGACGACCCCGAGGCCGGCGGCGAGTCCTACGCGCTCTCGGACAACTTCGACGACTTCATCCAGCCGTCGGTGCCGCTGGAGTGGACCTACTTCGCCGACGAGCACGTCGCCGCCTACCAGACCGCGCCCCTGCGAGAGGCGGTCACCATCGTCGGCCAGGCCCACGTCGAGCTGTGGCTCCGGCCCGGCACCAACGACACCTCCGTCCAGGCGTCGCTCACCGAGATCCGGCCCGACGGGCACCAGGTGAGGCTGCAGGCCGGGTGGCATCGACCGGTGCACCGGGTGGAGGACGAGGCGCGCAGCGACGAGTTGACCGTCGATTACACGTTCCTTCCCGAACATCGGAGGCCCCTGGAGCCCGGGGAATGGATCCACTTCCGTCTGCCGCTGATGCCGTTGGCCCACGTGGTACGCGCCGGCTCGGCACTACGGCTGACCCTGTCCACCCCGGGTCGTGATCATCCCTTCTGGCGCTTCGACAACCCGATCGAACACGGCGCGAGCCACGACGTTGGATGGGGTGGTGAGCACGCCTCGGCGCTGGTGCTGCCGGTGCTCGACGGCGTGCCCCATCCCGAGGATCATCCCGCCGCCGACGCCCAGCGGGGCCAGCCGGCCCGCCCGGCCCGACCCATCGCCAACACGCCGGCCTGAGGGCCTGCCCGCACCACCCCCCGTCCCCGCCCAGTCCCCGCCCCGAGCCCGCCCCGTCCCCGCCCAGTCCCCGCCCCGAACCCTCCCGAACCCTCCCGAAGTGGGGAGCCCGCACGACCGAAAAACCGCGCGCTCCACTCCCCGGTTCCACAGCACTCTCGAAGTGGGGAGCCCCCACGACCGAATAACCGCGCGCTCCACTCCCCGGTTCGGATTGACGACCCGGTAGCGTCGCCCAGGATGGCCACTGGGGTGCCCCGAGGATTTCGGACAGTGGGTGATTGATAACATCCACTGAGAAAGGGAATCCTGATATGACACGCAAACGCGCGAAGTACTCTGACACATTCAAGACCGAAGCGGTGAAGATGGTGATCGACGGTTCCCGGCCGATCGCCCAGGTCGCAGACGAGTTGGACATCAACCCGGGCACCCTTGGAGTATGGGTGAACAAACACCGCGACGCTCACCCTGTTGAGGAGGAACCTTTGACACCGGCCGAACGTATCCAGTTCCGTGAACTCCAAGCCGAGAACCGGGAACTTCGCATGAAAAACGAGTTCTTGGGAAAAGCGGCGGCCTTCTTTGCCCAGGAGTATCGGTGAGCTCGAAGTACGAGTTTATCGACGGTGAGAAGGCCAACTTCCCGGTCCTGAAGATGTGTGCCTGGGCGGGGGTGTCGAGGTCGGGCTATTACGACTGGCAGAAGCGCCCGCTGTCGGCGACCGCTGAACGGCGCGCCGAGTTGGCCGTTGAGGTCCGGAAGATCTTCGATCGCTCGAACGGCACCTACGGGCACCGTCGGGTCCACGCCGAGCTGGGCCGCAAGAACATCCCAGCCGGCGTCGAGCTGGTCCGTCGGGTCATGGTTGAGGGCGACATGGTTGCGTGTCAGCCCAGGCCGTACAGGACCACGACCGACCCGGACGGGTCACCGGGCGCAGACGACCTCGTCGAGCGGGACTTCACCGCCCCTGAGCCCGGGGTGAAGCTGGTCGGTGACATCACCTACATCCGCACTTGGGAAGGCTGGGTCTATTTGGCCACGGTGATCGACTGCTACTCGAAGATGGTCGTCGGGTTCGCGATGGCCGACCACATGCGCACGAGCTTGGTCACTGACGCTCTCCAGGTCGCGATCAACGCCGGCGGCATTCAACCCGAGGCTGTCTTTCATTCGGATCGTGGTGCGCAATACACCTCAGACGAGTTCAGAGCGTTTCTCGCTTCACATGACATGGTCGGGTCGATGGGTCAGACCGGCGTATGTTGGGATAACGCTATGGCGGAATCGTTCTTTGCGTCTTTGAAGAACGAGTTTGTTTATCGGACGGTGTTCCCGACACGAACAAAAGCCGCTTCTGGTATTGCGTATTGGATCGAGATTTGGTATAATCGTTTCAGGCTTCATTCGGGGATCGGCTACCGGACTCCGGTTGAAGTGCATCACAGCTATCGCGACGAGACCATGGCAGCGTAAAGGGCTGCCGGGCCCACTGTCCGAGAAACGCGGGGCCTCCCAGTTGAGGTCGACCCGCCGAGGTTGTGGGCTCGGATGTGTTGGCGTTCATCACCGCGCAGCGCCGACCTCGTGTTGCTGGGAACGTGGTCAGGATCGAAGACGGCGAACAGGGCTTGTCGGCTTGCACGATCAAGCGACGGCTGGCCACGATCACCGGTTTCTACGACTACCTCGTCGTCCGCGGTGACGTCACGGCGAACCCGGTGCCGCGAGGCCTGGCATCGCG
>JAWKIE010000032.1:0-60550 GCA_041394485.1 Microthrixaceae bacterium
CCTTCGAGGCCAGGTAGGCGAAGCAGGTGTTGGAGGAGAAGGCGGCGCAGTCCTCGAGCTTGGCGGAGCCGCCAAGGCCGCCGCCGCCCGAGGGGCACCATCCCGAGAAGCAGGCCTGGCCGGGGGACGGGAAACGATCGTCGGCCTCGATGCCCTGTTTGAGGGCGGTGGCCAGCGTGATGCCCTTGAAGCTGGATCCGGTTGGATGGCCCTTTCCGGCGGCGAGGTTGACCTTGGCGTAGTCGGTGTCGCCGAAGTAGTCCTTGCCGCCAACCATGGCCCGGATGTAGCCGGTGCGGGGCTCGACGGTGACCAGCGCGGCATCCGGGTCGTGGCTGAAGTCGTTGGGGTCGCCCTGAAACCCGGGGTTGGGCAAAAACTTGTTGACCGCCGCCTCGGCCTGTGCCTGCGTGTTGAGGTCGATCGTCGTGTAGATCCGCAGCCCGCCGCCGTAGAGCAGTTCGGCCCGTTCGGCCCTGGTGGTCCCGAACTCGGGATTGTCGAGGAACCACTCCCGCACCTCGGAGACGAAGTGGCCGGCGGGGTAGGCCGCCTCACCGGGCCGATCCCCCTTGGGGATCACGCCCAGCGGCGTCTCCTCGGCGGTCTCGGCGGTCTGGGGATTGATGTATCCCTCGTCCAACATGGCCTGGATCACCGTGTCGCGACGCTTCTTGGCGTCCTCCGGGTTCTCGTACGGGTCGTGGATCGAAGGCGACTGCACGATCCCGGCCAACATGGCGGCCTGGGTCAGGTTGAGTCCCGACGACGACACGCCGAAATAGGTGTTGGCGGCCGCCTCGATGCCGCTGGCGCCGTTGCCGAAATACACCGTGTTGAGGTAGAGCTCCATGATGCGCTCCTTGGAGTAGGTGCGCTCGATCTCCATCGAGAGTGCCGCCTCCTCCAGCTTGCGGCTGAGCGTCTCGTCGTCGCTGAGCAGCGCGTTCTTCACGTACTGCTGGGTGATCGTGGAGCCACCCTGGCTGACCTCACCCGACTCGTTGTTCTCCTTCACCGCACGGGCGATCGCCCGGGGGTCGACGCCGTTGTGCTCCCAGAAGCGGCGATCCTCGATCGAGACGATCGCGTTCTGCATGGCCGGCGGCACCTGGCTGAGCGGGACGCTGATGCGGTTCTGGTCGGCCTGGAGGGTGGTGATCAGCGTGCCGTTGGCGTCGTAGATCGACGACGTCTCGGCGGTGTCGGGAAGCGGGATGGGCAGCGCCCGCTTCTCGGTGGTGCACGAGGCCAGCGTTCCGGCGACCACGGCGAGGGCGAGGAGGGAGGAGAGGGGTCGGCGCATCGCCTCCTATTCTGCCGGGGCCGGGAGGTGGGTGGCGCGCACCCCCTGAGATGTATCCCGGTTGGGTCAACCGGCCCTCAACCTTCGGCTGCGCCGGCCGATGTGGCCACGAGGCCCGAGCACCGGTCGAATCGGGCTCCATCGCTGGGAGGGGACGTGGCTACGCTCCGAGGCCATGACCTTGGATGCACCCGATCCCGTCGCCGAGACGCCCGATGTCGGCGGTGAGCGTTCACCGCTGCTGGTCGACCTGGAGGCGCGGGGGCTCATCAGCGACAGCACCGATCTGACGGCATTGGGTCGCCGGCTGAACGCCGGGCCGATCACCCTGTACTGCGGTTTCGACCCCACCGGGCCCTCGCTGCATGCCGGGCACCTCCAGCAGCTCATGCTGCTGGGCCGCATCGCTCGAGCCGGGCATCGTCCGCTGGTGCTGGTAGGCGGTGCAACCGGCCGAATCGGCGATCCGTCGGGCCGCGACAGCGAACGACCCCTGCTCGATGACGCCACGTTGGCGGCCAACATCGCCTCCATCCGGGAACAGGTCGGCCGGTTCATCCGTTTCGACGGCGATCCACCGGGCGATGATGCGGTCGACGACGACGGACCGGTGGTCGGCGGCGGCCGCTTGGTCGACAACCACGACTGGACCGGACCGCTCAGCCTGTTGGACTTTCTGCGCGACGTCGGCAAACACGTCACGATCGGGACGATGCTGGCGCGGGACTCGGTGAGGTCCCGGATCGATCGCAGCGATGGCATGTCGTTCACCGAGTTCTCCTACCAGCTGCTTCAGGCCTACGACTTTGTTCACCTGCACCGCGCCTACGACTGCGAGCTGCAGGTGGCCGGCTCGGACCAGTGGGGCAACATCACCGCCGGTATCGATCTCGCCAGGCGCCTGGACGGAGCGACGTTGCACGGGCTGACCAGCCCGCTGGTCGTCAGGTCCGACGGCAAGAAGTTCGGCAAGTCGACCGGTGGGGCGATCTGGCTGTCGGCGGAGCACACCAGCCCCTATGCCTTCTACCAGTACTGGATGCAGGTGCCCGACGACGACGTCGAGCCCATGCTGCTTCGATTGACGTTCCTCAGCGTCGAGGCCATCGCCGAGGTGGTCGAGGCGCCATCGCCGGGAGCCCCACCGACGGAGGGCCAACGCACGCTGGCCCACGACCTCACCACCACGGTGCACGGGGCGGCGGCCGCCGAGGCCGCTCGCCGCCGCAAGCGAGGTCCTCTTCGGCGGCGACCCGGCGGGACTCGACCGGGCCTCCTCGACATGCTCGCCGGTGAGCTGCCCACGCTGGAGGTGACCGACGGCGAGCTGGCCGACGGGATCGAGCCGGCCGACGCCTTCGTGCGCAGCGGCTTGGCCAAGTCCAAGGGCGAGGTGCGCAAGAACGCCGGCGGGTTCCGCCTCAACGGCGTGGCGGTCGACCTCGACGAAGCGTTCGGCGGAGCCGATCTGCTGGTGGGCCGCGCCGCGGTGCTCAGCCACGGCAAACGGCGACATGCGCTGTTGGTTCGGGCCGAAAACCCCTGAACGGAGCGGGATTTGGCGTACTGTGACGTACGGCTCGCCGTCTCGATTGGTCACGCCTCAGCCGGGATGCCTAGGTTACCCCTCGTTGCTTCGGCAGCGAGTCCCGGTCAAGCGGGTCGCACACCAGAGTCACCGGTGGTCACACCGAAATTTCTGGGAAACGACTTGACAGACACCAAGCGGGTCTCTAAGGTAACCAGTCGCTTGAAGCACAGCTCCGAGCGACACACCGGATAAACGGTCCCGCAAGATGCCCCTCCAAAGGCACAGGGATACGTATCCAAGCCAGCAGTCAGCGATATGACTGTGGCGCTCCTTGACAACGGAATAGAGGACGCAGCGAGTGCGGGCCAATCATGTCGACTTGTCGGCCTGGTTGGACCAATCAATTTAGCAATAACCAGCAATATGGACCGATCCCGTCTCACGGGATCGAGACGTACTGTTGCCAGTTGGCAGAGGGACTACTCCCGATGCCGGCTCTTCATGATCGTCACCTCAGCTCCTTCGGGAGCGAAGGGTGTCAATCTTCGACGGAGAGTTTGATCCTGGCTCAGGACGAACGCTGGCGGCATGCCTAATACATGCAAGTCGAACGCGGCCATCCGGTGCTTGCACCGGGGACGCCGAGTGGCGAACGGGTGAGTAACACGTGAGAAACCTGCCCTGGAGTGGGGAATAACTCGAAGAAATTCGAGCTAATACCGCATACCTTCTTATCACTGCATGGTGATTTGAAGAAAGATTTATCGCTCTAGGAGGGTCTCGCGGCCTATCAGCTAGTTGGTGAGGTAACGGCTCACCAAGGCATCGACGGGTAGCTGGTCTGAGAGGACGATCAGCCACACTGGGACTGAGACACGGCCCAGACTCCTACGGGAGGCAGCAGTGGGGAATCTTGCGCAATGGGCGAAAGCCTGACGCAGCAATGCCGCGCAGGGACGAAGGCCCTAGGTCGTAAACCGCTTTCAGTAGGGACGAAAATGACGGTACCTGCAGAAGAAGCTCCGGCCAACTACGTGCCAGCAGCCGCGGTGATACGTAGGGAGCAAGCGTTGTCCGGAATTACTGGGCGCAAGGCTCGTAGGTTGAGCAAGTCAGATGTGAAATCTCAGGCCCAACCCTGAGCCTGCATTTGATACTGCTCTGACTAGAGTCCGGTAGGGGAGCGTGGAACTCCTGGTGTAGCGGTGAAATGTGCAGATATCAGGAAGAAACACCGACAGCGAAGGCAGCGCTCTGGGCCGGTACTGACACTGAGTGGAGTTGTTAATGGGTAGCAAACAGGATTAGATAAATTCTGGTAGTCCATGCCGTAAACGTTGGGCACCAGGTGTGGGGAGAACTCAACTCTCTCCGCTGTAGCTAACGCATTAAGTGCCCCGCCTGGGGAGTACGGCCGCAAGGCTAAAACTCAAAGGAATTGACGGGGGCCCGCACAAGCGGCGGAGCATGTTGCTTAACGGAGGCAACGCGTAAAGAACCTTACCCGGGTTGAACTACGGGGAAAAGCCGCAGAGATGCGGTGTCCTTCGGGGTCCACGATAGGCGGTGCATGGCTGTCGTCAGCTCGTGTCGTGAGATGCTGGGTTAAGTCCCGCAACGAGCGCAACCCTTGTCCTATGTTGCCAGCGGGTAAAGCCGGGGACTCGTAGGAGACTGCCGGGGTCAACTCGAGGAAGGTGGGGACGACGTCAAGTCATCATGCCCTATGTCCAGGGCTGCAAACATGCCACAATGGCCGGTACAAAGGGCAGCTTAAACAAGAGGTCAAGCGTGAATCCCAAAAGTGCCGGTCTCAGTTCGATTGAAGTCTGCAACTCGACTTCATGAAGCTGGAGTCGCTAGGGGTAATCCCGGATCAGCAACGCCGGGGTGAATACGTTCCGGGCCTTGTACACACCGCCCGTCACACGCCGAAAGTCGGTAACACCTGAAGTCAGTGGCCCAACCCTCGGGGAGGGAGCTGCCGAAGGTGGACTGGCGATTGGGGTGAAGTCGGGACAAGGTAGAAGCCGTACCGGAAGGTGCGGTTGATCACCTCCTTTCTAAGGAGTTCCTTTCGCATCACCGGATCGAACGATCGGGGTGAGAGAGTGGAACATCTAGTTGAGGCACTCACTGGTGCCAGCCCTTCGGGGTTGGCCATCGTTCTCTATTCCGTTGTGAGGGAGCGCCCGGACCATTTTGGTCCGGTCTTCCCTTCGTGTAGCGCGCCTGCGGGTGTGCTATCAGTCGTTCCCTTGAGAATTTCATTGCGAGCACGAGCATCTTTGTGAGAAATACCAAGTTATCAAGGGCCAACGGTGAATGCCTTGGCGTCTGCTGCCGATGAAGGATCGTGGAGGCTGCGAAAAGCCACGGGGAAGTGCCGACCAACCGTCGATCCGTGGATATCCGAATGGGGAAACCCAGCACCTGTAATGGGGTGTTACTCCGACTCCGAATTCATAGGGTCGGTAGAGGAACTGCGTGAACTGAAACATCTCAGTAACGCGAGGAACAAAGCAAAAAGCTTACTCCCTGGAGTAGCGGCGAGCGAAATGGGATCAGCCTAAACTGTACTGGTGTCAAAGCCCGATGGCGTTGCCAGTATGGGGTTGTGGGAACCAACCGAGGGAACATCGGACCCTCAAGAGTTACAAAGTTGATGGCTAGTGGAAGCGTCCTGCGAACGGCGTGCCGTAGAGGGTAAGAGCCCTGTACACGAAAGTCATCAGCCTCCTGTTGTGTTTCGAGTAACGCCGGATCCGGGAAAGCCGGCAGAATCAGCGAGGACCACCTCGTAAGGCTAAGTACATGCAGACGACCGATAGTGAACTAGTACCGAGGGAAAGGCGGAAAAGTACTCCCGGGAGGGGAGTGAAATAGTACCTGAAACCGTTGGTCTACAAACAGTCAAAGCAGACCTGTTCTGCGATGGCGTGCTCTTGGAAGAATCGAGCCAACGAGTTACGGTGTGTGGCAAGGTTAACCCGATGAGGGGAAGCCGGAGCGAAAGCGAGTCTGAATAGGGCGTTCAGTCGCATGCCGTAGACCTGGAAGCCGAGGAGCTATCCATGGGCAGTGTGAAGCGGAGGTAAGACTCTGTGGAGGCGCGAACCGACTTCAGTTGAAAATGGAGCGGATGACCTGTGGATAGGGTGAAAGGCCAATCAAACTCGGTGATAGCTGAGCCCATAAATGCATTTAGGTGCAGCGTCGTGCGTTCAACGATGGGGGTAGAGCACTGAATGGGCTAGGGGTCCTACAAGACTACCGACCCCAATCAAACTCCGAATACCATCAAAGTCTCCAGAGCACGGCAGTGAGACTTCGGGGGGATGAGCTTGAGGCCGAGAGGGAAAACAGCCCAGACCGTCACAAGGTCCCAAAATCTGAACTAAGTGGTAAACGATGATTGCGAAGACAGCCAGGAGGTTGGCTTTGGAAGCAGCCACCCTTTAAAGAGTGCGTAACAGCTCACTGGTCGAGTGTGGATCTTGCGCGGACAATGTAACGGGGCTCAAGTTCAGTACTGAAGCTGCGGATTCGACTCTTTGAGTCGAGTGGTAGCGGAGCGTCGAGCGCGAAGCGGCGGGATAACCCAGCCGTGGAGCGTGCTCTTCGAGTGCGAATGTTGGCATGAGTAGCGAAAGAGGGGTGAGAACCCCTCCGCCGTATGTCCAAGGGTTCCTGGGCGAGGCCAACTCTCCCAGGGTGAGTCGGGAGCTAAGGCGAGGCCGAGAGGCGTAGTCGATGCACAACTGGCTGATATTCCAGTACCACCATGTTCGCGCCCGTCCCAATACTCTGTTGTTAAGGGGCTGCTGACTTCGGTCAACACGAACCGACCCACATTGTTGCGGGAAGCTGTAGGGGGACGCAGAAGGTAGATGAACCCGGTGAATGGTGGTGAACCGGGGTAAGCGTGTAGGAGGAGTGACCAGGTAAATCCGGGCCTCACATACCTGGAGACGTGACACCGGAGCCGCTTTAGGCGAAGTCATTGATCCTATGCTGCCTAGGAAAGGTGCCCAGCAGCGAGCTGACATGGTGCCCGTACCTAAACCAACACAGGTGGACAGGTAGAGCATACCAAGGCGAGGATAACTATGGTTAAGGAACTCGGCAAATTGCCTCCGTAACTTCGGGAGTAGGAGGACCCCGGTAGCGCGTGACGAGACTTATTTCCGAGCGTGAAGGGGTGGCACAAAAATTGAGGGAAGACTGTTTACCAGAAAACACAGCAGCGTGCTAAGCCGTAAGGCGCTGTATACGCTGTGACTCCTGCCCGGTGCTGGAAGGTTACGGGGATGGGTTAGTCCTTCGGGACGAAGCCTGAACCTAAGCCCCAGTAAACGGCGGCCGTAACCATAACGGTCCTAAGGTAGCGAAATTCCTTGTCGGGTAAGTTCCGACCTGCACGAATGGAGTAACGACTTCCCTACTGTCTCAACCATAGACCCAGCGAAATTGAAGTACGAGTAAAGATGCTCGTTAGCTGTAGAAGGACTTCTGGAAAGACCCCGTGGACCTTTACTATAACTTGATGTTGTTTTGTCATATGTTGTGTAGGATAGGTGGAGACAAGGAAGCAGCCGGACGCTGTCTGTGTGGAGTCATCGTTGAAATACCACCCTGCATATGGTGAGGCTCTAACCTAGACCCGTTATCCGGGTTGGGGACAGCGTCAGGCGGGTAGTTTAACTGGGGCGGTTGCCTCCTAAAGAGTAACGGAGGCGCTCAGCGGTTCCCTCAGCCTGGTTGGCAATCAGGCGTCGAGTGCAATGGCAAAAGGGAGCTTGACTGCGAGACCTGCTGGCCGAGCAGGAGCGAAAGCTGGGCATAGTGATCCGGCGGTTGGTGTGTGAAGCGCCGTCGCTCAACGGATAAAAGGTACCCTGATAGCCAGGCTAATTCGCCCAAGCGTCCATAGCGACGGCAAGGTTTGGCACCTCGATGTCGGCTCATCGCATCCTGGGGCTGAAGCAGGTCCCAAGGGTTGGGCTGTTCGCCCATTAAAGCGGTACGCGAGCTGGGTTTAGAACGTCGTGAGACAGTTCGGTCCCTATCCTCTGCAGCCGCAGGTGAATTTGAGGAAAGCTGTCCCTAGTACGAGAGGACCGGGACGGACGCAGCTCTCGTGTGCCAGTTGTCCTGCCAAGGGCATGGCTGGTTAGCGACCTGCGGAAAGGATAACCGCTGAAAGCATCTAAGCGGGAAGCCTCTTCCAAGATGAATTCACCCACAGGGTTAACCTGGTGCGCCTCGTGGTAGACCACCACGTTGATAGGCCGGAAGTGTAAGCGTGGCAACACGTTCAGCTGACCGGTACTAATCGGCCGAGGGCTTGAGTTCACACAAAAGTTCGTGCTCGCAATGAAGTTCTTGAGGACCGATCGTCCAACGAGGCTCAGGTCTCGGTGGCCATAGCGGAGGGGTCCCACCCGTTCCCATCCCGAACACGGAAGTTAAGCCCTCCAGCTTGATGGTACTTGGGACGAGAGTCCCTGGGAGAGTAGGTCGCCGCCGGTTTCGAACGAACGAGGGGAGCCCATCGGGCTCCCCTCGATTCGCGTCCGGGCTGATGTCCACCACGGCTCCATTGCGGAGGTGGGTGAGGGGCCTGACACAGTGTGGTGGTCGTGGTCGTCGAGGACGGCGCACGACGGGCGGAGCGCCGACTCGATGCGCCGATCCGGCAGATCTTCAGGAGTGTCAACATGGAATCCAACGGTCGATCGACAGGCGGCAAGGGCTCTCGGCCGTCGGGCGGTGGGGGTGGTGGCTCGGGCGGCTCACGGCGAGGTGGCCCGCCAGGACGATCGGGCGCCGGAGGCCGCTCTGGGGGCGCCGGTCGAAATGCCGGCGGTCGCCGTGGAGGCGGTCGCGATGGCGGACGGGATGGGGGTGCCGGCGGTGGAGGCCGTCGTGATGGCGGACGGGATGGCGGTGCTCGCAGTGGAGGCCGCCGTGACGGCGGTCGGGATGGTGGGGGTCGTGAGGGCGGGGGACGGCGCACCTCCGAGGGCCGGGAGTCACCACGGGGCGGACGTGAACCCTGGGTGGTCCCCAACACGAGTGCGGCCGACCCACCCGAGCGGGACGAGTGGCGCGACGAGGGTCGGGTCACGAGCTCCGAGGGCCGTCGCCCCGACCGCCCACGGCGTTCGTCCCGGGGCGAGGCGGCACGTGCCGCCCGGCTGACGGTGGCGCCGGAAGCGTTCGGGCAGGCGGTCAGCCCCAGACGCGCCGAGCGTCTGGCACGCCGCGTGGGCGACGCGGCGGTGGCCTTCGAGGCCGATCGCTTCGACGAGGCAAGGTCGATCCTCGGGCCGATCGCCAAGGAGGCACCGGAGGTGGCCGAGGTGCGCGAGCTGCTCGGCCTGGCCTACTACCGGCTCGGCCGTTGGCGCGACGCGGTGCGCGAGCTCGAGGCCTTCGGTTCGCTGACCCTGAGCACCGAGCAGTACCCGGTGCTGGCCGATTCGCACCGTGCGCTGGGTCGCCATGCGCGGGTCGAGGAGCTGTGGCGCGAGCTGCGCGAGCAGTCGCCGTCCGCCGAGCTGGTGCACGAGGGCCGGATCGTGGCAGCGGGCTCGCTCGCCGATCAGGGCCGCCTGGCCGACGCCATCCGGCTGCTGGAGAAGGGCTGGAAAACGCCAAAGCATCCCAAGGACCATCACCTTCGCCGGGCCTACGCATTGGCCGATCTGCTCGAGCGGGCGGGGTCGGTGCCCAAGGCCCGGCAGCTCTTTGGCTGGCTGGCCAGGGTGGCGCCCGGGTTCGCCGATGTCGACGCCCGCCTGGACGCCCTGGGCTGAACGTGCCTCCGGCGCCGAGGTCTTCTACGCTTGGCACCCTTCGGACAAGGAGCTGACGTTGGTTGACATCTCAAGCCTGCTGGGCGACGACGCGCAAGCGCTGTTGAACTACGAGGCAACGGCGATCCCCAAGGAGCGCCTGACCCTGCCCGGGCCGGATCACCTCGAGCGATCGATGCTGAACTCCGACCGGTCGCCCCAGGTGCTTCGCAGCCTGGCATCGCTGTACAACCACGGCCGCCTCGGCGGCTCCGGCTACGTGTCGATCCTGCCGGTGGATCAGGGCATCGAGCACTCCGGTGCGGCCAGCTTCGCCCCCAACGTCGACTACTTCGACCCGTTGAAGATCCTCGAGCTTGCCGTGGAGGGCGGCTGCAACGCGGTGGCGACCACGTTCGGCGTGCTGGGTATGGCCAGCCGGTCCTACGCCCATCGGATCCCGATGATCGCCAAGCTCAACCACAACGAGCTGCTGACCTTTCCCAACACGTTCGACCAGATCATGTTCGGTTCGGTGCAGCAGGCCTACGACCTGGGCGCCGCCGGCGTGGGCGCCACGATCTACTTCGGCTCCGAGGAGTCCCGCCGCCAGATCCAGGAGGTGTCCGAAGCCTTCGAGGAGGCCCACCAACTGGGCATGTTCACCGTGCTGTGGTGCTACCTGCGGAACAACTCGTTCAAGGCGGACGGCGTCGACTATCACGCCGCGGCCGACCTCACCGGACAGGCCAACCACCTCGGCGTCACCATCGGCGCCGACATCATCAAGCAGAAGCTGCCCGAGAACAACGGTGGGTTCAACGCGCTGTCGGGCTTCGGCAAGACCAGTCCGCTGGTGTACGACCAGCTGACCACCGATCACCCGATCGACCTCTGCCGTTGGCAGGTGGCCAACTGTTACATGGGCCGACTCGGCCTGATCAACTCCGGAGGCGCCAGTTCCGGCGCCACCGATATGGCCGAGGCGGTTCGCACCGCCGTCATCAACAAGCGAGCCGGTGGTACCGGGCTCATCTCGGGTCGAAAGGCGTTCCAACGCCCCATGGCCGAGGGCGTTGAGTTGCTCAACGCCATCCAAGACGTATACCTCGACGACTCCATCACGGTGGCTTGACATGACCGACCTGAACAAACTCAACGACGCGGCCCGAAAGGCCACCGAGACCCTGCGCGACTACCTCGAACAGGTGGCCGAAGCGGTGCGCCAGGCGCCGGAGCGAATCTCCGACAGCGTGCTGGACACCGCCAACGAGGCGGTGGAACGTATTCAGCCGTTGGCCGAGTCGCTGAAGCCCCGCCTGGAAAAGCTGCCGATGGTGGGCGACCTCGTCGCCGAACCGCTCGAGGACGTCGCCAAGAAGGCTCCGGCCAAGAAGGCGCCCGCGAAGAAGGCGCCCGCGAAGAAGGCGCCCGCGAAGAAGGCTCCGGCCAAGAAGGCGCCCGCGAAGAAGGCGCCCCAAGAAGGCGCCGGCGAAGGTCCGCCAAGAAGGCCCGGCCAAGAAGGCTCCGGCGAAGAAGGCTGGCGAAGAAGGCTCCGGCCAAGAAGGCGCCTGCGAAGAAGGCTCCGCCAAGAAGGCCTGGCCAAGAAGGCTCCGGCCAAGAAGGCTCCCGCCAAGCAGGCTCCCGCTTCGCCCAGCCCCTCCGGCGACAGCCCGTCGACCGGGGCATAGGGCCCTCGGCCGGAACGTCGTGATGGGGGCGCCCTGAGGCGCCGTCTGGACGCGTCGATGGTGCGGCGGGGCCTGGTTACCGACCTCGACGAAGCGGCCCGGCTGATCGCCGATGGGCGCGTCCTGGTCGGGGGCGCTCCGGCCAACACGACCAAGCGGCTGACCGACGACGGCGAACCGGTTCAGGTCACCCGGCCACCGGCCTTCGTCGGCCGGGGCGGCAACAAGCTGGACGACGCCCTCGATCGGCTGGGCGCCGACGTCTCCGGACGTCGGGTGTTGGACGTCGGTTCCTCCACGGGCGGTTTCACCGACTGCCTGCTGCAACGCGGAGCCGCCGAGGTGGTGGCGGTGGACGTCGGCACCCACCAGCTCCGCGAACGGCTGCGGGCCGATCCGCGGGTCACCGTGATGGAACAGACCGACGTCCGCGCGCTGAGTGCCGAGCGGATTGGCGGGGCCGTTCCGCTGATCACCGTCGACGTCTCGTTCATCTCGGTGCGTGCGATCATCGAATCGCTGGCGGCGCTGCTGGCGCCCGGCGGCGACCTGATCGTGCTCGTCAAGCCGCAGTTCGAGGTGTCTCGGGCCGAGGCGTCGCGCGGCCGCGGGGTGATTCGGGATCAACACCTGTGGCGGGAGTCGCTCGAGTCGGTCGCTCGGGCGGCGGAGGCGCAGGGCCTGGTCCCCACAGGGGCTACCGTCTCGGCGGTGAGGGGTTCCAAGGGCAACACCGAGTTCTTCGTTCGCTTCAACCCGGTGGCGAACGGCGAGCGGGGCGCCGGGCGGCTACCCGCGGCCTGGATTGACGATCTGACCAGCGCCATCGAGTCCCGGGCCGATGACTGAGCCCAGGCGGCTGAGCCGTATCGGCCTCGTGGCCCATCACGACCGACCGCTGGCGCACGACCTGGCGGCGATGGTGATCGCCTGGGCCGAGTCGCTCCACGCGTCGGTGCTCATCCCGGCCGGTGACGCCGAGGTGCTCGGCCGACCGTCGCTGGGTGTCGCCGACGATGAGTTGTGTGCCGCCGACGTCGTAGTCGCCATCGGCGGCGACGGCACGGTGCTGCGGGGCGTTGGCCTGGTGGCCGACGCACGCGTGCCGCTGGTGGCGCTCAACGCCGGCCAACTGGGATATCTGGCCGACGTGACGCCCGACCGGGCCGAGTGGGCCCTGGGGGAGTTGGCTGCCGGACGTGGGTGGACCGAGGACCGCATGCGCATCAGCGCAACCCTGACGGGCGTGCCGGACGACCCGTCGACCGATGCCGGTCGGGAGTCCGGGGAGTCGACGGTGCTCGGCCCGCTCACCGGTCTCAACGAGGTGGTGGTCGACCGGGCGGAGACCGGGCACACGGTTCGGCTTCGGGTCCACCTCGACGGGGTGTTCTTCACCTCCTACGTCGCCGACGGCATGGTGGTGGCGACGCCCACCGGCTCGACCGCCTATGCCTTCTCGGTGCGGGGGCCGATCGTCGCACCGACCCATCGTGCGCTCCTGATGGTGCCGGTGGCGCCGCATCTGTTGTTCGACCGGGCCCTGGTGATGGAGGCCTCGTCGGTGATCGAACTCGAGGTGGTCGGGCACCGGTCGGCCAAGGTGTCCTTGGACGGGCAGGGCGGCTTTGATCTGCCCCCCGGCGGGCGGGTGACCTGTCGAACCGCGGCGGTGCCGGCCCGGTTCATCCGCTTCGAGGAGCATCGCTTTCACGACGTGCTGAAACGGAAATTCTCGCTGGCCGACCGCTGAGCGCAGCCGACGGGGTGACGCCGCCGCTGGGGGTGGCGGGCGGGCCCTACGATGGTGGGTTCATGTTGGACGAGCTGGCAGTCACCGATCTCGGGGTCATCGCTCACGCCCGGTTGGAGCTGCGCGGTCACATGACTGCGCTTCACCGGCGAAACCGGCGCGGAAAACGCTGTTGCTGGGTGCCCTCGAGCTGTTGTCCGGCGCACGCGCCGACCCGTCGGTGGTACGAACCGGAGCCGAGCAGGCCGTGGTGGAGGCCGCTTCTCCACCCGCGACGGCGAGGAACTGGTGTTGCGGCGGGTGGTGCCCCGGGACGGGCGAAGCCGGGCGTACCGCAACGGGTCGTTGGTCACGGTCGCCGAACTGGCCGAGGCGGCCGGGCCGCTGCTGGAGATCCACTCGCAGAACGCCCAGCTGGCGTTGACCACCACCGCCGTGCAGCGCCGAGCGCTCGACCGGTGGGCGGGGGTCGACCTGGCTCCACTGAAGGCGGCCAACGACGCCGTCGCCTCGCTGCGTCGCTCGCTGGAGGAGCTCGGCGGCGACGAACGCTTCCGGGTGCGGGAGATGGACCTGCTGAGTTTTCAGGTGGGCGAGATCGAGGCGGCGGGACTCGCCGATGACGACGAGGACGAGGCCCTCGAAGCCGAGGAGTCGATGCTGGCCGACGCGCTGGGGCATCGCGAGGCGGCCGCCGCCGCGCTGGAGGCCTACGACCGCGAGGGCGGCCTGTCGGACTCGCTGGCGGCGATGGCCGGCGCTGGCCGATCGGGCGCCATTCGTCGAGTCGCTCGGCCGGGTGCTGGCACAGCAGGCCGAGCTGACCGACCTGGTCGGCGACCTGCGGGCTCGTGCCGAAGGCATCGAGGAGGATCCGCAGCGGCTCGAGGAGATCCGGCGGCGGCGGGTGGAGCTGCGGGATCTGTGCCGCAAGTACGGCGACACGCTGTCCGAGGTGCTGGCGTTTGGCGCCGAGTGCCGGGTCCGGTTGGACGAGCTCGAGAACCGGGAGCGGCGGGCCGCGGAACTGGAGGGAGAGCTGGCATCGGCGATCGCCACCCGCGATGCCGAGGCGGCCCGGGTGGGCGCCGCCCGGCGCGCGGCGGCCCCCAGGCTGGCCGACGAGGTCCAGCGGCGTCTGGCGGCGTTGGCGATGCCGCAGGCCACCCTGGAGATCCACGTCGGCGAGGAGGACCCCGGCGACCGGGTGGAGTTCGTGCTGGCGGCCAACCCGGGCATGGCCCCGGCGCCGCTGCAGCGAGCGGCGTCCGGTGGCGAGTTGTCACGGGTGCTCCTGGCCCTTCGGCTGGTGCTGTCGGGAGGACCGGACACGATGGTGTTCGACGAGGTCGACGCCGGGGTGGGCGGTGCCACCGCCCTGTCGGTGGGCGCGGCCCTGGCCGAGGTGGCCGAGGGGTCGCAGGTGCTCGTGGTGACCCACCTCGCCCAGGTTGCGGCCCACGCCGACCACCAGGTGCTGATCGCCAAGTCGGCCGGGGGCAAACGCGCCGAGACGACCACCACGGTCACGCCGGTGACCGGCGAGGCCCGGGTGGAGGAGATTTCCCGCATGTTGTCGGGCACCCCCGACTCGAGCGCGGCCCGTTCCAACGCCGAGGAACTCCTGGGCCGGGTCACCAGGCGTCCCGCCACGGCCCGCGACGAACCGGTGGGATCGCTCTGATGGCGAAGCGACCCGGCACCGGCCGACCGGCCCGTGACGGCGGGGCGGTCGTCGGGGCGCCGCCGCACCGCAGCGGGACCGCACGGGTCGACCGGCGCACCAAGGATCTGGTGAAGCGGCTCCAGCCCGGCGACGTGGCGGTGATCTCCCATCGGGACCTGGACGTCGTGGCGGCCGAGACCCTCGTCGAGGCCCACCCGGCGGCGGTGGTCAACGCCGAACCGTCCTCCTCCGGGCGCTACCCCAACGAGGGCCCCCTGTTGGTGATCCGCGCCGGCATTCCGCTGGTGGACCGCTGCGGTCCGGAGGTGATGGAGGAGATCGCCGACGGCGACCCGGTGCAGGTGGTCGGTTCGGAGGTCTATCGGGGTGACGAGCTGGTCGCCCGAGGCATCGAGGAGACCGTCGAGACGATCGGCGCCGCCCACGAGCGGGCCATGGAGGGCCTCGACGCCGAGTTCGGTCGGTTCGTCACCAACACGCTCAACTACATCGAGAAGGACCAGGACCTGCTGGGCTCCGACCTGGAGTTCCCCGAGGTCGGGATCGATTTTCAGGGGCGCCACGTCCTGATCGTCGTGCGGGGCTCGACCTACCGGGAGGACCTGCAGATCCTGTCCGACAACGGCTACATGTCCGACCTGAAGCCGATCCTGATCGGGGTCGACGGAGGTTCGGACGCGCTGTTGGAGCTGGGGCACACCCCCGACCTCATCGTGGGCGACTTCGATTCGGTCACCGAACGAGCGCTTCGCTCCGGCGCGCAGCTGGTGGTCCACGCCTACAAGGACGGCCGGGCCCCCGGCGCCGCCCGTCTGGAGGAGCTGGGGCTGGAGTACCACACGATGTCGGCGTCGGGCACCAGCGAGGACATCGCCATGCTGTTGGCCTACGAGCAGGGGGCCGAGCTGATCGTGGCGGTCGGAACCCACACGTCGATGGTGGAGTTTCTCGACAAGGGCCGGGCGGGCATGGCCTCGACCGTCCTCGTCCGCATGAAGATCGGCACCCGGCTGGTGGACGCCAAGGGCGTGTCGAAGCTGTACCGAACCGAGGTGCACACCCGCGACCTGATCTTCATGGTGCTCGCCGCCGTGTTCGCCCTGGGGGCGGTCGTCGTGATCTCCGCGCCCATCCGACTCATCATCAAGACCGCCTGGCTCAACCTCACCAACGTGGTGGCGTTGCTGGCGGTGGTGTCCCCCTGGAGCCTGCCGTGATCAAGCTGCGTACCCACATCATCAGCCTGACGGCCGTGTTCCTGGCCCTCGGCATCGGCCTGGTGCTGGGGTCGACCTTCCTCGACCGCACCTTCGTCGACGCGCTCGACGCGCAGGTCAAAAGCCTGAACAACCGGATGGACGACCGCAACGCCGAGGTGGAGGCGTTGTCGAGGGTGCTCGACGAGGAGTCGCTCACCGTCGCCGCCCAGCGGGGCGCCAACTTCGACCGTCTCCTGGCCGGCCGTCTCGCGGACACCGAAGTGGTCGTGCTGGCCAACCGCGGTGTCGACGAGGGGCAGGTGAACCGCATGGTGGAGGTGCTGTTGAGCGCGGACGCCGAGGTGCCGGCGGTGTTGTGGCTGACCGAGCGCTGGAACCCGGGCGATGACAAGGCCGCCTCGGAGATCGCCGATCGCCTCGGCCTGGAGCCCGGCGACGACCCGGAGGAGGTGACCGCGGCGGCGGCCGACCTGCTGGCCGTCGCACTGGCCGGTCCGATCCCGGATGCGGACGCCGACACCGAAACGGGCTCGACGACGACGGCGGAGCCAAACTCCGACACGGCGACGAGCACGACCGAGGCGGGCGATCAGCCGGACTCGACGGTGGCCGCAACCACCTCCACGACGACGACCCTTCCCGCCGACCCGGAGCCGCAGGAGCTGTTGCAGTCGTTGGCCGAGGCGGGGCTGATCGAGCCGCAGGCCGCACCGGCGAGCGAGCTGGCGGCCCCGGCCCCGGAGGCGCTGATCCTGAGCATCACCGGCGAGGGGAGCCTGCTCGACCCGGTCGCGTCGTACGTGCCGGTGGCGACGGCGTTGGTCGGCACCAACCCGGGACGAGTGCTGATCGCGGAGACCCGCATGACCCGCACCCTGAAGGAGGAGGCCCTCGACGAGGGCGTGCCGGATCGCGGCGAGTCGGTTCAGGCGGTTCGTGACGTCACCTCGATCGCCGGTCAGGTGTCGATCCTCGACGGGTTGGAGTCGCCGGTTGGCAAGGTCGCCGCGGTGGCGGCGCTGGTGGAACTCGGCGAGGGCAAGACAGGCGACTATGGCATGGCCGAGGGGACCGACGGGCTCCTGCCCGAGGTGGGCGGATGATCCCAGGGCGGCTGCGGCCGGGTGGGCCGCAGGTGGCCCCCACCGTGCCGTCGAGTCCCAATGCGGAGGCGGCCCGCTTCAGCGTGCTGGTGGCGGCCAGCCGTGCCACCGGTTTCGTGAGAATGCTGGCCGGGTTCGCGGTGCTCGGTACCAGCACCCAGCTGGGCAACGTCGTGCAGAGCGCCAACCTGGTTCCCACGCTGCTCTTCGAGCTGTTGGCCGCCGGTGCGCTCGGCGCGGTCTTCATCCCGATGCTGGTCGACGAGGAACGGCGCTTCGCCGGGGTGGCGGGGGAGTTCCGGTCGCGGCTGGCGGGCACGGTGCTGGTGTACCTGGGCGGGGCGTTGGCGCTGGTCGTCGTGGTGGCGCTGGCGGCCCGGAGCGGCCTGAGCGACTACCTGCTGGGCAACGTGGCGCCCGGCGATCGTCGCCAGGCGCAGCTGTTGAGCACCTATCTGCTGTGGTGGTTTCTTCCGCAGGTGTTCGCCTATCTGGCCAACGCGGTGGCGGTGGCGCTGCTCAACGCCCGGGGTCGGTTTTGGGCGGGTGCGGTGTGCCCGCTGGTGAACAACGTGGTCGTCTCGGTCTCGCTGGGTGCGCTGGCCCTGTTGCGGGCGGGGGACGTGTCGCTCCCGCTGAGCGATGGCGAGAAGCTGCTGATCGGCGGCGGATTCACCGCCGGGGTGGTCGCCATGGCGGCGGTTCCGCTCTGGGACGCGGTCGGGCACGCCGCTCCGATCGGGCGGCCGCTGCCGCCGCGATCCGACGAGCTTGGGCGGCTGGCCCGGGCCGCCTGGTGGGCGGTGCTGTTCCTGGCGCCTGCGCAGGTGCCCATGCTGGCGATCCTGCCGCTGACCAACTCGGTGGACGGCCACACCCAGGTGTGGATCCTCACGTGGCAGATCCTGTTGCTGCCCCACGCACTGCTGGCCTCGCCGATCTACACCACCCGGCCGCCGCCCTGTCGCAGGCCCATCAACGTCGACGCCGAGGCGTTCGGCGAACTCGCCGGATCGTCGGTCCGGTCGGTGTTGACCACGGGAGCCCTCTCCGGGGTGTTGCTGGCGGCGTTGTCACCGCAGGTGGCCCAGGCGGTGTCGATCGGCGCCGCCGCCGACTCCACCGGGGCGGTGGCGGCCGCGGTGGCCGGTTTGCGGTCGGGGTCCCGGCCTACGCGTTGTGGATGACGCTCGTCCGGGTCAGCTACGCCACCTCGGATGCACGGACCCCGGCGCTGACCGCCGTCGTGGTGGCGGTGGCCGCGGTCGTCGGTTTCCGCCTCGTCGACGTACTCGTCGAGGGCGATGGCCGTGTCGGTGCCTTCGCCCTGGTGTGGTCGACCACCATCGCCGCCGGCGCCGCGGTGTGGCGCTGCGCCTGCGCCACCTGCTGGGCGGCCGATCCCAGCTGCCGTGGTCGTGGGTTCGCCGGCGCGGTGTGGCGATCGTTGCGGCGGGGGCGGCCTCCGCAGCGCTGGGATTGACGCTGCGCCCCGCCTCGGCGGTGGCGGCGCTGCTGGTCGGGATGGTGGCGGGCGCCCTCGGCCTGGGTGCCTTCCTGGCCGCCGGATCGGTTGCTGGGCGGCCCCGCACCGCGGCTGACCATCGGTAGCTCGGCGGTGCCCCGACGACGACCGTGCCCGGTGAGGCGCGAACCGTGAGCGAGCCTGCGTGACCAGCCCCGATCCCGACCGCGATCGTCCCCGGCGTCGACGGCCGACGAGGAGCGCCCGACCCCGGGCGCCCCACGCCGACCGGGGAGTGGGGCGTCGCCGTCGTGCCCGCGATGAATTCGGCCGGGGTGGCCGCCACCGTCGCCGCGTTGCGGGGAATCGACGGCATCGATCGGGTGGTCGTCGTCGACGACGGCTCGACCGACGACACGATCGAGCGGGCGTTGGCCGCCGGGGCCGAGGTGCTCGAGCTGCCGGTGAACCGGGGCAAGGGGGCCGCGCTCACCGAGGCGGTGCTGGCCCACCCCGACGCCCCGTGGTACCTGTTGGCCGACGCCGACCTGGCCGACACCGCCGCACATCTGTCCGGGTTGGTCGATCGGTTGCTCGCCGGCGACGGCGACCTGGTCGTCGCCCGCTTCCCGCCGGCGGGCGGTCAGGCCGGCTCGGGTCGCATCAAGGCGCTGTCGGCGGCCGCCATCCGCCGGACGACCGGCACCGACGTGGTGGAACCGCTGTCGGGCCAGCGCCGTCGACGGCAGCTCCTGCGGTCGCTGCGCCTGGCGCCCCGATTTGGGGTGGAGGTGGGCATGTCGATCGGCGCGCTCCGCCACGGGGCGCGCCTGGTGAGAGGTGCCGCTTCCGCTGACCCACGAGCACAGCGGCCGCACCTGGGCCGGGCGCCGACACCGGATCCGGCAGGGCATCGACATCGCCCGCACCGTGTGGCCACGGCTGGGCACGCCACGAACCCGTCTGGCCGCCGTGCTCGGCGTGGCGGTGATCGCGATCCTCGCCTCGATCAGCCTGGGCTCGCTCACCCGGTGGCGCGGCGAGGCACTGCCGGAGCCCACTGCGGCCCCGGGTGATCCTGGTGACGATCGAGGTGCGGGCGTCGACCTCCTCGACGATCCGAATGCGCCGGCGATCGGTGCCTTGGCCAGATCATCCGCCTCGGCGACGGTGGCGACCCGTACCCCCACGCCGCCGGGAGACCTCGCGTCGCAGCACGCCTCGCTGGGAGCGGGCGCCCCGGTGGCGCTCGTGCTGCCGGGTGGCGATCTCGAGTTCGGCGAGGGCGAAGGGCTCAACTCCGAATCGCCGGGCACGGCCGCCGGGCCGGTGAGGGTCGAGGCGTTGCCGGACGGGTCGGCTCAGGTCGTCGACAAGATGACGGTCTCCGACGACACCCGCAGCTACGGGGAGCGCGGCCTCCTCGGCGACGCCATCCGCAGCGACGGGGGACGGGTCGGTTACGTCTGGGCGGGCACGGGCCGGGCCCAGCTGGCCAACGGTGCCGCAGCGGTGGCCGACGAGGGCGGGACGATCGACACGGTGGACATCGCCGGCGTGGGCGAGGACCCGGACACGGCCGCCCAGCGCTACGTCGATCTCGACGCCGAACTGATCCTGGTGGAGACCCGACGCACGGCCGTGACGCCGACGCCGAACGCGGTGTCCGAGGTCGACCGGGTGGTGGCGGCCATCGACGAGCATCGGCGTCCCACCGACACCCTGATCGTGATGGGGCTGGGCAGCGACGGCCGCTGGCACATGTCGCCGGTGATCCTCTCCGAGGCCGGCGTGCAGGGCACGTTGGGGTCCAACTCCACCCGCCGGGAGGGCATTCTGACGCTGGGCGACGTGGCCACGACGGTCCTCGACCGGCTCGATCGTGAACGGCCCGAGGGCCTGGGCGGATCGGTGGCCCGGCTCGAAGCGGGCGAGCCCGACATCGGGGCGCTGGTCGATCTCGACGAGCGGGTGGATCAACGCGAGCGCAGCTACGCGCCGACGGTCACGATCTTCATCGTCATCCAGGCCCTCGCCTACATCATCGCCCCGCTGGTGGCCCGGTGGGCCCGACACTCCTCCCAGCTGCCGTCGATTCTGGTGGCGGTCACCGTCGGTTCGGCGGCCTTCCCGGTGCTCACCTTCCTGTGGCGCCTGGCCCCGGCGGCCCTCCAGGGCCCGTTTGTCACCGTCCCGGCGCTGGCGCTGCTGTGCGCCGGCGCAGCGACGTTGGCGATGCGCGCCCGCCGCTTCGGGTTGAGCCCGTTGAACGTGGTCGCCGGGGTGACGTTGACCATCATGATCGTCGATGCCGCCCTCGGGGCGCCGCTGCAGCAGGTCAGCCTGTTGGGATACTCGCCGGTGACCGCGGCCCGCTTCTACGGCATCGGCAACCAGGCCTTTGCCGTGCTGGGGGCCTGCGCGGTGATCGTGGCGGCGTCGTGGATGCACGCCGCCGTCGACCGCCGAGCGGCGTTTGTGGCGGTGGCCGGCCTGTTTGCGCTGGTGACCGTCATCGACACCGCGCCGATGCTGGGGTCCGACTTCGGGGGGGTGCTCACGTTCGTGCCGGCCTTCGGCCTGTTGCTGGCGCTCTGGAGCGGCGTGCGGTGGACCCGGGCCCGACTCGCCCTCGCCGCGTTGGCCGGGATCGCAGCGTTTGCCGCCGCCGTCGCCTTGTCGCTCAAGGTGGGAGGCGGCACCCATCTCGACTCGGTGACCGCCGGGGGCTTCGACGGATTCGGCGAGATCGTGCGGCGCAAGATCGCCACCAACCTCCGGGTGATGCGCCTCACCGCCTGGTCGTGGATGGTTCCGATCTGTGCCTTCTTCGTGTTGTTGAGCCTGACCACCTCGGGCACCTGGCGCGACCGGTTCCGCGGGGCCCGGGACTCCCGCAGCGGGCTGCTGGGGCTGTTCGTGTTGGGATTCCTCGGGGGTGCGGTCAACGACTCGGGCATCGTGATCCCGGCGATGGCCCTGGTGTACATCGGGGCGTTTCTCATGCTGGTGCAGGTGCGCAAGCCCTTCGAGACCCCGGAGGTGCGGCTGCCCGAACCGCCCACCTCCGGTGGACCGACCCCGACGCCCGTGGATTCCGAGAGCAATTCAGCCGGGATCGGGTCGGTGCGGGCGGCCTCGGGTTAGATTGGGGCGACCGGCGTCGGACGCTTCAGCGGGAGAGACATGGCCAAGCACATCTTCGTGACCGGAGGCGTGGTGAGCGGCCTGGGCAAGGGACTCACGGCCTCTTCCCTGGGCACGTTGTTGAAGGCCCGAGGCCTTCGCGTGACGCTCCAGAAGCTCGACCCCTACATCAACGTCGACCCGGGCACGATGAACCCCTTCGAACACGGCGAGGTGTTCGTCACCGAGGACGGCGGCGAGACCGACCTGGACCTCGGACACTACGAGCGGTTCATCGACGAGTTCCTCACCCGTGACTCCAACGCCACCACCGGCTCGATCTACCAGGAGGTGCTGGCCAAGGAGCGCCGCGGCGACTACCTGGGCAAGACGGTGCAGGTGATCCCGCACATCACCGACGAGATCAAGGGCCGCATCGTGGCGCTGGCGACCGACGACGTCGACGTCGTGATCACCGAGGTGGGCGGCACGGTCGGCGACATCGAGATCCTGCCGTTCCTCGAGGCGATCCGTCAGATGCGCCTCGAGGTGGGCCGCGCCAACGTCTGCTACGTGCACGTCACGCTGGTGCCCTACACCAGCCCGTCGCGTGAGCTGAAGACCAAGCCCACACAGCACTCGGTCACCGAACTGCGCAGCCGGGGCATCACCCCCGACGTGATCGTGTGCCGTTCCGAGGGTGAACTCGAGGACGATTTGCGGCGCAAGATCTCGTCGATGTGCGATGTCGAGTTGAATGCGGTGATCTCGGCGGCGGACGCCTCCAGCCTCTATGCGCTGCCGTTGATCATGCACGAGGAGGGCCTCGACACCGTCGTCGGCGACGTGCTCGGGCTCGGCGACGCCGAGGTCGACCTGACCGAGTGGGAGGCGGTGGTGTCCCACGTCGAGTCCGCCACGATCCCGTTGCGCATCGGCATCGTCGGCAAGTACGTCAGCCTCGCCGACGCCTACCTGTCGGTCGTCGAGGCGCTCAACCACGCGTCGGCCGACGCCGGGGTGGTGCCGACGATCGACTGGATCCAGGCCGAGGACGCCGAGGGGCTGCTGGCCGACGGGCGGCTTCAGGACCTGGACGGCCTGATCATCCCCGGGGGTTTCGGGCCCCGCGGCGTCGAGGGGAAGATCGCCGCGGCCAACTGGGCCCGGGAGCACGGCGTGCCGTGTCTGGGCCTGTGCCTGGGTGGTGCAGGTGATGACGATCGAGTACGCCCTGAAACGCCCTTGCCTCGAGCGGGCAACCCGGAGTCGGTCCTGGTAGCACGCCCCACCCGGTGATCGACATCATGGAAGACCCATGCGGGGTCACCGACAGGCGGCACGATGCGCCTGGGCCTACATCGCCCGTCTCTATTCCGTATCGCAGGTGGCGCAGGGTCACGGCGCCGAGGTGTCGGGCGCTGGCACCTGGCACCGCTACGAGTTCAACCCCCGCTACCGCGGGCGGCCTGACGACTGGCGTTGTCCTGTTCGGGCACTTCGCCCGACGGCCGCCTGGTCGAGTTATCGAGCTGGCGGATCACCCGTTCTGGGTGGCCACCCGGGCACCTGAGCCCAAGAGTCGCCCACGCGCCCGCTGGGCGCCGCTCTTTGCTGCGTTCGTCGGGGCCGCCGTGGATCGGACCGCACGTCGGCCGGAGCGGCGGCCGTGTCGCGTCGAGCGCCGAGGCCGCGATCGCGCCGTCGTAGCGCTGCGAGTTCGGACGGCGGAGCGGCACCGAGGGCACGGTGCGCTCCGATGTCGAGCGCGACCTGCGTCGGTCGGCGACGGGCCGGAGCGGCGTGGTTGACGCCAACACGCCGGGCTGGGTTCGACCCGCACCCGCCTGGCCGCCGGATTCTCGGTCGTCGACAGCACCCTGATCCACTCCGGCCACGTCATCGACCTGGAGCAGGCGGAGATGCGCGATCCGGACGGCGCGTCGCATCAGCGCGACGTGGTGCGTCATCCCGGCGCGGTGTCGGTGCTGCCGCTGCACGACGACGGAACGGTCACCCTGGTGCGCCAGTACCGGGTGGCCCTCGACGGCGACCTGCTGGAGATCCCCGCCGGGAAGGCCGACGTCGCCGGCGAGGCGGCGGCCGATCTGGCACGACGCGAGCTGGCCGAGGAGGTCGGCCTGTCGGCGGCGAGCTGCGAGCGGCTGGTCGGGTTCTTCCTGTCGCCGGGCTATACCGACGAGTGGCAGAGACGTTTCTGGCCACCGGCCTCACCGAGGTACCCACCGAGGCCGATGGGGCCGAGGAGGACCACATGGAGGTGCTGGCCTGATCTCGACGAGGCGCTCGACGGCACGCGATGCTTACCGTCGACGCCAAGACGGCGATCGCCCTGCTGACCGCCGCCCGGCGCAGGTGACTCGGCCGGGACCAACCGGCGCCGCTCCAACCGACGCGGAAGCGTGGAGGAGTTTCTCGGGTGCTTCTGTGCGGAGAAGGCCGGGCACCGGCGACGCGGTGCGCCTACCGGCGCGATCTGAGGGCCCACCTTGCCCGGCTGGAGGAGCGGGTCTTCGAGGCGCCGACGTGTCGGCCGCCTTGAGCCGCACCGACCTGGAGTGTTAGTGCAGCCTGACTGACGACGGCTGGCCCGATCGCGGCGGGCGGTGGCCTCGGTGCGGGGTTGGTATCGGGTTTCGGGCCGAGGAGAGCCGGGTCGCCCGACCTGCCGCCGGACCCGGGAGGGCGTCGGCGGACACGGTGCCCAAAGCCTCCTGGTGGAGGTGGTCGGGGCGCTGCTCGACGGCATCGACGGCGTCGATCCTGGCCGTCGCCGCGCGACCGTGCCCTCCGAACTGCTCTACGGTGCCGGGGCGTGGTGTCGGAGGCGGTCGGTTGCTCGCTGGGTGACGTCGACCTCGACGGGGCCCTGGTACGGGCAGAGCGGCAAGGGCTCCAAGGAACGCATCCTTCCGGTGGGTCGCTCGGTGTTGGCCTCGATGGCGGACTACTTCGATTCCGGCCGTGACCCCGCTGGCCGCCGCCGCCCGACGTCCCAGCCGCGACGATGCCGACGCGGTGTTCCTCAACCAGCGGGCGGCTGGCTCTCCGGCAGGGCGCCTGGCTGGTCCTGCAGCAACGTGCGGCCGCGGCGGGTCTCGACGTACGCACGACGTCGCCGCACGTGCTGCGCCACAGCTACGCAACGCACCTCGTCGACGGAGGTGCCGACCTTCGCACGGTGCAGGAGCTGCTGGGCCACGCCCGGCTGACGACCACGCGCTACACCCGGGTGGCGATGGACCGGCTGGTGTCCACCTACCGGGCGGCCCACCCGCGCCACCCACGTGGGAACCAGGTTCCCGGCGGGCTCGGCCCCCGGCGGGCGACCCCGGCGACCCCTGGCGCTCGCTGAAGGACTCGCCCGCACTGCAGCTCGCTTTCGCTTCCGCCACGTCGGACCCGAACCTCGATCCGGAGGAATGCCGACCGATGGCCGTCAAGCGCCTGAGGGCAAGCAGCAGGCGCTGTTCGCTTCGATGACGATCCGCGATCAGGCACCTTGCCGTCGCCCGCCGCGAACGAGGATGTGTTGGGGGAGGGCCACCACGTGCAGGCGGCATTGCTGCACGACGTGGGGAAGGCGCTGGCCCTGAGCTCGGGAACCACCGGCCGGGCGGCGGCTCCCGCTTGCCGAGGGCACCACGCTTGGCGACTGGCTCGAGCTGCCGGGCGAGCCGCCGCCCGTCCGGCGGGCGCCGCGGGCCGCTCGCGCCGATGGGGGCCTACCTCACCTACACCGGCTGGGGCGCGGATGCCCGAGGAGTTGGGTGTCCCGCCACGGTGTCGGCGTGGGGCGCGAGCACCACCTCCCGCCGGAACGATGACCGAAACCGACCGTCGCCGCACCGTGCTGGCGGAGCCTGACGAGTTTGAGCGTCCCGGCCCAGCGATGGTGACCGCCGCCGAGGCGGGCGATCCGCCGAGCCCGTGCGGTCAGGGTCGGAGGGTGCCCAGACGGTCCCAGACGCGATCCATCACGTCGGCGGCCCGGGCGGTGGCCCGCTCGGTGCCGAGGGCCAGGTTGCGTCGAACCTCGCCGGGATCGGCCTCGAGCTCGGCGACCCGGGCCTGGATGGGTGCCAGCAGCTCGACGACCGCCTCGGCGGTCGCCACCTTGAGGTCGCCGTAGCGCTCGATGCCCGTCGCCGCGTCCTCGGGGGTTCGCCCGGTGGCCGCTCCGAGGATCGACAGCAGGTTCGACACGCCGGTTTGTTGGCGACGTCGAAGCGCACGTCGGTCTCGGAGTCGGTGACGGCACGCTTGAACTTCTTGGTGATCGTCGCCGGCGAGTCGCTCAGGTAGATGATGCCCGCCTCGGTGTCGGCCGACTTCGACATCTGTCTGTCGGTGACTGCAGGTCCATCACCCGGGCGCCGGCCTGGGGCAGGGTGGCCTTGGGCAGCACGAACTGTGTCGGCAGAAGGGAAGAGCGACCGGCGGCGTCCCGGGTGAGCTCGACGCTGCCCCTGGTCGTCGCCGACCGGCACCTCGAGTATGTCGTAGAGCAGGATGTCGGCCGCCATCAGGGCCGGATAGGTGAACAGCCCGGCGGACACGAAGGCCGTCACCGATCTGGCCTGGCCTGCTTCTCCTTGAACTGGTCGCGCATGCCGAGCTCACCGGAAGGCGGTGACCGTCTGCATGACCTGACGCCAGCCTGCGTGCTGGGGCACGGTCGACTGGATGAAGAACATTACACTTGTCCGGGCCGGTTTCCCATACGAACAACCTGGTGGCCAGCTCCAGCGACGCGGCACCGATCTCGCCGGGCGCCTTGGGGATGGTGAGGGCGTGCAGGTCGACGACACAGAACACGGCGTCGGTGCGGTCCTGCTCGGTGACCCAGCGGAGGTTCGAGCCCAGGAGGTTGCCGAGGTGTAGCGCACCGGAGGGCTGGATGCCCGAGAACACGCGGGGGCGCTCGGGTGCCGGAGGGGGGGAGGGGGCCATGAATCCGACGCTACCGGACCGGCATCTTCGGGCTGAAGTGACTTCCCGAGCGCCGGGTGAGCCGACCGGTGGCGGCGCGCCGCCGGGGCACCGCTGCCGATCGGGCGCCGGTGGGTGGCTCGGTAACTACGATGGTGTAACTTGGTCAACGTGAGCTACGAGGTGTCCACATCGGTGTTCGAGGGGCCCTTCGACCTGCTGTTGCACCTGATCCTGTCCGATCAGGTGGACCTGTACGAGGTCTCGCTCTCCCGGATCGTCGACGCCTACCTGGCCGAGTTGGAGCGCATGGACCACCTCGACCTCGAGGTGGCCACCGAATTCCTCCTGATCGCGGCCACCCTGGTCGAGCTGAAGGCCCGCCGGCTGCTGCCGGTCGACGAGGGTGTCGACCTGGACGACGAGCTGGCGCTGTTCGAGGAGCGCGACCTGCTGCTGTCCCGCCTGCTCGATGCCAAGACGTTCAAGGACGCCGCCAGGGTGTTGGAGGTGCTGCACGTGCGCGCCGCCCGGTCGGTCGCCCGCCGAAGCGGGCCCGAGGAGCGGTTCTGGAGCCTCGCCCCCGACCTGCTGGAGGGCGTCAGCCCGCTCGACCTGCGACGCGCCTACCTGGAGGCGATCGCCCCCAAGCCGACCCCGGCGGTCGACCTGTCGCACGTCGCCCAGATCCGCGTCACCGTCACCGACGTCGTGTCCGACCTGATCGACGAACTGCCCACCACCGGGCCCATCGGGTTTCGGGCGCTCACCGAGGGGCTGGCCGACCGGGTGGAGGTCGTCGTGCACTTCCTGGCGCTGCTCGAGCTGTTCAAGCAGGGTCGTGTCGACCTGGCACAGACCGAGTCCTTCGGCGACATCGTGGTGACGTGGGTGGCCGGCGATTCGGCGTTCGACCTGGCGTCGGTCGACAGCTATGACGGCTGAGCCGCCGACCGAGGATGCCGGTCGGTCGCCCGACTCCGACGAGTTGCGGCGGGCCCTCGAGGCCCTGATCCTCGTGTCGGATCAGCCGGCGGAGCCCTCGATGCTGGCCGAGCTGCTGGGCGTCTCCGTCGACACGGTGGACCAGCTGGCCCGACGGGTGGCCGCAGAGTTCGCCGAGCGGGGAAGCGGGTTCGTGCTGGCCCGGGTGGCGGGGGGCTGGCGGTTCGAGAGCCACCCCGACTGTGCGCCGTGGGTGGAGCGCTACGTGCTGGCCGGACAATCCACCCGCCTCTCGGCCGCTGCGCTGGAGACCCTGGCGATCATCGCCTACAAGCAGCCGATCAGCCGGGCGCAGGTGAGCGCCGTGCGCGGGGTCAACGCCGACGGCGTGATTCGGACCCTCACCCAGCGCGGCTACGTGGACGAGATCGCACGCGACCCCGGTCCCGGTCAGGCGGTGCTGTTGGGCACCACCCGGGACTTCCTCGAGCGGATGGGCCTCGACAGCCTGGAGGAGCTGCCCGGCGTCGCCGACTTCGTGCCTGGGCCCGAGGTGGTGGAGGCACTCGAGCGGGGCCTGGCCCTCGACGCCACCGAGCCGGCCGAGCTGTTCGACGGGGCCGAGCCGACCGAGCTGCTCGACGAGGCCGAGGCGCCCGTTCCCTCGCCGCCCCCGCCCGACCTTGGCGTCGCCGAGGCGTCGGAACAGATCGACCCGTCGGATCCGCCGGACCCGCGGTGAGCGAGCGCCCCGACGATCCAGCCGCCGGCGGCGAGCCCACCGGCCCCGCTGCGTCGGCGGGCTCGGGGCCGCAGCGGGTCCAGAAGGTGCTGGCCCGGGCGGGCGTTGCCAGCCGCCGGGTGGCCGAGGACCTGATCGAAGCGGGACGGGTCAAGGTGGACGGCAAGGTGGTGGTGCTGGGCAACCGGGTGGATCCCGCCACGCAGTTGCTCGAACTGGACGGCGCGCCGATCGCCCTGGCGCCGGGTCTGGTGCACTACCTGCTGAACAAGCCGAGCGGCGTCATCTCCACGGCGTCGGACACCCACGGCCGCCGCACGGTGGTCGATCTCGTGCCCGCCGAGCCGCGGGTGTTTCCGGTGGGGCGCCTCGACGGCGAGACCGAGGGGCTGTTGTTGCTGACCAACAACGGTGAGCTGACCCACCGCCTGACCCACCCCTCCTACGGGGTGGAGAAGGAGTACCTGGCCGAGGTGGACGGCACGCTCAGCTCGGGCCAGTTGCGTCGCCTGCGCGAGGGCGTGGAGCTCGACGATGGCATGACCTCGCCCGCCAAGGCCTCCCAGCCGACGCCGGGCATGGTGCGGCTGACGATCCACGAGGGCCGCAACCGCCAGGTGCGCCGCATGCTGGACGCCGTGGGCCACCCGGTACGCCGCCTGGTGCGCACCCGGATCGGGCCCCTGAGCGATCGCAATCTGGCGCCCGGGGCCTGGCGTCACCTGGCCGACGACGAGCTACGCGAGCTGGAGCGGGCGGTCAGCGGAAACGCCGCCCCTCGCACGCGGGCGGAGCGACGGGCGGCCACGGCAGCGGAGGCGGGCGACGGCCCAGCAGAGCGGTAGGCTCGCCCGCCGTGACCGAGCCACCGATCGAGCACAGCTCACCCACCATGCGCGGCCTGCGCGGGGCCACCACGTTCGACGTCGACGAGGCGGACCACGTGTGCGAACGCACCGTGGAACTGCTGACCGCGATGGTGGAGCGAAACCACGTCGCCCACGACGACCTGGTGTCGGTGCTGTTCACCGCCACCGACGATCTGCACTCCGTGTTTCCCGCCCTGGGCGCCCGAAAGGCGGGGTACGGCGACGTGCCGTTGATCTGCGCCCGGGAACTCGACATCACCGGCGCCACACCCCGGTGCATCCGCATCCTCGTCCACGTCAACACGACCACGGCGCGCGACGAACTGCACCACGTCTACCTGCACGGCGCCACGGCGCTGCGCGACGACCTGCCCTCGTGAGCGACGCCGAGGCGACGTCGGAGTCCCCGGCCGCCCGGGTCGTGGCGATCGACGGGCCGGCCGGATCGGGCAAGTCGACGGTGGCCCGTGCGGTTGCGGCCCGCCTGGCGATGCCGCACCTGGACACCGGGGCGATGTACCGGGGCGTGGCCTTCGCCGCGTTGGAGGCCGGCGTCGACCTGGCCGACGGCCCGGCGCTGGATGCGCTGGCCGAACGGGTGGAGCTGGCCTTCGAGGGCGACCGTCTGCTGGTCGACGGCACCGACGCCACCGAGGCGATCCGGGGTCAGGCGGTGTCGACCGCCGTCAGCCCGGTGGCCACCAATGCGGGCGTGCGCGAGGTGCTCGTGCGGCGTCAGCGGGAGTGGGCGGCCGACCACGGCGGGGGGGTGATCGAGGGACGCGACATCGGCACCGCCGTGTTTCCCGACGCCCCGCTGAAGGTCTTCCTCACCGCCACGCCGGAGGAGCGGGCACGACGCCGCTCCGACGAGACCGACGACGTCGACCTGGAGACCCTCGCCGCCCAGATCGCCGAACGGGACGAACGCGACGCCAACCGGGCGGTCAACCCGATGCGCCCCGCCGAGGACGGCGTGGTGATCGACACGACCGAGCTGACCCTCGACGAGGTGGTCGACGAGGTGGTCGCCCGGGTGCCCTGGGCCGACGGCGATTCGGCGTCCGGCGACGCCGAGGGTAGCCCGACCAGGGTGTTTGTCCGACCCGTCCACCCGGCCATCGAGGCGCCGAAGCTGTCGATCGGCGCCCGCGCGGGGTACCGGGTCATCTCCGGCACCGCGCGAAGCATCGCCCAGGTGGGCTATCGACGCGAGATCGTGGGCAAGGAGCGCCTGCCTCGCACCGGTCCCTACATCCTGGCCCCGTCGCACCGCTCTGGGCTGGACTTCCTGTTCGCCGCCATGGTCACGCGGCGCCGCGTGCGGTGGATGGCCAAGGAGTCGCTGTGGAAGTACCCGGCGCTCGGCTCGTTCGTCGACGTCATGGGCGGATTCCGGGTGAACCGGGGCACGGCGGACCGACACTCGCTGCGGGTGGCCGAGGCGATCCTGGCCGACGGCCAGCCGCTGGTGGTGTTCCCGGAGGGGACCCGGCGCAACGGCCCGCTGGTCGAGGATCTGTTCGACGGTGTCGCCTGGCTGTCGTCACGCCAGCGGGTTCCCGTGGTGCCGGTGGGGCTGGCCGGAACCGAGGAGGCGATGTCGACCGGCACCAGGCTGCCCCGGCCGGGCAAGATCGTGATCTGGATCGGTGAGCCGCTGTGGCCGGACGTGCCGCCGGTCGGGCGGGCCCCGCGCAGCGAGGTCACCGCCTTCACCGAGCGGCTGCTGCCCGAGCTCCAGGACGCCCTCGACCGGGCCAACGCCCACCGGACGGCGTCCCTCGGCCGGTAGGCACTCGGCACTCGGCACAGATGGCTACGCCGGCTCCGGGTGGACCCGTCGGCCGCCCAGGTAGGTCTCCAGCACCTCGATGTGTCGGAGCCTCGACGGATGGACGGTGGTCGGGTCGTCGGCCAGCACGACGAGGTCGGCCAGCTTGCCCACCTCCAGCGAGCCGAGCTCGCCGTCGGAGTGGCACTGCCAGGCAGCGTCGGCGGTCATCGAGCGGATCGCGGTTTCGACGTCCACCCGCTCCTCCGGTGCGAGCACCGAGCCGGGCTCGCGCCACAGGCTGCGGGTGACCGCGTTCTCGACGCAGCGCAAGGGATCGATCGGCGTGACCATCTCGTCGGAGTGCAGGGTCCAGCGGATGCCCGCCGTCGTACACGAGGCGGTGCGGTCCAGCAGCCGTGCCTTCTCGGGCCCGACGATCTCGTCGCGGAAGGCCCGGCCCCAGTAGTGGACGTGGCCGATCAGGAAGCTGGGGCTCAGGCCCATGGCGGCGATTCGGGCGATCTGGTCGTCGTGCAGGAACGAGCAGTGCTCGATGCGATGGCGCCGGTCGGCCCGCAGCCCGGGCGGCAGCGCCTCGAACGCGTCGAGCGTGTCGTCGATGGCCCGGTCGCCGTTGGCGTGCACCACCAGCTGCCACCCCAGTGCCGCCCGCTCGGCGACGATGTCGACCAGCGCGTCCGGCTCGACGTAGGCGATGCCGGTGTCGTCCGAATCGAGGTACGGCTCGCGCTGGTGGCCGGTGCGACCCTGATTGGAGCCGTCCGAGATCACCTTCCAGCCGACCGCCCGCACCAGGTCGTCACCGTCGCCGGGGGCGAGGCCGGTCTGGTCGAATCCGTCGGCGCGGAGGTCCATGGCCGAGTACCGCAGTCGGGTGGCCATCCGGCCCGTGGCGGCAATCTCGGCGTACACGTCCAGGTCGCCGGGGCCGAGGATGCCCCCGGCGCCCTGGTCGCAGATCGTGGTGACGCCCTTGGCAGCCGCCCGGGCGGTCACGGCCAGTGCGGCCTCGGCCAGGTTCACCTCCATCAGCGCCGGGTTGTGGCCAAGCACCGACAACATGGCGGCCTGACCCTTCAACACGCCGTTGGGGCTGCCGTCGGGCCACCGCCCGTACGGTGAACCGTCGAGGTCGGGTGTGGAGGCGTCGACCCCGGCGACCGCCAGGGCCGCCGAGTTCACGTAGGCCAGGTGGAGCGAGGCGTTGAGCACCGCCACCGGCGCCTCGGGGGAGACGGTGTCGAGCAGGTCGGCGGTCAACTCGCCGGGGCCGGCCTGGAGCGACGGGTCGAACAACCGGCCGAGGACCCACCGGCCGGGCTCGGCCGCTGCCGCCAGGTCGGCGAGGTGGGCGAGCACCGCATCGACGGTGTCGAAGCGCTGCGCCCCGACGTCGGCCCAGCCGGCGAACAGGGCGGTGGGCAGCACGGGGGCGTGCGGCTCGACGAATCCGGGCAGGATGGTGGCGCCGGGCCGGTCGACGACCTGCACGTCCTCGGAGTGCGCCTCGGCCGCTGCGGTGACCTCGTCGAGCGTTCCCACGGCGGCGATGCGGCCGTCGTGGACGGCGATCGCCTCGGCCGAGGAGAACCGGGCGTCGACGGTCAGCACCCTGGCGCCCCGGATGACGAAGGTGCCCGGCGGGGTGCCCGGCGAGGTCCGGAGTGTCGTGGCGGGGGTCGGCGGACCGGTCCGGGCCAGCGCGCCCAGGCCGGCACCGAGCAGACCGGATCCGCAACAGCCCGCCACCGCCTCGCCCCCGTGTGCGTGACCGGAGGTGCTGGGTTGGGGAACCGTCGGCGTCGACATGTGTCGACGCTAGCGGTCGTGGTTTCGTGGCGTCGGTTGGATGTCGGGCGCGCCGAGATCGGTCCGACACCCCCCGGCCGTTTCTCGTGCTGCGGCACCGGGTACCGGGGCACCGACGTGTCGATTCGGTCGATCGACCGGTCGCAGACCCAAGGAGGCCACGCCTCGTGAGCGCCAGCACCGATGCCGCCCGGCAGACCAACCCGTCGGAGGACGTGTCGTTCGCGGCCCGTCTGTTCTGCGGCGAACTGCACGCCGAGGCCGTGTGGCCCTACCCCCGGATGGACCCCGAGGAGCGCGTCCGGGTGGAGGCGATCGAGTCCGACTTCCTCGACTACTGCGCCGACCACTACGACCCCGCCAAGGTGGAGGCGGAACGGTGGGTGTCCGACGAGACGCTGGCCGACCTCGCCGAGTTGGGCATGCTCGGGCTGTACGTGCCCACCGAATACGGCGGCCAGGGGTTGTCTCAGACCGGATACGCCCGGGTCTTTCAGGCGGTGGGGCAGGTGGATCCGACGCTGGCGGTGGTGCTGGGGGTGCATCAGTCCATCGGCTACAAGGGCATCCACCTGTTCGGGACCGACCAACAGAAGGAGCGGTTCCTTCCCCGCCTGGCCTCCGGCGAGCTGCTGGCCGGGTTTGCGCTGACCGAGAAGAACGCCGGCAGCGACGCCTACCACGTGGAAACCGTCGCCACGCCCCAGAGCGACGGCAGCTTTCTGGTCAGCGGCGACAAGCGCTACATCGGCAACGGCTCGCGTGCCGGGGTGCTCACCACCTTCGCCCGCACCCCGGAGGGCGAACACGTGGCGCTGCTGGTCGAAAGCGACGCCGACGGGTTCGAGGTGGGGGAGCGCTACGAGACGCTGGGCCTGGCCGGCAACGATCTGCGCAAGCTGCACCTGCGCGACGTGCGCGTGCCTCGCGAGAACCTGCTGGGCGAGGTCGGCGACGGCTTCAACATCGGCATGGAGATCCTCAACAACGGCCGCATGTCGCTGGGGACCGGTGCGGCCGGCTCGGTCCGCCTGCTGATCGACCAGGCACTGGAGCACGCGGGCTCCCGCCGCCAGTTCGGCCGCCCGCTGGCGGAGTTCCAGCTAGTCGCCCACAAACTGGGCCAGATGTCGACGCAGCTCTACGGCCTGGAGTCGATGGGCTACCTCACCACCGGCATGGTCGATCGGGGCGTCACCGACGTGTCGCTCGAATCCGCCATGGTGAAGATCGCCGGAACCGAGTTCCTCTGGTACGCGGTCAACCGGGTATTTCAGATCGTCGGCGGCGAGGCCTACATGACCGGAGCCCCCTACGAGAAGGTGCTGCGCGACATCCGCATCTTCCCCATCTTCGAGGGCGCCAACGACGTGATGCGCATGTTCGTGGCCATGAAGGGGTGTCAGGAGCTGGGCGACGAACTCGAGGGCCTGGCCAACTTCGACCTCACCGATCCGCTCCGCGGCGTCGGCGCCGTCGTCGGCTACCTGGGCGGTCGCCTCGGGCGGGCGGTCAATCCCCCTGGGCTCCCGGACGCCGCAGCGCCCTTCGCCGACGCCTCCGACCGGGTGGCCCGCCAGGTTCGATCCCTGCGTGAGACGACCGAGTCGCTGGTGCGTGCCCACGGAACGGGCGTGACCGAGCGTCAGGCCGACCTCAAGCGCCTGACCCAGGCCACGATGGACATCTACGGGCAGGTCGCCACGATCTCGCGCATCTCCGACGTGCTCGACGACGCCACCACCAGTTCGGTGTTGGGGGAGGAGGAGGCGATCGCCTCGTCGTTCTGCGAGCGGGCGGCCTCACGCGCCGAACGTTCGTTGGCCCAGGTGGACGACAACGACGACGAGGCGATCGACCTGATCGCCACCAACCTGATCGACCGTGGCGCCTACCGCCACACGGTGTGAGGCGGCCACCGGGGCCCGGCTGGTCGGATCGCCTCGGCGCGGGGCAGAGTAGCGAATCATGATCGATGAGAAGCTGAAGACCGTCTACCACGACATCGTCTCGCGCAACCCCGCCCAGGAGGAGTTCCATCAGGCCGCCCGTGAGGTGCTCGAGACGCTGGGCCCGGTGGTGGCCAAGCATCCCGAGTTCCTCCAGGCCCGAATCATCCAGATGCTGGCCGAGCCGGAGCGACAGATCATCTTCCGGGTGCCGTGGGCCGACGACACCGGCCAGGTGCACATCAACCGGGGCTTTCGCATCGAGTACAACAGCGCGCTCGGGCCCTACAAGGGCGGCCTGCGGTTTCACCCGTCGGTCAACCTGGGCATCGTCAAGTTCCTCGGCTTCGAGCAGGTGTTCAAGAACGCGCTGACCGGCCTGCCGATCGGGGGCGGCAAGGGCGGATCCGACTTCGATCCCAAGGGCCGGTCCGACGACGAAGTGATGCGGTTCTGCCAGAGCTTCATGACCGAGCTGTACCGTCACCTGGGCGAGTACACCGACGTGCCGGCCGGCGACATCGGGGTCGGCGGACGCGAGATCGGCTACCTGTTCGGCCAGTACAAGCGCATCACCAACCGGTACGAATCGGCGGTGATCACCGGCAAGAGCACGCAGTGGGGCGGCTCCCAGGTGCGAACCGAGGCCACCGGGTACGGGGCCGCGTTCTTCGCCAAGGAGATGCTGGCGTCGCAGAACGGGTCGATCGACGGCAAGGACTGCATCGTGTCCGGCTCGGGCAACGTGGCCGTCTACGCCATCGAGAAGCTGCATCAGCTGGGTGCCCGGGTGATCGCCTGCTCCGACTCGGACGGCTACGTCCACGATCCCGAGGGCATCGACCTTGACCTGCTCAAGCAGGTCAAGGAGGTCGACCGGCAGCGGTTGACCGCATACGCCGACCAGCGGAAGAGCGCCACCCATCACGGCCAGGGCAGCATCTGGACGCTCGAGGCCGAGGTGGCCTTCCCGTGCGCCACCCAGAACGAGCTGTCGGCGAAGGACGCGCGGAGCCTGGCCGACAACGGGTGCCTGGCGGTCATCGAGGGCGCCAACATGCCCTGCACCGCCGACGCCGTCGATGTACTCAACGACCGCAAGGTGCTGTTCGGGCCGGCCAAGGCCGCCAACGCCGGCGGTGTGGCGACCTCCGCCCTGGAGATGCAGCAGAACGCCAGCCGCGACTCCTGGGAGTTCGGCTACACCGAGGAGCGCCTGGCCCGGATCATGACCAACATCCACGACACCTGCCTGGCGACGGCGGACGACTACGGTCGCCCCGGCGACTACGTCACCGGCGCCAACGTGGCCGGGTTTCTGCGGGTGGCCGACGCGATGATGGCGTTCGGGCTCGTGTAGTCAGCCGCGACGGGCCAGCTCGAGCAGCGCTGCTCCGGCGGGGGAGAGGCGCTCCGGCTTCCAGACCGCCCGCAGCGGGCGCCGCAGGTCGACCGCGGCAACCTCGACCTCGATCAGCGTGCCGGCGGCCAGATCGGCCGCCACCGCCAGCCGGCTCAGCACGGCGAGCCCGGCCCCGCCCACGACGGCGCCCCGGACCGCGCTGGTCGAGCCCAGCTCCAGGGTCGGGTGGGGCGGACGGGCCCCGACGGCGGCGAGCGCCTGGGTGAGCGCCTCCCGGGTTCCCGAGCCCATTTCGCGGCACACCAGGTCGACCACCTCCAGCTCGTCGGCGCCCAGCGGCCGGTCGAGCCCGGCCAACCGATGACCTGGCGCGACCACCCCGATCAGCTCGTCCCGGGCGACCTCGACCGAGTTCAGGCCCTCGATGGCGCCCGTGATCTCGACGAACCCCAGCTCCACCTCACCGTGTGCCACCCGGACGAGCACCTCGCTCGAGTTCACCACCTCCAGCTCCGCACCCCGATTGGCCTCCCGCCGCCACGCTCCCAGCCATCCCGGCAGCAGGAACTCGGCGATCGTGTAGCTGGCGGCGATGGTGACCGGCGCGGTGGGCGCCCGGGTGAGCGATCCGAGCGCGGCGTCGAGCTCCTCGGCGGCGTCGAGCAGGCGGTCCGCCCACTGGGCCACCAGCACGCCGTTGGGTGTGGGGGTCGACCCCGTGGCGCCCCGGTTGAGCAGCGTGAACCCGAGCCGACGCTCCAGACTGCGGATCCGCGTGCTCACCGACGGTTGCGACATGCCGTGGGCCGCTGCGGCGGCGCCGAGGCTGCCCAGCCGGCACACCGCGGTGAACAGCTCGAGCGAGCGGAGATCGGGAAAGGTGGGCGGCAGCGGGGGACGGCCGACGCTCCGGGGTGGACCCATAGGCGCAGCCTATGGGGTCATCGTCGGGTCGGCGCTACCAGACGCGGTCCCACTCCCGGATGATGGGGCGATGAGCGGCACGAGACTGGAACTGGACGAGGCGACCAGCCTGGCACCCAGTGCCGAGCTGAACCCGCTGGCCCACCGGCTCGGGGCCGTCACCGACTCGACGCCCGGGCGGCCCGGGCCAGGGGAGCCGCCACCGGCCTCGGACCCGGGTTGGCGCTCGTGGCGGCGAGTGCTGCCGTGGCCTCCGCCGCCGGTGCGCTGCTGCCCGCGCTGTCGCCGTTGGTGGCCGCGGTGGCGATCGGGGCGGTCCTCACCAACGTCGGCCTGGTCCCCGACTCCGCCCGACCGGGCCTGCAGTTCGCCGCGAAGCGGCTGTTGCGGGCGGGCGTGGTGCTGCTCGGCCTGCACCTGGCGGTTGGCGAGGTGCTGGCGCTGGGCGGGCCGGGTCTGTTGGTCGTCGCCGCGGTCGTCACCGCGACGTTCTTCGGCACCCAATCGCTGGGACGCATGATGGGCGTGTCGCCGTCGATGTCGTTGTTGGTGGCCACGGGGTTCTCGATCTGCGGGGCGTCGGCGATCGCCGCGGTCGAGGGCGTGGCCGACGCGGATGACGAGGAGGTGGCCTTCTCGATCGGCCTGGTCACGCTGTGCGGCAGCCTGGCGATCGTCGTGTTGCCGCTGCTGGCCGGACCGCTGGGGCTGGCGGGCGACGAATTCGGCATGTTCGTCGGCGCCAGCGTGCACGACGTCGCCCAGGTGGTGGCCACGGCGTCCTCGCACGGCCCGGCGGCCGTCGACGCGGCCGTGCTGGTGAAGCTCACCCGGGTGGTGCTGTTGGCGCCGATGGTGGCGGGGGTGACGTTGGCCCGCCGGCGCTCGACCGTCCGGGCACGGCACGGGTCGGTGAGGGATGCGGCGACCGCCGCAGCGACGCCACCCGTGCTGCCGCTGTTTGTCGTCGGGTTTCTCGTCGCCATCGTCGTCCGCAGCACCGGCGTGCTCGGCGACGGCACCCTCGAGCTGCTGGGAATCGTCGAGAAGCTGTTGCTGACCGCCGCGCTCGTCGGGCTGGGCACCGGCGTGCACCTCGCCAAGCTGCGCCGCCTCGGCCCCCGCCCGTTGCTGCTGGGGCTGGTGTCGTGGATCCTCGTCGCCGGCACCGCCTACCTCGGCGTGCTCCTCGTCGGCACCTGAGGCCGGGACCTCCCTCGAGAAATCGGTTTCCTTCGCCCGGACGACGTGGTTGGATGTGTGGACCGAGGAAAGGAGGTGGTCCACATCAACGAATGTTCTTTTGGGACTTCGGAGGTGGCTGGCCGCTGAAGCGGCTCGCTGGATCTCTTTGGCGAATCCCCGCCAGACACCCGGCGGATCGATGATCGGGAGTTGGTCCCGCTCGATGCAACGCGCATCGGTCCGTCGTACACAACCAGTAACGCAATGGGGGAGGCGCTCCGGCGACGGGGCGCCTCCTTCGCGTCGGCCGAGCGAACCGGGGAGCGCTCAGGCGCGCTGGTGGGCCTGGGGACTCCCCGGTTCGGGGTTGGCGCCGTAGGGGCCACGGAGGAACTCGGCCAACTTGGCCTCCGCCGCCTCGCCGAAGAGGATGTCGCACACCTCCCGCAGCCCCTCGGTGTCGCCGAGGTCGGCGTTGGGCACCACCTGTTCGATCTTCGAGCGGCGCCGCATGAAGTCCTCCAGCCGGGTCACCATCTCGGTGCTGGCCGCCAGGTACAGCTCCACCCGCAGGTAGTCGGTGCCGCCCAGGATGTCCTCGCCCATCGACGGATCCGCACGGATCGCCTCCAACATGGCGAACGCCCGGCGCCCGTAGCGCCGCCACAGCCGGTCGGACAGCGGCTCGACGTCGGGTCGCGTGCGCAGGTCGTCCAGCCGCATCAGCCTGGCCTGGCGGAAGAACACGTCGCGGGTCTCGGCGGTCGGCTCGCCGTACCAGGTGCCCAGGTCCTCCTCCAGCGGAAGCCCGAGCTCCTCCACGGCCTCGGCAACCTCCTCGCCGACGTTGAGGCAGTCGGTCAGCTTGCCGCCGAAGATCGTGATCACGCCGCGGTTGCGATCCACCTCGATCTCGTGCTTGCGGCTGAGCGACGTCCAGTCGACCTCCCGCTGGTCGCCCCCCGAGTTGGGCACGACGAGGGGCCTCACCCCGCACCGTTCGGCGATGATGTCGTCGGTGGTCAGCGGAGCGGCCAGATCGAGGCGCTTGTTGATCTGTTCCAACACGAACGCCCGGTCGTCGTCGGTCACCCCGGCGTGCGGGTCGTCGGTGCGGGTGTCGGTGGTGCCGATCACCGATCGATTGCCCATCGGGATCACGTAGAACAGCCGCCCGCTGTCGTCGAAGAACGCCAGCACCCGCTGATGGTCGGTGGTCGTCAGCCGGGGGACGATCAGGTGGATGCCCTTGGAGTAGACGATGCGGTGGTCGGTGTCGACGCCCCACCGGCTGTTGAGACCATCGACGTAGGGCCCGGCGGCGTTGACGATGGTGCGTGCCCGAAGCTCGAGGTGTTCGCCCGACTCGAGGTCGTGCAGCTCGATCAACCAGTGGCCGTCGCTTCGGCGGGCGTCGGTGAGCTCGACGTAGTTGGCCACCGCCGCGCCGGACTCGATCGCCGACCGGACGAAGCCGAAGACGAAGCGAGCGTCGTTGTCGCGCAGGTAGGCGTCGCGGTACTCGATGCCGCCCCGAACGTTGCGGACGTCGATCACCGGTTCGGTGTCCTTGATCGCCTCGGCGCTCAACAGCCTGGGCGCCCGGGTTCGGAACTTGCCGATGCCCCAGTAGGCGGTGGCGCCCAGGGCGGCGAACCAGGGTGGGTACGGCGAGCTGTCGTCCAGGGCGGCCAGGAACGAGAGCTCGGCGACGTTGTCCGGATAGGCCTTCATCAGCCGGTTGCGGCTCTGGCACAGCTTGTACACCAGCGGCAGTTCGTAGTTTTCAGGTACTTGAAACCGCCCCACACCAGATTGGAGCTCTGTTGGCTGGTCTCCGAGGCGAAGTCGGCGCGGTCGATCAGCGCCACCGACGCGCCCCGTCCGGCCAGCGAGGCGGCGGTGACGGCACCGTTGATGCCGCCGCCGACGACCGCGACGTCCACCGCACCGTCGCGAAGTCGGTCGATGTTGGTGTCCCGCAAGCTCATGGCCGAACGGTACCAACGATGATGGGCGCCCCGGTCAACCGGTGTGGGCGGAGAGCGCCTGCGACGGGTCGACGGCCGGGCGTCCGATCGAGTCGGCGACCACCGGGTTGGTCATGTGTCCGTCCACGGTGTTGAGGCCCAGCATCAGCGCCGGGTCGGCGGCGGCCGCGTCCGCCACGCCGTGGCGGGCCAGGGCGCTCAGGTACGGCAGGGTCACGTTGGTGAGCGCGTAGGTGGAGGTGTTGGGCACCGCCCCGGGGATGTTGCCCACCGCATAGTGCACCACCCCGTGGCGCACGAAGGTTGGCTCCTCGTGGGTGGTCTCTCGGGTCGTTTCGACGCAGCCCCTGGTCGACGGCGATGTCGACGATCACCGCGCCGGGCTTCATCCCCCGCACCATCTCCTCGGACACGACGGTGGGTGCCCGACCGCCGGGCACGAGCACCGCCCCGATCAGCAGATCCGCCTCGGCGACCGAGCGGGCCACCTGGCCGTGGTTGGACGCCAGCGTGGTGATCGACCCGGTTCGCACCTCGTCCACCCAGCGCAGCCGGTCGACGTTCTTGTCGAGCAGGTCGACGTCGGCGCCCAGGCCGGCGGCCATCCGCGCCGCGCTCCAGCCGACGTTTCCGGCTCCGACGACACTCACCCTGGCCGGACGCACGCCGGGCACGCCGCCCAGCAGCACCCCGCGGCCGCCGTGATGACGTTCGAGCAGGTTGGCGCCCACCTGGATCGACATGCGCCCGGCCACCTCGCTCATCGGGGCCAGCAGCGGAAGGCCGCCGTCGCCGGTCTGCACCGTCTCATAGGCGATGCCGGTGACCCGGTGGGCGAGCAACGCCTCGGCCACCTTGGGGTAGGCGGCCAGGTGCAGGAACGTGAAGACGGCCAGGCCCGGCCGGAAGTGCTCGAACTCGGCGGCCAGCGGCTCCTTGACCTTGCAGATCAGCTCGGCCCGCCGCCACACTTCGGCGGCCTCGTTCACGATCTGTGCCCCGGCGTCCTCGTAGGCCTCGTCGGGGATGGCCGCCCCGGCACCCGCGCCGGCCTGGATCAGCACGGTCACGTCGTGGCGTCGCAGCTCGCGCACCCCGTCGGGGGTCACCGCCACTGGAACTCGTCCACCTTGATCTCGGTGGGAACCCCGACGACCAGCCGGCTCACGTCGACACCCCCACGCCTGGGCGTCGCGCTGTGCGACGAGCGCAAGCCTGGTCGCCGTCACGACGTGGTCCTGGCTCAGCAGGCGCGAGCCGTCGTCGGCCAGGTCCGCCACCAGCCGGCCGGCCCAGTCGACGTCGACCTGCGAGCAGTCGACCCGCCGCGTGCCCTCGCCGTCCACGTGGATCAGGTGCTCCTCACCGGGTTCGCCGGCCGGATCGACGTTGGCCCTCACCTCCAGGGTGCCCTCGGTGCCGACGATGGTCAGTCGGACGTCGCCCCAGGTGCCGAGACCTGCGGGGGACAGCAGGTCCACCCGGTGGTCGCCAACCACCGGCGTACCGGCGGGGGTGCGGCCGACCAACCGCAGGGTGCCAAGGTCGGAGAACGCGGGGTGCTCCGGACAAGAGACGTTGCCGACAAAGGAGTGGGTCACCTCGGCGCCCAGGTCGCCGGTGACGGCCAGAAACTGGTCCACCTGGTGGGAGGCCAGATCGGCGAGGATGCCGCCGGACCGGTCGGCCTCGAAGAACCAGGCGGGCCGACCTTCCTGGTTGAGTGCGTGGGGTCCGGAGCCGATGAGGTGGACCACCTCGCCGACCGCACCCGAGCGGGCCAGGCGAATCGCCTCGGACGTCGCCCGGTTGGTGAACCGTTCGGTGAAGAGCACCGTCCATCGGCGACCGGCCCGAGCGGCGGCGGCCTGCACCCGGTCGAGGTCGGCGAGGGTGGTCACGCCGGGCTTGGCGGTCAGGACGTGCTTGCCCGCCTGCAGGGCGGCAACGGCCACCTCGGCGCGCTCCGAGGGGATGCCGGCGGTGACGACGAGGTCGATCGCCGGGTCGGCGAGCAGGTCGGGGAGCGCGGTCGGCACCGAGTCGGTGCGCCACCCCTCGTACAGGCCGAGGAGTTCGCCGTCGGGGACGTGCGCGGCAGTGGTGGCCCCCGCATCGACGAGTCCCTGCACGAGCTCGAGGAGGTGAAGGTGGTCCATACCGGCCACACCGATGGTCAGGGTCATCACTCGCTCCGGACGGGGATGTCGCCATCCCAGGGTTGACGGTTGGCCCGCCTGGCGGGATCGTACCTCGCACCGGGACGGGGCTCGGCCGGCCGAGGAAGCTCATGTTGCGGCGGGGCGACGTCCCATCGAGGCCGACGTTGGCTACGGTCGTGATCGCGAGCTTGTGACGAGGGAGAGCCCGCATCCCGTACACGGCGTGGTTGAAGCCACGCGTCACGAAAGGTCATTCATGATCCGCAAGCTCTCCCTCGGCCTCGCAGGCCTTGGCCTGGCGGCAGCCGCGTGCGCCCCCGCGCCGCCACCGCCGCCCCAGCCCACCGAGTTCACGGTGAACACCACCGCCGACACCGCCGATTTCAAGGCGGGCGACGGCTACTGCGCCGACGCCAAGCTGAAGTGCTCGCTGCGTGCGGCGGTCACCGAGGCCAACGCCCAGGATCGGCCGATCACGATTCGCCTGGCACCCTCGGTCTACAAGCTGACGATCACGGGTTCACCCTCGGCCGGCCCGGCCACGGGCGACCTGGACGTCACCGACGACCTCGTCCTCGAAGGGAGGGGCGCCACGATCGACGCGACCGGCCTGGGCGACCGGGTCTTCGACGTCCACGGATCCGGGTCGCTGCAGGCCCGCGACCTCACGGTCACGGGTGGCAGCGCCGTCTCCACCGAGTCGGGTGGCGCGTTCCGCAGCAGCACCAGCCTGTGGATGCACCACGTCACCGCCACCGGCAACGAGGTGACCGGCGCCGGCGCCTCCGGCGGAGCGATCTTCAACAACGGTGGCACCCTCGTGGTGACCAACTCCGAGCTGTCGTCCAACACGGCGGTCAGGGCCGGCGGCGCCGTCGAGGCCAACGCCGGCACGACGATGATCGAGCAGTCCAGCCTCACCGACAACTTCGCTGGATCGTCCCCGGGCAACGGCGGGGCGTTCCACCTCACCGGTGCGGGCACCGTGGCCGTCAACCGGTCGAACGTGGACGACAACACCGCAGCCAGCGAGGGCGGCGGCCTGTGGAACTCCGCCGGTGGCACGATGACGGTGGCCGGTACGACGCTGACCGGCAACATCGCCAACGGCGTTGCGGCCGACAACGGCGGTGGTGCCCTGTTCAACGACGGAGGCACCCTCACGGTGAACACCTCGACGGTGTCGGAGAACGCGGCCGACCAGGGCTCCGGCTCGGGCGGTGGCGTGTTCAACAACGCCGGATCGCTGACCGTGCGCAACAGCACCCTGACGCAGAACTCCTCCGCGCGAGCGGGTGGAGCGGTCGAGACCGCCGGCGGCAGCGTCGTCCTCGCCGGAGCGCGTCTGGAGAACAACGACACCGGGGCCTCACCGGGCAACGGTGGCGGCCTCCACGCCGGAGGCCCGGCCATGGTCAACGTCGATCGATCGACGGTGACCGGCAACTCGGCCGCCCTCGAGGGCGGTGGGCTGTGGAACTCCGCCCTTGGCACGATGACGATCAACCGCTCGACGGTGGCTTCAACACCGCCGACGGGACGGCTGCCGACACCGGTGGTGGCGGTGTCTTCAACCAGGCCAACGGGGCCGGGGACGCCGGCGGCACCCTCACGGTGACCAACTCGGTGATCGCCGGCAACGTCGCCGACACCGGCGCCGGATCCGGTGGCGGCATCCTCAGCGAGCACGGCGCCACCACGGTGACCAACTCCACCGTGTCGGACAACGTGTCGGCCCGTGCGGGCGGCGGCGTCGAGGTCGCCGGTGGCACGACCGACCTCGTCGATGTCGAGCTGAACCGCAACTCCACCGGCAACGCCCCCGGCAACGGCGGCGGACTGCACCTCGGCGGAGCGAGCGTCGTGACGATCGACGCCTCCCAGGTGCTGGCCAACCACGCCGGTAACGAAGGCGGCGGCCTCTGGAACTCCCCGGCCGGAACACTGACGGTGACCAACACCAGCGTCACCTCCAACACGGTTGGGGTCGCCAACAACGGACCCAACGTGTTCCAGAAGGGCCCGGTGGCCGGTGGTGTCTTCACCGTCGACGGCGCTCCGATTGCCGAAGGACCGAACACCCTGGCCTTCGGCTGAGCGGCCAACCACCGAAAGATCCCCGCAGGGGACGAAGACGGGCGTCGCGCCAAGTGGGTGCGGCGCCCGTCGTCGCGTCCAGGCGTTGGCCGCCACCATCCGAAGCAGGGGCGAGGGGTCAAGGTCCGGACCCGGTTGCCGATAGGAGGGGTGAGTTCTTCCGAGGCGAAGGAGTGCGAGTGAGTTCGGTTGCCCATCCCCCCAGGAACGGCCCGCACCAGGGTGCGCGCACCCACGGCCTGAGCCGGGAGTTCGTCGATCAACTCGGTGCCGGGATGCGTGAGATCGTGGCCTTGATCGTCGGTGCCGACATGCGGGTGACCGTGGAGGAGCGCCGGTTGGCCGTCGAGATCGTCAGCGTGTTCGCACCCGGCTACACCGAGGAGACGCTGCGGGGCGACCTGGGCCGCTCGGCCAACGCCCCGCTGGAGCAGCGGCTCGCCTACCTGGGGCGGTGCCTCAACCTCACCGGGAAGGAGTGGTTGCTGTCGAACTGCACCGCCGTGATGATGGCCGACGGGCACGCCGACGAACGCGAACGAACGGCGGTGAAGGTGGTGGGCCAGGCCCTGGGAATGTCGCCGAAACACGTCGGCGAGGTGATGAGCGCCGCCGAGCAGGCGGCCGCGACACCGGTGGGAGCCGACGCCGCGTAGGTGCCCGGGCCCCCGTCCGGTTGTGACAGTTCGACTTGCACAAGATGTTCGGCGGTCTAGGGTCTGCCGGGCAGCCCGGTCGACGCGGCCGGTCGATCAGGGGGAACCGATGCCACGACCGTCGCGATTCGAGGGGCGGATCGGCCGAACCGTGGCCGACTCCGAGCCGTACTTCGATGAGGGCGCCGAGCCCTCCGAGAACGCACCCAACGTGGTCGTCGTGCTGCTGGACGACACCGGATTCGCCCAGTTCGGCTGCTACGGCTCCGACATCGACACGCCCAACATCGACGCGCTGGCCGCCGACGGGTTGCAGTTCACCAACTTCCACGTGACGCCGCTGTGCTCACCGACCCGGGCGTCGCTGCTGACCGGGCGCTCGGCCCATGCGGTCGGCATGCGGGCCGTCTCCAACTTCCGGACCGGGTTTCCCAACATGCTGGGCCACGTGTCGAACCACGCGGCCACCATGGCCGAGGTGCTGTCGGAGGCGGGCTACGCCACCTTCTGCGTGGGCAAGTGGCACCTCGCCCGCATGGAACAGTGCTCCGCGGCGGGTCCGTTCGATCAGTGGCCGCTCGGCCGGGGTTTCGACCGGTACTACGGGTTCCTCGAAGGCGAAACCGATCAGTTCCACCCCGACCTGGTCTGCGACAACCAGGCCACGGAGACCCGGCCGCCCCGCTCCGCTCGGAGGGCGCCGATGGCTATCACCTGAGCGAGGACCTGGTCGATCAGGCGTTGGGCATGATCGCCGACTCGGTCGGTGTGCGGCCGGACCGCCCGTTCTTCACCTACCTGGCCTTCGGAGCAACCCATGCGCCCCATCAGGCACCCGAGGCCTATCTGGACAAGTACCGGGGTCGTTACGACGAGGGGTGGGACGTGATCCGGCGGCGATGGTTCGAACGCCAGCTGGAGTTGGGCGTCATCCCGCCGGGCACCGAGCTGGCTCCCCGCAACCCGGGGGTGGAGCCCTGGGAGGATCTGCCGGAGAACCAACAACGTCTGGCGGCCCGCCTTCAGGAGGCGTTCGCCGCCTTCCTCGATCACACCGACGACCAGATCGGTCGGCTGGTGGCCGGGCTGGACCGGTTGGGGCAACTCGACAACACGGTGCTGTGCGTGCTGGCCGACAACGGCGCCTCGCAGGAGGGCGGCCCGTTCGGCGTCATGCACGAGATGAAGTTCTTCAACGGCATTCTCGAGACGCCCGACGAGGCGATCGAGCGGGTCGACGACATCGGGGGCCCGCACAGCCACACCAACTACCCGTGGGGCTGGGCACAGTGCGGCAACTCGCCGTTCAAGTGGTACAAGCAGAACACCCACGAGGGGGGCGTGCATGTGCCGATGGTCGTGTCCTGGCCGAGTGGTATCGGCGAGTCCCAGCAGGGCACCAAACGGGATCAGTTCGTCAACGTGGCCGACCTCGCCCCGACGATCTACGACCTGGTCGGTGCCGAGGTGCCCGACACCTATCGGGGTCTGGAACAACTGCCCGTCACCGGTCACAGCTTCGTCGACGTGCTCGACGATCCCAATGCGCCGGCGTCGAACACGTTGCAGTACTTCGAGATGGGCGGCAGCCGGGCCCTGGTCGCAGGGGAGTGGAAGGCGGTCTGCAAACACACCGTCGGCGCCGACTACGACACCGAGCCGTGGGAGCTCTACCACCTGAGCGACGACCGGTCGGAGTGCAACGACCTGGCCGACCGCGAGCCGGAGCGCCTCGCGGAGCTGGTGGCGCTGTGGTGGTCGGAGGCCGAACGCCACGGCGTATTGCCGTTGGACGACCGCACGATCGAACTCTTCGGGGCCCGGTTTCGCGATCGGTCGCCCCATCCGGTCGATCGCCGCTACGTCTATCGGCCGCCGATGTCGCCGCTGCCGGCCCAGGCCTCGGCGGCGATCGGCGGCCGCAACTTCACCCTGACCGCCCGGGTCTCCCGTCGCACCGGCGACTCGGGCGTCCTCTTCGCCACCGGCACGGAGAACTCGGGCATCTCGGTCTTCGTGCAACACGACCGGCTGGTGCTGGACTACAACGCCTTCGACGCCCACGAGATCATCGAATCCGACCGCGAGGTTCCCCTCGGAGACTCCGAGTTGAGGGTGGTGTTCACCCGAGGCGAGGGGATGGCCGGCTCGGCGGCGTTGCTGATCGACGACCACCCGTCCGGTGCGGTGAACCTGCCGTTGTACATGCGCATGATCTCCTCGGTCGGCTCCAGCATCGGGTTTGATGCCGGGTCGCCGGTGTCGCGCCGCTACGACGCACCGTTCCCCTTCTCGGGCACGCTGCACGAGGTGGAGATCCAGCTGGGTTCGCCCGGGAGGGGAACCGCCGAGGCGGCCGCCCGCGCCGAGATGTCCCGGCAGTGAATCCGCCGACGAATCCGCCGGCCACCCCGCCGACGAACCCACCCCCGAATCCGCTGACGAACCCGCCACGACCTGGAGCCTCACGATGACCGATGCGCCGCTGACGATCACGCTGCTGGGCACCGGCAGCCCACTGCCGGACGCCGACCGGGCGGGTCCGGCGACGCTGATCCAGGGTGGGGGCCAGAGCTTTCTGGTCGACGCGGGCCGCGGCGTCCTCATGCGGCTGACCGCCGCCGGACTGGCCGCGTCCAACCTGACCGCCGTGTTGATCACCCATCTGCACTCGGACCACATCACCGATCTGGGCGACCTGATCACCTCGGTGTGGATCGGCACGTTCGAGCCCACCCCGCTGCGGGTCGTGGGCCCTCCAGGGACCGCAGCGGTGGTCGACCACCTCCTGGCCTCGCTGGGACCCGACATCGGCTACCGGATCGCCCACCACGACGACCTCGGCGAAGCTCCCCGGGTGCTGGTCACCGAGGTGACCGAGGGACCGATCCCGCTGCCGGGCCCCGTTCGGGTCACCTGTGCACCCACCGACCACCGGCCGGTCGAACCCTCGGTGGGGTTTCGGTTCGACCACGACGGCGCCGCGGTGGTCGTGGCGGGGGACACCGTGCCGTGCGACGGCCTCGACGGGCTGTGCGTGGGCGCTCAGGCGCTGGTGCACACGGTGATCCGCAAGGACGTCATCGCCGAGATCCCCATCCAGCGCCTGCTCGACACGCTGGACTACCACTCCTCGCCTGAGGAGGCGGCGCGAACCGCGCAGCGGGCGGGCATGGACACCCTGGTGCTCACCCACTACGTGCCCGCCTTTCCGTCCGGTGGCGGCGCCGACTGGAAGGCCCTCGCCGCCGAGCACTTCGACGGCGTCGTGGAGTTGGGCGACGACCTCCACCGGGTCGAGGTGCCGGGCCCGACCTGACACCCGTTGGTCGCACTACCTTGCCGGTATGGACTTTGGGATCATCTTCGCCAACACCGGACCGTTCGCCGAGCCCGAGGCGGCCGCCAAGTTTGCGGTGCAGGCCGAGGAGGCCGGATTCGAATCGTTGTGGACGGTGGAACACGTCGTCGTACCCGCCGGATACGAATCGACCTACCCGTACGACCCCTCGGGCCGCATGCCGGGCAACGACGACGCCTCGATCCCCGACCCGCTGATCTGGCTGTCCTACCTCGCTGCGGTCACCTCGAGGATCCGACTTGCCACCGGGATCCTGATCGTTCCCCAGCGAAACCCGCTCGTGCTGGCCAAGGAGCTCGCCACGCTGGACTCCCTGTCCCAGGGGCGGGTGGAGTTCGGCATCGGGGTCGGCTGGCTCGAGGAGGAGTTCGATGCGCTCGGGGTTCCCTTCGGCGATCGGGGCCGGCGAACCGACGACTACGTGGCGGCCATGCGCGCGTTGTGGGCCGACGAGCAGGCCTCCCACCACAGCGACTTTCTCGACTTCGACGACTGTGTGTTGCGGCCCCAACCCGTCGGCGGCTCCATTCCGATCCACGTCGGCGGTCATTCCGACGCTGCGGCCCGGCGAGCGGGACGCCTCGGCGAGGGGTTCTTTCCGGGCAAGGGGGACCACGCCGAGCTCAAGCGGCTCTACGACGTCGCCCGTGCGGCGGCGGTCGAGGCCGGGCGCGACCCGGACGCCCTCGGTTTCACCTCCGGCGGCAACGGAGCGGTCGGGGCGAACGCGCTGGACGAGGTCCGGGCCCTGGCCGGCATCGGCGTGACCCGCGTGGTGCTGCCCGCCTTCCTGTTCTGGCACGACACCGAGGATGCGCTGGCCCGCTACGGGGCCGAGGTCATCGCACACGCGCCGTAGGCGACCCGGACCCGGGGTTTCCGCCCGATCGGGGGCGGGAACACCACCCGAATGCAGTCCACTTCACCAAACGCCTCGGCCGCGAGCACCTCTCGCGCGGACGCGGTAGCCGACACGAGCGACGTGTCCGATGCCGCCGACGTGCCCGATGCCGCCGAGGCGATCGTGGCCAACGAGGTTGAGGAACGGAAGGCCGACGCCGTCGAGGAGAGCTCCGACGTGCACCTGTCCCGTGCGTTCCACCGCTCGCTGATCGCCGGCGAGGAACGACTGCACCGAAGCCTGCCCAACATGTTGGCCACCGGCATGGTGGGCGGCATGGACGTGGGCATCGGGGTCCTGGCGCTTCTGGTGGTCAAGGAGGCCACCGGCAGCGACATGCTGGCCTCCCTCGCGTTCGCCAGCGGATTCATCATGTTGACCCTGGCGCACAGCGAGCTGTTCACCGAGAACTTCATGATGCCGGTGACCGTGGTGCTCACCGAGCGGCGCGACGGCCTGGCGCTGCTGCGCCTGTGGTCGTCGACCCTGCTCGGCAACTGGGCGGGCGGAGCGTTGCTGATGGGCCTGGTGATGGCGTCGGTTGGCGGACTGGACGCAACCGCCGTCGAGGTGGGGCGTCACTACCCCGAGATGGGCATTGGCTGGGTGAGCTTCACCGGCGGGGTCCTCGGCGGCGTGGTGATCACCCTGATGACCTGGGTGCAGCGGGCCAACCGCGACATGCTCGCCAAGCTGCTGACCGCCGTCGTCACCGCGTTTCTGCTTGCCGCGCCGCCGCTGAACCACTCGGTGGTCGGGTCGCTCGAGATGATGGCGGCGCTGTTCACCGGCTCGGCGCCGTTCGGCTGGCTCGACACCTTCGGCGCCGTCGGGTGGGCCATCGTCGGCAACATCGTCGGCGGCGTCGGGCTGGTCACCATGCTTCGTCTGGTGCAGGTGGGATCGCAGACGATCGAGGCCGAACAGCACCACCCCGATCGTGCCCACCAGCTCGGCAGCGACTGACCCGTCGCGGGCGATTGGCCCGGCGCCCGACCCCGCTGTGACCGATGGCATCGCTGGTAGCCTCCGCCGATGACTCGCCGCCACCTGTTGGTTCCGATCGTCGCTCTGGGCATGTTGCTCGTCGCATGCAGTTCCGACGACGGGTCCGTGGCCGGCGACGGCGTCGAGACCACCGCCTCGCCGGCCGCATCCGGAACCGACGCCGCCTACGTCGGCCCGGGTCCGAACGAGGTCGGCACCACCGAGTTCGACCTCGACGGGCGGCGCGTACAGTCGTGGTATCCGGCTTCGGAGGCGGCGGCCGACGAGCCAACCGTCGAATTCGACATCGCCGGCCTCCTCAGCCCGGAGCTGCAGGCGCAGATCCCCGATGACAAGCGGCCGATCTACGAGATCCTTGCGCACGCCGAGGCCGACGCGGCGTCCGACGGGCCGTACCCGGTGGTGCTGTTCAGCCACGGTTTCGCCGGGTTTCCGGAGCAGTCGACCGATCTGGTGACCCACCTGGCCTCCTGGGGGTTTGTCGTGGTGGCGCCCGACCACGTCGAGCGAAGCCTCAGCGGTCAGCTGGGCACCGCGGCGCAGGGCGTCGAGGCCCAGGACGGCCCCACCGTGTTGTCCGCGTCGCTCGACGCGGCGCTCGAACTGGAGGACTCGCCGCTGACCGGCCTGCTCGACGAGGAGCGGGTGGTCGTGGCCGGCCACTCCGCCGGGGCCGGGGCCGCCTACCGGGAGGCCGGCGAGGATCCCCGCATCAAGGCGTTCATCGCCTACTCGATCGGCAACCGGACCGAGGAGGGCGAGGAGCCGCCGGCGGTGCCCGAGGTGCCGGGCATGGTCATGGCGGGCACCGACGACGGGATCATCGAGATCGAGCGCAGCGAGGAGGTGTACGACGCCATGGAGTCCCCCAAGTACTTCGTCGCCATCGAGGGTGCGGGTCACCTGGTGTTTTCCGACATCTGCCTGATCGGGCGGGACCAGGGGGGTTTGGTGGGCCTGATCGACGAGGTCGGCCTGGACCTCCCGGAGAACCTGCTGCGGCTGGCCTCGGATGGGTGCGAGGACGGCCAGCTCGATCCGGCCAACGCGTTCGGCGCCATCGACCACCTCAGCGTGGCGTTTCTTCGCTCCAGCCTGGGGATCGATGCCAAGCCGGTGGGCCTGGACCCGGAGGTCACCGGGAACTTCCCCGACGCCAACGTCACGCTGACCGCCGACCCGGGGTAGCCCCAGGCGGCGCCCTGCCCGCCGAGTGGCACCCCAACCTCCTACCAGCCGGCGACCTCGATCGTTCGGGTGATGTCGACCGCCTCCAGGAAGCGGCGGTCGTGCGTGACCAGCATCAGGGTGCCCTCCCAGGTCGTCAACGCCGACTCGAGTTCGTCGATCGCCGGGAGGTCGAGGTGGTTGGTGGGCTCGTCGAGCACGAGGCAGTTGGTGCCCCGCGCCATCAGGAGGGCGAGCGCGGCACGGGTGCGTTCGCCGGGGGAGAGCTCGGCGGCGCGACGGGTGACGTCGCCGGCGCCCAGCCCGAACTTGGCCAGCATCGACCTGGCGTCGGCGATCAGCAGCCCCGTCGCGGCGATGAACCCGTCGAGCAATGGTGCCTCGCCCGCAAACGTGGCCCGCGCCTGATCCAACTCGCCGACGACGACGCCCCTGCCCAGACGGGCCTCGCCCGATTCCGGCGGGAGTCGGCCCAGCAGCGCCTCCAGCAGGGTGGTCTTGCCGGATCCGTTGGGGCCGACGATCGCCACCCGTTCCGCCCAGCCGAGCTCGAGGGTGACGGGGCCCAGGGTGAAGTCGCCTCGTCGCAGGACGGCGTTGCTCAGAGCGGCCACCACGTCGCCGCTGCGCGTGGTCGTGGCCAGCTCCATGCGGAGATCCCAACCCTCCCAGGGCTTCTCCACCACCTCGAGGCGTTCGATCGCCTTGTCGAGTCGGGCTGCCTTGCCGGCCAGCTTCTCGGTCTGGGCAAGGTTGTGCGCCTTGATGAACTTGTCGCCGTCGCGAGGGTTGCGGCCCGCCCGGCGCGCCCCGGTGGCCGCCCACTCGCGGGTCCGCTGCGCCCGGGCGGCCAGGTCCGACCGGGTGCGCTCGTAGTTGAGGTGGTCCTCCTCGGCGTGTTGTCGAGCCAGCTCCCGCTCGTGCAGAAAGGCGCTCCAGCCGCCGGCGAACAGCGAGGAGCGATGCGAATGCTCGTCCAGCTCCAGCACGTGGGTCACCGTTCGCTCGAGAAACGCACGATCGTGGCTGACGATCACCATGGCCCCCTCGAACGAGGCGACGAACCGCTCCAGCCGTTCCAGGCCGTCGAAGTCGAGGTCGTTGGTCGGTTCGTCCAACAAGACCAGATCGGCCCGGGTCAGCAGGATCGCCGCCAGCGCGGCCCGACCCGCCTGCCCGCCCGACAGGGTGGAGGTCGCCTGCTCGAGCAGCGAGCCCGGCTGCCCGAGCTGTTCCCAGACCTCGTCGCATCGCGCGGGAAAGTCGGCGACGCCCACCTCCATCCAGGTGTCGAACGCCCGCTGATAGCGCTCCTCGGCTCCGGGTTCCTGCGAGGTGAGGGCGGCGGTCGCCAGGTCGAAGGCCGCCTCGGCTTCGGCCACACCGCACCGGCGGGCCAGCAGCTCGCGCACGGTCTCGTCGGCGGCGCGCTCCCGTTCCTGGGCCAGCAGCGCGATGCGGGCGTTCGGTGGCGTCACCTCGACGCTGCCCTCGTCGGGGGTGATCGACCCGCACAGGGCGGTGAGCAACGTCGACTTGCCCACGCCGTTGGGTCCGACCACTCCCAGGCGGTCGCGGCCCGAGACCGTCAGGTTGACGTCGGCGAGCACGGTGGCGCCGGCGCGGTCGACCGACAGGTTGCGTGCGGTCAGGGTGACCGATGGGGATGAGCTGCGCGGGTTCACGGGTGGCCTTCCACGTGGGGGACGAGGGCACGGGCGTTGCGCTGCTCACTTCACGGGTCTCACCATACCGGTTGTCCGGAGTCGGACCAACGGGTTTCCGGGGGTGTTCGGCTACCGGCGACGGAACGACTCGGCGATGCGGTCGGCGAGCGACTCCGGGTTGTCCCACAGGCCGGGATCCACCGCCAGCTGGGGCACCACCGGGGCCTCCCCGGGGCTCGTCACGGCATGCAGCGGGTGGGATTCGTCGAGCTCGCTGACGACGAGGGTGCCATCGGTCCGGTCGGGGTGCTCCACGGCCATGGTGGCCACCGCCTGGGCACTGCGGCCGGCGCCGACGTAGGAGGCCCACGGCAGCTCGAGGTGGCGGAGCAGGGCCAGCACGTCCTCGGCGGTCAGCGCCCGCCCGGGGTCGTCGGCGGTCCACGCCGTGATCGCCCGGTACCCGTCGTAGGCCAGGGCGCCCAGCACGTTGCGCCACTCGACGTCGCGGCCCACCGGGGTGCCCAGCAGCACGACGGCGTCGCGCTCGGGGTCGCCTCGCTCCTGGTAGCCCAGGGTCAGGTCGTCGGACTCGACGAATCCTCCGCTGGCCGGATACCAGTCGTCGAGGTCGGCCTCGAGGCTCGACACGGTGGCGCCGCCGACGCTGACCGGCGCAAACTCGGCCCGGTCCTCGACATCGGCCGGGTCGCGCACCCCGATGCGGACGACGGCGAAACCTGCGACGACGGAATACGCAACCCCCATGGCCACGAAGAGGGCCCCGGGCCCGATCCGCCCCACCAACGCCGAGCCGATCACCGGCCCGGCCACCGCGCCCACGCCCTGCAACATCACCATCCGTCCGCCTCCGGCGACGGTGAGGTGATCCTCCAGATAGTCGTTGAGGTGGGCGAGCGACAGCGAATACACCGAGAACGTGGCGCCCCCGGCCACCGTGGTCAGGGCGATGATCACCAACCGGTGGCTGGGGCCGATCGCCGCCACCAGGAACGAGGCGGTCGCTCCGGCCGTTCCGGCGGCGACCATGACGAGTCGCCGGTCGACCCGATCCGACCACCGACCGAGCGGCACCTGAAGGGCCACGCCGCCCAGCAGCGCGGCGCCGATGAACGCGGCGGTCACCAACCGGTTGAGGCCGGCGACCGAGGCGTACACCACGCCGGCGCCGAGCATGCCGGAGACGACGAACCCGAAATCACCGCACCGACCGGCGCCAGCGGGGCGGTCTGCCAGAGCGCGCCCCAGTGGAGGCCTCCGGATTCGGGCAGCGACGGCGCATCGAAGGTCGCCAGGGACACGGGCACGACGGCCAGCGACACGAGCACGGAGGCCAGCACGAAGGCCCCCACGCCGGCCGGGTCGGTGGCGGCATAGAGCATCTGGCCGGCAAACACCGAGGCGCCGACGACCACCATGTAGGCCGACAGCAGGGCCCCGCGCGATTCGTTGGTGGCGGCGCCGTTCAGCCAGGTCTCGGTGACGACGAACAGCCCGGCGATGCACAGGCCCGACACCGCACGGAGCATGAACCACGAGGCCGCGTCCGGGGTCACCAGGTGGATCAGCAGCGCCCCCGACCCCAGGGAGGCCAGTCCCGCAAACACCCGCACGTGGCCCACCCTGGCGATCGTGGCGGGCGCCGCCAGCGAGCCGCCGACGAACCCGACGTAGTAGCCGGACAGCACCACGCCCACGACGGTGGGGGAGAACCCTTCCAGCCCGCCTCGTGTGCCGAGCAGCGTCGAGCTCAGGCCGTTGCCGGCCATCAACAGCGCGACGCCGACGAGCAGCGGGATGGCATTGCGGAGGGCGGCCCTGGTGCCCGAGTAGGCGGGCTCGACGATGGCGGTCACCGGCAGATCCTCCCACTCCCGCTGTCCGGCGCCGTACACCGAAGCCTGGGTCGTTTCACCGGCCCCCGGGCCCCTTCGGGGCTTCGGCGGTCGTACGCTCGGTGGATGCGTCGCCCAGTGATCGCGTTGGCCGCCCTCGTCCTGGCGGGCGCGTTCTCTCCCGCCTGCGGTTCCGACGGCACCGGGCCGATCGATGGGTCCGAAGGCTCGACGGGGTCGGCGGTGCCGGACGGCGAGCGGGTCGACACCGGCGCCGGTGAGGCCCTGGTGTGGGGCGACGGGCCCTACGGGGTCGTCCTGGCCCACGGCGCCGCCTACGACGCGGCCAGCTGGGAGGAGCAGGCGCCCCGAATCGCCGATCAGGGCGCCACGGTGGTGGCGGTCGAGGACATCAGCCCGGAGGGGATCGAAGCGGGGGTCGCCTTCCTCGCGGACGAGCGTGGAGTCGACGACGTGGCGCTGGTCGGCGCCAGTGCGGGCGCCGCCGGAACGATGGAGTTGGTGGCCGCCCAACCCGACCTGCCCGATCAGATCCTCCTGCTGTCGCCCAACTCGGTGGTCGAGGGGCTGGGCCCGTCCCCGAAGCTGTTCATCGCGTCGGAGGACGAGCCGGTGGCCGACGTCTCCACCCGCATGGCCGAGATCTCCGACGGCGACGACAACGAGGCGCTGCTGGTGCCTGGATCGACACATGCGCAGGGACTGTTCGAGACCGATCAGGCCGAGACAGTCATGGGCGCCATCCTCGATCGCCTCGGCGAGTTCGCCGACGACTAACCGGATCCCACCCGACCCGACCCGACCCGGACCCGACCCGACCCGACCCCAGTAGCGGGAGTTGAGCGGACGTTGGGCGTCTGGCTCCCGGTTCGGTACCACTCGTAGCGGGGAGTTGAGCGGCCCATTCTGGCGCGTTCTGGGCTCCCCGGTTCGGGTACCAGCTCGTAGCGGGGAGTTGAGCGGCCCGAATACGCGCGCTTTCAACGCCCCGGTTCGGGAAGTGTCAGGCGGGCGGGTCGGGTGGTGGCTCCGGGACGGCGCCGGCGGGGCCGCCGAGGTCGAAGACCTGCTCGACGCCCACCGCCTGGGCCCACGACTGCGGATCGTTGATGTAGGTGGTAGTTCGGCCACAGCCACCGCAGACGTCCAACGTGCAGCGCATGTGACGGTTCTTGGAGTTCGAGGTGATGAACACGCCACCGCCGAAGCCCACCTCGAACACCACGTTGGACTTCCGCAGCACCTGCGTGCCGCCACACGTCTCGCATCCGGCCATCGCACACCCCTCAGTCGTCGACCTGTCGGCACCGTAGTGTCGTCGACCCGAGGGTGCTACGGCTCCACGATGTTGGCGGTCTGGAACACGTCGAGTGCCGCCAAGAACTCGGCGGCCACCGCCGCATCGCCGGACTCGATCGTGATCGTGCCGTCGTCGACCAGCGGCCCAAAACGGTCCGCCTCGTCGATGACGGCGACCATGGCGGCCCGGTCGAGCGAGACCACCACGTCGACCTCGGTGGGGGCGGCGGCCCAGCCGGGCTCGGCGGCGTCGAGCCGACGCTGGGAGATGGCGTGGTTGCTCACCTCCAGCAGGTGATCCTCGCCGACGTCGGAGAGCCGCCAGAGGATCGTGGCGGTCGCCCGGTAGCGGCCGGGGTCGAAGCGGACGCCCATGGAGTCGATCAAGAGCTCGCCGGTCATCGCCTTGGCCATCGGCGGCTGGCGGGCCCGGCCGAGATCGAGCGACCCGTGGCGCAGCTCGAATGCGCCCATCAAGTACGCGTTGCGCCAGGTGGCCGACTCCGACTGGTACCCGAGCTGCTCCATGGCGTCGGCCGACAACCGTCGGGCCTCCTGGTTGGTCGGGTCGTCGAAGATGACGTGGTTGAGCACCTGGGCCACCCAGCGGTACTCGCCGTCGGCATAGGCCCGGCGGGCGCCGTCGAGCACGTTGTCGGCCCCTCCCATCATCGACACGTAGCGCCGGGCCGACTCGACCGGCGGCAGCGGGTGGAGGTTGGCCGGGTTGCCGTCGTACCAACCGAGGTAGCGGGTGTAGACCGAGCGGACGTTGTGGCTCACCGTGCCGTAGTAGCCCTGCACGTGGCTCTGATGGGCGAAGCACTCGGGCAGGGCGAGTTCGTCGGCGATCTCGTCGGGGGTGTGGCCGTGGTTGGCCAGGCGCAGCGTCTGGTCGTGCATCCAGCGGTACACGTCGCGCTGGAGGGCGATGAATGCCTTGGCGTCCTCGCGCCCGAAGCGGGGCCAGTGGTGGCTGGCGAAGCACACGTCGGTGTGATCGCCCCACATCACCAGCGCCTCCTGGAGGTACTTGCTCCAGGCGAGGGCGTCGCGGGTCTGGGCGCCACGGATGGGGTAGAGGTTGTGCAGGTTGTGGGTGCAGTTCTCGGCCAGGCACAGCAGGGACTTGTCGGGGAAGAAGAAGTTCATCTCCGACGGCGCCTCGGCGTCCGGGGTGTTCTGGAAGACGATGCGGATGCCGTCGACGTCGAGCTCCTCGCCGGTGGCGGCGATCGTCTCAGTCGGGGCGAGCAGGTTGGAGGACCCGAGGGGCAACGCCTGACCGAGGCCGGCGTCGACCTGGCCCCGAGGACCGGGCGCCAGCAGCGGGCCGAACTGGAACAGCGCACGCCGGGACATGATCGGTCCGGCGTGACCGTTCTCCTTGACCGCCTCCTCGAGGAATCCATCCGGGGCGATGATGCGCACGTCGCCGGCTTGCACCGCGTCCTCGGAGGTGACGCCCAGGACGCCGCCGAAGTGGTCGACGTGGCTGTGGGTGTAGATCACCGCGGTCACCGGCCGCTCGCCCAGCGTGTCGTTGGCCAACGCCAGACACGCTGCGGCGGTCGCCTCCGTCGTGAGCGGGTCGATGATCAGCCAGCCGTGGTCGGCGGCGATGAAGGTGATGTTGGAGATGTCGTAGCCCCGGGCCTGCCACACGCCGTCGGCCAACTCGTAGAGGCCGTGGTTGGAGTTGAGGCGGCCCTGGCGCCACAGGCCGGGGTGAACGGTGGCGGGAGGAGGGTCGTCCGTACGCAGGAAGTCGTGGCTCGCCACGTCCCACACGGTGTTGCCGTCCTGGGTCACCCGGCCGTCGGTCAGCTGGGCGATCAGGCCCCGTTGGGCGGCGGCGAAGTCGACGTGATCGTCGAAGTTGACCATCGCTGCGCTGTTGGCCGCCTCGGTGAACTCGGATGCCGGGCGCGGTTCGAGATCGCTCACGTGGTCCCCCTTGGTTGGGATTGCCGTCCGACGGGGGAGGGTAGTGGGAACGCCGCGCCTTAGCGCCGGGTCTTGGTGCGCGTCGGGGTGTCGGGCGTCGACTCGGCGGCCCTCCTGGCGTTGACAGCCTGCCAGAGCGCGGTGACGACGAGCGCGCCGACTAGCGAGCCGATCAGCCCGCTGGGGCCCAGCTTGAGTCCGTCACCGATGGCGAGGTTGATGACCAGGCCACCGAGGAACGAACCGGCGATGCCGGCGACGAAGGCCATCTGCCAATCGACCCTGCCGCCGTCTCGTCCAAGGATGAACTGGGCGGCTGCGCCGACGACCATGCCGGTGATCACGATTCCGATGAGGAGCACGCGGCAACCATACCGATCGATCACGGGCGTCGCTGGAAGGCGTGTCGACGCGATGGTGGCCTAGCGTCACGCAGTGTTCGGTTGATCGGGGGATCCGGCGACCGTCTGCCGGCAACTCGTTTGGAGACTCACCATTTCCGACAACCCTGATGGAGCGTCGATTCGCCGGCCTGCGGCTCACCCGCTCGCCGGAACCGTGGCCCTGGTGACGGGCGCCAACCACGGGATCGGCGCTGCGACGGCGCTGGCGTTGGCCGAGCGAGGTGCCGACGTGCTCGTCAACTACCTGATCACCGGGCCCGCCATCGCGTCCGACGACTACCAGCGGCAGCGCGCGCAGGACGCAACGCAGGTGCGGCGTGACATCGAGGCGCTGGGCCGTCGGTGCCTGACGGTGGAGGCCGACCTGCGCGATCTCGACGCGCCAGAGTTGCTCTTCGATGCCGCCGAGGAGCATCTGGGACCGGTGAGCGTGTTGGTGCACAACGCCAGCGGCTGGTCGAAGGACAGCTTCGCCCCCGGCGCAACCGATGTTGCCGGGCGGGACAACAACCCGCTGACGCCCGCCACGGTGCAACGGCAGTGGGAGGTCGACGGACGGGCCGGCGCCTTGCTGATGGCGCAGTTCGTCGAACGCCATCGGGCGCGGGACGCCGACTGGGGTCGCATCGTGACCCTGACCTCGGGCACCGGAGGTGCGTTTCCCGGCGAGGTCTCCTATGGCGCCGCGAAGGCGTCGCTGATCAGCTACACCCTGTCGGCCGCAGCCGAGATGGCGGCCGACGGGGTCACCGCCAACGTGATCTATCCGCCGGTGACCGACACCGGCTGGATCACCGATGCGGTGCGCGACTTCGTCGCCGGGGATCACGAGCACCATCACATCGCCGACCCGGCCGAGGTGGCGGAGGTGATCGCCTGGCTGTGCGCCGACGCGGGGCGCCTGGTGACGGGAAACGTGATCCGACTGAGATAGGTCGGTCGACGAAATCGCTCGATCAGCCGGACGAGCCCTCGGCGATGAGAATCGCAGCCAACACCAACGAGACGCCGGTGACCGCGATGGTGGCGATGCCGACGGCGCGGGCGGCACCCGGGTGGACGACGCCGTCGCCTCGCTGGATCGGTCCGTGGAGCTGGTGGTAGTGAAGCCCGGCCCAGACGAGGACGGCAGCTCCCACGAACGTCTGCGCCAGCCCGGCGAGGGCAGTGATCCAGTGGGCATCGCCCGCCGCTGCACGAGCCAGCAGTACGCCGACCACCATCATCGAGATGGCGGTTCGCTCCCAGGCGAGGGCGGTCCGCTCGGTCTGGAGCCCGGGCTTGTCCAACTCCGGAGCGACGCGGGGCGCGCCGCTCACAGCTTGCCGATGGCGAAGAGCACCGCCGCGGAAATGCCCACCAGCGCCGTTCCGATGGTCATCACCTGGGGCAAGCGCGAGGGCGGCAGCGGCTCGTCGAGGCGTATCGAGGCCTCGTTGGCCGACCAGCGTCGATAGGAGGTGGCGGCGGTGATGAAGCTGAGCCCCAACAACATCAGGCCGAGCACCTCCTGGCCGTAGAAGGTGTCGATCAGGGTGATGGCGCCGAGTCCGCCGGCGGCCAACGCCAGGGAGGTGCGGATCCAGGCCAGGAAGGTACGCTCGTTCGCCAACGTGAACCGGTAGTCGGGCTCGGACCCCACCCGGCGCGGGTCGGTTCCGAAGCTCTGGGCCAGCGCTTGGCGCGTGGGGCCCACGCGTTTGCGGGCCGGGCGTTCCGCTGGGGTGGCCATCCTGGGCGACGCTACCGGGTCGTCCATCCGAACCGGGGAGT
>JAWKIE010000033.1:0-58102 GCA_041394485.1 Microthrixaceae bacterium
GGTCGATCGCTACCTGCGGGTCCGCTACGAGGACCTGGTGGACGACCCCGAGGGGGTGCTGACCCGCATCGGGGCGTTCGTCGATCTCGACCTCGACCCCGAGGTGGCGATGGGCCGCGTGGCCGCCGACGACGGGGGCGGGGTCAGCGGCCATGCCGCCTGGGGCAACCCGAACCGGTTCGCAACCGGGCCGGTGGTGCTCCGCAACGACGACGAGTGGCAGCGGCTGGCCGACCCGGGGCTGCGCACCTGGACCGCCCGCCTGGCCGGGCCGGTGGCCCGCCGCTACGGCTACGTCGTGGGCGCCGAGTCGGCGTAGTCGGCCCCCGACCCGCTGCGCATCGAGACGAGCACGACGGCGACCGCCGAGGCGACCGCGTTGCCGAGCCCCCAGGCGGCGATGGCGCCGTCGAGGTCACGGCTGGGCACCAGCGCCACGGCGAGGCCGAGGACGCTCACGGCGGCGAACGCCGTCATCACCACGATCGACAACGAGTCGGAGCGCACCCGGGCCCGGGCGAGGGCGATCGAGGTGACCGACCAGGGGATGCCCCCGGCCACCAACCAGGGAAGAATCCGACCGGCCTCGGTGTACTCGGCGCCGTAGACGGTGGGCAACAGCAGCGACAGGATCCCGGCGCCCACGGTGGCGACGAGCATCGCCCCGACCGCCAGCCCCGCCGCCTGCCGGGTGGCGCCGACCGCCGCGGTGGTTCGGCTGCCCTCCACCAGGAAGACCCGCCCGATCGTGACCGGCAGGATGAAGGCGACCGCAGCGATCGACCAGGCGAGGAAGAAGTTGGCGTAGGTGACGGCGCGGACGTTGACGAACACGATCACCGGCAGGATGAACTGGGGCGCCAGGATGGCCAGATGCGACAGGTAGTTGACCCCCGCGTACCGCAGGGGCGTGTCCCACCCGCCGCTGGGGGTCCCGAGCGTGGGCGGGGGGTTGCCGGCGCGTCGCAGGAGGCCCAACGCGATCACGCCGGACAGGGCGATCGGCGCGGCCATCACAAAGAAGAGCCACACGCCGATCGTGCTCGGCTCGTCGGCGCCGTCGTTGGTCAGGGCGAGGGTGGGCAGCAGCACCAGCGGCAACCGGATTGCCCCGGCGAGGGTCAGCCGCCAGAAGACCCAGCTCCAACGTCGGGCCCACATCAGCCGGGCGTCGGCCAGGGCGGCGATCGCGTTGGCCGACGCCACCGCACCGAACCCGAGCACGGCGAGGGGGCCGGCATCGGTCAGTGCGGCCAGTGCCGAGTTGGCGTCGCCCCGGCCGAACGCAACGAGGTACAACCCCGTGCCCACCAGCGACCCGGCAACGGTGGCCAGCGTGGCCCACCCCAGCAGCGGGTCGGTGCGGGTTTCCGGCCGGTACCGGCTGAGCAGCTCCTGGAGCCCGAGCGCGGTGGCGTAGTTGACGAACTGCAGCGAGGTGAAGAGCCCGGACGCCACGCCGACGTTGACCTGATCGAACAGGCGCGCCGCCAGGACCCAGAAGCCGACGCCGGTGACCGCCTGGGCGAGGAAGCCCAGCATGACCCGCCGAGCCGGATACGACGCGTGCCCCTCGCCAGGCGTCGCCGTCGCAGGCGGCGATCAGCGTCGGCCCCCGGCAATCAGCGATCCGGTCGAGTCGGGCTGCGGGCCGCCGGGCTCGCTCGACCGGTGGTCCGTCGGCACCTGCGGAAGCAGGGACGGGCGATCAGCCAGGCGAGCAGCAGCACGCCGGTCAGGCAGCCGATGTCGCCCGCCAGCGGACGCTCCCGAACGAACCGCGCCGAGGCGAACGCGCGCCGAAGCGGGCCTCGAACAGGGTGGCCGCCCCGGTGAGCAGGGCGGCCGCAACGACGTAGGCCCCGGCCAACTCCGGCGCCAGCGGCCGCAACGATGGTGGCCAACGCCCCGATCAACCGACCCACCCTCCGATGAGGAAACCCGCCAGGGCGGCGGCCGCGATCCTGAGGGCGGCGATCACGGCGCCGGCTCCTCGGGCGCTTCGTCGTCGGATCGGCTTCGGCGCAGTCGGCGACGGCGGGGCCCGCCCGTCGGCTCCCGGCGAGCGCCGTCACCAGCGATGCGGTGACCGCCAACAGGGTGAGGCCCAAGGCGATCGTGTAGGTGCGCTGCGGCGTGTAGGCGGCCACCATCGTGCTCGCCGGTTCCTCGACGACCCACCCGGCCATCGTGTCGAGGGCGACCGACAGCAGGAGCTGGCGCCGTCGAGCTCGCGCGACCAGCCGTCCGCCTCGCCGATGATCACCTGCGTCAATACACGTCGACCTCGGCTTTCCGAGCGAGGTGCGGCCCAGGTTGGTGAGGGTGGCCCGGTTGGGCTCCGCCTCGGTGGGCGACGGCTCCGGGGCCCCGCCGAAGGGACGAGCGACACCCGGCCGGCAGGCCCGGTGCCGCCCAGCGTGGTCTGCAGGTCGTGGGTGCCGGGTCGCAACCCGACGAGGTCGCACGCCTCCAGCTCGACGGTCTCCGCGAGCGGGTCGCCCTCGACCGACGCAAGGCGCACGCCGACGTCGGTGCCGTCCCGCGCTGAGCACCGGGGTGCAGTCTCGGCGTTGCGTCGCTCGGCCACCTGCCCGAATCCGATCGTCCCGTTGATGCCCGCCTCGGCGTGCTTGATCGGCAACAGACCGGACCCGTCGGCGAGTGCGGACACCGCGCCGGCAATCGCGGGCGGTCGACCGCCTCGGCGGGCAAGGTGATGTTGGTGCGGGCAAGGCAGCGGCGAGCGCTCGGAGAGGTCAGGGGCGCATCGCTGCTCGGGAACGCCTTGACGTTGGCGTACACCGTGGCGTCGTCGGAGTAGCCCGACACGGTGAGGCTGTCGATCTTCGAGGACAACAGCTCGTCAGCGCCCGGGGTGATCAGCGACAGCGTGTCCACCTCGGTGACCGTCGAACAGCCGCAGGGTCGAGGTCTCGCCGCTGATCGGCGGTGCCTGCCAGGCCGTCGAGGTCGTCGCCGATCGCGTCGGCGGCACCAGGAACCGCTGTCCTCCAGCCGCCCCTGGAAGCGTGACGATCCGTAGGCGCCGACCTGCGGTTGACCAAGTTGTCCCAGCACGACGTCCGGGTGTCGGCCGCCCCTCCCTTGAATGCGGGCGAGGGTGTGTTGCAGGCGCGTCCGCCGTCTCGGAGTCCGCCTGGAAAGCCCGGCTCCTCGACCAGCGGTCGCCACATCGTGGACCGCTCGAACAGGTATCGGGCGGCCTCGCCGGTCCCCTCGACGTCCAGGACCTCGGGTAGGACGAGGCGCTCGGCCAGGTCCAGCCGTTGGGAGTTGGAGTCGAAGGCGCGATCTCGGAGAAAGCCGACCGCCAGGAGGCTCTGGGTGCTGACGGCATCGATGCGGAACGTCAGCGACGACACCTCACGAGGGCAGGTTGATCGCGGTGGTCGCCGTCCCCAGGTCGTAGCCGATCGATCGGCCCTGATCGTCGGTGACCGTGATGCGGACGATGGTCGGGGGTGTCGGCAGATTTGCGGATCTGGGTGATCGAGGCGCGGTCCAGCGTGGTCGGCTCGTCGAGCTCGATCGTCAGCGACTCGCCCCGGGGGTCGCGAATGCCCGAGAGCGCCCACGCGGTGCGCGGGTTCTCGTCGGTGGCGTTCGACGGTCGATACGACGGCGGGAACGTCTGGTTGGGTGCGCCGTAGGCGGTGGCCGTGATCGCCGAGGCGTCGCCGTAGTCGGCGACGGTCTGCTCACCGGTGCCGTCGAAGAGGGGGCGCGCCGGCCGGTCGGCGCCGTCGGCGCCCGCGGGCAGCACCGGCGACAGGTAGTTCTGCTCGGCGGTGCCCCGTTGCACCCGTCGTCGGTTGCCGTCACTGATCACCAGGCTGGAGCCCGCCTCCAGCAGCCGTTGCGTGGTCACCGCCGACATCGAGGGCAGGTATCGGACGGGCCCCTCGCTGTCGAGGTACCCGGCGGTCGAGAGGCCCGGCCAGGTCTCGCCGGAGCCCGCCACCAGCAGCGGGGGGCGGGGGTCGGTGCGTACCAGCCCCGGGGAGTCGGCCACCTTGAAGACCTCGACCGGGGTGAGACCCTGGGCCTCCTCGGGTGTCGGCTCGGCGTCGCCGCTGCGGTCGGGTGCGGACACGAAGTCGCCCGGCGCGCCGAACGTGGCGATCGCGGTCAGGTCGGGGTCGCCACGGAGACCGTTGAACGCGACCGGCCGGGGGGCACCCATCTCCTCCCAGTCGAGATCGTTGCGCAGCACCACCCAGCGAATGCCCATGCGGGCCAGGATCGGGCCGACGACGCCCGGCTCGAAGTCCGGTCCGGTCAGGTACCGGTCGAGCGCATCGAGCAGGTCGGCGGCCTCCGGCGTGCCCTGGGGCAGCGTCGACCGGGCGACGTGGGGCTGGGACAGCAGGGCGTCGAAGAGGTCGTCGCCGATGTAGCCCCAGCGGTAGCGGGTGCGGTTGGCCCCGGGCAGGATGAGCACCCGCCCGTCGTTGGGCAGGTCGTTGAGGTAGGCGGCGGCGGTCTTCCAGTAGCCGGGGATGCCCTCGGAGGTCTCCGCCGGCGGATACAGGTCGGTCTGCCAGAACGGGATGGCGGTGGCCAGGACGGCGACCGCTGCCGCCGCACCGAGGAAGCGGCGCGCCCCCGGCCGGCGCCGGTTTCGGATCGACCCCAGCTCGGACACGCCGACACCCACCAGGACCGCCAGCGCCAACGCCCAGCCGGCGCCCGCCTTGTAGCCGTTGCGGAGAAACCTCGACGACGGTGCGTTCTCGTAGATCCAGGACAGGGCCTGGGCGAGGGGGTACCCGCCGTCGGTGGGGTAGAGGCCCACCATGGCCACGAGGGCCAGCGCCAGCATCCAGCCGTAGGTGCGCGCCGCTCGCCAGCGCGTGCGAACCAGCGTGATCAGCCCGGCCAGCGGGATGAGCAGGCTCAGCGCCGCCGCCAACGGATTGAGCACGTACGGCGACGGGTGCGGCTGGGTGGTGCCGCCGCCGCCGAAGTAGGTGAGCCAGTAGCCCAGGCCGCGGATCGACTCCGCCCAGCTGCTGTGGGCGCTGACCGTCTCGGGCAGCTCGGTGACGCTCAGGTTGGCCTGAACCACCGGACCGTTGACCGCCAGCACCACCAACGCCGCTGCACTGGTGGCCAACCCGGCGACGCCGGCCCGCCAGGCGTAGGCCCACAGGCGGCGCAGCCGGGCGCGCCGGTCGGCGGAACCGCGCACCTCGAAGAGCACCATGCCGGCCGCCGCGACGACGGCGGGCGCACAGGCATACAGCAGGCTGGCCGAGTTGATCGCCCCCATGGCGAAGATGGCCAGCGCGGTGCGGGCGGGCCACCGCCACGGCGACGTCCCGGGGGCCGCGGTCAGCGCCCCCCGCACGCACCAGACCAACCAGGGGGCCACGGCGTAGTGGAAGAAGATGCCGGACGGCACCAGGAACTCGGCGACCACCGGGTTGAAGCCGAAGACCAGCGCGGCGATCACGATGGCGGTGCGGTCCCTGGGCCGGTGCTGGGCCATGACGGCGGCCGCGCCGGTGGCGCCCAAGGACACCATGGCCGCGTGCAGCACGCGCTCGGCCCAGGCGGGCGACAACCCGACGAGGCGAAGCGCCCCGACGAACCCGCCGATCACCGGGCTGAAGTACGGGTTGGGGCGCCCCAGGTTGCGCACCCCGTCCCACAACGACAGCTGGCTGCGCAGGTACCTGCCGGTGCCCCAGTAGATCTCGAATCGGGCGTCGGCGACGTAGCGGCCCGGCGAGCTGAGGGCGGCGGCGACGAACGCCAGGGCGAAGGTTCCCAGCGCCACCCAGACCAGCACGGGTACCGATCGGATCGCCCACCGCAGCGGAGGACGGCTGGTCACGACGACGTGACGGGCGTGTTCGGGGCGCCGGTTCGGCGCAGCACCAACACGGCGTTCCACCCGGCGAGCTCCCGCAGCACGGGCACCCGCATCAGCCAGCGCTGCGACGGCCAGTATCGGGGGTAGCAGGCCTCGAGCTCGAGGCCGTCGAGCTGACCCACCAGGCGCAGCACCGACCCGGCGTGGGTGGGCCACAGTCGCTCGAAGGGCAGGTTCTTTCCCGTCGGCGGCCCCAACAGCCGTTCCCGCACCCTCGCCCCGAACCGTGGCCCCAGCAGGTGAAACGGCGCGATGGCGTGGCCGCCCCAGGGCGACCACCACAGCGTCCAACTGACCCACGCCCACCCACCCGGTGCGAGCACCCGCTCGATCTCGGCGAGCGCCGATCCCGGGTCGGGCGTGTGCTCCAGCAGGTTGGAACAGACGACGCCGTCGACCGAACCGTCGGCCAGCGGCAACCACCGCGCGTCGGACCAGGAGGCGGCCAGCCCCCGGGCGCCGGCGGCGGCGATGTCGTCGCGATCGAGGTCGATCGCCACGCAGCGGGCGCCCCGTTCGGTGAGCGCCGCGGTGAACTGGCCGGTCCCGCAGGCGATGTCGGCGATGCGAAGCCCATCGACCGGCACGGGGAAGCGGTCGAGTGCCCGCCGCGCCAGGTCGTCGTAGAACGGCTCGGGGTCGTGGCGCTCGGCAAAAAAGCGTCGAAGCACGCCGAGCGTGCTGAGCGGAGGGGCTGGATTCGTCACCGTCACGTTGGCGCTCACCGGGGGGTCAACCTAGCCAACGGTCGGCCTGGCAGTACGGTCCCAACCCGTGCGAGCGCCCTCCACCTCCCAGATCGTGCCGTGGGTCGCCGGCGCGGTCGGGGCGGCGCTCGTGATCGGCCCCGGCCTCAACGGCCGGGCGTGGATCAACCTCGACCAATCCGTGTTGCCCCACCTGCCGCTGCCGACGGTGTTGACGGGGGTCGGCCCCGACGTTCCGCGCCGGGGTGCCTTCACCGCGCTGGGTGCGCTGGCGTCCCCCTGGGGCGGTTCGGCCTGGGTGATGAAGCTGGTCGTCATCGTCCTGTTGGCCGCGGCCACGGCGGGCATGGCGCGCCGGTTGTCGAGCGTGGGGCGCCTGCCGGCGCTGGGCGCCGGGCTGCTCTACGCCTTCGGCCCGTTCCTGATGGGCCGCCTGGCGGTGGGGCACCTGGGGCTGCTGTGGGCCGCCGCCGTCCTCCCGTGGGCGCTGCCGTCCCTCCTCGATTCGGCCCGCTCACCGGCGCGGGCGTTCCGGTGGTCGCTGCTGTTGGCGGTCGGCGGGTACCTGTCCGGCACGATCGTGCTGGCGCTGATGCCGGTGCTGATCCTGGCCGGCCGGACCGCCGGGTCGCTGGGGGAGCGTGTCCGAGGTTGGGCGGTGGTCGTCGCCGCCCAGGCGCTGTGGCTGGTGCCGGGCACGGCGGTTGCCGCGGCGGTGGGGTTCAACCAGCCGGGTGGCCAGGGCTTCCGCGTGTCGCTCTCCGGCTTGGGTGCCCCGGCCCGGTTGCTGATCGGGGAGGGTTACTTCCAGGTGGAGGCCGGGTCGGTGCCGTTGCCCGGCGCCTGGGGCGTGGTGCTGGGCGTCGCCATCGGGGTGCTCGCCGCGATCGGCCTGGGGGCCAACCGGCGCCGCTCACCGGAGCCGGACGAGGCGTCGACGATCTCACGGGTGGCCTGCGGGTGGGCGGGCGCCGTGGCCCTGGCGATCGGCCTGCTCGTGCCGTTGAGCGGGCTATTCGAGGGCACGGCGGAGCTCTGGGCCGACATCTCCGCCGTCCAGCCGTTCAACCTGGCCCGCGAGCCCCATCGGTTGTTCCTGGTGGCCTGGCTGGTGTTGGTGCCCGGCGTCGCCTGGGGCGCACAGTGGCTGGGCCGGCGTGTCGAGGCGTTGGAGCCCCTGGCGCAGGTGTTGGCCCTGGCGATGGCGCTGGTGTTGGTGGCGCCCCAGGTGTGGGGGATGGACGGCCAACTCCTGCGGGTGGAGCTGCCCGGAGGCCTGGGCCGAGGTCCGCAACCGGGTGAGGTCCGATCCGGGCACGGTCGCGACGGCCCCCAGTGGAGCTACGCCTTCTACGAGGTGGGCGACGTGCGACGCAGCTACAACCCCTGGCCCGACTACCTCGGGGTCGACACCGTGATCTCCAACGACGCCGGCAAGGGCCCGACGAGCGAATCCGACCCGCGCATGGACACGATCGGTCCCGCCCTGGACGCGTACCGAGACGGTCGCCGATCCTCGCTCGTGCCGGCGCTCCGGGAGGCGGGGATCCGCTGGCTGGTCGTCCCCGCGGTCGTTCAGGGTCGGCTGTTTCCCTCGTTGGGCACCCAGCGGGGTCTGGAGCCCGTCGTCGAGGATCCCGCCGTGTCGCTGTACCGGGTCACCGGTGGGAGCGACCCGACCGCCGCCGACCAGGTGCTGTGGGGGCTGTGGCGTCGGGCGGAGTCCACCGACGCCACCCGGCCGGTGGTGGTCGACGCGGCCGGGCCGGGATGGCGTGCGGCGGGCCGGGACCGCCCCGGTCGACCCCGGGGGCCGCTGGTCATCCCCGGGGGTGCCCGTTGGGCCTGGTACCCGCCGTCGCTGATCACGGCGATCAGCCAGGTGGCGTTGCTTGTTGCGGCGATGGTCTCGTGGCGCAGAGATCGCCCAGCGCGAATTTCCGTCCAAACGTTTGAGTAACCGCTGACCGTGCCCTACACTCGGGGGCGTTGGAGTGCCCTCCGGACGGGCCGCACACTTTTCTTCCTAGGGGAACGATGCACCAGTTGTCAGAGAGCCACCGAACCAGCAACAAGATGGCGCGGTGGGCAGCAGCTGCCACCCTGGCGCTCGGCGGACTCGTCTTCGCCTCCACGGCGGGTGCACAGGAGTACGACTCCGGCGGCACCACCGGCGAGACGACCACCACCGAGGTGGCGGCACCGGCACCGACGGCCCCGACAGCGGCGTGCAGCCCAGCGGCATCAACGCGGACGCTCCGAGCAGCAACAACAACCCGCCCAGCAGCGAGAACAACGTGCCGGAGGAGTCGGACGCCGGCCCGGCCACCGTGGTTGAGGTCACCGCCCCCGAGGCAACCGTCGCCGTCACTCCGGTGACCTCGGCGACCGCCGTCACCGTCGCCGGTACGGCGCAGGCCCCAGCCACCGGGGCGCTTGGCAACACCGGCTCGTCGGCCGGAACCATGGCCATCGTGGCACGCGGCGATCGTGCTGGTGGGCGGCGCATTGGTGCTTGGCGCCCGCCGACGTCGCCAGGGCTGAAGCCCGACGGGTCGCACCCGTCGCTAGTCTTCACCACGCCATGACCCAATCCTCTCCACGTCGGGCGGGCGCCCGCCCGACCGTCAGCTTCGAGCGGTGGGCGTTGCGGCCGCCATGGTGCTGGGTGTCGGCCTGATCGTCGCCTGCGGCGCCGACGGCGGCGTTCCCACGATCACCCCCGGCCCTCCGGGCGCTGCGGCTCGAGAGGACGTCGAGGCACCGCCGAGTTCCAGCGGCGCAGCCGGCGACGACCGCAGCCCGGATGCGCCGGACGAGACCGCCGCTCCGGCGAGCACGACCACCCCGCCGCCGCTCCCCGACGGCGTCGAGGTCACCCCGAGCGTCGACCGGCCCAACATCCTGATGGTGATGACCGACGACCAGACCGTCGAGGCGATGCGGGTGCTCGACCGCATCAACACCCGGATCGCCGGGGAGGGCACGACCTTCACCAACAGCGTCACCAGTTACCCGCTCTGCTGTCCCAGCAGGGCCACCTTCTATTCGGGCCAGTACGCCCACAACCACGGCGTCCTGTGGAACGCGCTTCCCACCGGGGGTTTCACCAGGTTCTCCAATTGGGAAACCGCGTTTCCCGCGAGCCTCCAACAGGCGGGCTACCACACCGCGCACGTCGGCAAGTACCTCAACGGTTACGGCGTGGCCAACCCCACCGAACTCCCAGCCGGTTGGGACGACTTCAGGGGGCTGATCGACCCGTCCACCGGCATGTTCTTCGGCTTCTCGATCAACGACAACGGCGTGATCGACACCTACGACGAGGATGACAAGACCAAGTACCAGACCGACGTGTTGACCGACCTGGCCCTCGAGGAGATCGACGCTGCCCAGAACTCCGACCAGCCCTGGTTCGTCAACGTCAGCTACCTGGCCCCGCACGCCAAGTTCGGCTACACGCTGGAGAAGTATCGGGCCGACCCCAGCATCGTTCGGGAGGACATCGAGCAGGCGAACACCGCCTTCGACATCGAGTCGCCGGTGCCCGCACCCCGCCACGAGGGCAGCTTCGACGGTGTCGAGTTGCCCGAGAAGGCCAACTTCAGCGCCTCCACCCCCGGCCAGGTGGTGCCGCAGTGGCGCCCCGAGATCGACGAGCAGCGCACCAAGGACATCACCCGCAACTACCAGCTGGAGTTGGAGTCGCTGCTGGCGGTGGACGAGGGCGTCGACCGCCTGCTCGACCGCCTCGACCAACTTGGGGTCGCCGACGACACCCTGGTGCTGTTCACCTCCGACAACGGCTACTTCCACGGCGAGCATCGGGAGTACCAGGGCAAGTACTACCCCTGGGAGGAGAGCCTGGCGGTGCCGCTGCTGATGCGGGGACCCGGTGTGGCCAAGGGGGTCGAGGTGGATTCGGTGGTGGCCAACATCGACCTGGGCCCGACCCTGCTGGACGTCGCCGGGGCCCGCCAGCTTCGCCCGATGGACGGTCGAAGCCTGGCGCCGGTGATGGCCAACCCCGCCGTCGAGTGGGATCGCCCCATCCTGCTCGAGGGTTTCCAGCCGCCGGCACCGTTCCGCCCCCAGTACCAGGGCGTGCGAACCAACCGGTACAGCTACATCGAATACACCGGCGGCGGCCTGCAGGGCGCCGAGCTGTACGACCTCGAGACCGACCCCGAGCAGCTGGTGAACCTGGTGCTCGACGGGCAACACCAGGGCCTGGTCTCCGACCTAGATGCGCTGGTGACCGACCTCCGTCAATGCGGGGGCACCGCCTGCGACGCCGCCACGGTTCCGGCGGAAGCGCAGGGCTGAGCCCCTCAGGGCGAGTCGGGCTCAAAATTCTCGCTTCACATACCTCGATGTGTGGCTAGACTGTGACCTACGTCAACCGGGGGCCATGGTGGTCCACGAGGGATGTCTGTGGAGGAACCATGAGCTCGCCGTCCGGATCTGCTGTACGACCGATTCGACTCATGCAGCTGCTGGCCGTGTTGCTACTGGGGTTTGGGTCGCTGGCACTCGCCGGCAGCGCCGGGGCACAGGAGTACGACAGCGGCAGCACCACCGGTGACACCAGCACCTCCGGCGACACCGGTGATACGGGCGACACCGGCACCACAGGGACCACCGGCGACTCGGGCACCACCGACAGCCCGTCCAGCCCCAGCGGTCCGGTCCTGACCGAGTGCCCTCCGGCGGCCGGTGGACTCACCCTGGTGTCGGGCGCACTTGCCCCGGGCAGCGACTTCGTCGTTTCGGGTGACGGCTACGCGCCGGACTCGGACATCGACCTGTACGTCTGCTCCACGCCGGTGCTCATCGGCAACGCCATCGCCGACGCCGACGGCAGGTTCGAGGGCGGCAGCACGGTGCCGACCGACCTGGAGGCCGGCGTTCACCAGATCGTCGCCTACGGCCTGGACCCGGACGGCAACCCGTTGGCCAAGGACATCAGCTTCGAGGTCCCAGCGACTGACACCGGCACCACCGGCGATACGACGGCCGGCGCCACCGACGGAGCCACCACTGACGGAACCACAGCAGCCACGACCGCAGCGACCACTGCTGCCACCCTCGCCAGCGCCACGTCGGCCAGCACCGGGGTGGGCACCGCCGTCGGTGGCACCGCGCAGACTCCGGCCAGCTCGGGCGCCCTCGGACGCACCGGTTCGTCGGCCGTCACCATGGCCGTCGTGGCCGCCGCAGTGGTGCTGCTGGGCAGCGCCCTGGTGTTGGGCGCACGGCGCCGCCGCAACCAGGCCTGATTCGGCCGCTGGTTGGCGGCTACTCGAGTTGTGAGCCGTCGGGGCGGTGGTGTGCCAGTTGCCGTCGGGTTGTCGGGTGATGGTGTAGCCCTTGTGTTTCCAGCGGTTGTGTTTGCCGCACAGGGGTGCTGCGTTGTTTTGTGTGGTTGGGCCGTTGCGTGAGTGTTCGGTGAGGTGGTCGATGTCGCATCGGCTGGCTGGGGTGTGCAGCCGGGCCAGATGCAGTGGGTGTGGGTGGCGGTGGCTGCGGTGCGGGCGGATCCGGTGAACCGGCGTGCGCGTCCTTGGTCGATGACGACGCCGGTGGCGTCGACGATGATCGTCGGATTTTGGAGACGAGGGAACAGATGGCGGTTTCGGTGGGGTCGAGTTCGTATCCGTCGGTGGTGCGGCACATGTGGGTGTCGGGATCGAGTTTGGGCGGCCGGTCGGTGCTGGCAGCGGGGTCGATGGCTTCGAGCATGGTCTCGTAGCTGGTGGCGGACCAGTGGATGTTGTGCACGAACCCTGCCGGGATGACGTCTCCGGCGGTGGTGGCGTCTTGGAAGATCCGGTGGAGGCATCGGCGCGGCGTTGGTTGTCGGTGCGCTGCAGGTCGGCTTTGGTGATGTTCCCGGTGCCGCCGGCTGCAAGGTCAGCTGCTTTCGCGTCGGCCCAGTCGGTGCGGAATTCGGCGTCGAGGTACCGGTCGAGGATCCGCGCATCTGCGCGCCTTGAAGCGGCGCGTAGGAGCCGGTCAGGTCCCAGGAGAGGTCGATCGGGTTCTGGACCAGTCGTGCGTCACGGTTGCGGTGGTTGCGTTCGTTGGCCGGTTCGGGGCCGTCTTCGTCGATGAGGCGTTCCCACCGTCGCATCTTCTGCCCGAACGCCTTGGCTGACATTCCTCGGGCGTCGGTGATGAAGTCGTCTTGGCGGTCGACCATCGCGGGTGCCGCGGGTGTTGGCATGAACCCGGCCCAGGGTGGTGACGGCACTGGTGGGGAGCTCGCCGGTCTGCCAGGCCGCTTCGACTTTGGGCAGGTCGGTGCAGGCCTCCGCGGCCGGGCCCGGTCCAACGATTCGGACTCAGACAGTCGGGCGATGTGGCGGACCATGATGCGGGGTGAGCCGTGGCCGTCGGCGCGGTGGTGTCCGGCGGAGCGGTTCGCGGACCAGCGCGGCTTTGGCGGCATCAACACGGCGGCCGAGGTGTTCGAGTTGTTTGATCCACACGACCGCGTCGCGTGAGTTGTCCGGCCGGAGCCCGGCGGCGAAGAGTTCGTCGAGGCCGTCTTCGGCGTGTTGGAGTGCCCGGGCGGCGACCGGGTCGCCGACCTCGGGACCAGCACCCGCTGGGCATGGGCATAACGCTGTGCCTCCCAGGCGATCTGTTCGTCACGACGAAGCCGCTCACGCAACCCCGCAAAGAACACCTCATCAGCATCAGCACCGGTACCGGAACCCGAAGCGGAACCGGCACCGGCGCCCGAACCGGCACCGGCACCAACCGCATCAAGGGTGGCCTTCGAACTCATGACCCCATCATGACGACCGGGTGTGACAATCAAGGCCGACGAGAAGGCCGACCCCTGGGTCGGACCAACCCGTCAGGCAGTGACGTCGGTCACCTCGGGCGAGCGCTGCTGGGCTCGCAGCAGCTCGGCCACACGGAACGCCAGGTCGACGCTCTGACGAGCGTTGAGGCGGGGGTCGCACATCGTCTCGTAGCGCAGCCCCAGCTGGTCGTCGGAGAGTTCTTCGGAGCCGCCAAGGCACTCGGTGACGTCGTCGCCGGTGAGCTCCACGTGGATACCGCCGGGCCAGGTGCCCAGGCCTCGGTGGACCTCGAAGAAGCCACGGATCTCGGCCTCGACCGCATCGAAGTGGCGCGTCTTGCGCCCCGACGGCGCGGTGAAGGTGTTGCCGTGCATGGGATCGGTGGCCCAGATCACCGGGTGGCCGGACTCGGCCACCGCCTCGACCAGCGGGCCGAGCCGTTCGCCGACCAGGTCGGCGCCCATACGGGCGATCAGCGTGAGGCGACCGGGCACGTGGTTCGGGTCGAGCGCGTCGCAGAGCGCCACGACCTCGCTCGGGGTGGCGGTGGGGCCCACCTTGGTGCCGATCGGGTTGGCGATGCCGGAGAAGAACTCGACGTGTGCTCCGTCGAGCTCCCGGGTGCGCTCGCCGATCCACACCGAGTGGGCGGCGGAGTCGTAGTAGTCGCCCGTGTCCGGGTCGAGACGGGTCAGCGCCTCCTCGTAGTCGAGGATCAACCCCTCGTGGCTGCTGTAGAGGGTGGCCTCGTGCAGTTGGGGCACGTCGTCGGTGTCCAGCCCGCAGGCCTCCATGAACCGGAGGGCACGGTCGATGTCGTCGGCGAGCGACTCGTAGCGCCGTCCAACGCCGGTGGCCGCCACAAACGCCTCGTTCCACTGGTGCACCTTGGACAGGTCGGCGTAGCCGCCCTGGGTCATCGCCCGCAGCAGGTTCAGCGTGGTGGCCGCCCGTTGGTACGCCTGGGCGATTCGTTGGGGGTCCGCCCGGCGGGCCCCGGCCTCGAACTCGGGGGCGTTGACGATGTGCCCGCGGAAGCTGGGCAGGCTGAGGTCGTCGATCGTCTCGTGGTTGGACGAGCGGCGGCGTACTGTCCGGCGATCCGGCCCAGTTTCACGACGGGGACGCCGGCGGAGTGAGTCACACGATCGCCATCTGCAGGATGACGCGCAGCCGGCGCTCGATGCTGTCGGGGTTGGCCGAGTCGAAGCTTTCGGCGCAGTCGCCCGCCTGCAACAGGAACGCCCGTCCGTGGGCCACCTCGGCCAACGAATCGGCCAGCCGACGCGTCTCGCCGGGGATCACCAGGGAGGCGCCGTGGCGAGCGCCCGGTGACCGCGTCGAGCTCGTCGAGACCGTCCCACTCGGGCTGCTGCTTGGCGGTTCGATTTCGCCAGCTGGAGGGGCTCCAACCGGCGGGTGCCGCAGTCGGCTGGGTTGCGCTGGGCGCGATAGGGGGCGTCACGATGCTCCTCGGGCTGGCTGCAGTGAGTTGCAGGTCGGGGACCACCCAAGCTACCGAGCGCCCCCCGCCGCCCGGTAGCTGGTTTCGCCGACTCAGGCGATGAGGTGCACGGGGTCGCCCGTGATCGAGGCCGACCACGTCGTTTGGTCGGTCACCGTGCTGGTGGCCCGGTAGCGCAGCTGGAACCAGTCGTCGGAGTAGGTCTCCCAGGTGGCCTTGTCGGGCAGGGGTATCTCCAGCAGGACCTTCTTGCCGTTGTAGTTGGTGCTCTCCACGTTGAGGCAGGGTCCGATGTAGGAGCAGGTGTTGTTGCCCCTTGGTGTACTCCAGCCCGCCGAGGTGTTCTGCGTGTCGAAGTACTGGTAGTTGAAGGCCATCGGGGTGCCGGTCGGGTCGAGCACCTGCAGGGACTTCATGCCCTCACCGGGATCGAACAGCTGCAACACGATCGCCTTCTCGGCGTGCTCGTCGTGCACCTCGGCCAGGTCGAAGGTGGCCACGGTGGAGCTGGCGTCGACGTACACGGGCAGGTGCTCGAGGGCGTAGACGTTGGGGCAGGTGCTGTCGGTCTTGATCGAGCACGGGTTGGTGTCACCGCTGCGCTTGGCCCACACGCCGAACCGGTTCGGGTCGTAGCCGTACCACGAGTTGGGGCGGTTGCGAATCCGCAGGATCCAGCGGCCCTCTTTGGCGCCCGCAGGGATGGTGAACATGTTGGTCAGCTGCCCGCACCCCTGCGAGTCGGAGGGATTCACCGTGCCCACCAGCGGGTTGTCGGAGTTGTCCAACGGTGTGTCGTCGGCGGCGTAGAGCTGCCACTCGAGCCGGGTTCCGCCCCGGTAGGTGCACTCCCCGACGTCGTAGCCCTGCACGGTGATGGCACCTGCGCCGGCGTGCACGTCGACGGCGAAGCTGTAGCCCTCGGTGTCGTAGTCCGGATTGGTGGTGCTGCCGCCGGCGTTGGTGGCGCTGCACACCCGGTTGTTGGGCTGGATGTACTTGTTGGTGAGCAGGTCGCCGTTGTTGGAGCCCGAGCACGGCGAGTGGATCGACAGCCAGATGTTGTGCCGGGGTCGGCCGTCGGGGAAGTTGTAGTTGCCCATGCCGGCGGCGCTGGTCGAGCTGCCCAGCGGGACCGGCAGGGTGTAGCGGGCCTCGCCGGCGCGGGCCAGGCGGACGTCGTCGGTGAACGCCTTGCCGAAGAACAGCTCGCCGTCGGCCTCGATTCGCACCTGCATCTCGTAGAGGCCGATGCGCTTGACGGTGACGTCGGCGTTCACCCCGTGGGTGTAGCCGTTTTCGGCGGCGACGGCCTTGGCCTCGGCGGTGGCCTTGGGAACGTTGGGTAGCCACACCACGCCGGCGAGGGCGGCGGCGTCGCTGGCGCGCTGGATGCGGCTGGCCTCGACGTAGAAACCGCCGAGGTCCACGGCGAGCGCGGCCACCGCCAACATGGCGGTGACGAACATGGCGGAGATCACCATGACGTAGCCACGGTCGTCCCGGCCCCGCCGCCCGACCCTGCGGGCCCGCGGCCCCCGGGCTGCATCGTTGTGCCGGCGTCGGCGTCGCGTGGGCGCCGATGGCTCGAGGTCGTGGCTCATGTGGGCTCCTTCATCACCGTCATGATCGACGCAAGGGGGGTGGTGCTGAATGGGTCATCCGGCGATATCGGGCGGGCCGTGTGGCGGTGGCCGGGCTGGTCCGTCAGTCCGATGCGGTGGAACTCAGCCTGGGCTCGATGCGGGAGATCGCCTGGTCGCTCATGTCCCGCGTGGAACCGAACAGGTTGGTCAGGCTCTGGTGGCGAAGCTCGATGCGAACGCCGATGCTGTCGAGCCCGGTCGACTGCCGGGCCTGACGGGTGGTGGGGCACCACCACCGATCGGGGGCGGAGCCGGAACACGACGTGACCCCGCCGAAGTAGGTGGATCCGGACCCGGGGTCGGCCTGCTCGGCGTTGACCAGCTGGGTGATGAACGCCTTGTCGTACCGGTTGCACACGTTGGACCGGGAGGCCGACTCGCAGCCGGAGGGCAGCCCACCGGAGTTCGTCGGTTTGAAGACGACCAGCGCCTGGATCTCGCCCGTGTCGGGGAGGGCGGCCAGGGCGGCCGTGATCGCCGAGTAGTCCGCCAGGCGGTCGTCGCCCAGGTGGGAGGCGGTGCGGGCGGCGCTCTGGGAGGCGGTGACGTTCTGCCCCTGGGCCCGAAGCACCAGGCCCACCTCGAGGATCCCGAACGTGAACAGGGCGAGCACCGGCAGGATCAGCGCAAACTCCACCATGGTGGCGCCCCGGTCGCCCCGGTTCGGGCTGCGGCGTGACCGGCGGAGCCGTCGTATCGGGCCCATCACTTCTCCTGCGGTTCGATGCGGACGATGGCGGAGGCCTCGACCGTGATGTCCTCGGTGAACAGGCCGGTCAGGGTGTCGTGCCGGTACTGCACCCAGACCCCGACGTAGTCGGGCGGGCCGCCGGTTGCCGGGCTGAGCTTCACCACCCGGTCACGTGGGCACCAGTGCCGGTCGTTGGAGTTGTCACATCCCCACTTGCTGTTCAACCGATCGAGGTGGTTGTAGGAGTTGCACACGTCGGTCTGGTTCCTGGTTCGGCACCGGTCGGGCACGGTGTCGCCGGGACCCTCGGCCTTCCAGACGGCGATGTCGACGACGTTGGCGGGGTCGAGGCTGACCAGGCTCTCCTTGATCTTCTCCAGCGCCACCTTGTCGGCGTCGGAGGCGTTGCCCATCACGGACTCGACCCGGGCGCCCTCCCGAACGGCGTGGTTGACCGTCAGGTTGGTCCGCAGCAGAAACGACCCCTCGATCATCATGAACAGGGTGAGAAAGAACACCGGGGCGATGATGGCGCCCTCCACCAGCGAGGCCCCCCGATCGCTTCTGCGGTGCCGAGGGTTGCGCAGAGTCCGTCTGGGCGGGAGGCGAAACATAGGAACCCATCGGAGCGGATGCCCGCCTCCAAATGGGCCGAATGGATGTTGTCGCTGCGGCTAGCTGACGTAGGCGGGGAGGTCGTCGGCCACCGCCCGCACGTTGTGCAGGGCCCGCTTGACCAACCGGCGGGCCGCCTCGGCGGTCACGCCGAGCTCCTCACCCACCTCGCGGTAGGACCGCTTGGTGCCGTCGACCAGCCCGAAACGGCGGCTGACCGCCACCCGGGCCCGTTCGTCCAGGGAGTTGAGCAGGTCGTCGATGAGCTCGCGCTCCACGTCGGCCACGAGCACCTGGGCGGGGCCCGGGCGCTGGTCGGCCAGCAGGTCGATCAGCTCGGTCGAGCGATCGTCGCCGACGGTCTTGTCCAGCGACGACACCGACGTCAGGCGGTGCAACTCGGCGGACTCGGCGTCGAGCGCCTCGACGTCGCCGCCGCTCTGGCGGAGCGCGGCGCGGAGGGCGGCGGAACGGTCGCCGGGAAGCCGGACGAGGCTGCCCTTCTGGTCGAGCGCCCGGCCGACCGACTGGCGGATCCAGAACGTGGCGTAGGTGGAGAACTTGAAGCCCTTGCGCCAGTCGAACTTGTCGACCGCGTGCTCCAGGCCGAGGTTGCCCTCCTGGATGAGGTCGAGCAGTTCCATGCCCGGGGGCATGGGATAGCGACGGGCGATGCTGACCACCAGGCGAAGATTGGCCCGGATGAAGCGGTCCTTGGCCCGGGCCGCCTCGCGGACGGCGCGCCGGTCGGCGGCGTCGGTGGAGCCGTCGGCGATCGCCTCGGCCGCGTGGCGGCCCGCTTCGATCCGGCGCGACAACTGGCGCTCCTCCTCTGCGGTGAGCAGGGGAACGGTCCCGATTTCCGAGAGGTACAGGCCAACCGAGTCGGTCATGTGAGTGTGCCTTCCTTGGTACCGCCGCTGATGGTGATCCATCGGACGACCCGATGGGCAATTGAGCGTTTGCGGAGGAAAACGTCGGTGGGCCTTCTAGGCTGCCGCGAATGTCCCAACGTCGCATCGGCCTGTTGGGCGGCACCTTCGACCCCCCTCACATCGGTCATTTGATGGTGGCGGTCGAGGTTCGCGCCGCGCTGGGGCTGGATGCGGTGGCGTTGTTGGTCGCGCACGCTCCCTGGCAGAAGGCCGATCGAGCGGTGAGCACGCCGCAGCGCCGCCTGGCGATGGCGGCCGCGGCCGCCGAGGGGCTTCCCGGCGTGGAGGCCTGGGACTTCGAGGTCGCGGTCGACGGCCCGACCTACACGGTGGACACGCTGGAACGACTGCGGCGCGAGCGGCCGGAGGTGGCCCCCACGCTGATCCTGGGAGCGGACACCTTCGCCGGCCTTCACACCTGGCATCGAGCGGCCGACCTCGTGGCGTTGGCCGACCTGGCGGTGGTCGACCGGCCCGGGTGGCGCCTGCCGACCGACCCGTCGGCGACCACCGTTGGGCCGACGCCGACCGTGGTCGAGGTCCCCCAGCTGGACGTGAGCTCGAGTGACATCCGGCGCCGGGTGCACGACTCGCGTCCCATCGACGTCCTCTGCCCGCCCCGGGTGGTTTCCCTTGTGGCCGAGTGGGGCCTCTACCATGGTCACGATGGCAGTTGAGGCCGCGCCCGACTCGGGGACGTCGACGCCGGGTGACCACGCGGTCGCAGGCAGTGAAGATTCGCCCGAGCGCGAACTGCCCGAGGCGCCGACCACCGCCTACGTTCCGGCCCCCGACGCGTCGGCGGACGCTCCGGCGTCCAGCGACGCCGCGGTAGCGCCGCCCAAGGAGCCGTCGGGCGAGCTGATCGACGACGACGTCGCGGCTGCGCTCGACCGGCCGTTGTTTCCGATGGCCGACGATGCTGCGGCCCCGGTGGCTGCGCCACGTGCGACGGCGGACCCGCCCGCTACCCGCCAGGCACACGGATCGTCATCCGACGCAACCGTTGCATCCCGGTGCCCAACAGCGGATGTTCGACACCAACGGCTGGCGACACACCATCATCATCTGCGACCTACCTGACGACAGCCCGGTTGAGATCGACCTGCTCCAACGCGAACACGCCCACGTCGAAGAGAACATCAAACGCCTCAAGACCACCGGACTCGACCGGTTCCCGTTCCCCGACACCGCCCGCAACAAGGTCTGGACCGCAATGGTCGGCTGGGCCCACACCCTTTCAAGCCGATGGTTCCCAAACTCGACCTCCTTGCCGGAACCGAGTTCGAACACGCCCACCCCAAAAAGCTCCGACGCTGCCTCTTTCGAACACCGGCGATCCTCGCATCCGGAACCGGCAAACCTGGACGCTCTGCCCAAACACTGGCCATGGAACCCACAGCTCCGGCACTGCCGGACGGCGGCTCCGCACCATGAACACCCCCACACCACTCCGGGTCTGACCGTCTGCCGCCCCGAGCATCCAGCCGCCCGCCCGAACAACTGGCCGGGCTACCTCACCGACCCCACACAGCAACCCGAACAACCCTCAGGCTCGGGACTCGGCCGACGCCAGCACCCCCGTCCCATCCAGCGCAGCCCACCGCACCCAGAACCACCCGCCATCACACCAAAACAGCCTTCAGGCCGCCTCCAACAGAGAAACGTGCCGAATCGCGGCTAGGCTGCCGCGAATGTCCCAACGTCGCATCGGCCTGTTGGCGGCACCTTCGACCCCCTCACATCGGTCTGATGGTGGTGCTGAGGTTCGCGCTGCGCTGGGGCTGGATGCGGTGGCGTTGTTGGTCGCACACGCTCCCTGGCAGAAGGCCGATCGGGCGGTGACCATGCCGCAGCGCCGCTTCGGCGATGGCGGCCGCGGCCGCCGAGGGGCTTCCCGGCGTGGAGGCCTGGGACTTCGGCTTGCGGTCGACGGCCCGACCTACACGGTGGACACGTTGAACGTTCAGGCGCGAGCGGCCGGAGGTGACCCCCACGCTGATCCTGAGCGGACACCTCGCCGGCCTTCACACCTGGCATCGAGCGGCCGACCCGTGGCGTTGGCCGACCTGGCGGTGGTCGATCGTCTGGTGGCGCCTGCCGACCGACCCGTCGGCGACCACCGTTGGGCCGACGCCGACCGTGGTCGAGGTCCCCAGCTGACGTGAGCTCGGAGGACATCCGGCGCTGGGTGCACGACTGCGCCCCATCGACGTCCTCTGTCTGCCCCGGGTGGTTTCCTTGTGGGGCCGAGTGGGCCTCTACCATGGTCACGATGGCAGTTGAGGCCGCGCCCGGACTGGGGACGTCGACGCCGGGTGACCACGCGGTCGCAGGCAGTGAGGATTCGTCCGAGCGCGAACTGCCCGAGGCGCCGACCACCGCCTACGTTCCGGCACCCGACGCGTCGGCGGACGCTCCGGCGTCCAGCGACGCCGCGGTAGCGCCGCCCAAGGAGCCGTCGGGCGAGCTGATCGACGACGACGTCGCGGCTGCGCTCGACCGGCCGTTGTTTCCGATGGCCGACGATGCTGCGGCCCCGGTGGCTGCGCCACGTGCGACGGCGGACCCGCCCGCCGAGGAGTTAGAGCCCGAGTCAAAGTCAAAGTCAAAGTCAAAGTCAGAGCCAGAGCCAGAGCCCGCCCCGGCGCCCGCACGGGCGGGGCGACGGGGGTCGACCCGGCGGTTCACGGCCCTCACCGTCACCTTCGCCGTCCTGTTGGTGGCCCTGGCCTACACCGGCTATCGAAGCTCGCTGCGGATGACCGGCGGCGCCACGATCAGCCCGCAGCAGCGATCGCCCAGCGACCCCGGCTACGAGGCGGCGGTGAAGCCCACCCCGGTGACGTTCCTGGCGCTCGTCGACGACGGCGGCGGGCTGCGGTCGATGTCGGTGGTCACGCAGGGCACGGGCGAGACGGGCGGAACCGTCGTGACGATTCCCAACAGCCTGTTCCTCAAGAACGAGGCCGGCGACCAGCGAATCCCCCCCTACATCCTGGCCGAGGACGGCATGGAGGAGCTGCAGACCGAGCTGGAGTCCGCGGTGGGCTTCGGCATGACCGACCAGCTGACGGTGACGCAGAGCGAGATCGGATCGTTGCTCGGCGGCGACGAACTGGAGATCCGCAATCCGGAGCAGCTCCTGATCGAGTACGCGGGCGTGCTGGCGCCGCAGTTCGAGGCCGGCGACATCTCCCTCGATCCCGAGGGCCTGATGGCCTACCTGAACTACCTCGGGGCGGAGGAGTCGGAGTACAACCGGCTGAACCGCCAGCAGTTGGTGCTGGAACGGTTGCTCGAGCTGAGCGCCGAGGGGTTTGAGCCGACCGATCCCAACGACAACGTGACCGCGCTGGACGAGCTGTTGACCGCGGTGGGGTCGGGGGATTCCACCGTGACGCAGCTGCCGGTGGAGGAGGCACGCATCGGCGGACGCGAGTTCGGCGAGGAGGGTCAGGGTGCGTCGTTCACCGCGCCCGACGTCGAGGCGATCGACGCCACGTTGGGCGACATCGTGCCGTTCCCCATCTCCGGGTTTCCCGGTCAGCGGCTGGGGGTGAAGCTGCTGAACGGCACCAGCGAGGCACAGCTGGAGCTCCGATTGGCCTCCGACGTCGTCGGTGCCGGCGCCGAGGTGAAGGTGGTCGGCAACGCCAAGGTGATCCCCCAGCCGACCAGCAGCGTGGCGGTCTCCGAGGACGCCACGGCCGAGGAGCGTGAGCAGGCCCAGCGGGTGGCCGACGTGCTCGACGCCGAGATGAGCGAGACCGACGCGCTGGGTGAGGACGTGCGGGCCGTGGTCGTGGTGGGCCAAGATCAACTGTGACCGCTGAGACCGAACCCACGTCCGAGACCGCGCCGACAACCGACGGCGACACGATCGCCGTGGCGGTGGCGGCGGCCCGTGCCGCCGACGCCAAGGACGGCGAGGCGATCGAGGTGCTCGACGTCTCCGGCGTGTTTGTGCTCTTCGACGCCTTCGTGCTGGTCAGCGGCCGAACCGAACGCCAGGTGAAGGCGATCGCGGACGAGGTGGAGCGTGTCGTGCGCGAGGAGACCGGGCGCAGCCCCAAGGCCGTCGAAGGTCGAGACTCCCTGCACTGGGTGCTGCTCGACTACGGCGACGTCGTCGTGCACGTCTTCGTCGAGGAGGATCGCGGTTACTACCGCCTGGAGCGGTTGTACGGCGACGTGCCACGCCTTCAGTGGAGCTGATCGGAATCGAACCGACGACCTCATCCATGCCATGGATGCGCTCTACCAATTGAGCTACAGCCCCGTGGGGAAGCTGACACGATAGCAGCCGTCCGGGTACTTCACGCCAACTCGTTCGGCGGGCTCGCCGGGTGTAACCGACTTGCGACCCTGTTGGTCCTACCGCCGTGCAGACCCTGATCTCCCGAATCGAACGCGCCGCCGAGAGCGACACCACCCTGACGGTGGCCTCGCCCGAGGGCTACGACACCACGTCGTGGGCACAGACCCATGCCGAGGCCCGCTCCCTGGCGGCGGCACTGCAGGCCGAAGGGGTGAGCCCCGGCGACCACGTGGCGATCCTGGGGCCGACCACGCGACCGCTGATCACCGCCATCCAGGCCACGTGGCTCACCGGCGCCTGCCTGGTGATGCTGCCCCTGCCGATGCGGCTGGGTTCGATCGAGGCGTTCGTCGACCAGACCCGGAGCCGAATCCGCGCCGCCGACTGCTCGCTGGTGCTGATCGACGAACAGTTCGCCCCGTTCGTCGAGCGGGCCGAGGGCGATCCGCCCTTCGTCGTGTTGCAGGAGCTGGTCGTGCAGGCGACGTCGTTGACCCCGACCGACTGGAAGCGACCCGACGAGAACCCGGACGCCTTGGCGGTGTTGCAGTTCACGTCGGGCTCCACCGCCGAACCGAAGGGGTCATGCTGCCCCACCGCACGATGTGCGCCAACCTCGACGCCTGCACCGAGGCCGGGGCCTGGTCGACCACGAGGTGTTCGTGTCGTGGCTGCCCCTCTACCACGACATGGGGCTGGTCGGGCTGCTCACCATCCCGATGACCACCGGCAGGAACCTGGTGCAGGCCGCCCCGCAGGATTTCCTCTCCAAGCCCTCCCGGTGGATGCAGTGGATCTCGGACCATCAGGGCACGATGACCGCCGGACCCAACTTCGCCTACGCTGGCCGCCCGGGCGCTGAAACGGGCCGAGGACCTCGACCTGTCGTCGCTCGAGATGCTGCTCAACGGCGCCGAGCCGATCGATGCCGCCGTGTTCCGCCGCTTTCTCGCAGCCGGCGAGCGGTTCGGCCTTCGGCCGGGCGCGGCGTTCCCGGCCTTCGGCATGGCCGAGGTGGGCATCGGCGGCGCCTTCTCCCGGCGCTGGGACGGCTTCCGCACCGACGTGGTGGACGCGGTCGCGCTGGAGGTGGAGCACCTGGCCCGTCCGGTCGCCGACGACACCGAGGGTGGCCACCCGCGAGCTGGCCCTGCTCGGGCGACCGGTGCCCGGGCTGGAGATGCGGATCGTCGATCCGGAGACCGGGGCGGAGCGGGGCGACCGCGAGGTGGGGGAGCTGCTCATCCGCGGCACGTCGGTGACCCCGGGTTACTACCGCAATCCGGAGGCCACCGCCGAGCTGTTGGCCGACGGTTGGCTGCACACCGGCGACCTGGCGTACCTCCTCGACGGCGAGCTGGTGGTGTGTGGCCGCATCAAGGACGTCATCATCGTCGGCGGCCGCAACATCTACCCGCAGGACATCGAGCGGGCGGCCTCGGGCGTCGACGGGGTGCGGCCCGGCAACATCATCGCCTTCGGCGTCGACGGCAGGGCGGGGGCCCAGTCGATCGTGGTCGTCGCCGAGCTGGGCGACGCCGACCCGGAGGCGGTTCGTGAGGAGCTGACCGAGGTGGTCACCCGCGACATCGGGGTGCCCCCCAAGGAGGTGGTGCTGGTGGCCAAAGGCACCGTTCCCAAGACCTCCTCCGGCAAGCTCCAGCGCTCGCTGGCCAAGAGCCGGTGGCACGACGGCGAGCTGGAGCCGGCCGGGGTGAAGTAGCTTCCCTCTCGTGACGGCCGGGGGGCATTCAATCGAGGATCGAAGCGCGCGTCCGGCCGCGGCCCTCCGCCCGTTCGCCGTGCCCGCCGCGCTGCTGGCGGCCCAGCTGGTGCTGTTGCCGGTGCCCTTGGGCACCTGGCTGGCCGGGGCGCTGGCCGGGCTGATCGCCTCGCTGGCCGCCGTGGGCCTGGCCCTGGTGTGGCGGGCCAACCGGGTGATCAACTTCGCCGCCGGCGACCTGGGCATCGTGCCCGCCACGCTCGCCGTGCTGCTGGCCGACCAGTGGGGTTGGAACTACTGGGCGTGCGCGGCGGCCGGGCTGACGGCGGCGGTCGTGCTGGGGGTGGCCGCCGAGGGCCTGATCGTCCGACGCTTCTTCGAGGCCCCCCGCGTGCTGCTGACCGTCGCCACGATCGGCCTGGCCCAGCTGCTGGGTTTCGGCGCGCTGATCATGCCAAGGGCCTGGGGGGCCTCGCCGTCGGTTCGCTCGCTGCCCGAACCGTTCCAGGCCTCGGTCGAGGTCGGCGGCACCGTGTTCGACGGCTCCGACATGATCGCCCTCGTGGTCGTGCCGGTGATGCTGGTCGGCCTGGTGCTCAGCCTGAACCGCACGTCGTTGGGGGTGGCCGTCCGCGCCTCGGCCGACCGCAGCGTCCGCGCCCTGTCGCTGGGCATCCCGGTCAAGCGTCTGCACAGCCTGATCTGGACCCTGGTCACCGTCGGCGCCTTCATGGCGCTCTTCCTGACCGCCGGCACCGGCGGGCTCGGCGTCGGCTACGGCACCAGCCTGGGGCTGGTGCTGCGGGCGATCGCCGCGCTGGTGCTGGGTCGCATGACGCACCTGGGCGTCATCGTGTTCTCCTCGGTGGTGCTGGGTGCGCTCGAACTGGCGGTCAGGTTTCAGACCGGCGACGGAGCGCTGGTGTCACCGCTGCTTGCCCTGATCATCGTCGGCGCGCTGTTGGTGCAACGCAAGGGCATCTCTCGCGCCGCCCGGGACGACACCTCGTCGTGGACGTTGGCCTCCGACGTCCGCCCGGTGCCACCCGAGCTGGCCTCGTGCTGGGAGGTGCGGGCGGTGCGCGTCTCGCTGGTGGCGGTGGGAGCGCTCGCCCTGGCGGTGTTTCCACTCGTCTTGTCCACCGGGGCGATGCTCAAGCTGGGCGCCGTGCTGATCGTGGCCAGCGTCGGGGTGTCGTTGGTGATCCTCTCGGGGTGGGCGGGTCAGCTCAGCCTGGGACAGATGGCCTTCGCCGGCATGGGCGGGGCCGTGTTCGCCTGGGCGACGCAGGACCGCTCGATCGACCCGCTGTTGGCGATCGGCCTCGGCGCGCTGGCAGGGGCGGCGATCGCCGTGGTGGTCGGGCTGCCGGCGCTGCGCATCCGGGGCATGTACCTGGCGGTCACGACGCTGGCGCTGGCGCTGGCGTTCTCCAACGGGGTGTTGGACAACGGCTACGTCGACTGGATTCCGACCGCCTCGTTCGCGGGGGACCGCCCTCCGCTGCTGGGTCGCCTGCCGATGGACACCCCGGCCCAGCTCTACCTGCTGGCGCTGGGCCTGCTGAGCGTGTCGCTGTTGGCGGCCACCTCGCTGCGCCGGTCCCGATCGGGTCGGGTGCTGATCGCCATCCGGGAGAACGAGGACGCCACCCGGGCCTACGGCGTGGGCGTCACCCAGGCGAAGCTGGCCGCCTTTGCGGTGTCCGGGGCCATCGCCGGCGCAGCGGGCGGGGTGTACACGCTGCACCAGGGCGCCTTCAAGCAGGCGCTGTTTTTGCCCGAGGAGAGCGTCGCCACGTTCATCGGGGCGGTCGTGGGCGGTTTGGCCAGCCTGCCGGGCGCCGTGATCGGCGCCTTTGTGCTGCGGGGCACCGGCTGGCTGTTGCCGCCGCCCTGGAACCTGTTCGCCACCGCCGCCGGCGCCCTGATCGTCTTGCTGGTGATGCCCGACGGGGTGGGCGGTGCGCTGGTGCGCCTCCGGGACCTGCTGCTGGCCGGGCTGGCCCGGCGACGCAACATCGTCGTCCCGTCGCTGTCGGAGCTGGGCGATCCCGATGCCCTGCACGCCGAGGCGCCCGAGCCCGAGCCCGAGCCTGAGTTTCAGGGGGGTGGCCGATGAGTGGCGACGGGGTGCAGGCGCCGGTGGGCTGGGCGTCGCTGCTGGCCGAGTCGGCCCGGACGGTCGTGCAGCCGTCGCGCTGGTGGCCGTCGGTGCGCCACCCGATCGAGGGGTTGCGCCGGGCGGTGGGGGACGGACCCCTGTCGGCATTGGTCGTGCTCTTCGGGCTGAACGCGGTCGACGAGTTGGATCGCACCGGGTTTGGCATCCTCATCCCCAACATCCGGGACGACCTCGGCATGTCGAACGCCGGCATCCTGTCGCTGGTGGCGATCAGCCTGCTGGTGGCGTTCCTCTTGCAGCTGCCGATCGCGGTGGCGGCCGATCGGTATCCCCGGGTGCCGCTGGCGATCGCCGGTGCGGTGGCCTGGGGGGTGTTCTCCCTGTTCACCGGCCTGGCCAACGGGGCGCTGATGCTGGTGGTCGCCCGCTCCGGGGCCGGCATCGGGCGCGCCGTCGTTGACCCGACGCACAACTCGCTGCTGGCCGACTACTACGCGGTCGACCGCCGCTCGTCGGTCTTCTCGGTGCACCGCGGCGCCAACGTGCTCGGCCAGTTCGCCGGGCCGTTGTTGGCGGGCGGGCTGGCGGCGGCCACCGGCACCTGGCGCACCCCGTTCTTTGTGTTCATCATCCCCACCGCCGTGTTCGCCGTGCTGGCGCTGCGCCTGCGCGAGCCGGTGCGCGGCGGGCAGGAACGCAGGGCCGCGGGCGGCGACGAGGACATGATCGCCCTGGCCGAGCCGCAGGCCAGCTTCGAGGAGGCGTTTCGGCTGTGCAACGAGATCCCCTCGCTGCGGCGCCTCTGGTACTCCGTGCCGTTCCTGTCGGTGTCGCTGATCGGCTTCGTCAGCCTGGCGGGCATCCTCTACGAACAGACCTACGGCCTCGACGAGCTCCAGCGGGGGTACCTGGCCGCCTCGGTCGAGCCGTTCCAGTTCATCGGCCTGGCGGTGGGCGCCGCGATGGGAACCAAGCTGTTCCTGCGGGATCCGTCGCTGGTGTTCAAGTTCCTCCGGGTGGTGGCGGTCGTCTCCGGCGTGTTTGCGGCGGCGTTCGCGTTGGCGCCCACCGTGTGGCTCACCGTCATCGCCAACATCGCGCTCACCTCGTGCCTGGCGATCATCCTGCCCGGCCTGCTGGCCAGCCTGTCGGTGGCGATCCCGGCCCGAGCCCGTGCGGTCGGCTTTGCCATCGCCAGCTACTGGGCGATCCCGGGCCTGCTCGTGCTGCCGCTGATCGGGTGGCTCACCGACCGCTACGGCGCCCGGGTCGGCATGCTGGTCATGGTGCCGGTGCTGGTCGTCGGCGGGCTGATCGTGTCGACGGTGGCCTCGACGATCCAGGGCGACATCGCCGACGTGTGGACCGGGTCGCTGGCGCGGGCCGAGGACGCCCGGGAGCGTGCCGAGGGCCGGGCCAAGCTGCTGGTCGTGCGGGACCTGCACGTCAGCTACGACAACCTGCGGGTGCTCACCGGTCTGTCGATGGAGGTGGGCGAGGGCGAGGTGGTCGCGCTGCTCGGCACCAACGGCGCGGGCAAGTCCACCCTGCTCGGCGCGATCGCAGGCACGGTCCACGCGCACCGCGGGGCGGTGATCTTCGACGGCCGCGACATCACCCATGCGCCGCCGCAGGAGATCGCCCACCTGGGCCTGGGCGAGATGCCCGGTGGCAAGGGCACCTTTCCCAGCCTCACCGTCGCCGAGAACCTGCGCGCCGCCGGGTGGATGCTGCGCTCGGACCCCGCCGCGCTGGCGCAACGCATCGACGAGGTGTGCGCGCCGTTCCCGGTGCTCGTCGAACGCACCGACGAACCGGCGGCCAACCTGTCGGGCGGCCAGCAGCAGCAGCTGGCGTTGGCGATGGCGCTGTTGGCCCGGCCCCGGCTGTTGATGATCGACGAGCTGTCGCTGGGCCTCGCCCCCGTGGTCGTCGAGGAGCTGGTCGGGCTCGTGCGTCGGGTGGCCGCCGCCGGCACCACGGTGATCCTGGTGGAGCAGTCGGTGAACGTGGCGCTGACGATGGCCGACCGTGCGCTGTTCATGGAGAAGGGCACGCTGCGCTTCACCGGACCCACGGCCGAGCTGCTCGATCGCCCCGACCTGCTGCGGTCGGTGTTCTTGGGCGACCAGCGGGTGGGGCCGCCTGCGACGCCGGTCCGGCGGGCGCCGGCGGCGGCTCGGCCGGCGCTTCGGGCGGATGACCTCGTCTGCGCGTTCGGTGGGGTGCGGGCGGTCGACGGCGTGTCGCTGGGGGTGGCCCCCGGGGAGATCGTGGGCCTGATCGGCCCCAACGGGGCGGGCAAGACCACGGTGCTCGACACGATCTCCGGCTTTGTGCCCACCGCGTCGGGCACGATCACGCTGGGCGAGCACTCGCTGACCGGGCTGAGCGTCGCCCGGCGGGCACGGGCCGGGCTGGGCCGGTCGTTCCAGGACGCTCGGCTGTTCCCGGGTCTGACGGTGGCCGAGGCGTTGGCGTTGGCCCACGAGCGGTGGGTGGAGGTGCGCTCCACCGCCGACGCGGTGCTGCGCACGCCCCCGCTGGTGACCTCGGAGTGGAAGGTTCGCCGAGACACCGACGCGCTGATCGAGCGGTTCGGCCTGGGCGACTACCGCAACAAGTTCGTCGGCGAGCTGTCCACCGGGTCACGGCGCATCGTCGACCTGGCCGCCGTGGTGGCCCAGCGGCCCAGCGTCGTCATGCTGGACGAGCCGTCGTCGGGCATCGCCCAGCGCGAGACCGAGGCGCTGGCGCCGTTGCTGCTGGGCCTGCGGGACGAACTCGACTGCGCCATGGTGATCGTCGAGCACGACATGGGGCTGCTCGCCGGCGTCGCCGATCGTCTGGTGGCCCTCGAGACCGGCCGGGTGATCGCCGAGGGGCCGCCCGCCGACGTGCTCTCGCACCCCAAGGTGGTGGCCAGCTACCTGGGCGGCAGCGCCGAGTTGGTGGCCCGCTCGGGCGCCCGACCCGTCGAGTCGCAACACGAAGGAGAAGCCGATGAGCGCTGATCGACCGGGCACCGAACGAACCAACGACCGGGTCAACGGCCCGGGAGCGGTGGCCCGCTGGGGCCCGATGGCCGCCATCCTGACGGCGATGGCGCTGGTCGTGGCCGTCGTCGTGTTCGTCGACCCGATCGAGACCGCCGACGGGGACGTTCGGGCGGCCGGCCCCGACGCGGGAGCGGAGGACACCACCGAGGTCGACCTCCCCCCAGGGGTGATGACCTACGAGCAGGCCGAGGCCAGGGGCACGCTCGACGACTACGACTTCGGGGACCGCTGCGACACCGACACCGGCAAGCTGGCGATGCCGCTGGCACCACTGCAGAACTGTTTCGCCAAGTTCACCGGCGACAACGGCGGTGCGACCACCACCGGCGTCACCGCCGACACGATCAAGGTGGTCGCCTACCTGAACCAGCCGGGCGACCCGATCCTCGAGTTCATCTACGGCCAGATCGGGCTCGACCCGCAGCCCGGCGACGCCGAGGAGGCCTATGAGAACTTCAACGAGATCTTCGGCGCCTACTACGAGTTCTACGGCCGCAAGGTGGAGATCATCCCCTACACCGCCACGGGCAACATCCAGGATTCGGTGGCCGCCACCGCGGACGCCGAGACGATCGCACGCGACATCCAGCCCTTTGCCGTCGTCAACGGCCCGCAGCTGACCAACGCGTTCGCCGACACGGTCTCGGCGAACGGCGTGTTGTGCGTCGGGTGCACCTCCACGGGCGACGACGACTTCTATGCCGAGAACGACCCGTACCAGTGGGGCGTTCAAAAGACCCTGACCCAGAACCTGATCCTCGTCGCCGAGTACCTGGGCAAGCGGCTCTTCGACCGCCCGGCCACCTGGGCGGAGGGTCCGCTGAAGGACCGGCCGCGCAAGATCGCGCTGATCGCGGCCGAGGGGGCGGAGGCCGATGCCGATCCGGTCGACGAGTTCGCCCGCATCCTGGCCGATGATTACGGCGCCGAACTGGCCAACATCCAGCGCTATGACGATCCGCTGGCGCTCAGCTCCACCGGCCGGGCGATCATCAGCCAGTTCAAGGCCGACGGCGTCACCACGATCGTGTTCGTCGGCGACCCGATCGCACCCCAGACGCTGACCCGCATCGCCACCGAGCAGGACTACTTCCCCGAGTGGGTCACCAGCGGGTCGACGCTGGTGGAGAACAACGTGTTCAGCCGCACCTACGACCAGGAGCAGTGGGCGCACGCGTTCGGGCCGACCAGCCTGTTCCCCCGGGTGGTCGGCGGCCTGGGCAGCCCGATCGGCCTGCACCAGTGGTACTTCGGCACCCCACCCCCGGGCGGGGCGGCGACGCTGCTGAGCGTGCCCAACCTCCAGGTGCTCTTCGGGGCGCTTCAGGGCGCCGGGCCCGACCTGACCGCGGAACGGTTTCGCGACACCTTGTTCGCCAGCCCGATCCTCGACTCGTCGCCGATCGCCCCGCAGGTCAGCTTCGGCAACCGCGGGTTCTTCCCCGACAGCGACTACGTCGCCCTCGACGACATGACCGAGATCTCCTGGGATCCCGACGTGATCGCGCCCGACGAGGGCGGCGTGGAGGGCAAGGGCGGCTGGCGATTCTCCGATGGCGGAGCCCGGTACCTGCCGGGGGAGTGGCCGGAGGAGGAACCCCACGTGTTCGATCCCGACACCGGGGTGATCAACTTCGAGGAGTTTCCCGAGACCGCGGTCGAGCCGTCGGCCGACTGGGCCCCGATCGCCGGGCCTCGTCAGGGCATGACCCTCGGGGAGGGGTAGCGCCGGTCAGTCGCCCTGGTCGCGCAGAAACTCCTGGAACTCGGCGGCCAGCTCCTCGCCCGACGGCAGGTTGCCGTCCGGGGAGGTGAACGCCGCGTCGGCGCTCTGGCCCTGATCCCAGGCCTCCTCGAGCTGTTCCACCAGCGGCTGGTGCTCGGGGTTGGACTCGAGCAGCGAGTCGAGACGGAGGCGGCTGGCCTTCACCTCGCTCTCGAGGGGATCGAGGCTGAAGCTCAGGCCGGTGTGCTGCATCACCCCCTCGACGAGGGCCTTGGCGGCCGCCGGCGAGGGCAGGTTGGAGGCGTAGTGCGGCACCTGGGCCCACAGGCCGAGCGCGGGGAGGCCCGCTGCGTTGAACTCCTCGTCGAGCGGCGAAGACCCCGGCGGGCACCTCCAACGTTCCCCGCTGGAACCCGGTGAGGCTGTCGGACACCTCCTGGGAGGCGGTGGTGATGCTCAGGCGGCTGGCCCGGGTGTGAGGCACCGGAGCCGGATAGGCGCCCAGCCCGATCACTCGCTTGACGTCGAAGCTCAGCGCCAGCTCCACCGTGGCGCCGACGAAGGCCCGCCACAGCCGGTCGGGCTCGGCGCCGGTGAGGAACAGCACGTCGTTGCCGGCCTCGTCGGTGCCGCCGCTCAGCTCGATGCCCGGCCACTCCAGGTTGGTCACCACGCCTTCGAGCAGGTGCATCGTGGGCCGTCGGGCCCGATAGTCGAGCAGTTCGTCGGTGGAGTAGGTGGCCAACGTGGCCACACCCGCCTGATCGGCCATCGCCTCCGCCGCCGTGTCGGCCGCGCCGCCGGCGTCGATCCAGCCGTCGAGCGCGATGATCAGCGTCGGATCGACCAGCTCGGGCCTCACCAGAATCTCGACCAGTTCGCTCATTCGTACCGCTCCAGTGCGCTGTAGGCCAGCGCCTCGATGCCCTCGATCATGGTGCGGAAGCCCTCCGCCCCGGTGCGCCCGGCCTCGCCCATGGCACCACCGGCGTAGCGGGCGTAGACCCCGGCGATGATGCACCCCAGTTTCCAGTATCCGAACGCCACGTAGTAGTCGATGCCCGACAGGTCCAGATCGGAGCGCCGGGCGTAGGCCTCCAGCAGCTCGGCCCGGCGGGGGAAGCCGGGCAACGACACGGTGGACAACTGCGGCATGGCGGCGGCGTCGCCCGGGTCGGGCCAGTAACACAGCAGCAGGCCGACGTCGGCCAGCGGGTCGCCCAGCGTGCAGATCTCCCAGTCCAACACCGCGATGACCGACCCGTCGGGTCCCAGCATCGTGTTGTCCAGCCGGTAGTCGCCGTGCACGATCGACGCCTGCTGTTGGGGCGGCACCAGGCGGGCCAGGCGGTCGTGCAACGACCCCAGGTCGGGAAGCGCCCCCTCGGCGACCTGTCCGCAGCTCTGTTCGAACTGGCGGTTCCAGCGTTTCAGCTGCCGTTCGAGGTACTGCTCCTTGCGGCCCAGCCCGGCCAGCCCGGCGGCATCGACGTCGACCGCGTGGATCGTGCCCAGCACCTCGACGAGGGACACCCCGGCGCGCGCCCGCTGCTCGGTCGTCAGCGTCTTGGCCGTCGCCTCGTCGCGGACGACGGTGCCGTCGACGTAGTCCATGACGTAGAACGGGGCGCCGTTGACCGAATCGTCCTCGCACAACCCGACGACGGTGGGCACGGGAACGTCGGTGGGGCCGAGCGCCGAGATGATCGTGTGTTCACGGGCCATGTCGTGGGCGGTGGCCAACACCTGGCCGAGCGGCGGTCGTCGCAGCACCCAGTGGCCTTCGGCGGCGTCGGTCACCGAGTAGGTCAGGTTGGAGTGCCCACCGGCGATCAGCGAGTACGACAGCGGCGGAACCAACTCGGGCAGCCGTTCGGCCATCCACGCCTCGACGGCGTCCAGGGAAGTCCCACTCGGGGACGGCTCCGGCCACCGGGGTCGTGTCGTCGTCTTCGGTGTCGTTCAACGTGGACTCCGTCGGTTGGGTGACCGTCGGGCCCACGCTACCGCCTCCAGGTCGGTCGGCACCCTTGCGAGTCTATGCTTGGGTCACCCCCTCCCCGAGCAGCTCAGAGGTCTTTGCCCATGGTCGATGTCACCGATGCCACGTTCAGAACCGAGGTGCTGGCGAAGTCGAACAGAAGCCGGTGGTGGTCGATCTGTGGGCCCCGTGGTGTGGCCCGTGCAAGACCCTCGGCCCGATCCTCGACAAGGTGATCGCCGAGCTGGGCGACCGGGTGGTGCTGGCCAAGATCAACGTCGACGAGAACCCCCAGGCGTCCCAGATGTTCCGGGTGCAGTCGATCCCGGCGGTGTTCGCCCTGGTGGATCGCCAGGTGGTCAACAGCTTCATGGGTGCCCAACCCGAGGCGAAGGTGGCCGAGTTCGTCCGGGGCCTGCTGCCGCCGGACGAGTCCGAGCGCCTCGAGGCGCTGGTGGCCGCCGGCGACGAACCGTCCCTGCGGGCTGCGCTGCAGATCGACGCCGCCCACGAGGGGGCCCGGGTGGCGTTGGCCAAGCTGGTCCTGGCCGACGGCCGAACCGACGAGGCGCTTTGCGCTGATCGAGGGCCTGTCGAGGCCAACCTGGAGGTGCGCCACGTGCGGGCGGTGGCCGCCTCGAGGCGGTGCGCCGGCCACCGACGGCATCGAGGCCGAGCTCGCCTCGCTGCTCGCGACCGGGTGAAGAACGACGACGAGGCCCACCGCGCGGTTTCTCGAACTGCTCGAACTGCTCGATCCTGACGATCCGGCCACCGGCGAGTGGCGCCGCAAGCTGACCGCACGGCTCTTCTGAGCGGGCGCCCGTGAGGTTGGTGCGCCGCCCCGGCTACTTCGCACTCGAGGGAGGGCCGGTGCCGAGGGGATCGGCGGCGATCACCGTGGGGCCGATCGTGTCGATCCGCACGCATGCGGTGGGCCACGAGCGCCTGGAGGCACACGAGGCGGTGCACGTTCGCCAAATGGCGAACCCTGGGCTACCTCGGCTTCGCCGCCCGGTATCCTGGGTGTTACCTGGCCGGGCGGGCCGCAGGGCGGGGCCACCACGACGCCTACCTGCACCTCAGCGCGGAGTGCGAGGCGGAGTTCGAGGCGCAGCGTCTCGTGCGGGGCCTGCCCACCCGGTAGAGCGACGGCCTTCTGCCGGGAGCGCTCCCAGGGAGCGGTCCCCAGTGCCGGATCGACCCCCCGCTTTCTACCGTGAGGGGCATGGACGACCCCTTCGATGCCCTGCTGTCCCGTCGGCAGGAGCCTGCGCAACGGCCTGTTTCGCTCAGGTGCTCAGTCGGCTCCAGGCCGTCGGCGATCCCGTCGGCGGGCCGGCGTTGGTCGGGGTGGCGATCTGTAATCGTTGCGCTCGGCCTGGGCGCCTGGTGGCTGGCCCAGGGACGGGCCCGGCCGGTGGAGCTGCCGCAAGCCGAGTCCGACGCCACCCTGGCGACCGCGACGGCGCCGGTGCCCACCTCGACGGAGGTTCCGACGACGGCGGTGGCCGAGGTGGTCACTAACCCCCGGGAGGTGGTCGTGCACATTGGCGGGCCAGGTCCATCACCCCGGCCTGTACAGCGTGGACGCCGGGGGCCGTCTGGCCGATGCGGTGAACGCCGCCGGGGGTCCCACCGCACAAGCCGACCTCGAGCGGGTGAACCTGGCGGAGCCGCTGACCGACGGCGCACGCACCTACATTCCGGCGATCGGCCAGGCGGAGGCGCCCGACACCGTGCCCCAGGGGGTGCCGGCACCGGGCGACCCGGTGGGGGAAGCGTCCGGGGGCGCGCCGGGCCCATCGGGCGCTCCGGTCGGCCCGGTCAACCTGAACACCGCCGACGTGGGGGAGCTCGAGGCGTTGCCGGGCGTCGGGCCGGTGACCGCCGAGGCGATCGTCGCCCACCGCGACGAGGCTGGGGCCGTTCTCCCGGGTGGAGGACCTCTGGAAGATGATGCGGCATCAGCGACGCCAAGCTGGAGGGTCTGGCCGATCTGGTCGTTGAACGGCGCCGGCCAAGGTGGCAGTGGCCGTGCTGGTCGGTGCCGTGGCTGGCCGGTGCTGTCGCGGGCGCGCGGGGGTCCTGGCCCGGCCGCCGGCGCTGCCGTGGCGGGCGCCGCCGTGCTGGTCGGTGCCTGCCTGCTCGGCGAAGCGGCGATCGCCCTGGGGGTGGTGGCGCTCAGGTTGTCGCTGCGTGCGCTGGGCCTGGACACCCTGGTGCCCGGTGACCGTGGAGGGCACGGTCACCCTGCGCAGCGACCCGCGCCTGCTTCGGCGGCGTCGAGGCGATCGTCGCGCTGGGCGACCGCGCCTTCTCGCCAGCGTCGAAGGGCCCGCCGCCGGGGAGGTGTCGAACTCCAGTTGGGTGACCGGATGAGGGTCACGGGCGTACCCGGCGGTTCGGGAGCCGTCCGGGTGGCACCTCGCCCGCCTGGCGGCGAGCTTCGGGTGGAGTCGGTGAGCGACATCGGCACCGGAAACGCGGCCCCTATTGCAGTCCCGCGCAAATGACACGCGTGTAATCTGGTCTGGGTCCTGACCAGAGGGGTGGCACATGTTCAAAGTGGATGCGGTCGTTTTGGACGACATGACCAGAGCGGAGCTGGAACGAAGAGCTCGGTCCACGACCATGCCGGTCCGCGACGTTCAGCGGGCAAAGATCATCTTGTTGTGTGCCGAGGGTGTGTCGATACGTCGAATCGGACTGCGGGTCGAATGAGCGCTTTCAGGTGGGTGGCACAAACGGTTCCTCGCCAGGGTTGGACGGACTCAAGACGGAAAAACGCTCCGGGTGACCACGCCGTCTTGGTGCGACGAACGGATCAAGATCGCCGCCGGTGAAGCGTCCGGAGAAACCCGATGATGATGGTGGCCACGTGGACCTATCCGGAAGTGACCGCCAAACTCAACGACGATGGTATCGAGGTGTCGGTGTCTGGAGTGTGGCGGATCCTCAGCGCGATGGATATCGACCTCACCAAGGTTCGGGACTGGCTGAACCGTCGCGACGACCCAGATTTTGGGATCGGGTCCGTGATGTGTGGCCTGTATCTGAACCCGCCAGGTGGTGCGATCGTGTTGTCGGTTGATGAGAAGACCGCGATCGCAGCGTTCACCGAAGAAGTATCGATCAGAGCGCACGGTCTGGGCGGCACCGGCCTGCTGAGTTCAGTATCGCCGTCATGGCACAGCATCGTTGTTCGCTGCGATGGACGTGCATTCCGGTCAGGTGTTGGCCGAGCCGATCGACGGTAAGAACGACTCGGTCAATTTTTGTGGGTTCCTCGCGGAGATCGATCGTGTTGTGGACCCTGCGTTGGAGATCCATGTGGTGTTGGACAACGGGTCGTCACACCGGTCAGGCACACGACGAAGTGGTTCGAGGATCATCCCCGTTGGGTCGTTCATTTCCGCCGCCACGCGTCGTGGGTGAACCAGGTCGAGCTGTTTTTCTCGATCCTGCAACGCAAAGTCATCGGGGTGGCAGGTTTTCCTCGCGGGAGGGACTTGATCCACCAAATTGTTGACGTTCATCGCTGACTACGACCAGACCGCCCGACCGTTCCAGTGGACCTACGCCTGAATCCGCTGAAAGCAGCGTGAATCACATGAACATCATTTCCGCGCGGCTGCACTATGCGCTGGCGGCCGGGGTGCTTGAGCGAGGATCGGGCGTCGGTGGAGCCGCTGGGTCCCGACTCGCAGGCGTTGGTGCTCGGCGCAGCGCTCGGCGACGACCACACCCAGACCGACGCTGGCGCGACCGGTTTCTTCGGTCGGGCCCTCACCCTGCTGGTGGTGTCGGGGGCAGAACGTTGCGCTGATGCTGGTGTTGTGCGGCCCGCTGCTCGCACGGGTGCCGACCCGTCACCGCTGGGCGGCCGTCGCCCTCGCGGTCGCCTGGTTCGTGCTGGTCGTGCGCCCCGACCCGTCCGGTGTTGCGGGCGGCGCAACCGCCCTGGTGGTGGCGGTTGCGTCCGTCGGGCCAGCTCCTGGAGGGTCGTCGGTGCTGGCGGGCGCGCTCACCGCGGTGGTGCTCGTCGATCCACTGGTGATCCTGTCGCTGGGGTTCTGGCTGTCGGCCGCGGCGACGCTTGGGCTGGTCGTGGGGTTGGGGTCCGGCCGGGGGAGCGACTGGAACCCCGCGGTTGTCGATCGCGCGCGCCACCCTGTACTGCGCGCAGGTTGGCGTGGCTCCGGTGCTCGCCGCCGCCGGGTTGGCGGTTCCGGTGGCGTCGCTGCCCGCCAACGTGCTGGCCGGTGCCCCCGCCGGGGTGCTCACCCTGTGGGGCATGACCGTCGGGTTGGTCGCGGGTTCGTTGCCCGGCCCGGTGGGCTGGGCGGCCCGGGTGCCGGTGACGTTGGCGGCCGCCTGGGTGGACAGGGTGGCCCGGGCGAGCGCACGGCTGCCGTTGGGGCGGCTCACGCCGGGCGAGACCGTGGCGTTGACGATCGTGGCGCTGCTCACCTGGGCGGTGTGGCGACGCCAGGCAGTCCCGCCCGAATCGTTCGTGTCGCCCCAGGCCCGGGCGGCGCTGGTCACCCCGCTGGTCGTGGCACTCTGCTGGGTCGGCCGCCCGATGGCGCCGCAGGGTGGGCCGGTGCCGGGCGGGTGCCTGATCGTCGACGACATGGCCACGACGCTGGTGCTCGAGCGGGCCCCGCCGTCGGTGCGCCGCCTCCTCGGGGCGCTGGCCGAGGCCGAGGTCCGCCGTCTGGACGTCCTCGTTGTTACGCCGGACGGGCTCCGCACCGCCGAGGCGGGCGTCGCCGTGCTCGACGCGGTGGCGGTGGAGGCGGTCGTGCGGCGGCCCCCTGTGCCGCCGGACGTCTGCCGGCGCTACGGTGCAGCATCGTGACGACGGGAGCGAGCACCGTGGCCGAGGCACTGGCCGGCGGCCATCACGTGGTGATGCCGTTGGACGGGGTGCGGGCCGACGACTCCCAGCGGGTGGCGACCGTGCCCGGCGACCTGCCGGTGGGCACCCGGGTGGGTCTGATGACCGCCGCGTTCATGTCGGGTCTCGGTGTGGCCACCGACGACCTTCGGGGCGCCCGCCGGGTGCAGCAGGTCGTCGGGGCGCTCCAACGGCACGCGAGCCCCCGGACGTGAGCAACCAGGCGCCTCCGGTGTGGATGGTGCGGGGCGACGACCCGGTGATGATCGAGGATGCGGTGGCCAAGCTGGTCGACCGGCTGGTGGGGGAGGACAACCGCTCCGAGACCCTCGACGTGTTCTCCGGCGCCGAGTACGAGTTGGGTGCGGTGGTGATGGCGGCGGAGACGCCGTCGATGTTCGGCGACCGGGTGCTCGTCGCACGCGAGGCGGGTCGGTTCAACACCGACGACTGCGCCGAGCTGCTGCGCTACCTCGAGTCGCCGGCGGCCGGGTCGACCATCGTCATCGCCTGGGAGCGTCCGGCGATCTCCGGCGCCCGCTTGGCAACCACCCCCCGCAAGCTGCTCAGCGCCGTCAAGGCGGCGGGCGGGCTGATCGAGACCAAGGCGCCCGGTGGGGGCAAGGCCCGCTCGCAGTGGGTGGGCGAGCAGCTGGCCGCCCTGCCGGTGCGGCTGACGCCCGCCGCCAAGACGTTGGTGCAGTCTCGGCTGGGCGAGGACCTGGGACGCCTGGTCGGCCTGGGTCAGACCCTGCAGGGGGTGTTCGGCGAGGGTGCGTTGGTGGACGCTCCGGACCTGGAGCACTACCTGGGCGAGGCCGGCTCGGTGCCGCCCTGGGACCTGACCGACGCCATCGATTCGCGCAAGTCCAAGGTGGCGATCGAGAACCTCAACCGCATGGTGCAGGGTGGCGACCGGCACCCGTTGCAGATCATGGCGTCGCTGACCACGCACTATCAGCGCATCGCCGCGCTGTCCGGCGCCGACGTGCGCACCGAACGCGACGCAGCGGACCTGCTGGGCATCAAGGGCTCGACCTTCCCGGCCAAGAAGGCGCTGGCCCAGGCCCGCCGCCTGGGGCCCGACGGCGTGGCCCGATCGATCGCACTTGCTCGCGCGCCGACGTCGACCTGCGGGGCGCATCGGGCCTGGACGCGCTGACCGTGATCCAGGTGCTGGTCGCCCGGTTGTCCCGGCTAGGCCGCTGAGAAGGCCGAGACCCGGGCGAGCACGGCCTCGGCCTCGGCGACCATCGAGGTGACGATGTCGGCTGCGGGCGTCAGCTCGGTGAGGGTGCCCACGCCCTGGCCGCAGGGGAAGAACTCCCGCGCGGGATCGACCCCGTCGGTGTCGGGGCCGCCGCCGAGGTGGTTGGCGCCGTCCTCGAGCGACTTGAGGAACTGGCCGGGGAAGGGCTGGGCCACGCCGCCCGACTCCTCGAAGCTCTCGGTGTAGCGGTTGCGCACCACCCGGCAGGTCTTGCCGGTGTAGGCCCGGGTCACCGTGGTGCCGTCCTCGCCGGTGGCGAGCAGGGTGTCCTTGTAGCCGGGGACCGCCCGTGCCTCGGGCGTGGCGATGAAGCGGGTGCCCACCCAGACCCCGTCGGCGCCCAGTGCGAGCGCCGCTGCCAGCCCCCGTCCGTCGACGATGCCGCCGGCGGCCACCACCGGCACCCGATCGCCGACGGCGTCGACCACCTGGGGCACCAGCGCCATCGTGGCCACCCGACCGGTGTGGCCGCCGGCCTCGGTGCCCTGGGCGACGACGATGTCGCACCCGGCGGCCACCGCATCCACCGCGTGGCGCACCTTGCCGCGCATGTTGACGACCAGCAGCCCGGAGTCGTGGCACAGCTCGACGACGTCGCGGGGCACGCCCAGCCCGGCGACGAACACCCGGGCACCCCCGGCGATGATCGCCCGCACCTTCTCGGTCATGTCGCCCGCGGCGGTCAGCAGGTCGACGCCGAAGGGTCGGTCGGTTGCGGCGGCGGTGAGCGCGATCTCCTCGGCCATCTTCTCGTCCGACATCGTCGACGCCCCGAGGCAGCCGAACCCGCCGGCGTTGGACACGGCGGCGGCCAGCGCGGAATAGCTGACGCCCCCCATGCCCGCCAGCATCACTGGCGCCTCGATGTCGAGCAGTTCGGTCAGCCGCGTGGAGATCATCGCCTGAATGTAGCGCCGGGCGGGGTGAACATTCCCCGGCTCCAGCGGCGCGGCGTGAACAGCAGCGCCCGCGGATAGTCCTCGAAGAGCCAGCGGGCGAAGTTCCGCCGGGTCCACCCGCTGGTGCCGGTCAGCGCCAGTGCGATTTGGGCCCCCTTGCGGTGGCTGAGCGCCCGGGTCAGCGTGACCGACATGCGATGATCGGCCAGCAGCGCCGCCCTGGCCGCCCGCTCGTAGGCCGCCGTGCCCCCGGAGCGAACCGCCTCAGCGGCCAGGCGGCCGCTGACCATCGCCTGGGCGATGCCCTCCCCGGTCATCGGGTCGCCGGTGGCCGCCGCGTCGCCCACGTACATCACCCGGTCGCCCACCAGGGGCACGTCGCCGACGCGGGCGGGGATCGGCCAGGCCCGGTGGGGGGACTCCGGCGCCGCATCGGTGCCGAGCAACTCCCGGATGTGGGGCCGGTCCAGCAGGTCGGGCCAGCGTTGTTTCATGTCCGGAACCCGGTCGAGCTTGTTGCCCGGCGCGACGCCGTCGTGGCGCATGATCCCGTAGCCGACGTTGGCCCGCCCGTCGCCCAGGGGGAACGACCAGAAGTAGCCCGGCAGGATGTCGCGCTCGAAGCTGACCCAGAGGTCGGTGGCGGCCGGGCCGGTGACACCGCTGAAATACTGGCGGAACGCGTGCCAGTCGCCCCGGTAGCCCTCGACGGTGTCGCCGGCGAGCTTGCGGGTGGGCGACCACATGCCGTCGGCGGCGATGACGTGGCCCGCCTCGAGGCTCCGCCCGGCGGTGGTCGTTACGCGCACCGAGTCGGAGTTGCGCTCGAGGGCGGCGATGCCCTCGCCCTCCAGCACCTCGACGTCGAAGGTCCGTGTGTGGGCCAGCAGGGCGGCGTCCAGATCGATTCGCCGCACGACGGCGGCGTGCAGGCTGCCGTCCCGGGGAAGCGGGTAGCGCCGCACGGTGCCGGAGGGGGATCGGACGACCACGTCGGACACCGGTGTCCACCCGGCGATGCCGTCGGGACGGAACCCCAACGCCTCCAGCTCCCGGAGCGCGCCGGTGGTCAGCCCGTCGCCGCAGATCTTGTCGCGGGGAACGGTGGCCTTGTCGATCAGGGTGACCGGCGAGCCCGACCGGGCCAACGTGATCGCCGCGGCGCAGCCGGCCGGCCCGGCGCCGACGATGACGGTGGTCATCGTGGGGTTATTCCGCGAGGGCCAGGACTTCGTCGAAGCCCTTCCGGATGCACTGCATCAGCACCGCCGGATCGGGCACGGCCACCGGGTCGATGTTGGCGCCGACGAAACACTCGTCGGCGTAGCTCACCAGCGTGAAGTTCATCGCCGACCCGGCGTTCGGCCCGAAGGCGTACTGGCTGAGCATGCGTTGGCCGACGAGGTAGATCGGGATCGGAGCGCCGGGCACGTTGGAGGCGGTGAAGTCGTTGCCCTTCAACATGGCGCCGAACAGCGACGACGTCACCGACGTCGGCAGGCGGTTGAGGCCGTTGGACAGCAGCTCCATCAGATCGTTGGCGGGCTCGTCGCGGGCGGACAGCACGACGGTGCGAAGCCGCTTCATGATCTCGGCGGGATCGTCGGGGTGCAGCGGCACCTCCACCCGGGCCGGGATGAACGCGTTGCCCGCCTGGTTGCCGATCGTCTGGGTGCGGATGCTGATCGGCATGTTCATGCGCAGGGCGTCCACGTTGCGTGCGTGGGCCTCGTGATACCGGCGAAGGCCCAGCGCCAGGCCGCCGATGAAGGCGTCGTTGAGGCGGCCACCCGCCGCCTTGGCGGCGCGCTTGGCCGACGGCAGCGGGAACTGGAGGGTGTCGAAGCGCACCGACAACGAGCGCTTGGTGATCAGCGGACTCATCGGCGACGCGGGCTTGATCATGCGCACCACCGACCCGGTGAGTTCCTCGGCCCCGGCGAGCGCGCCGACGGGATCGGTCACCGCGCCGAGCGCGCCCGACAGGCCTCGGCGGGCCCAGTCGGCGATCATGCCGGCGCCCCGCTGGGTCTCGTGGGCGACCGCGTCGGCCATGCGTTCGGGCTGGCTCAGCACGTTGACGACCGGGGGGTCGGGCAACTCCGGTCGGGGCGAGTCGGGGGCCAGGTCGAAGAGGGCCAGCTGCAGCTTCATGCCCCCGACGCCGTCGGTGATCGAGTGGTGGATCTTGATGATCACCGCGGTGGTGCCGTCGGCCAGGCCCTCGACCAGCGTGAACTCCCACAGGGGACGGGCCCGGTCGAAACCCTGCATGCCGATCGGCTCGGCCATCGCCAGCACGTCGCGCATCGTGGCGCCCTCGGACACGGTGACAAAGCGCAGGTGGTAGGCCAGGTCGAAGTAGGGGTCGATCTCCCACCGGGGCGGCGCGATCGACAGCGGGTTGCCCCGCACCCGCTGGCGGAGGCGGGGGACGACCCGGCTCATGTAGTCGACCTGGTGCCGCACGCGGTCGTGGTCGAGCGAGCCGTCGAACGTGCTGACCGTGACGATGGTCGACCGCAGCAGCGGGTCCTTCTCGATGCTCCACATGAGCGCATCGCTGTCGCTCATGCGGTCTTCGAATTCGAACTCTTCGATCTCGTCTACCAGGTCGGCCACGCGGCCACGCTAGTCGTCAGCGGTCTCCGGTTCCTCGCAGACATAGCTGGCGTTGAAGGTGTCCGACGAGGACTCCCCGGTGGCGATCACCGTCTTGGTGCGGCGGGTGGTGATGTTGCCGCAGCGAAGGCCACCCTCGCCCTCCCGCTCGCCGCTTTGTGCGGTCTGGTCGGCCTCCACCCACTTGGTCGAATACAGGCTGACCGTGATCGACGTGGCGGTGTAGGTGGGCCAGATCATCACGCCGTAGGGGCTGGGGTTGGAGATCTTCAGGTCGACGCTGGGATAGGCCAGGGTGGCCTCGCGACCGAACGGGTAGCGCGAGATGTACACCGAGTGCGCCTTGTACCGGGGGATGTCCATCCCGGCGAAAAACGCCGCATTGAACAGCGTGGTGGCGTACTGGCTGATGCCGCCGCCGGTGTCCTTGGTGAACACGCCGTCCTCGATCACCGGGGCCGAGACGAATCCCTTCTCCTCGGTCCGATGGCCCACGAAGTCGTTCACCGAGAACGAGCCCCCCGGCGGGATGTACACGCCCCGGGTGAGGTCTGCGATGCGATGGATGTTCTGCACCCTCGGCTGGCCCGCGGGGTGTTGGGTGGTGAAGGTGGCCACCTGCTCGACCACGCCGGCCTTCGACGCCTCCTCGACGCCCTTGGCCGCGCTGAACGTGGTGGTCGGCAGCTTCACCTCGTGCTCGGCCTCCTCGATCGCCTTGGCGAAGACCGCCCCGGCGGTCTCGTCGCAGCAGACGACGGCGTCGGAGCCCGCCACCGGGGTGGGCCCGTTGGGCCCCAGGGTGAACTTCACGCCGGTCGGGTTGGAGGGGGTCGGGAGCTCGTCGGCCACCAGCTCCGCAGCGCCCTTGGCGTCGACGACGATCTTGGGCAGTTCGTCCTCCTCGATCACCGACAGCAGCGGGACGATGTCGGTGGCGCCCACCTCGGCGCTGCGGTCGCCGGCGGCCAGCACGAAGGGCTTGGCGAGCATGTTGTCGAGGTGGGTCTTCACCATGCCCATCACCTCGTCGGAGATGGGGGTGGGGATCGTCTCGCGCTCGGCGGTCAGCTCGATCGGCTCGCCGAGCCGGTTGAGCGAGCCGGGCAGTTGGCTGGTGATCGAGGAGGTGTCGATCTTGCGGCCCGGCACGCCCGGAACCATCTGGGCGGTGGCGTCGGTGAAGCGGATCGCGGGGTTCACCGGGTCGGTGCGCCGGTCGCCCTCCAGCGCCAGCACGGTGAAGTTCAGCTTCTCCTCGTCGGTGTTGAGCACGACCGGCAGCTGGTACTCCTCGAAGAGGTTGGACAGCCACAGCACCGCCCGGGCCGGGCTGTAGCCCTCGTGGCCCTGTGCCATCGCCCGGTCGACGGTGGCACCCACGTCGATCTCGTAGCCGAGGTCACCCGCGGTGGTCGTCAGGATCAGGTCGTCGGCCCGGATGGTCACCGGCGTCTCGGGGAAACCGTCCGCCAGCCGGTTGACCTCGGCCAGCATCTCGGAGCGGTTGAGGCCACCGACGTCCTCGCCCGCCACCGAGACGTTGCGGATCACCTTGCCGTTCTGCATCGCCCCGTCGATCAGGTAGCCGGCGGAGAGCGCGCCCATCGCCACGAGCGGCAGGACGCATGCAATCAGGACCGCTCGGCGCGACAAACCCACCAACCCACATTCGCGCGCGGAGCCCGCAAAGTGGCGGCATTGCCACTTCAACCTGAGAACGAACCGCATCTTCGTGTCGTTGACGCCACTCTGTAACCCAAGTGTCCCCAAATCTGTACGCAACAAGCCGGCGCCACCGCGCTCGGTGACCAGAACGCGCAGGTGGCGGGTGGTTGACGGGGGCCCACATCGAGTGTCGAGCCAACGGCAACCCTCATGCCATAGCGTCGAACGCTCAGTCACTCAGCACTGCACCACCAAACCAACAGGGGAGCGCATCGATGGGAATCAATCCGGACGCCGTCGGGTCGACGAGCGAGGCCACCGAGTCGTCGTGGACCTCGAAGGACTCACTGCTCTATGCGGTGGGGATCGGGGCGGGCACCGACGACCTGGCCTTCACCACCGAGAACTCGATGAACATCGACCAGCGCGCCTACCCCACGCAGGCGGTCGTGCTCGGCGACGCGTCCGGGGCCTTCGCCAACATCGGAAGCTTCAACCCGGCGATGCTGGTGCACGGCGAGCAGGCGATCACCCTGCACCGGGAACTGCCGGTGGAGGGCACGGTGGTGACCACCGGCGAGGTCACCGCGGTGTGGGACAAGGGCAAGGGTGCGGTGGTCGAGGTGACGTCCCGATCGGTCTCGCCCGACGGCGAGCCGTTGTTCGACAAGGTGATGTCGGTGTTCATTCGGGGGGAGGGCGGCTTCGGGGGCGAACGCGGCCCGTCGGGCCCCAGGAACGCGCCGCCGGAGGGCACCTCGCCCGACGTTGAGGTGACCCTGCCCACCCGGGAGGACCAGGCGCTGATCTATCGGCTGTCGGGCGACCGCAACCCGCTGCACTCCGATCCCTCCTTCGCCGAGCTGGCCGGATTCGACCGACCCATCCTGCACGGGCTCTGCACCTACGGGATCACCGGGCGTGCGTTGCTCGGCGGCCTCTGCGACGGCGATCCCGCCCGCTTCCGTTCGATGGAGGGGCGGTTCTCCTCGCCGGTGTTCCCCGGCGAGTCGCTGACCGTGCGAATGTGGAGCGACGGCGACGGAGCGGCGTTGTTCTCCACCCATGGCGGCGACGGGCGCGTCGTGCTCGACGCCGGCCGGGTCACCTTCGACCCGGCGTAAGCCCCAGGTCGGCGGCCAGCGTCGAGCGGCGCACCTTGCCGGTGGAGCTCACGGGAATCGCGCGGCGGACCGTCAGCTTGGGCCGCTTGTAGGGGGCCAGCGAGGCGCAGGCCCGCTCGTCGACCGCCCGGACGAGCTCGGCGGGGTCGTGGTCCGCTCGATGGGGCACGACGACGACGTTCACCGCCTGGCCCCACTCGGGGTCCTCCGAGCCGAACGCCACCACGTCGTCGAGTTCGGGCAGCGGCCGAAGCGCCGCCTCGATCTCGGCGGGGTAGACGTTGACGCCGCCGCTGATGATCAGGTCGTCGCGCCGGCCCTCCAGGTACAGGCGACCGTCGACGAGGCGTCCCAGGTCGCCCACGGTGAACTCCCGGGTGCCGTCGGCGCCGGTTCGCCAGGCCCGGGCGGTCCGTTCCGGGTCGTCCCAGTACTCGAATTCGGCGTAGGGGGCGTGGCACACCAGATGCGGCCGTCGTCGTCCAGGCTGAGCCGCCGGTGGGGCCGGGCACGGCCCACCGAGTCGGGCGCAGTGCGCCGGTCCTCGGGTGAACACACGGTGAACTGTCCCTCGGTGCTGCCGTAGAACTCCCACACCGCCTCGTCGCCGAAGCGCCTCCGGGCCTCGGCGGACACCTCGGGCGGGCACGGTGCGCCGGCGTGGGCGACCAACCGCATGTGGCGCCAACCGTCGTCGGGGTCGGCGGCGAACAGCCGCTTCAGGTGGATCGGCGCGGCGAAGGTGACGGTTGGGGCGTGCTCGATGATGGCGGCCAGCGTTCGATCCGCCTCGAAGGGTCCGGGCACGACCACCTCGCCTCCGGCCAGCTGGGCGCAGGCCGCGAAGCGGAGGGGGGCCGAGTGGTAGAGCGGGCCGACCTGCACGTAGGAGTCGGTGGGCCCGAAACCCCACAACGACAGCTCCTCGGCCCACAGGGCCTCGGCGGCCGCCTCGTCGAGCACGCCCGAGTACACCCCCTTGGGTCGCCCGGTGGTTCCGGAGGTGTAGGCCATCGGCCGGCCGAGCGGCCATGCGGCGGGTGTGATCGGCCGGCGATGGTTGGTCGCGGCGGTCAGCTCCGCCGACCCCAGGATCAGCGCCGGGCGGGCATCGTCGAAGATGTAGTCCCGTTCCGCCTGCAGCAACGAGGTGTTGACGAGCACCGGGATGATGCCGCTGCGCAGCGCGCCGAGCGTCAGGTTGAGGTAGTCGAGGCTGCTCGGTGCGACGACGGCCACCCGGTCGCCGGGCCGCACCCCGGAGTCGGCCAACCAGCCGGCGACCCGGGCCTGCGCCTCGTCGGCCTCCGCCGCGGTCTGTCTCATGGGTCGTAGTCTCCCACCGCATGGAACTTCGAATGCTCGGCGGGGACGACGTCGACGCGATCCTGGCGGCCGGGCACCTCTTCGACGCCGAGCCGACCGCGGAGTGGGCGGCGCTGTTTCTCGAGCGAGGCGGCCATCACCTGGTCCTCGCCGAGGAGGCGGGTCGCCCGCTCGGCTTCGTCACCGGCATCGAGATCACCCACCCCGACAAGGGCACCGAGATGCTGTTGTACGAACTCGGGGTCGACGAGGGCGCCAGGCGGCGGGGGGTGGGCACGGCGCTGTGTCGTGCGCTGGCCGACCGGGCGAGGGCCGTGGGTTGCTACGGCATGTGGGTGCCGATGAGTCCGGACAACAGCGCCGCCGCGGCCACCTACGAGGCCTCCGGCGCACAACCGGCCCAGGCCGCCACGATCGCAATCTGGGAGTTCTGAGCCGGCGGTTCAGTAGGACGAGTCGAGCGAGGCCAGGACGACGAAGAGGAGCACCAGGCCCACGGCCAGCGCGGTGCCCACCCAACCGATGATCACCCCGGCCAAGGCCAGTCCTCGGCCCTGCTGGCCGGACGTCTTGATGCGGTTCATCGAGATGTGCCCGATGATCGCTCCCACGGGCGCAAGCACGATCGGGAAGATGCACATGAACGACCCGACGACGCCGATGAGCGACAGCACCAGCGACGTGATCGCCATGTTGTTGGTGGGCGTGGTCTGCACGTAGCCGCCGGGCGTGCCCGGAGGGGCATAGACGGTGGCGGACGGCGGCCCGTAGCCCGGAGGCGGTCCCTGCTGCGTCGGGGGCGGTCCGGCCGGAGGGGGCGCGCCGTAGCCCGGGGGAGGCCCCGGTTGGTACGGCTGCCCGGAGGGCGGCGGGGCCACCGGCGCTTCGGCGATCGTGTAGTTCTCCAACGATTCGCCACACACCGCACAGGCCGACGACGAGTCCAGGTTGGCGCTCTGGCAGCTGCGGCAGGTTTGCACGTTCGACTCCTTAGAAGAGGGCCTGTTGTGGCGACTCGATCCCGCGCAGCGAGTCGTAGTCCACCTCGACGCACGCGATGTCCCGCGACTCCGCCAGCACCTTGGCCTGCGGCTTGATGCTCTGCGCCACGAAGATGCCCCGCATCGGTCGCAGCGTGGGGTCACGCTCCATCCGGGCCAGGTAGCGGGTCAGCTGCTCCACGCCGTCGATCTCGCCCCGGCGCTTCACCTCGATCACCACCGCCACCCCTCCGGGTCGCGGCACAGCAGGTCCACCGGGCCGATGTCGGTCGAATGCTCCCGGCGCACCAGCGTCAGCCCGTCCTCGATGCGGGTCGGGTCGGCAGCCAACAACTCCTGCAGGTGGGCCTCGACCCCGTCCTTCTGAAGGCCGGGGTCGACGCCGAACTCCCACGAGTCGTCGGAGAGCAGCTCCTCGATCGAGATGCGCAGCGTCTCGCCCTTGGGGTTGATCACCCGCCACTCGTCGGGCTCCTCCACCAGCCGGTTGGGGGCGTTCATCCAGTTGAGCGGTTTGTAGGCCCCACCGTCGGCGTGGATGGCCACGCATCCGTCGGCCTTCACCATGATCATGCGCACCGCACTGGGCAGGTGGGCGCTGAGGCGCCCCTCGTAGTCCACCGAACAGCGGGCGATCACAACTCGCATCGGGTCAGCTTGTCAGACTCAGGCGTCGGCCTTTGCCTTCTTCGCCGCGCGGGCACGGACGGTGGGGTCCAGCTCCACCTTGCGCAGGCGGATCGACTGCGGCGTCACCTCGATGCACTCGTCGGTGCCGATGAACTCGAGGGCCCGGTCGAGGCCCATCGGCATCGGCGGGGTGATCTTCTCGGTGTTGTCCGAGCCCGAGGCCCGCATGTTGGTCTGCTTCTTTTCCTTGCAGATGTTGACGTCCATGTCGTCGGGGCGGCTGTTCTCGCCGACGACCATGCCCTCGTACACCTCGGTGCCGGGGGGCACCATCAGCGACGAGCGTTCCTGAATCGAGATGATGGCGTTGGGCGTGGCCGGGCCGCGACGGTCGGCCACGATCGAGCCGGTGGACCGGGCGCGGATGCTGCCGGCGAACTTCTCGTAGCCCTCGAACACGTGGTTGAGGATGCCGGTGCCGCGGGTCTCGGTGAGGAACTTGGTGCGGAAGCCGATCAGACCGCGCGCCGGCACGATCCACTCCTGGCGGACCCAACCGCTGTCGCCGTGGCTGACCTCGTTCATGCGGCCCCGCCGCTCGGAGAGCAGCTGGGTGACCGTGCCCGAGAACTCCTCGGGAACGTCGACGGTCAGTCGCTCGAAGGGCTCCTGGCGGACGCCGTCGATCTCCTTGATCAGCACCTGGGGCTTGCCGACGGTGAGCTCGAAGCCCTCACGGCGCATCGCCTCGATCAGCACGGCCAGCTGGAGTTCGCCGCGGGCCTGCACCTCCCAGGCGTTGGGCTTCTCGGTGGGCAGCACCCGCAGGCTGACATTGCCCAGCAGTTCGGTGTCGAGGCGGTTCTTCACCAGGCGGGCGGTCAGCTTGGTGCCCTCCTTGCCGGCCATCGGCGAGGTGTTGATGCCGATCGTCATCGACAGGCTGGGCTCGTCGACGGTGATCACCGGCATGGGCCGGGGATCCTCGGGGTCGGCCAGGGTCTCGCCGAGGTTGATGTCCTCGATGCCGGACACGGCGACCAGCTCGCCCGGTCCGGCGGAGTCGACCTCCACCCGCTCGTGGTTCTCGGTGACGAACACCGAGCCGGTGCGCGCCGGGGCGATCGTGCCGTCGGCCTTGCACCAGGCGATCGGCTGGTTCTTCTTGATCGTGCCCGACACCACCCGGCACAGCGCCAGGCGGCCGACGAAGGGGTTGGAGTCCAGGTTGGTCACCCACGCCCGCAGCGGTGCCTCGGGGTCGTGGCTGGGCGGCGGCAGGTGGTCGACCAGCGTGCGCACCAGCGGCTCCAGGTTCTCCTCCTGGGTCTCCGGGTCCAGCGAGGCGGTGCCGGCCTTGGCGTTGGTGTAGACGATCGGAAACTCGAGGTGGTGCATGTCGGCCTCGAGGTCGAGGAACAGCTCCTCCACCTCGGAGACGACCTCGGCCACCCGAGCGTCGGGGCGGTCGACCTTGTTGATCACCAACACCGCCGGCAGGTCCAGCTCGAGGGCCTTGCGCAGCACGAAGCGGGTCTGGGGCAGCGGCCCCTCGGAGGAGTCGACCAGCAACAGGATGCCGTCGACCATGGTGAGCGCACGCTCCACCTCGCCGCCGAAGTCGGCGTGGCCGGGGGTGTCGACGATGTTCAGCTTGACCTCGCCGGCCTCGCCGCCGCCGTGCTCGGCCGACAGGGGCCAGCGCACGGCGGTGTTCTTGGCCAGGATCGTGATGCCCCGCTCGCGCTCCTGGTCCATCGAGTCCATCACCCGGGTCTGGTGTCCGTCGGGTGCGTCGCTCGGGTCGGGCTTGTGGTGCTCGGACATCGCGCCGGCCTGGCCGAGCAGGGCGTCGACCAGCGTGGTCTTGCCGTGGTCGACGTGGGCGACGATGGCGACGTTGCGGAAGCCCTCGACGGGCACGGAGCGGCCCTCGGAGGTGGGGACGGCAGGGGAGGGTGACGTGGACACTGTGCCTCGACTCGGGAGTTGGACGTCGCTGGCCAGAAAGCTGCGCACCGGTGACGGATGGGGGTCGATCCGTGGAGGGCGGCGCGCGCGACGTGAATTTGGGGAGTTCGCCAGCCTACCCGCTGGCGGCCGCCGAGCCGCTACGCCTCGCCGAGGCGGCGGGGCGCGGGGTGCGGATCCGGCGGGTGGTCACCCGGAACACGCTGGAGAACACCACCGCCACGACCGCGGCCACCGTCGTGCTGAGGTACAGGGGGTTGTCGGCCTCGGTGCCGGCGAGCGTGCCGTGCAGGCTGGTCAGCAGGAAGGTGGCGTAGCTGAAGAGGTGGATCCCGTGCCACACCCGGCGCGAGAGCCGCTTCTTGGCCAGCGACGTCAGCTCGACGACGACGAGCAGCCACATCGCCATGACGCCGAGCCCGACCGCCCACGGCTCGTACTCGGACCGTCCCGGCACCAAGAGTTCGGCGGCACCGAAATGCAGATAGTTGTCGGCGACCAGCGCCGCCATGTGGATGGCGATGAATCCGATCGTGAGCCCTCCCATCCAGCGATGGAGGTCCAGGATCCAGGCCGGACGCTGCTGGGGAAACAGCCGGGCCGGCAACAGGATGCCCCAGAGGACGGTGGCCGTCAGCAATAACCACGCCACGATGCCCGATGCTCGCGACACAAACCACCACACCTGCTCGTTCATCGTTGTACCAACTCCTCTCGAAGCAACGTGGGCATCAGCCCGTCGGTGACCACCCGCCGGCCGGCGTGGTCGATGGCCAGAAGGTTGAGACGATGCCGATCGGCATAGGCCGACACGTCGCCGCTGCCGCCGAGGAGTGCGCCGGTGGCGTGCACCTCGGCCAGCCACGCCCGGCTTGCCACGACGGTGACCGTCGCCAGGTCGGTGGTCGACGGTGCGCCCGTGGTGGGGTCGATGACGTGGTGGGTCGATCCGGAGCGCCCCTGCCACCGGCGGCTGAGCGTCGACGACGTGGCCACACCGCCCGCTCGCACCGCCATGCGCGCCACGGCCCGTGACGGTTCGTGCGGGTCTTCCACCTCGATCACCCAACCCGCCGGCTGCGGGGCCTCCCCGGCCATGGCCACGTCGCCGCCGATGCTCACCAGGGCGCCGGCGGCCCCCTTCGAGACCAACAACTCGGCCACGAGGTCGGCCGCCAGGCCCTTGCCGATGCCGCCCGGGTCGATCGCCACGCCGGCGGGCAGGGTGGCGGTGCGGTGCTCGTCGTCGACCTCCACGTCGGCGAGGCCGACGCCGCTTCGATGGTGCCCCGGCGGCAGCTCGGTCACCCGTTCCGGGTCGTCGACGCTCGCCCGGTAGCCGGCCTCGAGCAGCGCCGGAAGGATCGTCGGGTCGTAGCGGTGTTCGCTGACCTCCGCTCCCTCGGCCATGGTCGAAGCAGCGTGATGGTGGCACGGCTCACCGTCACCGGTTCGCCGCCCGCCCGGTTGAGCCGGTCGAGGTCGCTGCCCTCGGCAAAGCGGCTCCACAGCGCCTCCAGCTCCACCAGCCGATGCTGCGCCACCCGGCCGGCGTCCGGCGGTGCGTCGTGGGTCTGGACCACCACGGCGCTGGCCATCGAGCGGAACCGGAACTCAGCCACTGCCACTGGTGCGCACCGGCGCGGGTGCGGGTGCGGGGGCCGGTGCCGCTGTCGCCACGGGTGCGGGTGCGGGGGCCGGTGCGGCCGCAGGTGCCGGGGTTGCGTGCCACCGGGGTCGCCCGAGGGACCTGTGCGACGGCGCCGCCCGACGAGGAGCGTGACGAGCCGGAGGACGTCGCTGTCGCGCCGGTGGCGCCCGACGACCGGGACGACGAGGAGGAGGAACCCCCGCCGGCCGTGCCCGAGCTGCGAACCGGCGGGCGGGTCACGGGAGGCACGGTCACCCGGATCGGCGGCGCGGTCACCAGGGTCGCCTCGGCCAGCTCGGCCTCCAGCTTGGCCTCGGCAAACGCCTCCAGCTCGGCCTGGGTGGGCCCGGCCGGAACCGACGTGGTGGTGGGGGCGGGCTGCGCCACGTCCTCCGCCGCCGTGACCTGCTCGGCCCCGGCATCCACCCCGAGCTTGGCGACCAGGGCGAACATCGATGCGGTGCTGAGGCCCGTCACCGCAATGCGGGCGACCAACGCCGGATGCCCACGTGATCGACGGCCCTTGGACACCGTCGGCGACTGAGCCGTGTGCGTGGCGGTGGCGGCCTCGGCGGTGCGGGAACGAAGCTGCGCCAGGCGGCGTTGCTGCTCGGCGTCAGTCATCGTCGTCCGCCTCGTGCTCGTCCTCGTGCTCGTCCTCGTGGTCCTCGTGGTCCTCGTCCTCGTGGTCCTCCTCGTCTTCGTGGTCGTCGTAGGCGTCGTCGTCGTCCCAGCCACGACCGGCGGCGGCCGTGGGCTGGGTGGCCGCCACGGGCCGTGGCGCCGGCGCCGTCTGACGCGTGGCAGCGGTTGCCGCCGGCGCCGACGCAGCGGCGGTGCCCGACGAGGTCGCCGCGGGCGCCGGGGATGCCGCCTGCGTCGGCGACTGAGCGGCGGTCGCGGGCGCGGCGGCCGCTGCACCGCCCGACGGCGTCGCGGCTCCGGCAGCCGAGGCGGACCCCGGACGATTCACCGCGGCGCTGATCGTGCCGTCCTCCGCCAACGTGGCGGTGAAGGTCAACCGGTCGTCGCCCGATCCGAAGATCGCCTCCAACCTGGTCGGCGCCACCTCACCGGGTACGGCCAGCCAACCCGGTTCGGGGAGCAGCTTGCCGAAGGTGATCGTGTTGCCCTCGCGGAGCACCTCGGCGTACCCGGCGTTCTCCACGGCGAAGCGCTGCGGCACCACCTCGGTCTTGGGCGTGGCGGTCGTCGTCGGTGCCGTGGTGGGCACCTGGGTCGTGGCCAGGTTCGCCTCGGCCGACAGCTCACCGATCGGGCTCTCGTCGGCGGCGCTGAGGATGCCGACGTTGGCGCCCACGGCGGCACCGCCGGCCAGCACGATTCCGGCGATGGAGAGCGAAGTCACGATGGCGGGTTTTTTGATCATGGGTGGCCCCTCGTTTCTGTGATGGAGCGTCGGTCTGCTCCAACCGGTGTGCCGATCAACCTACGGAGGGGCCGGCAAGCGTCGGCCCAGGCGAAGGCAAAGATTCGGTAAGGATCTGCACCGCGCGGTTGGAGGCGTGCCAAGGTGACCTGCGTGAACCTGCTGGTTGTGGAGGACGACCCGACCATCGGCGAGCCGTTGCGCTCCGGCCTGGAGCGCGAGGGCTTCGGAGTCCACCTCGTGTCGACCGGAGCCGAGGCCCTGGAGGCACCGGCGGTCGACCTGGTGCTGTTGGATCTGGGCCTGCCCGACCTGGACGGACGCGAGGTGTGCCGGCGGCTGCGGGCCCGCTCGGCCGTGCCGATCATCGTCGTGACCGCCCGAAGCGAGGAGATCGACCGGGTGATGCTGCTCGAGTTGGGCGCCGACGACTACGTCGTCAAGCCGTTCGGCTTCCGCGAACTGGTTGCCCGCATCCGCGCCGTGCTGCGGCGCGCCGGTGCCGCCGGAGGTGGTGGCGCCGGGGGCGGGGAGGGCGCGGACCATCCGATCACGTGGGGGCCCCTGAGCGTCGATCGCCGCACGCGCCTGGTGCGGCTGGAGGGGGCGGAGGTGGCCCTCACCCCGAAGGAGTACGACCTGTTGGTCGAGCTCTGCTCCGACCCGGGAGCGGTGCTGACCCGCGAGCACCTGATCGACCGGGTCTGGGACGAGAACTGGTGGGGCTCCACCAAGACCCTCGACGTGCACGTGGCGTCGCTTCGCAAGAAGCTGCGGCCCGAGCTGATCGAGACCGTCCGCGGGGTGGGGTACCGCCTGGCCGAGGTGGCGGGTGGGCCATGACCCGTCGGCTGCTCGTCGGCTACCTCACGATCACGCTGATCGTGCTGTTGGCGTTCGAGATCCCGCTGGCGATCTTCTACTCACAACGGGAGGAGGAGCGCTTCACCACGCGGGTCGAGCGTGACGCCGTCGTGCTCTCGTCGTTCTACGAGGACGTGCTCGATGCCGGGGCCGAGAACGACCCGGCGCCGGCGATGGACTACGCCGATCGAACCGGTGCGCGCGTGGTGGTCACCGATGCGGAGGGCCTCTCGCTGCTGGACACCGACCAGCGGACCGGGCGTGATTTCTCGACTCGTCCCGAGGTGGGCCAGGCCCTCACCGGTTCGAGAGCCACCGGCATCCGCCACTCGGACACGCTGGGAACCGACCTGCTGTTCGTGGCCGTCCCGATCGCCTCGGGGGGCACGGTTCACGGTGTGCTGCGACTCACCGTGGATGCCCACGAGGTCTTCCAGCGGGTGGAGCGATTCTGGTTGTCGTTGGCGGCGATGGCGCTGGTCGTCCTCGCCGCCGTGGCGGTGGTCGGGTGGGCGGTCGCCCGGTCGGTGACCCGCCCGCTGCGGCAGTTGCAGACCTCGGCGCGCCGGTTCGCCGAGGGCGACCTGAGCGTGCCGCCGCCGCCCACCGAGGCCCCGGAGGAGGTTCAGGCCCTCGCCCACGCCATGGGGGTGATGGCGGGCCGACTCGACGAGCTGATCGGCAAGCAGCGGGCGTTCGTCAGCGACGCGTCCCATCAGCTGCGGACCCCGCTGACGGCCCTTCGCCTTCGGCTGGAGAATTCGAGGCCCGCCTTGGCGACGGGGGCGATGCGGCCGGACGCGGAGGCCGCCATCGATGAGACCCGTCGCTTGTCCGAGCTGGTCGACGACCTGTTGAAGCTTGCCCAGGCCGAGCAGGCGGCCGACGTCGAGCCGATCGACGTGGCAACCGTTGCCGCCCAGCGGGCTGACACCTGGTCGGCGTTGGCCGACGTGTCGTCGGTGACGCTCGAACTCGACGGGCCACAGTCCGGGGTCTGGGCGACCGCGGTGCCGGGATCGGTGGAACAGATCCTCGACAACCTGCTGGACAATGCGGTGTCGGCCGGTCCGGAGGGCTCGTCGGTCACGGTGTCCGTGGGGCGCCGGCCGGGCTCGGTGGTGATGGCCGTGTCCGATCGTGGGCCCGGCCTGAGCGACGAAGCCAAGGAGCGGGCGCTGGAGCGGTTCTGGCGAGGAAGTCAGGCGACCCCGGGTACCGGCTTGGGGCTTCCAATCGCCCACAGCCTGGCGGAGGCGGCGGGTGGCACCCTGACCCTGAGCGATCGCCCGGGCGGAGGTCTGACCGCGCAGGTCACCCTGCCGGAAACCTCGGCGCCGCAGGATGACCGGGAGCGCACCACCTCCGAGGGGTGACTACTCCCGACGGACCGGCGTCGGCTGGTCGCCCGGGTTGGCATCGCCCGGCGAGGGGGAGATCGGGCCCAGGTCGGGTGGCCGCGGCGGCACCGGTTTGGGCCCGGGGATGATCGCCCATCGTTGGAGCCTGCCGCCGACGGGACCAAGCCGGTGCTCGGCGGGGTCGGTCATGCCGCAATCGAGTGCCTGCGAGGTGAGGTCGTGCGGTTCGGTCGTGGTGGGGGTGATCGGCGGCCGGGCGCAGATCGGTTGGTGGTTGGCGTTGGTGAAACTCAGGCCGCTGTACGGGTCGCCGTGGATATGAAGCAGGCCGTGGTGGTGGGCCCGATGATGTGCCTTGCAGATCGCGACCAGGTTGGAGGCGTCGGTCGGGCCGCCATCCTCCCAGTGGATGCGGTGGTGGATCTCGAGGCCCCGGCCGGCCCCGCAGCCGGGCACGACGCAGCCCCCGTCGCGCCGAATGACGATGCGGCGCAGCCGGTCGGGGATCGTGCGGGACTTGCGACCCACATCCACCGGTCGGCCGTCCTTGAAGCCGATGGCAACCAGGTTGGTGTCACACAGGATCTGACGTGCGATGGCGTGCGGGAGCGGCTGGTCGGACCCGTCGGCGTAGAGGCGGCCCAACTGATAGTGGAAGTGCACCAACGTGCGGTCGGTGGGCCGGCCATCGGCTGTGTCGGCGTCGGCGTGGTCGAGCGACCGGCGGGCCAGGCCGACCAATGCGTCGGACCACGACAGCCGCAGCTGCTCGTCGGGGTCCTCGGCGGCGTTGAATGCCAGGTCGCGGACCTGCTGGAGGGCGGTTTCGAACAGCGCCCCGTCCTCGGCCGAGAGGTTGGCATTCAGGCTCCAACGGCCATCACCGTGAGCCCCGAACGACACCCGGTTGGGCGGGTTGCCGACGGTCGGTTCGTTCCCCGAGGGGTCGTCGTTGGGCCCGGTGGCCTGCTCGTCGTCGCCGGTGTTCGAGCCGGTTTCGGGGGTGGGCTCGTCGCCGGTGGGTGCTGGAACGGACGGCGTGCAGGCCCGGAGCTGGGACATGGTCATGTTGCGGGCGTAGCCAACGAAGTCGGTTTGAAACTCGGTGGGTACTCGGCGGCAGATCAGCTGTGCGGCCTCCAGCGTGATCTCGCCGGCGACCAGCGCCTCGACCACCTCCGGGTAGGCGTTCGCCTGCTTGGCGACGGCGATCACCCTGCCGACGTTGGCCGAGGTGGTGGACCAGTGCATCGACAGCCACTGTTTGGCCGACACGATGCCGCCGCCGTCCCACCAGCCCGACTCCAACACCCGGCACATCGCCAACACCATGCGGCCGTGGGTGGCGTTGAACACCCCGCCGAGCGCCCGCACCGTGTCGTTCAGCTGGGCACCCTCCGCCTCGGTGATCGACGCCCCCGGGTCGGACGATTTCCGGGCACAGTCGTCGGTGAGCTGAGCGACGATCTGTGCCTGAAGCCCGGTTGGTGGCGCGGCCAAGTCGATCGTCTCGTCGGCGCCGCCGGTGGCCTCCGGGGCGAACCCGGCGGAGGAGGGCCGGGCGCGCGGCGGGCTGCTTTGACCCTTGTTTCCCGGCTCGGAGAGATCGAACATAGGTTCGATTGTGACTGTTGAAGTGGCCCCTGTCAACCCTTTTCCGAAAGTACTTCGGAGCGCGTTCGAACCACCCCGTCCGGTGGGATTAGCGGCG